>DAOOJE010000003.1:0-186097 GCA_035384965.1 Thermoanaerobaculaceae bacterium
CCCTATCACGCTCCTAACGCTCAGCCTTCCAGTCACGGTGACGGAGCCCTGGGGGCGGTCCGGCGTGCGCTTGACACCGCGGCCGCCGGAGGTATGCTCCGGCGGCGTGGACCGCGGTCAACTAGCTCGGGAGCCTGCCGGCCGGCCAGCGAGCCGGGCCTTTCCGCTGCTTCTCATCCTCCTGCTCGTCGGAGCCGCCTACCTGCCGGTGCTGCGCGCCGGTTGGGTATGGGACGACGACGTGTACGTCACCGCCAACCCGCTGCTCGAGACGCCCGCCGGGCTGCGCGACATTTGGCTCGCGCCCGGCGTCACACCGCAGTACTACCCGATGGTGTTCACGTCGTTCTGGGTCCAGCACCAGCTCTGGGGCGACGCCCCCCTCGGCTATCACATCGTCAACGTCGCCCTGCACGCCCTCGTCGCCATGCTGCTCTGGGTCCTGCTGGCTCGGCTCGGCGTGCCCGGCGCCTGGACGGCGGCGGCGCTGTTTGCCGTGCACCCGCTGTGCGTCGAGTCGGTGGCGTGGGTGGCGGAGCTCAAGAACGTGCAGTCGGCGGCGCTGGGGCTCGGCAGCCTGCTGCTGCTGCTTCGCGTATGCCTGCCGGAGCATGGCGCGAGCGTGTCGACGGCCCGCCGCTGGGGGCTTGGCGGCGTGGCCGTGCTGCTGTTCGCTGCGAGCCTGCTCACCAAGCCGGCCCTCGTGGCGCTGCCAGTCGTGCTGCTGCTCCTGATCTGGTGGAAGCGCGGGAGGATCGCCCGCGGCGACCTCGTGGCCGCAGCCCCGCTCGCGGTGCTGAGCCTCGCGATGGCGTGGGTCACGATGACCGCCGAGCGTCGCTTCTCCGGAGCAGCCGGGCCCGAGTGGCAGCTTCCCCTGCTGGACCGGGTCCTCGTCGCCGGCCGCGCACTGTGGTTTTACGTCGGAAAGATCCTGTGGCCGGCGGAGCTCATGAGCATCTACCCCCGGTGGGAAACGGGCGGCACTGGTTGGCTGGCGCTCTTCCCGCTCGCTGCCGCCGCGGCGCTGGCCGGGCTCTGGCTTGGGCGCTCGCGGCTCGGGCGCGGACCCTTCGCCGCCGCTGCGAGCTTCGCGGTGCTCGTGGCACCCGCGCTCGGGCTCGTGCCCGTCTCGTACCACCTGTACTCGTTCGTGGCCGACCACTTCGCCTACCACGCCGCACCAGCGCTCATCGCCCTCGCCGTCGCTGCGGCGGCGCCCCTCGCCGCGCGGCAGGTGCCCGGCGCCGTGACGCGCGCCGGGGTCGCCGTCCTGCTGACCGCCCTCGGCGTGCTCTCGTTCCTCCACGCCCGGACGTTCGCGAGCGAGGAGGTGCGCTGCCGCGCGACGATTGCCGGGAACCCCGGGGCCTGGCTCGCCCACAACAACCTGGGCGTCGCGCTCGCCGCGCAGGGCAAGCCGGTCGAGGCGATCTCCCACTACCGCGAGGCGCTGCGCCTGCGGCCGGTGTACGCCGAGGCGCACAGCAACCTGGGAAACGCCCTGGCGGCCACCGGCGAACTCGATGGCGCGGTGCAGCACCACCGCGAGGCGCTCCGCATCTGGCCCGGCAACCCGAAGGCCCACAACAACCTCGGGGTCGTGCTCGCGCGGCAGGGCAGGCCCGGGGAGGCGGTCACCGAGCTCCGTGAGGCGCTGCGGCTGCGCCCCGACTACCCTGAGGCGCGGGGCAACCTCGGCGTCACGCTGGTCGCCCTCGGCCGCCCCGAGGAGGCGCTCGGGCACCTCGAGGCGGCGCTGCCGGCGCGGGCGGACGACCCCGCGATCCACGCCGCGCTCGCCCGCGCGCTTGCCGCCACCGGGCGGCTCGACGAGGCGCTCCCGCGCTTGTTCGCATTGACGCGCATGACCCCGGCCGACCCCGCAACGCACCTGGACTACGGCACTGCCCTGGCGTCCGCAGGCCGCACCGCCGAGGCGGTCGCGGCGTACCGCGAGGCGCTGCGGCTTCGGCCCGGCCTCGTCCAGGCGCGGCTCAACCTCGGCGTTGCGCTGGCAGCGCAGGGGCAGACCGAGGGGGCGCTCGCAGAGGTGCGCGAGGTGCTGCGCCTCCAGCCCGAGCTCGCCGAAGCCCACCGGACGATGGGGCTCATCCTGGCCGCTTCGGGCCGCCTGGAGGAGGCAGCGGCTGCGTTCAGAGAGGCGGTGCGGTGCGCGCCCGGCTGGGCCGCTGCCCACACCAGCCTCGGGGCAGCGCTGGCGAGCCTCGGCCGCCTCGACGAGGCGGCCGCCGAACTCGAAAGGGCCGTGCAGCTCGATCCCGCCGACGCGGCCGCTCGGCGCAACCTCGACCTCCTTCGCTTGGCCCCGCGCGGCGGACGGTAGCCCCTCCGCGCGCCCCACACAGCAGACCGACACCTGGCGTGGGCGGGGGGGACCGCGGGGCCGCAGCCCCGCAGGGTGGGTGGGGGCAAGCCGGAGCGGGCCTGCAGGCCCGCGGTCCATCGCGGCCACGCAGGGCGGGGGGGGGCAGGCGGCGCCCGCGATGGCGAGGCGTCCCGGCGATGGGCTGCGGTCGGCCTCGCCGTTGGGTACGATGCACGGGGAGGTGCGATGCTGCACCGGCTGGTCTACGCCGACTGGGAGGATCCGCCCGAGGCGATGGCGTTCGAGGTGTCGTATCGCGACGCACTTGCCGCAATCAAGACCCGGCTCGGGATTGTGCAGGAGGGGCTGACCCGGGCGCTGACCGGGCCGGCGGGGGTTTCCTCCTCGTACTGGGACGCTTGCCTCGAGCTCTACCTGCTGACGCCCGCGATCGTCAACGTCGCGCTCAACTACAAGGTCTGCCTCGAGCACGGCTTGCCGCTGCATCCCACCCACTACTTCGAGGTCAACGACCAGACGCGCGGCCAGGTGGTACACCCGGAGCCGCTCGTGGACGCCGGCCAGGCGTTCTTCGAGGACGCCATCGCGGCGGCGCTGGCGGTGTTCAGGCTCGACCCCGCGGCCGGCGAGCGCCTGGCCGCCCTCGCTGCCGAGGTGCCGGCAGGGGTCGGCACCTTCGTCTACACGAGCACCCGGGACACTTACACCTGGCGGGCCTCGGAACCGGCCAAGATCGCCGACCTCGCCGCCGCGATCCGCGCCAGCATCTCGCCGGCGATCGTCGTGGGAGCCGCCCACGGCTCGATCACCGCGGCGCTCGTGCTCGCCACCATGCTCGAAACACCGCTGTACTTCATTCGCTTCTCGATGTTCAAGCGCAATGACACCGAGCCGGTGATCGGCCCGCGCGACCTCGTCCACCTCGCCCGGTACCGCCGCGGCCCGGCGCTGCTGTTCGACGAGGACGTGGCGAAGGGCGTCACCTTGACTGCCTTCACGGCCCGCCTCGCGCCCCTGTTCGAGGTGTCGTACTCGGCCGGCGTGCTGCGCAACGCCTTCGCCGGCTTCCGCCCCGACTTCGTCGGCCGCGTCTGGTACGACTGAGCTCTCGTCGCAGGGTTGAGACGACCCCGGTCTCACGTTCGGACCGCCTGGCCCCGGTCCCGACCGCCGTGCTGGTGCCGGGAGGCGGGCGTGTCCACACCTCACCACTCGGTCTCGTCAGGATAGTCTCATTTCACCGCTGCTCGTGGAGCGGGACGTTGGGGCCGCCGGCAACATGCCCGGGCACTGGCACGGTCCGTGCTTTGCCACGAACCGCGGCCCGCACGACTTGCCGCAGGGAGGCGAAGATGGACACACGGCACATGGACTTGCGTTGGCTTGTGGCGGTCACTCTCATCGCGGTCCTGGGGTCCGCCCCGGCCTTGGCGCAGAACCTGGTCAAGAACGGGACGTTCTCTTCGGACGTTGGCAACTGGGAGGGCGACAGCACGGTGCAGGCAGTCTTCCGCGGCTCCACCGGGAGCACGCTGCCCGGCGGATCGGGCCCGGGCTGCCTCGAGGCCAAGCACTACTTCTGGAACGGCGGCAGCGGCGGGCCCAGGCAGTTGGTCAACGGAATCACGCCGGGGCGCGAGTACGAGATGGCAGCGAGCTACTTCATGCCCTCGGCCGCGGACAATGTGGCGGATGGCACCTCGATTTCCATCTACTGGCTCTCGGAGCACGGCTCCATGATTTCGAGTGACTACGTGGGGGCCTGGCCGCTCGTCAAGGACCAGTGGGTTCGCCTGTCCGGCACCAAGGTAGCTCCGGCGGGCGCCGTTTCTGGCTGGTTCTTCCTCGGCGTCACCAACCCGATCCTCGAAAACGAGACACGGCCGGGGATCGTGTACTTCGACGATGTCTGGCTGGCGGAAAAGGGCGCAACCACCGCCACGCAGCAGCTCTTCCTGCCCGTGGCGTCCTCCAAGGCCGGCGCGCACAGCACGTATTGGACCACCGACCTCTGGGTCCAGAACCTCGTCGCCTTCCCCGTCACCCTCGCCGCGAGCACCCTGCCCGCCAACCAGGACAACACCTCGGCCGTCGCCAGTCCGACCACGGTCGCGACCATTCAGCCCAACAGCTTCTCGCGCCTCGCCGACGTCCTCGGCACGCTCAACACCCACGTCACCGGCGGGCTCTATCTGCGCGCCACGGCGGAGGCCGCAGGGCTGCCGGCCGAGCTCGTCATGGTGGTCTCGCGCAACTCGACGCCCAACCCCGGCGCCAGCGGCTCCTACGGCCAGGGGCTGGCAGCGGTCGAGCCCGGAACCCGTGCCAGGACGGTTGCCTGTGGGGTGTTCGAGAATGCGGACAACCGCACCAACGTCGGGGTGCTCAACACCTCGTCGAGCCCGGTCACGGTCGCGGTGACGATCCGCAACGCCCAGGGCGGCGTGGCCGGCCAGGGTACCTGGAACCTGCTGCCGTACGAGCACCGCATGGTCAACGTCGGCGCGCTCGGCGCGACCGCGGTCGACGGCGGGGTCGCGGTGTTCGACCTCACGTCGCAGGCCGGGAGCTTCCGCGCCTTCGCGAGCGTGGTCGACAACCACACCGGCGACTCGGTGTACGTCGAGGCGAGGTAGCGACGGCTCACAGCAGGTGGATCAGTGCACCCAGCCGCTCGACGTACTGCTTGATGGCCGCCCGTGCCTTGCCCGAGACCGGCGCGCCGGACGCCAGCTGTGTGCGCACTGCTTCTTCCAGCTCGCGCGCCGCGTCGCCGACCGCCGGCAGCCCGAACGATCCGGCGCTCCCGGCCAGGTCGTGCGCCTCATGCGCCAGCTCTTCCCACGGGCCGGTCTCGCACCCGCCGGCCGCTGCCACCCAGGCCCGCTCGATGCGCGAAAGGGTCCCCGGCAAGCTGGCTGCGAACCGCCGCCGCAGCGCCGCCAGGTGGGCATCGAAGTCGCCGTTGCTCGCCGCGGTAGCGGGCGTGGAGTGTGCCGGTGGGGAGACCGGGCGTGGCTTCTTCGGTGCCAGCCCGGCCAGCGCTGCCTCGACGTCGAGCCGGGCGCGTGGCGGCTGGGGCACCTCTGGCCGCGGCGGCTCCGCAGCGGGCCGGGGGGAGCTGGCGGGAGCGGGAGAAGCGGTACGGGGCGGGGGCTCGACGGGCGGAGCCGCGGATGCGGCGGCTCGGCCGGGCCGGGGCTCGGGAGAGGCGCTCGCCGTGGGTGCGGCGACGCGGGCCGGCTCCGAGGGGGGCTCGGGGCGCGGCAGGGGCGCTTGTGGCTCGCTCGTCACGGTCGCCTCGGCCGCCCCGGGGCCCTGCTTGAGGACCGCGGCCGACGGGGTGTCGAGGTGGAACATCCGGCCGATGCGGACCGCCAAATCCTCGAGGTCGAGCGGCTTGGCCACGAAGTCGTCGGCTCCGGCTTCTAAGGCTTCCGTCCGGTAGCGGGCCTTGGTGTAGACCGCCGTCATCAGAATGACCTTGGTGGCGGCCAGCGCCGGCTCTGCCTTGATGCGGCGGCAGAGATCCCAGCCGTTGAGCTTGGGGAGCAGCACGTCCGAGAGCACCACCGCCGGCTTTTCCCGCAGCGCGATCTCGACACCCTTCTCGCCGTCGTGGGCCACCACGACCGCGAAGCCCTTGTCGGTCAGAAATGCCTTGACGAGCTCGGCCAGCTTTCGCTCGTCCTCGACCACCAGAATCCGCCGGACCACCCTGTCTCCTCCTGCCTAAGACCAGACCCCTTTGCAAACCGCGCGATCCCGTCCACCAGCCGGCGGCAACCGGCAAGGCGCCGCCTCCCGCCGACAGGGTAACTCACAACCGCGCCCCCCGCGCAACCCGGCACCGGGTGCACGAGACGCCACGCCACCGGCGCAGGTGCCTACCACGCCAGCGAGAAGCGGGCGTCGATCCCCCATTCGGCGGCCACCCTGGCCGGCAGTTCGAGCGCCAGGCTGCGCGCGCTGGCCCAGGCGATCAGCTCGGGGTCGCGTGCCGCGACGGTGCAAAGCCTTTCGGCGTGCGGTCTGATCCCGGCCCGCGCCAGGTCCAGCCGATCGGCGTCCCAGCATGTCAGGACCGTGACGTCCCCCTCTCGCTTGCCATCGGTGTGACCCGCACACGCCTGGATGAGCAGCCCCAGGCCGGCGTCGTCGAGATCGAACGCGGCGCCGCGCAGGCGCGACGCCAGCTCCGCTCCCCGCGCCCCGTGCCGGGGATCGCAGTGCTCGTTGCGCCGGCAGGCATCGTGCAGCACCGCGAAGAGTTCCACGACGTCGGAGCGCGCCCCGGTGAGGGGGGCGAGCCTGCGCCCGTTCTCCAGCACCCGCGCCCAGTGCGGCACGCCGTGCAGCCCGAACGGTGGCAGCCGGTACTGCTCGAAGACCGCGAGCAGCAGCTCCGAGGTGATGGCGCTGCGCGCCGCCTCGCCGTGCGGCGCGCCGCCACCGCCCCCACCGCCTCGGTCCTCAGGCTGTCCCGGTGTTCTCACAGGGTCCACCGTTCTGGCCGTACGGTACGCCCCACCGCCGGGACGGTCAACCGGCGCGGGCCATCGACGCCGACGTCCCCGACGCGGTAGGATCGCGGCGCGCCGGCGCCGCCCGGTGCGAGGAGAGGACGCATATGAGCCACCCGTGGCACGACGTCGCGATCGGCACCGAGGCGCCGGACGCCTTCCCGGCCGTCATCGAGATCCCCAAGGGCAGCAAGGTCAAGTACGAGCTGGACAAGGAGACGGGGTTGCTGCGCGTCGATCGCGTCCTCTACTCCTCGGTGATCTACCCGGCCAACTACGGGTTCATCCCGCAGACTCTCGGCGACGACCACGACCCGCTCGACGTGTTGGTGCTCATGCAGGAGCCGGTGGCGCCGCTGTCGATCCTGCGGGTGCGGCCGATCGGGCTCATGGTCATGGTCGACCAGGGAGAAAACGACGAGAAGATCATCTGCGTCCACCTCGACGACCCGGAGTACCGCGCCTTCACGCACATTCGCGAGCTGCCGCCCCACCGCATGGTCGAGGTCAAGCGCTTCTTCGAGGACTACAAGACCCTCGAGCAGAAGCAGGTCAAGGTCGAGGACTTCCTGGGGCCCGAGGAGGCGCGCACCGTCGTGACGCACGGCGCCCAGCTTTACTCCAAGCTGTTCGCGTACATGCACCGCAGGGGGTGACCCGCCCCCCGGGCCAGCCCGAATTCGAAAGTCGAAGATCTCCCACGCGATCTTGGCACGTGACGGCGCCGGCCTCTTCGGCCGGCGCTCTCCTCGGGCCGTCGGAGGCTTGTGCCCACCGTCGAGGGTCTGGCGTTTGTGGGATCACGACGTCGTGTACGCTGCGCGGCAGAACGGAGGGACCCCATGGCGGAGGCGAGCTCGCAGCAGGGTAACGGACGCCGGGAGCCGCCGGTGTGGGCGGCGCTCGTGCCGCTCGTGGCGATGGGGCTGCTGCTCGGAATCGGCTACGGCGTGTACGCGATCAGGGCGCAGGTGCTGCTGATCGCCGCGGCGGTCGTCACCGGTCTCACGGCCAGGGGCGTCGGCCTCACCTGGAACGAGATGCAGCAGGGGATCGTCGAAAGCATCCGCAAGGCGCTGCCGGCGATCCTCATCATGCTGTGCGTCGGGCTGCTCGTCGCCTCGTGGATCGCCTGCGGGACGATCCCGATGGTCATGTCGTGGGGGCTCGGCCTATCTCGCCGCGCTTCTTCCTCGCCACCGCGTGCCTGGTGTGCTCGATCACGGCGGTCGCCACCGGCACCTCGTGGGGCACGATCGGCACGCTCGGCGTGGCGTTCATCGGCATCGCCCAGGCGCAGGGGATCCCGCTCGGGCCGGCCGCCGGCGCGATCGTGGCCGGCGCCTACTTCGGCGACAAGATGTCGCCGTTTTCCGACATCCCGAACCTGGCGCCCGCCGCCACCGGCGCCAACCTCTTCGACACCCTGCGGCACATGGTGTGGTCGGCGGGACCGGCGTGGCTCGCCGGTCTTGCCGTCTACCTCGTGATCGGCCTGCGCCACGGCAGCGCCGCGCTTGAGAGCGCCAGCGTCGAGCTCATCCGCAGCACGCTCGGCGACGCGTTCACGTTCAGCCCCGTGCTGTTGCTGCCGATGCTCGTGGTCTTCGGCTTCGCCTTCGCCAAGAAGCCGGTCATACCCGGGATGCTGCTCTCGGTGGGTGTGGCGCTCGTGCTCGCGATGCTCTACCAGAAGCAGTCGCTCGTGACGCTCGCGCAGGCGCTCAACACCGGGTTCAAGCCGGCCACGGGCGTCGCCGAGGTTGACCGGCTGCTCGCCCGAGGCGGCCTCATGAGCATGATGGAGACCCAGCTCATCGCCTTCGCGGCGTTTTCGTTCGGCGGCATCATGCTAAAGGCCGGGTTGCTCGACGCCCTGCTGCAGCGCGTGCTGCGGCTGGCCCGACAGACCGGCACGCTCGTGCTCACCACGGCCGCCTCGTGCATCCTCACCGCGCTCGTGACCGGCAGCTCCTACCTCTCGCTGCTGGTGCCCGGCGAGCTGCTCGCTCCGGCCTTCCGCGCCCGCCGACTCGCAGCCAAGAACCTCGCTCGCCTCGTCATCGAGTCGGGCGGGACCGTCGTTCCGCTCGTGCCGTGGAGCATGGCCGCCGTGTACATCACCGGCACCATCGGCGTCCCGGCGATGTCGTACGCCCCGTGGGCGGTCATGAACTGGCTGTCGATTCTCGTGCTCGTGGCCTTCGGTTTCACCGGGATCACGATGGCCCCGCGAATGCGCGACGACGAGACACAGATCGGGAGCTGACCGCCCCCCACCACTCCCCGGTCGACGGCAGCAACGTCGAAGGTGCGGGGGACGGGGCTGGCCCTCGACCAAAAACACACAAACCAGCGACCACGGGCCAACACCCCGTCCGCCCGAGCCGAGACTGGCGCATACTGGAGGCGTGGATGTCGAGGTAGTGGTGGTGCCGCAGTGCGTGACGCCGATCGCCCTGGCGGCGGTGGTCGAGGAGGAGGACACCTACCTCGTGCTCTCGGCCGAGCCGCGCGTGCGCGAGACCGGGGAATCGCTCGGCAGCGCGCTGGCGGCCGTGCGGCGAGCCCACCCTCTGCCGCCGGGCAGCGTCGCGATGCGGCGCGGCAAGCCGGTGCGCCTGCTCGCCGTCGTCCACGACCTCTCTTGCACTCCGTCCTGGCGCGAGGCCTGGATCGCCGCAGCACTCGGGGGGTGCCTGCGCATCGCCCGCCGCCTGAGGCTCGGCTCGCTCTCGCTGCCGCTGCTCGGCGCCGTGCACGGCCGCTTCGACCCCGAGCGCTTCGTCTCGCTGCTGCGCGATGCCCTCGCAGCGGCCGAGCCCTCGGCGCTCGAACGCCTCTGGCTGCGCGCGCCCGACGAGCAGGTCTCGCCGATCGGCGACCTCGTGCGCGCGCTGTTCCCGCCTGCGCTACCCTGACGCGCGGAGGCCGGCGTGGAGATTCCCTTCGAGCCTTACCGCAGCCGCGTCGTCGAGCGCATCCGCATGAGCACCCCCGAGGAGCGCGAGCGCCACATCCGCGAGGCCGGGTACAACCCGTTCCTGTTGCGCGCCGACCAGGTCCTCATCGATCTCGTCACCGACTCCGGCGTGTCGGCGCTGTCGGTCGAGCAGTGGGCGGCAATGCACGGCTCCGACGAGTCGTTTTCGGGCTCGCGGAGCTTTTTCCGATTGCAGGAGGCGGCGCGCGCCCTGTTTGGTCACCGCCATGTCCTGGTGTGCCACCAGGGGCGCGCCGGCGAGCACCTCATCGCCCGCGCCGTGGTGCGGTCGGGCGATGTGATCCTCGCCAACACGCTCTTTTCGACCACGCGGGAGAACCTGACCGAGGCCGGCGCCACCTGCCTCGACCTGCCGATCCCCGAGGCGCTCGACCCGCAAAGCACCCACCCGTTCAAGGGCGACGTGGACCTGGCGCGACTCGAGGCCGAGTTGGCCCGCGCCGGCCGCGAGCGGGCGCGCATGGCGATCCTCACCGTCACCGAGAACTCCCGCGGCGGCCAGCCGGTGAGCCTCGGCAACCTCCGCGACGCCTCGGCGATCTGCCGTCGCCACGGCGTGCCGCTGTGGCTCGACGCCGCGCGCTTCGCCGAGAACGCGTACCTCGTCAAGCTGCGCGAGGCGGGGCAGGGGCAGCGCACACCGCGCGAGATCGCCCGCGAGATGTTCTCGCTGGTTGACGGAGTGTTCATGAGTGCCAAGAAGGATGCGCTCTCCAACAATGGCGGTCTCATCTCGTGCAACGACGAGGCGTGGTTCCAGGCGATCCGCGAGCGCTTGCTCGTCAGCGAGGGCATCCCCACGGCCGGCGGCATGGCCGGGCGCGACCTCGAGTGCCTGGCCACCGGTCTAGAGGAGATGCTCGACGAGGACCACCTCGCCTACCGCGTCGCCACCACGGCGCGCCTCGGCGAGCAGCTCGCCGCCGGCGGCGTGCCGGTCGTGTCGCCGTTCGGCGCCCACGCCGTCTACGTGGACGGGCGCGCCTGCTGCCCGCACCTGCCCGACGAGCAGCTCCCCGCCTGGTCGCTCTCCGTTGCGTACTACTTGCACGCCGGCGTGCGCGCCTGGGAGACCGGAAACGTGATGCACGGCCGCCTCGACGCCGAGACCGGCAAGTGGCGCTGGCCCGACCTCGACCTCATGCGCCTCGCGATCCCACGCCGCGTCTACTCCCGCGCCCAGCTCGACTTCGCCGCCGGCGCGCTCGTCGAACTGTACGCGCAGCGCCACACCATCCGCGGCCTGCGCTTCACCTACCGCCCGTCGACGCTCCCCCAGTTCGTCGCGAGATTCGAGATGGTCACCCCCACCCACCCGCCCGGATGAGGGTCGGGAGCCGAAGGTCGAAGGCGGGGGGCCGGTCTTCGACCACCAACCACAAACCACTGACCAACAACCGGTCCCGAGGGCGTGGTGGTCGTCCGATCAGGTCCCGGTGTGTCCCGCCGCCTTGAGCTGGGCCGGCGTGTGACAGGTGGCGCAGCGCATGCGGCCGCTGGCGTCGCACACGACCCCGCGCGTGCCGTGGCAGCTCAGGCAAGCGGCCGTGGCCTCCTCCGGCGCAGCCGCCGACGCCCCGCCAGCTTGCGCATTGAGCAAGAGCACGGTCTTGCGAGCCACCGAGGCGACCAGCGCCCCGCAGCGCTCGGCCCGCTCCGGCGAGGCCATCTTCTTGCCGGAGGCGTTGGCCCACCGCGTCAGCGAGACGTGGCACAGCACCGATCTGGCCACCGAGCGCTCGACCGGGAACCGGGCGCCGGCCGGCACGAAGTCCGGCAGCGCCTCACGCTCGTACCACGCGTACAGCTCCGAGATGAGCGGCTGCGGGCGGGCGGACAGCAGCGCCAGCGCCGCGGCGGCGCCGTTGAGCGTCCCGCACAGGCTCCCCCACCCGACGACACCCCCCGCGCCGTACGCGAACATGGCGAACGGGAAAGCCGTGTACGGCGCTCCGAGCTGCCGTGCCACGGCGCCGGCGATCGACTCGAAGACGCCGTACATGCAGCCCCCCTGCCTGTCGGCCGCGAACGCCGCGTTGGCGATGGCGTCGGCGTCGAGAGGCCGGTACGGCCACGGCAGCCGCGCCAGGGCGCTCGCCGCCGGGGCGCTCGCGGCCTGCGCCGCGGCGTGGCCGGCCGACCCCAGCGCCGCCAGCCCGAGCGCCCCCGCCATTGCGCCCAACAACCCCCTGCGATCGGTCTTCATGCGGTCCATCGTTCGCTCCTTGTCGCCACCGATCATATCGCTAGCGATCGTCGCGAAGCGTCAAGGGATCACGCCGATCAGACGACGACCGAGAAGTTGTGCGTGGGCTCGACGCTCGTGGGGGGCGGCTCCGCGTGCCACCACCGCTCGCCGGCTCCCACGCGCCCCCGATCCGCGCTGACGGTCAGGCCCTCCGCTGCCCTGCCGGCAACGCCGCGAGGCGCGCGAGTGCCTCGGCGAGGCTGGCCCGGTCAGTGGCGGCGCCGAGCGAGATGCGCACCCCGTCCTCGCAGGCGCGGCCGACCGCGAAGACGGCCGAGGGCACCACCACGACGCCCGCAGCCAGGGCTTGCTTCGCGAACGCGGCTGACCGGCCGGGCGGCAGGGTGAGCCAGACGTGCGGGCAGTGCGGCTCGCCGCGCCAGGCGTGCCCCTCGAGCTGGCGAGCGCACAGGCGGTGGCGCGCGGCGAGCTCGCGGCGCTGGGCGAGCAGGCGGCGCCAGGCGGTGCCGTCGCCCAGCCAGCGAGTGGCGAGCGCGGCCGAGATCGGCGAGACGTACCACGAGGTGTGGTGGGAGGCGTCGCGCAGGCGCTCGCGCAGCCGCGGCGGCACGACGAGGTAACCGATGCGCAGCCCTGGCGCCACGGTCTTGGACAGCCCGGTGAGGTACAGCACGCGCTCGGGGGCGAGCGCGGCGAGCGGCGGTGGCGCCTGTGCGGGCAGCAGGCCGTAGACGTCCTCCTCGACGATCACGACGTCGTGCCGCCGCGCGATCTCCACGAGCCGCTGCCGGCGCTCGAGGCCCATCGTCGCGGTGGTCGGATTGTGCAGCGTCGGCGACAGCACCGCCAGGCGCACCCCCGCCCGGCAGGCGGCCTCGAACGCCCCAGGGGTGACGCCCTCGGCATCCATGGCCATCGGGTGCAACCTCCGCCGCCAGCGCCGGGCAGCGGCCTTGAGCCCGGGGTACACGAGCGGCTCGCAGCCGATCTCCTCGAGTTCCTGGAAGGCGCCGAGCGCCGAGTCCATGGCGTGCTGCGCCCCGGCGCACACCACGATCGCGTCGGGCTCGGCGCTCACCCCGCGCCGGCCGAGCCAGGCTGCGGCGGCGCGGGCGTGCTGGAGCGCGTCGGCCGTCGTCGGGTAGTGGAGGAGCCGTGCGGCCTCGCGCTCGTCGAGGTCCCCGAGCGCACCTGCGAGGTCGGGGTCGTACAGCATGGCCGGGGGCGTGTTGGGCGAGAGGTCGATGACCCCACCTTCCGGACGCTGCTCGAGGGCAAACAGCGCCGCCTCGGAGGCGACGCCGAGCACGAAGGTGCCGCGTCCCACCTCCCCGCCCACCAGCCGGCGCCGCGCCGCCTCGCGGTACGCGCGGGTCACGGTGCTGACGTTGACGCCGAGCAGGTCGGCGAGCAGGCGGTGCGTCGGGAGCAGGTCGCCGGGTCGCAGCCGCCCCTGTCGGATGGCGTCGGCGATGGCGTCGGCGATCGCGAGGTACGCGGGCCGCTTCGAGTCGGCGATGTCGGGAAGCCAGATTGTCATGCACACAATTCCCTAGATCATGCACACACACTACCACGCGAGGACGGCCGCGCGAAGCGGCGCTCCGGGAGGCGCCATGGCGACCATCGATCTCGACGGCAGGCAGGTGGAGTTGAACCCCGAGGGCTTTCTCGTCGATCCCGGCGTGTGGAACGACGACCTCGCGCTGGCGCTGGCGCGCCACGAAGAGGGGCTGACCGAGCTTTCCGAGCAGCACTGGGCGGTCATTCGCTACATCCGCCAGTACTACCTCGAGAATCAGGCGGCACCGATGGTGCGGCTCATCTGCAAGACAACCGGGCTGCCGCTCAAGCGCATCTACGAGCTGTTCCCGAGCGGCCCGGCCAAGGGCGCCTGCAAACTCGCCGGTCTGCCCAAACCCGACGGCTGCGTGTGAGCGCCGCCGTGCCCCAGCCGCTCCACCTCGCGGTGCTGGCCGCAGCGGCCTGGGCGGTCGGGGCGCTCGCCTTCGCCTGGAGGCGGGCGCGGAGCTTTGGCCGGCGGGTGTTGTTCGCCCCGCCGGCGGGCGACCCCGCGGCCGGCGTGCGGTACGCTTTCACGGCCGCACTCCTGCCACAGGCCAAGGAGAGCGTCCGGTTGCACCTGCCGTCCTACGCGGCCGGGGTGCTGTTCCACCTCGGTGCGTTCGCGGCGCTCGGCCGGCTGGCCGCGACGATGGCCGGGCTCGAGCTGCCGCCAGGCCCGGCGTGGGCCGTCGCCAGCATCGCGCTGCTCGGCGCTGCGGCCGGCCTGGCGCTGCTCGCCAGGCGCGCGATCACACCGCACCTGCGCGGCCTGTCCACGCTCGACGACTACCTGGCCAACGTGCTCACGACCTCGTTCGTGGGGCTGGGCGGCGCGGCCTTATTGCACCCTCCGCTCGAGCCGGCGTGGCTCGTGGCTGCGGTGCTGCTGCTCGTCTACGTGCCGGTCGGCAAGATCCGGCACTGTGTCTTCTTCTTCAGTGCGCGGGCGGCCATGGGCGCCTTCTTCGGGTATCGCGGCACGTTTCCATCGGCGCGGCAGGGGGGATGACCGTGGCGAGCATCGAGGAGCGGATCGAGACGCTCACCGAGGAGCAGCTCCGGCACGGCCTCGCGGTGTTCCGGGCCAAGCTGCGCGCCCCCGAGGCAGCGTACCTCAACGCCTGCGTGCACTGCGGACTGTGCGCCGACAGCTGCCACTATTACCGCACCGAACCCGTGCTCGACAACGTCCCGGCGCACAAGCTCGACCACGTGGCCGCCGCCTTCAAGCGCCACTTCACGGCGGCCGGACGCCTCGCGCCGGGGCTCGTCGGGGCGCGTCCGTTCGACCGCACCATGGTGCGGGCGTGGCTCGACGCGGTGTTCGGGCGCTGCACGCTGTGCGGGCGCTGCGCGCTCAACTGCACGATCGGCATCGGCCTGCCGCGCGTGTTTCGCGCCGCCCGCGCGGCGCTCGCGGCCATGGACCTGGTGCCCGACGACCTCCAGGCCACGGTCGACAACAGCCTCGAGCACGGCAACAACATGGCGATCACCCGCAAGGAGTGGGTGGAGACTGTGCAGTGGCTCGAGGAGGAGCTGCAAATGGAGACGGGCGACCCCGGGGCCCGCCTCCCTCTCGACAAGCACGGCGCGAAGATCCTGTTCACCGTCAACCCCCGCGAACCCAAGTTCTTCCCCCTCAGCTTGCTGGCCTCGGCCAAGGTGTTCTGGGCGGCGGGCGAGGACTGGACTCTGGCCTCCGACCCCGGCTGGGACCTCACCAACTACGGGCTGTTCAACTGCAACGACGAGCAGGCCGGCCGCATCACCCGGAACCTCGTCGACGCGATGGAGCGGCTGGGGTGCCAGACGCTGGTCATCGGGGAGTGCGGCCACGGCTTCGGCGCCGCCCGCTGGGAAGGCCCGGAGTGGCTGCAGACGCGGTACCCGTTCGAGCTGCGAAGCGTCCTCGAGCTGCTGGAGGAGTACATCGAGAGCGGCCGGATCACGGTCGACCCCTCGCGCAACCCCCAACTCGTGACGCTCCACGACCCGTGCAACCTCGTGCGGCATGGGGGTGTCTCCGAGCCGCAGCGGCGGGTGTTGCGCCGCTGCGTGGCGCACTTCGTCGAGATGACCCCGTCGCGGGAGCACAACTTTTGCTGCGGAGGCGGCGGCGGGCAGCTCGCGATGGCCCAGTACAAGGATCGCCGCATCCGGGCCGGCGGGATGAAGGCGCAGCAGATCCGTGCCACCGGCGCCGAGATCGTCGTCGCGCCGTGCCACAACTGCATCGACCAGCTCATGGAGCTCAACAAGGAGTACGGGCTCGGCATCCAGATCAGGACCGTGGCCGAGATGGTGGCCGCGGCGCTGGTCACGGTCGGCGAGCCGGCCGCCGAAGGGAAGGCAACCCCATGAACAACCTCATCTACCTCGACAACGGCGCGACCTCTTTCCCCAAGCCGGAAGTGGTGTACACGACGATGGACACCTTTTACCGGCAGTACGGGGTCAACCCGGGCCGCAGCGGGTTCGACCTTTGCCTCGAGGCCGGAGCGCAGGTCGACCGAACCCGCAAGCTGCTGCGCGACTTCTTCGGCGGCACCGACCCCAACCGGCTGGTCTTCTCGTACAACTCCACCGACGCACTCAACCTCGCGATCTTTGGGCTGGTCCGGCCCGGCGACCACGTCGTCACGACTCACCTCGAGCACAACGCGACGCTGCGCCCGCTGTGGATGCTCGAGCACGAGGCCGGCGTCAAGGTGAACTGGGTGGACTTCGACGCCCAGGGGTGGGTCGACCCGCAGGCGATCATCGACCGCATCACGCCAGCCACCAGGGCCGTGGTCATGAACCACGGCTCGAACGTCATCGGCACCGTGCAAGACGTGGCGCCGATCGGCCGGGTCTGCCGCGAGCGCGGGGTCCACCTCATCCTGGACGCCAGCCAGACGGCCGGGGTCGTCCCGGTCGACCTCGACACGCTCGGCGCCGACGTCATTTGCTTCACCGGCCACAAGAGCCTCATGGGGCCGATGGGGATCGGGGGGATGTACGTGCGCGAAGGGGTCGAGATCCGCCACACCCGCGCCGGCGGCACCGGGGTCAAGAGCGCGCAGCGCCACCACCTCGACGAGTACCCCTACCGCATGGAGTACGGCACCCCCAACCTCCCCGGCATCGCCGGACTGTTCGCCGGCGTGAGCTGGGTGCTCGAGCAGGGCATGGACAACCTCCACCGGCACGAGATGCGCCTGTGGACGAGGTTGCGCGACGGCCTGCGCGACATCCCGGGCGCGATCCTGTACTGCGCCGACGACGTGCCGGGCAAGGGCCGCATCAGCGTGCTGTCGTTCAATATCGAAGGACTGGAAGCCGCCGACACCGGGACGATGCTCGACGTCGACCACAACATCGCCTGCCGCACCGGGCTGCACTGCACGCCGATGGTCCACGAGCACCTCGGCACCGACCGGATCCACGGCGCGGTGCGGTTCGGCATCGGCCCGTTCAACACCGAGGCTCACATCGACGCGGCAATTGCCGCCGTGGCCGAGATCGCCTCGCTGCGCGCCCGGCGGGCCTGACCCCAGGAGCGCAAATGGGCATGCGCGTCGTCGTGGTGGGGGGCGTGGCCGCGGGAATGAGCGCGGCATGCCGCCTGCGCCGCCTTGACGAGCACGCCGAAATCGTCGTCCTCGAGCGCGGGCCTCACGTCTCGTATGCGAGCTGTGGATTGCCGTATCACATCTCCGGTACGATCTGCGACCGAGATCGATTGCTCGTCGCTACACCGGAGATGCTGGCCGCCCGCTACGCTCTCGACGTGAGAGTGG
This sequence comes from Thermoanaerobaculaceae bacterium, assembly GCA_035384965.1. GTDB lineage: Bacteria > Acidobacteriota > Thermoanaerobaculia > Thermoanaerobaculales > Thermoanaerobaculaceae > JAAYVZ01. The sequence goes on from DAOOJE010000003.1 coordinate 17,438, forward strand.
AGCACGAGGCGGTGGCCATCGACCGCCCGAAGCGCGAGGTGGTGGTCCGCGATCGCCGGACCGCTCGCGAGTACCGCCTGCCCTACGATCGGCTCCTGCTCGCTCCCGGGGCCGCCCCGGCGCGGCTGCCGATCCCGGGAGCCGACCACCCGCGCGTGCTGACCCTGCGCTCGCTCGCCGACATGGACGCGATCCTCGCCGCCGTGGCCGCGGCCGCCCCCCAGAAGGCGGTGGTCGTGGGTGCCGGCTACATTGGCCTCGAACTCGCCGAGGCACTGTGCTTTGCAGGGCTCGAGGCAACGCTCGTCGAGGCGATGCCGCAGGTCTTGCCCGCAGCCGACCCCGAAATGGCGGTGCTGCTCGAGCACGAGCTCGAGCGCAACGGCGTCGACCTTTGCCTCGGCACCCGGGTGACGGCCATCGAGACGCGAGGCGAGGGGCTCGCTGTGCGACTTTCGAGCGGCGACGAACTCGAGGCCGGGCTCGTGGTGGTCGCTGCCGGCGTACGCCCCGAGGTCGACCTGGCGCGCGAGGCCGGCCTCGAGTGCGGGCCTTCGGGGGGTATTGCCGTTGACAACGCGATGCGCACCTCTGACGAGGCAATCCTGGCGGCAGGGGATGCGGTCGAGGTGGTGGACGTGGTGACCGGCGCGCCGGCGCTCGTGCCGCTCGCCGGGCCGGCCAGCCGGCAAGGCCGGATAGCCGCCGACACGATCGCCGGCCGCTCGTCCGTCTACCGGGGATCGCAAGGCACGGTCATCTGCAAGGTGTTCGAGCTGGCGATCGGCATGACTGGCCGCAGCGAGACCGCCCTCGCTGCCGCCGGAGTCCCGCACGAGAAGGTGTACATCTTCGGCGGCGACCACGCGAGCTACTACCCGGGGGCCGCACCGCTGTACCTCAAGCTGCTGTTCGACCCCCGCGACGGGCGAATCCTGGGCGCGCAGGCGGTGGGCTCGCGGGGCGTCGACAGGCGCATCGACGTGCTCGCCGTCGCGCTGCGCGCCGGCCTGACCGTCGAGGACCTCGAGCACCTCGAGCTGTGCTACGCGCCGCCGTTCGGGTCGGCCAGGGATCCCGTCAACCTCGCCGGGTTCGCGGCTGCCGGCGCCCGCGGCGGGGACGTGGCGCTCGCCGACGTGCGCGAGGTCGCGCATCCGCGCCCCGGCCAGCTCGTGCTGGACGTGCGCACAGGCGAGGAGGTCGCGCAGGGCGCGATCCCGGGGGCGCTGCACATCCCGGTCGACGAGCTGCGCGGCCGGCTCGGCGAGCTGCCGCGCGACCGCGAGCTGCTCGTCGTGTGCGCGGTGGGCCAGCGAGGCTATGTCGCCTGCCGGCTCCTCGCCCAGCACGGCTTTGCCTGCCGCAACCTCTCCGGCGGGTTCGCGCTCCTCGGGCTCTGGAAACGGGCACAGCGGCGGCGCGCCGAAGCCCCGGCTCCCACAGGGCAGGGCGTCCCGCAGTAGGCTGGGCAGGGGCAGTGACGGGCGGGGGCGCCGGGGTACGTTCCCGACTCTCGACTCTCCACCGGGCGGACGGGCGCAGGGCGGAGGGAACCAAACCTGCGCTACCCTGTCACAAGGTACTGCCATGAGCCAGAAGACCACTCTCCGCCGCGCCGCGTCGTTCATCACAGTCGCCGTCGCCTGCCTCGCCGTCACGCTGCTGGTGGCGGCGGGCGGAGGGAACGGGCAGAGCGCGCCGCCGGCGGCAAAGCCGAGCCCGGCGACCGAAGGGAGCCCCAAGGTGAGCACACCGCCGAGTTGGAAGACCATCGACAAGCTCATCGACGAGGAAAAGCTGTCGGAGGCCGCGGAGGGCGTGGCCGCGATCCGCGAGGCGGCCAGCAAGGCCGGCAACACCGAGGAGTGGACGCGCGCGCTCGTAAAGGAGACGCAGCTCCGGATCGCGCTCCACGGCTACGAGACCGCCGTGCGGCACCTCAAGGAGCAGCCGTGGCCGCAAGACGAGTGGGCGCGGGCGACGCTCAACCTCTTCTACGCTCACTCTCTCGTGACCTACGCCGAGAGCTACGGCTGGGAGATCCGGCAGCGCGAGAAGGTCGTGTCCAGCCAGGAGGTGGATCTCAAGGCGTGGACGATGGAGGAGATCCACCTTGCTGCCGTGCGCGCCTACCTCGAGGTCTGGGAGCGCCGCGAGCGGTTGGCAACAGAGCCGACCAACCGGTGGTTCGAGTACATCCGGCCGAACAACTACCCCGCCGAGGTCCGCGGCACGTTACGCGACGCCGTGACCTACCTGTTCGTGGAGCTGCTGGCCGACACCTCGTTCTGGCGGCCGGAGCACGAGAGCGAGACGTTCGCCCTGGATCTCGGCAGCCTGCTGACCCCACGGGACGACGCGGCACGAACGGTGAAGCTGGACGATCCGGCGATCCATCCGCTCGTTCGGATCTGCGCGATTCTCGACGATCACGAACGCTGGGCCGGCCGAGTTGGCCGCCTCGAAGCGCAGCTCGAAGCCAGGCTCGAACGGACCCGCCGCCTGCGCGACGCCTTCGCCGACGAGGAGGACCGCAGGACCATCCGCGCCGACCTGGAAAAGCGCCTGCCGGCTTTCCGGAAGCTGCCCTGGTGGGCAGCAGGCATGGCGCAGCTCGCCACCCTCGTCAAGGCAGAAGATGCACCCGACAGCCTCGTGCGCGCCCGCGACCTGGCCCGCCAGGGCGAGCGTGCGTACCCGGACACGAAGGGAGGCATACACTGCAGGTCGATTGCCGAGCACCTCGAAGCACCGGACTACAGCCTCCTGGGCCTGAACGCCGACGGGTCCGGCAAGCGATCGCTGGGCGTTGAGCACAGGAATCTGTCCGAGCTTCACTTCCGTGCGTACCGCATGGATGCGGTGCGCTTCGCCGCCGAGTCGCGCGACTGGAGCCTGCGTCCGGACAGCAACGAGATCCGCGCGCTCGTACAGAGCGGCTCACCCGCTGCTCGGTGGTCGGTGGACCTGCCCCCGACACCCGACCTGCGCTCGCACCGCACGTTCGTCACACCTGCCGTGCAGGAGAGAGGCTTCTACATCATCGTCGCCTCGGCTCGCCCGAGCTTCGACCGCGAGGACAATCTCATGCTCGCGCTGCCGTTCTCGGTCACCGACATGGTCGTGCTGCGCCGCGACGACGGCAAGGGCGGCCAGGAGATGCGCGTCGTGGCCGCCGAGACCGGCACGCCGCTACCCGGGGTCTCGTTGCACCTGTACCAGCGCAACTGGCGCGACGGCCACACGCGGACGAAGACCCTCGTCACCGATACCGCCGGGCTTGCAACCTTCGAAAGTACCGACACACGGCGCTCCGCGAGCCACTTCCTGGTCGCCGAGCGCCCCGGCGAAGTGCTGCTGGATGATCGCCACCTCGGCTTCTCGAACCCGCCGGAGTCGCGCCAGATCACGGCCTCGTTCCTGTACACCGACCGCAGCGTGTACCGCCCCCAGCAGAAGGTCCTCTTCAAGGTCGTGGGCTACACCGGCAATCGCGAGGAGGGCAGCTTCGAAGTTGCGAGAAACCGCCCCGTCCGCGTCACGCTGTACGACCCCAACGGCGACGAAGTGGCCGCCCTCGATCTTTCCACCAACACCTACGGCACGGCGTCCGGCGAGCTCGTGATCCCGGGAGGTCGCCCGCTCGGCAGTTGGCAACTGCACAGCTCACTGGATGGCCGCACCTCGCTGCGCGTGGAAGAGTACAAGCGTCCGACGTTCGAGGTCACGATGGCCGACCCGGAGGACGCGCTGCGCCTCAACCGCGAGGCCGTGCTCAAAGGTGAGGCGCGCTACTACTTCGGGTTGCCGGTGACCGCCGGCGCCGTGCGCTGGCGCGTGACCCGCGAGCCCGTGTATCCGTGGTGGTGGGGATGGTGGTGGGGCCGGCCGGTCAACACCTCGGCGCAGAAGGTGGCCTCGGGCGAGAGCAGGCTCGCCGAGGATGGCACGTTCGATGTGCGCTTCGTTCCGGCCGCGGACGAGCGGCTCGCCCAGAGCAGCAAGGAGACCACCTACCGCTTCCGCATCGAAGCCGACGTCACCGACGAAGGTGGCGAGACACGCAGCACCTCGCGCTCGTTTCGGCTCGGCTTCGTCGACGTGGAGGCATCCATCGACCTGGCAGGCGGGTTCATGATGGCCGGCGCGCCCGCGCGCGCCGTGATCACGCGCCGGAGCCTCGATGGCGTTCCCCGGGCCGGCAGCGGATCCTGGGAGCTGGTCGAGCTCGTGCAGCCGGCAGCAGCCGTGATGCCAGCCGACGAGGACGTGCCAATCGAGGAGTCACGAGCACAGTACGCGACGCCCGGGGACCGCCAGAAGCCACGCTGGGCACCCGACTACCGCCCCGAGCGCACTCTGCGGGGCTGGCCAGCGGGCCGGCGCGTCGGTGCAGGCTCTTGTGAGCACGATGCGGCAGGCAAGGCGCACCTGGAGCTGCCGGCGCTTTCCGGCGGCGCCTACCGCCTCACCTACACGACACAGGACGAGTTCGGCGCCACCTATGAGACGACCCGCGAGCTGCTGGTCGCCAGTCCCGCGCTCTCGCTCGCGCTGCCGCTCGTGGTGCGCGCCGAGGCCGACTCGGTTCGCGTCGGAGGAACGGCACGCCTGCTCGTCCACAGCGGCATCCCGGGCCAGACGCTGTACGTCGACCGCTTCCGCGACGGTAAGCTGCTCGACCGCCGGCAGCTCGTGGCCGGGCGCGACGGCGCTGTCGTCGAGCTGCCGATCCGCGAGCAGGACCGCGGCGGGTTCACGTGCCTGGTCGTCGCGGTCCGGGACCACCAGGTGCTCACCCAGAGCGTGGCGATCTCCGTGCCGTGGGACGACAGGCAACTGGACGTGACGTTCGCCACGTTCCGCGATCGCATGCGCCCGAAGAGCCGGGAAACCTGGCGGGTGCAGGTCAAGACCTCGGATGGGCGTCCGGCCGAGGTGGGCGCGGCCGAGTTGCTGGCGTACATGTACGACCGCAGCCTCGACATCTTCGCGCCGCATACGCCCCCGCAACCGCTGTCGATCTACCCGCTGCGAATGCAGCCCGTGAGCGTGCAGCCGAACCTGGCGCTCGCGCACGGCGAGCGGTTCGACGACAGCTCGTTCAGACCGACCACGTTGCCTCCCATCCTGCGCTCGGATGAGCTTGTCTTCCACTCGGAGTATGGCGTGGGCGGGCTCGGCATCCGCCGCAAGATGGCGCTTCGGGCCGTATCCGCGGTCCCGGAGGCCATGCCTGCGCCGATGGCCGCCGAAGCCTCGATGTCCTCTGAAGTGCAAGGCGGCGTCGTGGGAGGAGTACCGGGAGGGGGCCTGGGAGACGCCTCGGACTCGCGATTGTTGCCGGTCGAGACACCGCCCGAGGCACCGGCCGCCGAGCTGCGCTCCGACTTCGCCGAGACCGCGTTTTGGGAGCCGCACCTGCTCACCGGCCAGGACGGCACAGCGTCGATCGAGTTCACGGTGCCCGACTCCGTGACCTCGTGGAACGTCTGGGTGCACGCCGTGACCCGCGACCTGCGCGCCGGGGTGCTCCACACCGAGGCGCGCTCGGTCAAGGACCTCATGGTCCGCCCGTACGTGCCGCGCTTCTTGCGCGAAGGCGACCGGGCGATCCTCAAGGTCGTGGTCAACAACGCCGGTGAGACCGACCTCTCGGGCCGCCTCGCCCTCGACATCCTCGACCCCGAGACCAACCGCAGCCTGCTCGCCGAGTTCGGCCTCGAGCCCGGCCAGGCGGTGCGGCCGTTTTCGGTCAGGCCGGGCGGAGGCGCCGACCTCGCCTTCGCCATCACCGTTCCCAGGCGCGTCGGCCAGGTCGCGTTCAAGGTCGTGGCCAGCGCCGGGGATCTCTCCGACGGCGAGCTGCGCCCCCTGCCGTTGCTCCCCTCCCGCATGCACCTCGCGCAGTCGCGGTTCGTGACCCTGCGCGACGCCGACCGGCGCGTCATGCGTTTCGACGACCTCGCCCGCCATGACGACCCGACAATGCTCAACGAGCGGCTGGTCGTGACCGTGGACGCGCAGCTCTTCTACCAGGTGCTGGCGGCGCTGCCGTACCTCGTCAACTACCCGTACGAGTGCACCGAGCAGACGCTCAACCGGTTCCTCTCCACCGGCATCGTCGCCTCGGTCTTCGAGGACTACCCCGCGGTCGCGCGCATGGCAGAGCAGATGGCCAGGCGCGACACCGTGCTCGAGACGTTCGACCAGGCCGACCCCAACCGCCGCATGGCGCTCGAGGAGACGCCGTGGCTCGTGCAGGCGCGTGGCGGCAAGGACGCCGGCGAGGGGTTCGTCAACGTGCTCGACCCGCGCGTCGCCAGGGCCAACCGCGACCAGGCGATGGCCAAGCTCCGCAAGGCGCAAACCGCGATCGGCGGCTTTCCGTGGTGGGAGGGCGGCCCGCCCTCGCCGTTCATGACGCTCTACCTCATGCACGGCTTCGCCAAGGCGGCCGAGTTCGGCATCGAGGTACCGAAGGACATGGTCCAGCGGGGCTGGCAGTACCTCGCCAAGCACTACCGCGAGACCTGGCGCGGGATGATGAAGGACGACTGCTGCTGGGAGGCGCTGACGTTCCTCGACTACGTCGCCACCGCCTACCCCGACGAGTCGTGGACCGGCGACGCGCTGACCCTCGACGAGCGGAAAGAGATCCTCGACTACTCGTTCCGGCACTGGAAGCGGCACTCGCCGTACCTCAAGGGCTACCTCGCCCTCACGCTCGCACGGATGGACCGGCCGTCCGACGCGAAGCTGGTGTGGGACTCCGTCATGGACTCGGCGAAGACGACCCAGGACGAGGGCACGTTCTGGGCGCCCGAGGACCGCTCCTGGCTCTGGTACAACGACACGATCGAAAGCCACGCGTTCGCGCTGCGCACGCTCATGGAGCTGGCACCCCAGGACGCCCGGCGCCACGGCCTCGTGCAGTGGCTGCTGCTCAACAAGAAGCTCAACCAGTGGAAGTCCACGCGCGCCACGGCCGAGGTCATCTACGCGCTCGTGCACTACCTGAAAGCCGAGAAGATGTTGGGGATCAAGGAGAACTTGACCGTCAGCGTGGGGCCGCAGACGACCACGTTCGTCTTCGACCCCGATCGCTACGAGGGCCGCAAGAACCAGCTCGTCATCCCTGGCGAGAAGGTCGGCCCCACGACCGCCGAGGTCACGGTCGAGAAGACCTCGCCGGGGTTCGCCTTCGCCTCGGCTACCTGGCACTTCTCCACCGAGCGGCTGCCGGACGCCGAGCGGGGGGATTTCTTCCAGGTGAGCCGGCGCTACTTCAAGCGCGAGATGACCGGGCGCGAGTGGGTGCTGCGTCCGCTCGCCGAGGGTGAAACGCTGGCCATAGGGGACCAAATCGAGGTGCAGATCTCGCTGCGCTCCAAGCACGAGGCCGAGTACGTGCACCTGCGCGACCCGCGCGCCGCCGGGCTCGAGCCCGAAGACCCGCGCTCGGGGTTCAAGTGGAACCTCGGCCTCGGCTGGTACGAGGAGGTGCGCGACTCCGGCGCCAACTTCTTCTTCGAGTCGCTCCCGGTCGGCGAGTGCACCTTCAAGTACCGCCTGCGAGCCAACATGGCCGGCACCTTCCGGATCGGTCCCGCTACCGTGCAGTCGATGTACGCCCCGGAGTTTGCCGCCTACTCCACAGGCCACGTGATGGAGGTGAAGGCCGCCGAATGACGGACGGCACGCGGGTGCGGCGAATCCTGCACTGCGACATGGACTGCTACTACGCCGCGGTGCACATGCGGGACGACCCGACGCTCGTGGGGCGGCCGGTCGTCGTGGGCGGCGACCCGCAGGGACGCGGTGTCGTCGCATCGGCCTCGTACGAGGCACGAAAGTTCGGCATCCGCTCGGCGATGCCGGCCGCCCACGCGCTTCGGCTCTGCCCGCAGGTCGTGTTCATCCGGCCCGACTTTCCTCTCTACCGGCGGGAGTCGGACCGCATCTTCGCCATCTACCGCGAGTACACCCCGCTCGTCGAGACGGTCTCGCTCGACGAAGCGTACCTGGACGTCACGGACCACCTCGAGCGGCACGGGACGGCCACGACGATCGCCCGGGAGATCCGGCAACGCGTACGCGAGGAGCGCCGGCTCACGGTCTCGGTGGGCGTCGGCCCCAACATGCTCGTGGCCAAGATCGCCTCGGACTTCCGCAAGCCGGATGGCCTCACCGTGGTGCCCCCCGACAGGGTGCAGGCGTTCCTCGACCCGCTGCCGGTGCGCCGCCTGCACGGCGTCGGCCCGGCCACCGAGGCAGCGCTGGGGGAGCTCGGGATCTCCACCGTGGCCGAGCTGCGGGCCTGCCCGCTGGAGGCCCTGCTGGAGCGCTTCAAGAGCCACGGCCGGATGCTGCACGACTTCGCGCGCGGGCTCGATGAGCGACCGGTGGAGACGCAGCACGAGCGCAAGAGCCTCGGCACCGAGACGACCTACCCGCACGACCTCCAGGACATCGGTCAGATGGACGAGGAGCTGGGACGCATGGCGGAGGAGGTGGCCGACGGCCTGCAGCGCCGCGAGCTCGCGGCCTGCACCGTCACGGTCAAGGTGCGCCTCGACGACTTCACGACCCTCACCCGCTCGCGCACGGTGCAGATCCCGACGCAACGCCCGACGCGGATCGGCGCGCTGGCCCGCGACCTGCTGCGGCTCACTCCGGCAGGGCAGCGGCGCGTCCGGTTGCTCGGTGTCTCGTCCTCGACGCTCGTGCGGGCGACTCTGCTCCAGCTCGAGCTGTTCGACGAGCCGGGCAAGACCGACAGGCCAACGAGCAACAGGCCAGCGGGTGAGACGTGAGAGGCCGTTCTCGGCCGCAAGCGGATCACGGCAAGCCCTCCCCTCGGGAGTATTCGGCCGCTCTGCTACCTTGTCACGTGACATGAGCGCGACCGAGTTTCAGGTGGCCAAGGTGCTGGGCGGTCCGGTGGCGGTGGATGACGCGGAGCTTCTCTTCATCTCGCCCGCGATCCACGACTGGTCGCTCGTCTCCGGGCGCGGCATCGATGTCGTCATCGACCTCGAAGGCGGGCTCGACATCGGCGTTCCGACCGTCCCGAACCAGATCCTCTACGTGTACTTCCCGATCTACGACCAGGATCTGCCCGACCTCGCCAAGCTCCACGCCGTGGCCATCCTCGGCGCCGGCCTGGTGCGCGGCGGGCACCGGGTCCTGAGCCACTGCGGCATGGGGTTCAACCGCTCCGCGCTCGTGGCGGGGCTCATTCTCGTCCAGCACGGCTTTTCCGGCGCCGAGGCGGTCGAGCGGCTCCGGCAGCGGCGCCCCGGCGCGCTGTTCAACCCCACGTTCGCCGCCTACCTCGCCAGCATGCCTCCCCACCCACCCACCCGGTGATCAGTGTTGGTTCTCCACCCACCCCCCACCCGTTACGGCCCCCGCACCGCTTCCCCCACCCTTTCCCGCCACCCTCCCTCAGCGTGGTCGTGGACGTGGTCGTGGACGGCCTTCCCCCCTCCCTATTCAGGTCCGGAGCAGCGTCCAGCCCGCCCACCCGGCGCGGCCTGGGGGAGTGGGCGCGAGAGGGCGGCTCGATTTTTGCCTTGCGTTTTGCTACGCTGGCGTCCCGTTCACGCCGGGAGGGAGACATGAGCTTTCACAAGGTATTCGTACTCGGAAACGTAGGCAGGGACGTCGAGCTGCGCCAGACCCCCGGCGGCCTCGCGGTCGCAAAGTTCTCGGTCGCCACCAACGAGGTCTGGAAGGACAAGAACGGCCAGAAGCAGGAGCACACGGAGTGGTTCAACGTCGTGTCGTTCGGCAAGCAGGCCGAGTTCTGCGCTCAGTACCTCAACAAGGGGCGCACGGTGTTCATCGAGGGCACCCTGCGCACCCGCACCTATGACGACGAGAAGGGCAACCGCCGGTACTTCACCGAGCTGCGGGCCGGAACGATCCAGCTCGTCGGGCCGCGGCCGCAGGGCGGCGAGCAGGGTCCCGAGGGGCCGCCGGAGTTCCCGCCCGACGAGGACGGGCCCGACGTGCCGTTCTGAGGCGAGGGCAAGCGTCATGAGCGGCCCGGTCTGGAGGTTCGAGTCGAAGCGGAGCGGACGGTGCAGCGTTTGCCTGCAGCCAGCCGAAGGCCTGTTCGTCGAGGGGGAGGTGGTCGACAACGCCCACCTTCCGCAGCGGCTGGTGTGCAGGGGCTGCTTCGCCCGCTGGGGAGAGCTCGTCACTGCCGGCGAAGCGGGGCGCCACGTCCCGGCTCCGGCCTACGCCCGCCGGCCGTGAGGCGCCCGCGCTCGAGACGCTGCTCGGCGGCTTCGGAGTAGCGCCCATAGTCCTTCTGTAGCAACGGATTGGCCTCGAGCGCAGCGTTCAGGTCGGCAGCGGCGAGCCGCAGCTCGGCCAGGTCAGCCTGCCCGGCTCCGGCACGCACGAGGCGCAGCGCCCCCCGCACGGCCAGCGTGTCGGGGCGGCGTGGGTTGATGTCGAGCGCCTGGGCGACCTCTCGCAACCCCGCCGCCACCGCTCGCGCCGGGTCGCCCCCCTCGCGCCGGATCCACTCCGCCTCGAGCAGGCGAAGGCGGGCCGAGGTGTGGTGGCTCTCGGCGCTGCGGGGGTTGAGCGCCAGGGCCCGCTCGAGCGCTGGCCGGGCGGCCGCCAGGTGCGGCGAAGGGGAGCCGCCGCGGGCGAGCGCCCAGCGTGCCGCCACCAGCTCGGTCTCGGCCAGCTCGCTCCAGGCCCAGAAGATGTCCGGGTTGATCGAGGAGGCGGTGCGGAACGCGGCCCGCGCCTCTTCCAGGCGCGCAGTCGGGTCGAGCCCGGCCTCGGCGAGCGCCACGGCCTGCGAGCGCAGAGTCGAGCCGAGGTTGGCCCAGGCGTAGGCGTAGTTGATGTTGAGCGCCACGGCCTGGCGGTACGACTGTTCGGCGCGGGCGAGCGAGGCGGTGGGGTCGAGCCCTGCCCGCCGCTCGTACTCCGCCTGCCGCCACCAGGCGATGCCGAGTGTGTTGTGGGCGTTGGCGTACGCCGGGTCGATGGCGATGGCACGCTCGTAGGCGGCGACGGCAGCGGCGATCGAGGGCCTCGGGTCGATGCCGTGCGAGGACTCCCATCTCGCTCGCTTGTCGTGGGCGTAGCCGAGGTTGGTGCTGATTTCCGCATCGGTCGGCAGCGCCTTGAGCGCCACCTGGTAGCTGGCGACGGCGCGGTCGAGCACTGGCCTCGGATCGCCGCCTTGCTTGGCCTCGTGGTCACCGAGCATGGTCAGCGCCCAGCCGAGCGTTGCTGCGGCCGGACCGTCGCCGGGGCGCACCTCGAGCGCGTGCTCCGCCAGCGCAATCGCCTGGGCGAGCGAGGACTGCGGGTCCGTGCCGTGATCGCGCTGCCAGTCCGCGAGCGCGGCGTGAGCCAACGCCAGCGTGGCCAGGGCCGGGGCGCTGTCGGGGTTGACGAGCGCCGCCAGGCTCCCCTGGTGCGCCGCCCTCGCGAGCGCTGGTGCCGGCGAGCGGCCCTGACGCCGCTCCACCTCCGCCACCTCGACGAGGCGCTGGCAGTCGGCCAGCAGGATTTCCGCGTCGCTGCGCCCGATCTCCCCGGCCCGCGCCAGGGCCCGCTCGGCCCCGGCGTACGCCTCCCCGGCCGCCTCGTAGTCACCGCGCGCGGCCGCTCGCCGCGCCTGGGCAATCAGCGCGTCGCCTTCCAGCTTGTGCGCCTGGTACAGCCACGGGTACTCCCTCACCGTCTCGCGCGCCAGTGCCAGCGCCGCATCGAACCTCTCCTCGTACAGCGCGATGAGCGCCTCGGCGAGGCGCGAGGCCTCGGCCGAGGAGCCCTCGCCGGCCCGCAGCAGCTCCAGCGTGGGACGCCCCAGCTTCTCGGCGGCCTCGACCCGGAGGCGCTCGCGCTGACCCGGGTCCTCGGCCCGCTCCGCCCGCTCGACCGCCTGCTGGTACAGCAGCCCGAGCGCCTGCCCGAGCGCCAGCGCGACCTGCGGCCCGCGGTACCCGTCGTCCCACGCCGCCTGCAGCCTGGAGCGCGCCTTTTCGGGCTCCCCCAGCGCCAGCCACGCCCGGCCCAGCGCCAGGTTGCCAGGCGCCCGGCCGACCCGGCCCTCGGCGGCCAGCCGGGCCTCGATGTGCGACAGACGCTGCCGCGCCTGCTGTCGTTCGGGGCGCACGTCGTGCGGCGGCGAGGTGTGGGCGTGCCGCAGCAACGCCTCGATGTAGCCGACGTCCCCCGCCAGCTCCTGGGCGAGCCGCTCTTGCCGCGAGGCCACCCAGGCCGTTCTCGCCGCGACGCCAGCCGCGGCCACGGCCACCACGAGCGCCGCCGCCACCACCCCCGCCACCACTCGGTGCTTGGCGATCTTGCGGCCCAGCCGGTAGGCGACGCTCGCCGGACGGGCGGCAATCGGCTCCCCGTCGAGAAAGCGCTGCAGGTCGTCCGCCAGGGCGCGAGCCGAGGGGTAGCGCCGTGACGGTTCCTTCGCCATGCAGGTCTGGACGATGGTCTCGACGTCGCGCGGCAGGTGCGGCAGTCTCCGCCGTAGTGGCTCTGGCTCCTCGCTGACCACCTTCATGAGGACCTCGACGTCGGTGCGGCCGGTGAACGGCGGGACGCCGCTCAGCAGCTCGTAGAGGGTCGCGCCGAGGGAGTACACGTCGGTGCGGCGATCGAGTGCCTGCAGGTCACCGCAGGCCTGCTCGGGCGACATGTACGCCGCAGTGCCCATGAGCGCGCCGGGGAGCGTCGTGCCCGGCTGCTCGACCTCGCGGGCCAGCCCGAAATCCACCACGTACGAGCGCCATTCCCCTTCCTCGCCGCGCTCGAGAAGGATGTTGCCCGGCTTGACGTCGCGGTGCACGAGGCCGTTGCGATGCGCCTCGTGGAGCGCCAGCGCCACCTCCCGGACGACCAGCAGCTTCTGCTCCAGCGAAAGTTCCGCCGCCCGCTCGCGCAGCGAGGCGCCGTCGATGAGCTGCATGGCGATGTACGGCTGCCCGGACGCCTCGCCGACCTCGTAGACGCGGCAAATTGCCGGGTGCTCGACGCGCGCCTGCGCCTGCGCCTCGCGCAAGAAGCGGGCCGCCAGCTCGGGCTCGTCGTGGCGCAGCAGCTTGATGGCGACGAAACGCCCGAGGCGGGGATCGCGAGCGCGAAAGACGCGCCCCATGCCACCCCGACCGATGAGGCTCACGAGCTCGTAGCGGTCCCAACCACGCAGTGGCAGCTCCTCGGGCCCGGGCGGGGAGCTGCTGGTAACGGCCATCACCCCGGAGGGCAGCGGATCGAGGGTGACCGCGGTCTCGGCCTCGGCGGGCGACGGCGTCTCGGCGTCCAAGAGCCGCTCCAGCCACTCCTCGAACTGCGCGTCGCGCCCCTCCTCGTCCGGCGCGGCCGGACCGGCCAGGGCCACGAGCTGTGACGGCTCGAGCCAGCGACGCTCCACGGCGCGCCGCAGCAGGCGGTCGGCCCGCCGCTTCGGGCTCACCGACCACCCCCGTAAAGATCCCCCTGCCGCCGAAGAGTTGGTCCGGGCAGGAAAGGTGACACCGCACGCATCGAACGGCGGCAGTATAGCCGCCGATCGCTCGGCTACAATGGCGGCAGGATGGGCCACGCAGCACGCTGCCGGCCGAAGCGACAGGCTCGCGGGTGGGGCGCTTCGAGATGACGCGCCGATCGAGTCTCGCTGTTGGCGCGCTCAGCCACATCGGGCTGGTGAGGCGGGAGAACCAGGACCGGATGGGGCGTTTCCGTACGCCCCAGGCCGAGGTCTTCGTGGTTGCGGACGGCATGGGTGGCCACAAGGGCGGGGCCCAGGCGGCGGCAATGGTGCTCGAGGGGCTGGAGAAGGCCCTGCGCGCCCGGCCGCAACCGCGCTCGATCCGCGCTGCGCTGCGCGCCGCAGCCAGCGAGGTGAACTCGGCGGTTTGCGCCGCCGCCACCTCCGGCGACCCGACTACCGACCACATGGGATCCACGGCCGTGCTGCTGGTGGTGAGAGGGCGGGAGGTCCTGGTCGGCCACCTCGGCGACAGCCGGGCCTACCTGTGGAGAGGAGGCCGGCTGCGGCAGCTCACCCGCGACCACACCTGGGTCCAGCAGCTCGTGGACCAGAACCTCCTGACCGAGGAAGAGGCCCGCCACCACCCGGAGGCCAGCGTGCTGGCCCACGCTTTCGGGCGGCAGTCGGAGCTGGCGATTGCCCTCTCGCCGGCGCTGGCGATCCGCCGCGGCGACGCCGTGCTGCTGTGCTCCGACGGGCTTTCGGGGTATGTCGAGGCGGACGAGATCGCCGCCATCCTCGCCAGCCACGAGGATCCACAGCGCGCCACCGAGGCGCTCGTGGAGGCCGCCCTGGCAACCGGGGGACACGACAACATCACCGTGCAACTCATCGTCTTCACCGATCCGCCGCGCTGGCACGCGCGGCGGATCCTGGGGCGTTCCGGGGTCATCCGCCCGCCGCGCGTCACCGTCTCGGAAGCCGAGCCGCCTCCCCCGGCATCCCCTCCGGCGCAGCTCGATCTGGTGCCCACGGAGCCGGCCTTGCCGCTGCCGCCGCCCCCCGCCGCCGAGGCGCCGCCGCCCCGGCGACGCCGCCTGGCCGGCGGGGTGATCGCCGTTGCGACGCTCGCTGGCGCCGCCCTCCTGGCCGTCGCCCTGCGCACGCTGCTCCGGCCGGCGGCTCCCGCCGGCGCACCGCACACGGTGCCGACGGCAACCGAGCCTGCTGGCGTGCCCGCGCCGGGCTTCGCCGGCGAGGAACCCACCGCCACCCCCGAGCCGGGCCCGCCGCCCACCCCCACGCCCACGCCCACGGCGGCGCCGGAAAGCGACGGCGCTCCGCCGGGAGAGGCTTTGTGAGCACCCTCGCCGAGGCCGAGTCGTCCGAGGCCGGACGCCGGCAAGCCGGCCGCGAGCGACTCGACACCGTGCTCCGCCGCTGTTGCTGGGGGCTCGGCGTCGCCCTCGCCGTGCTGCTGGCCGTGGCGTGCGCGCTCTGGCTCGGGGCCCATCGCTGGGCCTCTCGCCTGGTCGGCAGCGAGGTGACCGACCTGCGCCTCGAGCGCCTGCCCGGGGAAAGCGGTGCGCTCCTGGCCCGCGCCCGCCTGCACGTGACCAACCGGACACCGTTCCGGCTCACGCTGCACGGCATGCACTACCGGCTCGAAGCTGGCGGCACCGAGATCGCGCGCGGGCACTGGAACCCCGACCGCCCGCTGCTGGTCCCGGCCCGCGGGAGTGCGGCGGCGGAGCTGGAAGCCAGGCTCGACACGGGCCGCCTCGCCGGCGCCGCGCTAGCGCTGCTCGGGGGCGCATCGAACGCCCGCCTCGAGGGCAGGGTCGAGGCGGAATGGCTGCTCGGCCGCATCGTGGTGCCGCTGGCCGTCGAGCGCCGGCTGCCCGGGCCAACCGGGGAGCGGTGATGCCGTTCTCGCTGCTCCACGAGGGCCAGCGCGTCGGGCACTACGTGCTCGAAGAGCGCATTGGGGCCGGCGGGATGGGCGAGGTCTGGAAGGGCCGCCACGAACTCCTGGCCCGCCCCGTGGCCATCAAGTCCATTGCTCCCCACCTCGCCGCCGACCCCGAGTTCGCTAACCGCTTCCGTCTCGAGGCCCGGGCCCAGGCGGCGCTCGTCCACCCCCGCATCGTCGCCGTGACCGACTTTTTCTACATCCCCGAAGGGTTCTTCCTGGTCATGCCCCTTATCGACGGGGAATCGCTCGAGCGACGGCTGCAGCGGCAGCACCCGCTCCCGGTCGCCGACGCCTTCGCGATCGCGCTCGACATTCTCGACGCTCTCGCCTATGCCCACGGCAAGGGGGTCATCCACCGCGACGTCAAGCCGGCCAACATCCTGGTCGACCCGCAGGGGCACGGATACCTCACGGACTTCGGGATCGCCCTGATGATAGGCCAGCAGCGGCTGACCCGCACGGGCACCTCGATCGGCACCCCCCACTACATGAGCCCCGAGCAGATCCTGCGCCCCCGCCAGCTCGACCACCGCACCGACATCTACAGCTTCGGCTGCGTGCTGTACGAGATGCTGGCCGGCCGGCCACCGTTCGACGCCGCGACCGAGGGCGCTGACCCGGACTTCGTGGTCAAGGACGCCCACTTGCGCACCCCGGCACCGCCGCCGAGGACGTTCAACCCGGCGCTGCCGCCGGCGCTCGAGCCGATCATCCTGCGCGCCCTCGCCAAGCGGCCCGAGGACCGCTACCAGAGCTGCGCCGAGCTCGCCTCCGCACTCACCGCCGCGGCACTCGAACCGCTGGGCACTGCGGCCACGGTCGCGATGCCTGCAGTGAAGGAGCCCAGCACACCGGCCGAGGTCGGGGGGCTGTCTGCCGGGCCCGCACCGCCTCCGCCCGAGCTGCCCCTGACCACGCCGGCGACGCCGGTCCCGCCGCCGGAGGGCGTGGCCTCCGAGCCACAGCAGCAGGCGCTCCCGGCGCCCCCCCGGGGCCGCCCCGGCGCCCCCTCGGTGGTCGCGGCGGTGCTGCTCGCCGCCCCGCTGCTCGTGCTCGTGGCGGTGCTGGCCTGGCGCTCGATTCCGCCTTCGCGAGTCACGGTCGGGCCGGAAGGAGCCGACGAGCGCAGCCTGGGTGCCGCGATCGCCAGGGTGCGGACCGGCGGGATGGTGGCAGTGCTTCCTGGCGTGTACCGGGAGTCGGTGCGGATCGAGCGCGATGTCACGCTAGTGGCCGAGGGCACGGCGGCCGAGGTCGTGATCGAGGGAGGCCCGGCCCCGGCGGTCACGCTCGCGAGCCCGCGGGCAACGCTGCGGGGGCTCATCCTGCGCGTGGCCGGCGAAGCGGGCGCTCCGCCTCCCGCGCTGCTGGTCCAGGCAGGCGAGCCGCTTGTGGAGGGCTGCACGATCACCGGCGGCGGCGAGGCCGCGGCCCGGCTGGGGGGCGCCTCGCTGCCCACATTGCGGCGCTGCCGCCTGCACGCGACCGGCGCCGGCGCGGCGCTGGTGGCCGAGGAGCGGGTGCGGGCGCGAGTCGAGGACTGCCGGGTGGGGAGCGAAGCCGTCGGGGTCATCGTCCGCGAGGAGGCCGAGGTCACGATGCGGGCGAGCGTGGTGTCGGCTTGCCCGCTGGCCGGCGTGCAGGTCCTGGCCGGCGGGCTCGCCATCCTCGAAGGCTCGCGGGTGGAGCTGTGCGGGCCGGCCGGGATCGACGTCGGCGGCGGCAGGCTGCGCATGCGGCTCGGCGCCATCCAGGGCGGCCGCGGGGTCGGGCTATTCGTGCGCGAGGGGGGGGATGCGCTGGCGGAGGGAACCGAGATCGCGGACAACGCCGGCCACGGCGTGGAGGCGGCGGGGGCTCGGGCGACGCTTTCGGGCTGCACGGTCCGGGGAAACGACGGCCGGGGGGTGTGGGCGCGCGAGGGGGCGACCGTCGTGCTCGAGCGAGCCACCCTCACGGCCAACGCGCGCGGCCCGACGCTCGCCGACCGCACCTCCACCATCCGCGCGCAGTAGCCCTTCTCTTCCCCTCCTGCCTCGTGCCCTCACTCCACCTTCGACCAGTCGAGCTGCGAGCCCATGGCCGAGTGCGGGATCGCAAACACCACGAGCGTGACGAGCGCCGCCACGAGCACGGCGGTGCGTCCCCACCGCCCGCCGCGCAGGGCGGCGACGGCGCCGGCCCACGCCACGCCGGCGGCGAGAGTCTTGTTGTCGGTGAGGTCCCAGCCGAACGGGACGCCGGTCCACCAGGCGCCAAAGGCGTACTTTTGCACTGCCGGGCCGAGCACGAACCCGCCCACGAGGATGAGCCAGAACGCCGCCCACGCCAGCGGTCCCAGGCGCGGCCGGCCGAGCGCTGCCTCGAGGCCGGCCCGGGTCGCCAGGAGCATGCCGGCGAACATCGCCAGCACGTGGGGAATCAGGACCCACGCCGGGACCGGGTCCTTGAAACGGGCCACGGCGGCACGCTCCGGGATGGTGACGATCCGCCCCCCGTCGTGGAGGCGGACCTGGTACTCGATCTTGCCGGCTGCCGGCTGGTGCGGGAGCTCGGCCACCAAATCGGGTCCGTCACGCCTCATCGGCACGACCGTCCAGGCGGCGGCCGTCGGGTAGCGGCGCCACGCCACCTCGCCGGTGACGCCTTCCCCGGCGCGCAGCCGGACCGGCAGGTTCTCGCCGGTGGTACCGGAGCGCAGCAGCTTTCCCTTCACCGCTTCCCCGCCCAGCTCGACCCCCACCCTCGCCGGGTGCGTCGGGCCGGTCATGCGCTGCCAGACCACCGAGCCAAGCGTGACCACCACGGCCAGCAGCCAGCACTGCCAGGTCTTCATCACATCGCCTCCTCGCCGGCGTGAGGCGCGAACCCCTCGCCCAGGACCTCCTGCGCGGGCGTGATGGCCACGAACGCCTGGCGATCGACCCGCGCCACCAGGCGCTTGAGCCGGCCCACTTCCTGGGGGGCCAGCACCACGTAAAGCACCGGCCGCGGCTGCCCGGTGTAGCCACCCTGCCCCTGCAGCACCGTGACGCCGCGCCCCAGCCGGTGCAGCACCGCCTGCTTCACCGCTTCCGGCTGCTCGCTGATGATGAGTGCGGTGCGGGCCGCCGAGAAGCCCTCCTGCACGAGGTCGAGCACCCGGGCGGAGACGAACGCGAGCGCCAGCGCCACCATGACCGCCTCGGCGCCGAAGATGAACGCCGCGGCGGCAAAGATCACGACGTTGATCGCCAACAGAGCCTGGCCGACCCCGATTCCCAGGAATCGGTGCGCGAGGCGCGCCAGCACGTCCGTGCCGCCGGTCGTGCCGCGCCCCCTGAACACGAGGCCCATCCCGAGGCCGTCGAGCAGGCCGCCGTAGCAGATCACGAGCAGGCGGTCGCTGGTCGGCGCCGTGATGAACGGCGCGGAGAGGTCGATCGCCAGTGACATCACCAGCACCGCCACCACCGTGCGAATGAAGAACCGCATGCCACCGGCGTACTTCCATCCCAGCCAGACGAGCGGCACGTTGAGCGCCAGCGTCACCAGGCCGACCGGCGTGTGAAAGACGTGGTGGAGGATGATCGCGACGCCCACCGCCCCTCCCGAAACAACGTTGTTCGGGACGAAGAACATGTTGGTGCCGATCGCGACGAGCACCGAGCCGAGCACGATTTGCGCGTAGTCGTACACGATGCCGAGCCGCCCACCCGGAGCGCGAGGTACCCATCTCATGGGCCGGCATCCTGACAGAAGGCAAGCAAAACGCAATAGGCAAAGAGGGAAGACGCCGACGTCCACGACCACGTCCACGTCCTTGCCGGGGGAAAGGGCGCAGGAGGGCGGCCGGGCGGCCTACGGCGCGGTCCGGAACCAGAACGAGGTAGGCTTGCCTGGCTCGTTGCCAGCCAGATCCTCGACGGCGTCACCGGCGAGCGTGACGTGGAAGCGATCGCCCGCCGGGAGATCCTGCGCCGGTGTCCACACCACCCACCAGTTGGCCGGATCGTAGTGCGCCGTGCCGGCCGCGAGGCCGGACCTCTCGCCCAGCACCGTGACGCCCCCGGGATCGAGCGTCCTGCCGGCCAGCGGCTCGGAAAGGCAAAAGACGATTCTCGGGCGGCGTGCCGCCACCAGCGCACCGGAAGCCGGGAAGTGCGAGGTCACGAACGGCGCCACGCGGTCACCCCCGCTCGACCAGGCGGCCTGCACCGCGAGATCGAGGGAGACGTGGAACGCCAGCTCCACGAGCTCCGGCGGCGGCAACGGGGGTTCGGGCAGGTCATGTTCACCGAGGAACTTGGAAATGAGCACGGCGGCGGCCACCACGGTCACGACGCCGGCCGCCACGAGCGCCGGGGAGACGTGCTGGAGCGTCACGTGGACGTCCGTCATCGTGCCGTCGCGGACCTTGAGCACCTTGCGGGTCGGGCTGGCGAACCGCTCAACGTCCCCGGCCTCGCCGAGACGGGCGGGGAAGCTGACGCGGTAGGTGCCCGGGGGCAGCCCCGCCACCGCCCAGCTCGGGTTGAGGGAGCGGAACACCGGCTTCCAGTCCCTGCCCTCCTGGCGCTCGAGCTCCCCCACGAGACCCGCCGGGCCAACGCGGCCGGCCCGCCGCGCGGCGTCGTCGGCGAACACCTGCACCGCCACGCCTCCGCCTCGCCCATCCGTCGATCGCGAGGTGGTGGCCTTCACCGACACGCAGCCGGAGAGCGTCAGCGACAACTGGGCGAGCGCGAGAGCGACAGCGACGGCCCGGCGAGGCGCCGTTCTAGCCATGGACGATGCGCGTCCCCTCCGGCAGCTCCAAGACCGCCTCGGCGGGCCACGGCTGGCGCGTCCCCTTGGCCAGTTCGACCTCGTCCAGCTTCACTTCCTGGCTGCGCGCCTCGACCATCCACCCCTGGCGCGTCGGGACCACGAGCGCCCGAGCCGAGGTGGACGGCACCAGGAGGTGCACCGGCAGGACCGAGAGCACCCAGACCGCGTGGCGCCCGGCACCGACCCCGGCCGTGAAGGTGAACTCCACCGCCTGCGGCGCGCCGTCGCGGCCCCGCCACAGCTTGTAGACGAACTCCGCCGCCCCCTGCGCCAGCAGGCACCGCCCTTCCTCGCCGAGCTCGCACCGCTCGCCCCGCTTGAGGACCTTGCCGTCCATCGCCGCACCGTGGGTGCCCATGCAAAACGCCTCGAGGCCGCCGGGAGCGACCCGGAACTCCATGTGCCCCGCCCGGCTGAGCCGCTGCGCGAGCGCGAGGGTGATGGAGTTCTCGGCCGCCTCCCGGCGCGTCGGCCTGAGGTCGAGGTGGTTGCCGAACTCCTCGAACGAACCGCGGCCGAACCGCACGGCGGGTCCGACCACCACGCGCCACGTCGTCAGCTCGCGCCCGGTGTCGACCTGGAAACGCTCGACCGGCGCCAGAAGGCCGAGGTCCGTGACGACCGGGATCGGCGGCCCGACAACCTCGGCAGGCGGCGCAGGGGCGGCGGCCGGCGCGGGCTCCAGCTCGGCGGGAGGCGCTGCAGGCGCCGGCGGCACCGGCGGCGGGAGCGTCGCCCCCGGCGCCTCCTCGATCGCGCGGCCCTGGGCCAGCAACGTCTCGAGCGCCTGGGCGGCGCGATCGCGCACCGCCGGGGAGAGCCGAGGCTGCTTGAGGAGTTCCATGATGCGCTGGTGCGCCCCGGCGCGGGCGGCCGGGTCGTCCTTGTGCGCCGCCACCTGCGCCAGCTCTAGGTTGAGCTTGAGCTCGTCCACCTCGTCGGTCGCCACCTCGCCGCCCAGCCGCTCCAGGAAGGCGGCTGCCTCCCCCCACGCCTGGGTCATGAGCAATTCTTCCAGCATTGCGCGCCGGCGGGCGGCGAGCTCGGCCTGCGCCCGTCCCAGCAGCTCGTCCACCTGCTTGGCCGGGATCTTGCCGAACGGCAGCAGGTGGGGCTTCTCCTCGAGCAGCCGCTGGCACATGCCGGCGATGTAGCCCCACTGCGGGCGCTCGCGAGCGGCCATGGCCTGGGCACGCTGCCAGATCTCCTTTGCCTTGCGATCCGGGCGCGTGCGGCCCTTGCGCTGGTTCTCGTCGAACACGACCACCACCTCGCGCAACCGTGCCAGGAAGGCGTCGGCGTCGGCAGGGCGCTGGTCGATGTCGCCCAGGCAATCCTGGATCAGCTCGTCCATCGACGCCGGCAGGAAGTCGGCGCTCTCGCACAGCTCCTCGTACCCCACCCAGGGCGAGCACAGCGTGCCCCGGAACAGCTCGTTGGCCAGTACGGCGAGCTGGTAGACGTCCGCCTGCGGGCCGAGCGCTGCCCAGTCCCCACGCAGCAGCTCCGGCGGCGCATAGGCCGAAGTCTGCCAGCGCACGCCGAGCGCCTCCTGGGCGGCGCGCCGCAGCTCGGCGCCGAGACCGAAACCGATCAGGCGCACCGAGCCGCTCTTGGCGAGCAGCAGGTGCTCGAGCCGCACATCGAGATGGCAGAGCCCCGCCCGGTGCAGCTCGGCCACGCCGTGGGCGGCCTGTTCGAGGAAGCGCAGCGCCTCGTCGGAGGTCAGGCCCGAACCGCTCACGTCCTCCTCGGCCGAGGTCCGGTCCACGTAGCGCTCGAGCGAGATTTGCTGCGAAAAGCGAGAGCCCGAGACCAGGTCGCGCAGCGTCCGGCCCTCGACCCATTCCATGTTCATCGCCCACCACGGCTGCTCCTGGCCCACCACGGCAAGCGGCCCCATGTCGAGGATCTTGACCGCGAACTCCCCGGCGACGCCGGCCAGTTTCTCGAGTTCCTCCTCGAACAGCCGCTGCGACACGTCGGTCGCAAGCAGCTCCGGACGCATGATCTTGACCGCCCGCAGGGTGTTGCTCGGACGGTGCAGGGCCTTGAGCACGCAGCCGTGGCCGCCCTCGGCGACGACGCCGCGGAACTCCAGCTCCTCGCTCACATCCAGGGGTTGACCGACCGCCAGCTGCGAAAAGGCCTCGAAGGCCGGCGAGAGGCTGACCGCGCCGGCACCCTTGCCGCTCTTCTTGCCACCTCGGGCGACGCTACCCATTTCGATCCTCCAACAGCTCCACAAGCTGCGTGAAGTATACCGCAAGGGCCTGACCACTGCGCCCGCCTTGCCGTTCGGGCGGGCGGCAGCTAAGCTCCGGCGCCATGAGCGAGCATCGCCCCATCCCTGTCAGCGTCCTCGGCGCCGGCCACCTCGGGCGCCACCACGTCCGCCTCGCCCGTACCCTGCCCGGCTGGGCCTGCGCCGGGGCCTACGACCCGGACCGCTCCCGCCTGCAGGCCGTGTGCGCCGAACACGGCACGACCGCTCTCGGCAGCGTCGACGAGGCGATCGAGAAGGCGGAAGCGGTGGTGATCGCCTCTTCCACCACCACCCACGCCGCGCTGGCGCTGCGGTGCCTCGAGGCCGGGCGCCACGTCATGGTCGAGAAGCCGATTGCCGCCACCGTGGCGGAGGGGGAGGCGATGGTCGTCGCCGCCCGGCGCAGCGGCGCGGTGCTGTGCGTGGGGCACGTCGAGTTCTTCAACCCGGCGGTGCAGGCGGTGCTGGCCCGCAGCCCGAGGCCGCGCTACATCGAGACCCAGCGGCTCTCCCCGTTCACGGCTCGCTCGCTCGACATCGATGTCGTCGTCGATCTCATGGTGCACGATCTGCAGATCGTCCAGGCGCTGTGCTCGAACGCCCCGCTCACCGAGGTGCGGGCCGTGGGCGTCCCGGTGCTCACCGGCAAGGTCGACCTCTGCAACGTCCGCCTCGAGCTGGCCAACGGGTGCGTGGGCAACCTCACGGCCAGTCGGGTGTCCTCGGACCGGGTGCGCAAGCTCAGGTTGTTCGAGCCGGATGGGTACTACTCGGTGGACTACGCCGAGCAGACCGTCTCGGCGTTCCGCCTCGTGCGCGGCGGAGCGCAGCCGCAGATCGAGCCGGTGGCAGTCGATTTCGAAAAAGGCGAGCCGCTGGCCGCCGAGCACCTGGCGTTCCAGCGCGCCTGCCGCGGCGAGCCGGGCCCGCTGGTGGACGGCGTGTCTGGCACCACGGCCCTGGTCGCGGCAGTCGCGGTCGTCGAGGCGATCTCGTCCCGTGTCTGAGCCCGCCGCCCTGGCCGACTCGAGCCCCGCCGGAGCGGTGCTGCAACAGCTCCGGGTGCTGTGGGCAGCGTTTTTCGCCTCGGTGGCCGTCTGCGTCGCCGTGGGTCTGGTCGTGGCGCCGCCGGCGGGCAAGGCTCCCGACCGCCACACCCCTCTCATGTGGGTCCTGGCCCTGGCCGCCGCCGTCAACTTGCTCACCGTGGTGCCCGTGACCCGGCTCGTGGTGGACCGCGCCCGCGCCGGCGGCCCCCAGGCGCGGCTGGCGGCGCACCGCACTGCGTTCGTGGTCGCCGCGGCCCGGGTCGAGGCCGTGGCGGTGCTCGGGCTCGTGGTCGTGCTGGTGTCCGGGCGTCGGGACTGGTTCGCGCTGTTCGCGGGCGCGGCCGTCCTCGGCATGCTCATGCTGCTCCCGCGGCACGCCGATCTCGAGCCCCTGGCGCTCGACACCGAGCGACCGGCCCCGCCGATCGAGCCGTGACCGGCTGACGCGGGTGCGCGCCGCCCGCGTCAGCGATGGATGCGCAGCTTCTTCCGCAACGCCCCGATCCCTCGCTCGAGGGCCGGCGACCGGCGCTCGATCCAGCTCACGAGGCGCCGGAACAACGGTACGTCCGGCGACAGCAGCAGCGCGCCGAGGCCGATGAGCAGCCACCCCTGCAGGACCGGCAGGAACAGCCCCGCCACCCCCAGCAGGAGGCAGGTCCACCCCGCGACGTGTCGGAGGACACCCTTCATCCGACTCCCAAGTCCGCCTCTCGTGCAAGATAGTATGCCGGAGATCTCGCCTGGACCGGCACACATGCCACGGTGTACGGCGCCACCCCGCTCCCGGTTTGGCTGACGGCGCAGGTACGGCCAGCGACCCGGCGCCTTTCACGGCAAAGGGATCGCGCTCGCTCGCAGGTGGCGGCCGAGGATCTCCAGCAGCGCCGGCTGGACGCCGGGGCCGCCGGCCACGACGTTGCCGTTGCGAAACACCTCGCCGCCGCCAACCGCGTCGGTCACCTTGCCGCCGGCTTCCCGCACGATCAGCACCCCTGCCGCCACGTCCCAGATCGACAACCCGAACTCGAAGAAGCCGTCGAAGATGCCGGCCGCCGTGTGGGCCAGGTCGAGCGCCGCCGCGCCCGGCCGGCGCAGCGCTCCGACGGCACCGAACACGTCCCGAAAGATGGCCAGGTAGTCGTCGAGGTACGGCCTGATCCGATACGGAAAACCGGTCGACACGAACGCGCCGGCCAGTCCCCGGCGGGCGCTTGCGGCGAGGGGCGCGCCGTTGCAGAACGCTCCCCTGCCGCGCACCGCACAAAAGCTCTCCCGGCGCATCGGGTCGACGATCACGCCGAGCAGCACCTCGCTCGCCTCGACCAGCGCCAGCGACACCGCGAAGTGGGGAAAGCCGCGCACGAAGTTGAGCGTGCCGTCGAGAGGGTCGAGCACCCAGCGCGCCCCGGGCGGCCCGCTGGCGCCTTGCTCCTCGGCCAGGATGCCGAGCTCGGGCGAGCCGGCGCGCAGCAGCTCCACCACCGCCGCCTCGGCGGCGCGGTCCGCCTCGGTCACGAAGTCGTTCTGGGCCTTTTCGCTGATCTGGCCCGGAGCGAGCTGCCGGAAGTGCCGCCGGAGCACCTCCGCCCCCCGCTCGGCCGCAGTGATGGCAAGGGGAAGCAGCTCGGCGAATCGTTCCGCGCCCACCCTCACCTCCCATCGCCCCGGAATGGCGGCGCCCCTCCCGCCGGTTGCTGACCTCGAATGGTGCCTGCACCCGACCTCGGAGCGCACGACGACGCGCGCACTCGCATCGAACTCATCGTCTCGGTCACCGCCCAGGTGCTGGCCGAGGATGCGGGGCTGACGTTTTGCGAGGCCCTCCGCCTGGTCGACGCGGCGCGTCGGGCCGTCCTGCGCAGCTTCCCCGAGCACGGCGAGACGTTCGAGCTCTTCATCCGCCCGCGCCTCGACGCCATCATCGAGCGACGGTTCGGGTTGCCGCCGCCGCAGGCGCCCAGCTCGTAGCCCCGGCGTACTCGGGGTAGGTCGGCATCACATCCTGGTGAGGCTGATCCTCGAGCTGCAGGGCCAGCTCCTCGCCTTCGTGCACCTCGACCCCAGGCACCAGCACCTCGAGCCGCGTCGGCTTGGGTGCCTGCGGCGGTATCGACGAGACATCGAGCGTGAGCGGCTGCCGGAGCCGCGAGGTCCCGTCGAAGTGGCGGATGTGCATGATCATGGTCAGCTGCGCCAGCCCCTCGCGGCCGAGATTGCGCCCCGACAGCGACATGAACAGTGCCGGCTGGTCGTCGGCACCGGTGCGGTTCTCGTACCAGTTGGCCTCGATCTTGTACTGCAGGCGCAGGCGCGTGATGCGCTCGTGCGGCTTTTCCTTGCGCGGCTGGTAGCACCCGGCCGCGAGCACCGCAAGAACCAGGGCCAGCGCGGTCCTTCCCAGCGCCCTCACAGCCCCACCCCCACTCCGGCGAACACCGACGTGCCCGCGCCTCTCCGCACCTCGCCGACGATCCGGAACGGCAGCAGGTTGAGCCTCACGCCGCCGACAGCGGTCCATGTCTCGGCCTCCACGTCCCACCACCTCGGCTGGGGGTCGCCGAAGTACGCACGAGCCTCGACCCGCCGGTACCCCCCGGCCACGTACGGGGTGAGCAGGGTGAAGCCCTTGGACACCACGAGCTGGGCCTCGCCCACCTCGACCCGCATCACGCCGCTGTGATCGAGGCGCGAGTACGAGGCGCGCAGGGCCACGCCCGGCTCGAGCACGCCGCCCTCCAGCAGCGCCCACCTCGCCTCGGCCCCCCAGAACCTCTCGCCGAGCAGCGTGCCGCCCTGGGCTCCGACGTCCAGCCGCAGCGGCAGGCCCTTGCGGAGGATCCCCCTCCCTCCCGCCATCACGCCGGCGGTCGTGGATCCCTCGACGCCGTACTTCCACCACCGCGACGAGGTGCTCACGCGCGGACCTCCGCCCGCGACCAGCAGCTCGAACCCAGTCACTCCCGAGGCCGAGGCCGGTCCCATGTTCGGAAACGCCAGCGCATCCCCGATGGCATCGGCGAGCGCGCCCAGCTCGGCCGTCGAGAAGCGGGGGTCGAACCTGATTTCAGCCGAGCACGGACCGGCTGCGATCACGGCCACGACGAGCACGAGCCGCCACATCCGCACCACCGCGCACCTCCGCGCGGAGTCTACCACTGCCTCACCCGCTCCCCCGCGGTGATCGCCGTATCGGCGGCGGCTCCGCGGCACGCCTTTCGGCGACTTCATTCGTTGCAGAGCCAGCGCGACCGCGCCTCGTCGAACGGCGAGCCGCCGCCCCCCCAAACCCCCCGCGCGAACGCCTCCACCCATGGGTTGAACCCCGGGACGACCCGCAGGTTGTCCTCCTCCATCAGGGTTTTCGGGCGCTGGCGGGAGGCCAGCAGTGCTCGCGCGGCTCGCCGGAGCTGCCACCCCGGCGAGCCCATGGCGTCGAGTGCGTCGAGGCGGTGAGCCCAGAGCAGGAGCCGGCACGCCGCCCACACGGTCTCGGCGGCGACCAGCGCGGTAGCCGGCCCGGGCAGCCCCTCCTCGAGCCCGAGGCGGGCGGCGGCGCGGCTCGCCGCGCGCTCGAGTTCCAGCATCAGGTGCCCGAGATCGCTGTGGAACAGGAGGTTCTCCAGCTCCCCGTCGCCCTCCTCGCCGGAATGCCGGTCGTAGGCGCGGTGGCGCTCCTCCGCCGGGAGGCACACGGGCGCCGCCAGCACGAAACCGGCCCCGGCCCGGGCCGCCTCGGCCACCGCCGCCTCGACCCGCCGCTGCGGCTGCGGGCACGGGGCCAGCCCGAGCAGCACGCCGGTCGCGAAGCCGCCGGCCTTCCACGCCCCCAGGTCGGGTACGCGACGCTCTCCGTACAGCTCCGGGAACCACGGCACCAGCGCCACCACCTGGCTCGCCGCCCCGGCGGCCGGCAGCTCGTCCGGGGTCAAGGGCTCGTCGAGAACGAGAACCGCTCCGCTGCCAGCCTCCAGCAGCCTCGCCAGCCGCTCGCCGTCGGCCCGTGCGGTGCCGGCGTGGAGCAGAAACGTGCATGGGCGCCGCGGCACCGAGCGGTCCGCCGGCACCGGTGTGGGGGGGCTGCCGGGCCAGCGCAGGCGCATGTCCACGGGGTCGAGACTCGGAGCCGACGCGGCCACCGGGGGGCCGCCGAGGCGGTGCGACACCGGCAGCAGATCGGGGAAAGCCGGCTCAATCCGCTGCATGCACGCTTCCTTCCCCCAGCAACTCCCCCAGCCCCGGTCGTTCGGAGCCGAGCGCCCGGCGCACGTACTTCGCCAGCACGTCCGTCTCGAGGTTCACGAGGTCGCCGGCCCGCCGTTCGCCGAGCGTGGTGGCTTGCAGCGTGACCGGCACCACCGCCACCTCGAACCATCCGTCCCCCAGGCCGGACACGGTGAGGGACACGCCGTCCACCGCCACCGAGCCCTTCAGCGCCACCTCCGGCGCGAGTGCCCGCGGGAGCGCGAAGCGAAGCGTGCGGAACGCGTCCCGGGGGCGCACGGCAATGACCTCCACCGCGGCATCCACGTGCCCGCTCACCAGGTGGCCGCCGAGCCGCTCGCCGAGCCTCAGCGCCCGCTCGAGGTTCACCCGCCGTCCGGCTCGCAAGCTCCGCGCCGTGGTGCGGGCGAGCGTCTCGGGAGAGAGGTCGGCGGCAAAACCGTCCTCCATGACCGCGCTCACCGTCAGGCACATCCCCTGCACCGCGACGCTCTCGCCCGTCTGCAGCGGCTCGCCGGCGAGCACGGCCCGCACCTGCATCCGTGCGCCACCCCCCGCGGGACGCACCGCGGCCACCTCGCCCACCGCTGTCACGAGGCCGCTAAACACTGCGGACTCCAGCCACGATCTCGATGTCCTCGCCGAGCCGGCGGACCTCCTCGAAAACCAGCCGCACGCCCTCTTGCGGCGAGCCGAACCCGAGCCCACCGACAGCCGGGACCGCCTCCTTGCCGCCCAGCAGCAACGGCGCCACGAAGGCATGCACTTCCTGCGCCAGGCGCTCGTGCAGGAACGACCAGTGCACCTCCCCGCCCCCCTCGACGAGGAGCGAGCTGACGCCGTGCGACCCGAGCCAGCGCAGCACGGGCCGCAGCTCGCAGCGGCCTCGCTCGTCCGGGCCCACCTCGACGACGGTCACGCCGATTCGCTCGAGCTCGCGCCCGCGCTCGGGATTGGCCGGGGCGCGGCAAAAGACCACCACGTCGCCCGGATCCTGGCCGAGGAGCTGGCTGCCCGGCGGCAGCCGGAGATCGCTGTCCAGCACGACCCGGATGATGTGCGGGTTCGGGTTGAGGCCGAGGTGGCGCCGCAACCTCGGGTCATCGGCCAGGATCGTCCCGATCCCGACCAGCACCGCGTCGTGCTCCTCGCGCAGGGCGTAGCCGGCCTGCCGCGAGGGCTCGGAGGTGATCCACCGCGAGCGCCCACCGCGCGCCGCGATCTTCCCGTCGAGCGTCACCGCCATCTTGAGCGCCACGTACGGCAGCCCGCTCCGCATCCAGTGGCCGAACCTCCGGTTGAGGCGCTCGCACTCGGCGCCGCGGACCCCCTCGATCGCCTCCACGCCGGCGGCCCGCAGCGTGGCGATGCCGTTGCCGTTGACGAGCGGGTTGGGGTCGCGGGTGCCCACCACGACCCGCGAGATCCCCGCCGCCAGCACCGCGTCCACGCACGGCGGAGTCCGGCCGTGATGGGTGCAGGGCTCCAGTGTCACCACCAGCGTGCCGCCCTTCGCTGCCTCTCCCGCCTCGGCGAGCGCGACTACCTCGGCGTGGGGGCCACCGCACCGCAGGTGTGCCCCTCGCCCGACCGGGCGCCCGCGCGGGTCCAGCACGATCGCCCCCACCATCGGGTTCGGGCTCGCCCCGTACCGTCCCGCCGCGGCCAGCTCCAGGGCCTCGCCCATCAGCGCGGACCACGCCTCGCTCACGCCAGACCCTCCAGTAGCGCGGTCGTGAACGCCTCGGGGTCGAACGGCAAGAAATCCTCGGGGGTCTCTCCGACCCCGACCCAGCGCACGGGAAGCTGCAGCTCGCGCGCCACCGCCAGCGCCACCCCGCCCTTGGCCGTGCCGTCGAGCTTGGTGAGCACCACCCCGGTGGCGCCGCCGTGGGTGCGGAACTCCCGCGCCTGGGCGAGCCCGTTGATGCCCGTCGAGGCGTCGAGCACGAGCAGCACCTCGTGCGGGCTGCCCGGTACCGCCCGACTACACACGCGCCGCACCTTGTCGAGTTCCGCCATGAGGTTGTGCTTGGTGTGGAGCCGGCCCGCGGTATCGATCAGCACGTCGCTGGCGCGGCGCGACACCGCCGCCTGCAGCGCATCGAAGACCACGGCGCCCGGATCGGCGCCCGGGCGCTGTGCGATGACCTCGATGCCGAGGCGCTGCCCCCACGTCTGGAGCTGCTCGACGGCCGCGGCCCTGAAGGTGTCCGCGGCCACCAGCAGCGGCGTGCCGCCCTGCGCCTTGACCGCCGCCGCCAGCTTGGCTGCCGTCGTCGTCTTTCCGGTGCCGTTGACGCCGACCACCAGCACGACGTGCGGGTGGCCCCGCACTGCCTGGCCGGAAGGCGCCGCGAGCTGCCGTGCCACGAAACGGCGCAGCCAGTCGGCCTCTCCCCCGGCGGCGATCTCGCCCCTGCGCCGGGCTCGCTCGAACTCGGCGGCGATCGTCTCCGCCGCGTCGACGCCCACGTCCGCGGTCAGCAGGACCTCCTCCAGGGCCTCGGGAGACACGTGCCACGCGGGTGTGCCGAGACGTTCGGACAGCAAGCTCCTCGTCGCGTCGAGCCCCCGCCGCAATCGCTCCAGAAGTTGCACAGAACCTCCTCGCTGCCTGGCCGGTACGATACCGGCGCCGGCAGCGGCAGAGTGCAAGTGTACCTCGATTGGCTCCTAGGAGTCTCTCGGAGAAAGCGGAGGGCCCGCGTTGCGGGCGCCGTGGGGCCAGCTGCAAGGCGGAGCGCCGAAGGCGATGTGCTCCATCGGCGAGGCGCGACAACACCGCAGATGGCCCCACGCCGCCCGCAACCCGAAGGGCGCAGGGGGGGTGCCGGCCGCATGCGGCGTTGCTCGTCGGCTGCGATGCTCCTGCATCGCCTGCCTCCTCGCGCCTTGCCTGCCCCCGGCAAACCCCCTGCGCGCGAACCCTCCCATTTCTCCGACAGGCTCCTAAATTTCCCGGTTGAGGGCCTCGGCCGTGTGGTGCACGGCTCGCGTGGCGCGCCACAGCGGCGTGCCAGGCTCCACCAGCAGCAGCAAGTAATAGCCGTTCTTGAGGTTGTGTCCGATGACCTTGAGATGGCGCCCGACCAGCGTCAGCGAGTGGACGGCGCCGCCGTCCCCCCGCTCGGACAGCTTCTGCAGGCGTTTGAGGAAGATGCCGTGGTAGGCACCCTCCAGCTTGAGCTCGTACGGCGTGGCCTGCCGCGTCACCAGCTCGACCGCCTCGCCTTCCCAGTCGAGGAAGATCGCTCCGTGCGCCCCCGGCACATCCACCAGCAGGTTGGTCAGCAGGTACTGGAACGGCACGTCATTTCCCACCACGGGCGCGGATCTCCTGCGCCTCGGGAGAGTCGGGGCTCGTGGCCAGGATCTTCTTGTACTGCTCCTCCGCTTCCTTGGTGCGGCCCTGGCTTTCGTACAGCCTGGCCAGGGCCATTGCGAGGTCGGCACGCTCGGGCGCGCGCGCCATCGCCTCCAGGTACGCCTTTTCGGCCAGTTCGGGGTGGCCCAGCCTTTCCTCGACGGAGGCCAGCGCGAGGTAAGCCTCGACCGGGCCGCCGCTCGTCGTCGAGCGACGCAGGTTCTCCTCTGCCGCCGGGAGGTTGCCCTTGCGGAGGTAGAGCGAGCCCAGGTTGAAGAGCACCCCTGCCCGATTGGCATAGGTGGAATCGGCGAGCACCGCCAGGAAGTCGGCCTCGGCCATCGCCAGCTGGCCAAGCTGCAAGTACGCGGCGCCGCGGTTGTTGCGGGCGTCGGAGTAGGTGGGGGCGAGTTCCAGCGCCTTGTTGAACGAGGCGAGCGCCACCTGGCCGTTCCGCCGCTGCAGCTCGGCGACGCCGAGCACGTTGTGCACGGTGGGGTTGCCCGGCTGCAGCGCCCTGGCCGCCTGGAAGTGCTCCACCGCCGCGTCCGCCTTGCCTTCCGCCAGCAGGGTCTGGCCGCGCTGCATGAGCTTGATGGCCGCCAGCGGGTCGGCGGGGTCGAGCTCCGGCGCCACCCTGGGCGGCGCCGGCTTGCTGCTGGCACACGCCGCCATCACGACGGCCACCGTGATCACACCCAGGAGCTTGAAAAGCGCAGACGACTTCATGCAACCTCCGAGCGGCCCATGGGGACGAGGTCCCCGGCGCGGACCGCGGCGAAAAACGCATCCACCACCTTGGGATCCAGGCGCCGCCCGGCCATGGCCCGCAGGCGCTCCATGGCGGCCTCCAGGCTCATGCCTTTCTGGTACGGCCGGTCAGTGGTCATGGCATCGAACGTGTCGGCAATCGAGATGATCCGGGCCACGAGGGGAATGGCCTCGCCCGCGAGGCCATCCGGATAGCCGCTCCCGTCCCAGTTCTCGTGGTGAGAGCGGATACCGGGCAACATGTCCCGGAGCCGCTTGATCGGGCTGACGATCGCCGCCCCCTTGACCACGTGGTTGCGCATTTGCGCGAACTCCTGCTCGGTCAGCGCCTCGGGCTTGAGGAGGATGGCGTCCTCGATGCCGATCTTGCCCACGTCGTGCAGCAGGGCCGCGATCTCGACCCGCTTGAGCTCCCGTCCCTTGACCCCGAAGTGGTGAGCGACCGCCACCGCGTACTGGCTCACCCGCTCCGAGTGGCCGCGGGTATACGGGTTCTTGGCATCGATCGCCGCCGCCAGGGCGCGGATCGAGTCAATGAGCAGCTCCTCGTTTTCCTGCAGCGCCTGCCGCAGCGACCGCACGTAGCGGTCGACCGCGTCGGTCATGACGTTGAAGTTCTCGGCCAGCTGCCCCAGCTCGTTGCGCGAGGCCACTGGAGCCCGCTGGGTGAAGTCGCCGGAGGCCACGGCCGTCGTCACGTCGGCCAGCTTGCGCAGCGGCGAGGTGATCCGGCGGGCGAGCACGATCCCGGCGAGCATGGCGACGAGGCCGGTCAGCACCGCGAGGAGGAAGCTGCGGGCGGCCATGGCGTTGACCGCGGCAAAGGCGACATCGAGGTCACGCGCCGTGACGACCGCCCACGGCGGATCCCCCACCGGGCACAGCGAGCCCAGCATGTGCGTCCCGTCGCCCCGCAAGGGGTCCTCGTACGTCATCGTGAGGCGCACCGGCCCCCGCATGAATTGCGACACCAGCGGGTTGGCGCGCGCGTCCCGGCCGACGCGGTTGCGGTCGCTCGAGAACAGCACCGTCCCCCGGGCGTCGACGACGTCGACGGTCACGCCCAGGCCGCCGTCCTGCACGAGCAGCGACGCCACGTCCCGCAGCGCCACCACGCCCTGCAGCACGCCCGCGACACCGCCCTCGCCGTCGCGCAACGGGAACGAGACGAGCATCACGGGGCCCACGCCCGGCACCCGCTCGACCAGCTCGCTCGCCGGCCCGCCGTCCAGCGTCGCCGCGAACACCTTGCCGAGCCGTGTCTCGAGGCTCTGCACCGCCTCGTCGGGCAGCCCCTCCCCCTGCAAGAACGTTCCCTTGCCGGTCACGTCGAGCAGCCGCAGCAGCACGATGTTCGGCGTGCCGCCGGCCAGGTCGCGAAGGAACGCCGAGCCGGCCTCGCCGGCGAGCGAGCCCATCACCCGCGGCCGGGCCACCTGGGCGGCGGCTCGCAGCTTGCCGACCGATTCCAGGAGCCGCAGCTCCAGCTCGCGGGCCAGCCCCACCGACTGCCTGGTGAGGTACTGCTTTTCGAGCGTGGCGACCTGCTCACGGTTGGAGGTCACGAACCCCCAGCCCAACAACCCCACCGGCACCACTGCCAGGGCGACCAGCACGGCCGTCAGCGGGTACAGCAGCGACCGAGAAAAAGGCCAGTGGCGCGGCATATGTCGAGCCGACTATAGCACGCCGCCGAGGTCTGGGCGACGGAGCATAAGTACCTGATTGGAGACACTCTTGCTCACTCCGGCCCCCAGAACCTCCGGAGCCGCCGGAGGTCGGCCCACGCCTGCGCCTTGGCGGCAGGGTTGCGGAGCAGGAACGCCGGGTGGTACGTCGGCAGCACGTCGCGCCCTTCCCACGTCTTCCAGACGCCGCGGTACGAGCTGATGGGTGCCGTGGTGCCGAGCAGGAAGCGAGCCGCGATACGGCCCAGCAGCACAATCACCGCCGGGTTCACGAGCTCGATTTGCCGCCGCAGGTACGGCAGGCAAGCCGCTGCCTCGTCCGGCTCGGGATCGCGGTTGCCCGGCGGCCGGCACTTGACGATGTTGGCGATGTAGACGTCCTCCCGCCGCAGCCGCATGGCGCGGAGCATGGCGGTGAGGAGCTGGCCGGCGCGGCCCACGAACGGCTCCCCGCTCGCGTCCTCGTCGGCCCCCGGCCCCTCGCCGACGAACATCAGGCGGGCGTTCGGGTTGCCGACCCCGAAGACGACGTTGCGCCGGCCGGCGGCCAGCCGGCACTGGCGGCACCGCGCGGCGGTCTCGGACAGCTCCTCGAGGGTCTGGGGCCTCTGTTCGGACACGCCAGGGAACACCTGCGACGGCGGCGAAGGCGGACCCTCTGCGCCGCGATCGACGTGATGCCACCGCAAATCCCGCAGGTAGAGCAGGAGGTCGCGCTCGTCCCGCTCCGCCACCGGGTCACTCTTCCAGGGGGGCCTCGGCGAGCAGGTCCTCCGCGTTGGGGTCGTCCACCTCGAGGCCGTCGTCGAAGTCGAGGGCGTCCAGGTCCTCCTCGAACTCCTCCTCCTCGGCCTCCGCCTCCGGCTCCGCCGCCACCGCGACCACCGGCAGCGGCGCGGCGAACAGCGGGGCCTGCTCCTCGCGCTCGCGCTCCAGGGTCTCCTGCTGCCTGATCAGCTCGTACTCCTCGGCCGTGACGGGATGCCACGGCACCGCTCCGGCCATCAGCTCCTCGAGCGCGACGCTGGTGGGCTTGACGCCCCGCGTGGCCAGCCGGGGCCGCGCACCGCCAATGAGCTGCTCGGCGCGCTTGGCCGCGATCAGGATGAACCGGAACGTGCTCTCGACACCCTCGGGCAACCGATACATCAGACCTCCACGCACGCGGCCCTGAAGTCAGCCAGGATCCGCTCCGCCAGGGCCGCCTGCCGCGCCGTCCGGCACCGGGCCGCGGCGACGATGGCATCCAGCGCCTGGACCGCCTCCTCGAGGCGGTCGTTGATGATAACATAATCGAATCCGGGGTACCGAGCCATTTCCTTGGCAGCAACGCGGATACGCTTGTCGATCACGGCCGGGGCGTCCTTGCCGCGCTGCTCGAGCCGCTGCCGCAGCACCGCGAGCGACGGCGGAAGCACGAACACGCTCACGGCCTCCGGGATGCGCGATTTGACCTGCTCGGCGCCCTGCACCTCGATGTCGAGGAAGACATCGGCGCCGGCAGCGCGCTGCGCCTCCACGGCTGAGCGCGACGTCCCGTAAAGGTTGCCGACGTACTCGGCCCACTCCAGGAACTCGCCACGCTCGATCATGGCCGCGAACGTCGGGCGGTCCACGAAGTGGTAGTCCACGCCGTTTCGCTCGCCCTCGCGCGGGGCCCGCGTCGTGTGGGACACCGAAAAGTACGACGGCCAGCCGCGCCCGGCCATCGCCGCCATCACCTGCCGGATGATCGTGGTCTTGCCGCCGCCCGAGGGCGAGGCCACGATGAACACCCCTCCCGAAACCGCCGCCACGCGCGCCTCCGGGGCGAATGATAGTACGATCCGTTCCATGGGACACCGCCTGCGGACCCTCCGCCACGACCTCGGCTGGCTCGTCCTGCGGGGCTTTCTCGCCGCCGCCCGGCCCATGCCGTTGGGGTGGCTGCGGGCGCTCGGCAGCGGCGCCGGAGCGCTGGCGTCGCGGCTCGCGCGCGCCGATCGCGAGCGAGCGCTCGCCAACTTGCGGCGCGCCTTTCCCGAGCACGATGACACTTGGGCTTGGGTGACCCTGCGGGCCACGGCCCGACACTTGGGCGAACTCCTCGGCGAGATCGGCTGGCTGTGGTCGGCCGCGCCCGACCGACTGACCGCCAGCACCGAGCTGGCCGGCCTCGAGCACCTCGCCGGTGACGGCGCGGGGCGGCACGGCGCGGTGCTCGTCACCGGCCACTGCGGCAACTGGGAGTGGATGAACCTGGCGCTCGGGGCCTGCGGGATCCCGATGACCGTGGCCGCCCGCGAGGTGTACGACCCCCGCCTGGACAGGGTGGCCCGGCGGCTGCGGGGCCGCTTCGGCGGCGACACCGTGCTGCGCGGCCCCGAGGCCGGAGGGCGGCTCGTGCGTGCTCTCCGCAAGGGACGCGTCGCCGGGTTTCTCATCGACCAGGACATCGACGCCCCCGGGGCGTTCGTCACGTTCTTCGGGAGCCCGGCGTGGACGCCGGTGGGCGCCGCCGTGCTCGCGCTGCGCACCGGCGCGCCCGTGGTCCCGGGGTTCGCCACCCGCCTCCCGGACGGCAGGATGCAGCTCCGCTTCGAACCCCCGCTCGCCCACCCCGAGGGCGGCACCCTGGAGGAACGGGCAGCCCTGCTCACCGCGCGGCTCACGGCACGGATCGAGGCCCAGATCCGCTCGAGCCCGGCGCAGTGGGTGTGGATGCACCGCCGCTGGAAGCGCCGGCCGACGCCCGCCGACGTCGTCTGGGGCCCCGACGGCCCGCGGCCGGCGCCGCCCCCGGGACCGGCAGCGTAGAATGACCGAGCCGCGGCGTTCCGCGGCGGGAGGACAGGCATGAAGAAGCTCGGTATCGGGTGCGCCGTCGTCGCCGTCGTCGTGCTCGTGCTCGCGGCGGTCGTCGCTCTCGGCTCGTACAACCGCCTGGTGGGCCTCGACGAGGCGGTCAAGGCCGCGTGGGGGCAGGTCGAGAACGTCTACCAGCGGCGGGCCGACCTCATCCCCAACCTGGTCGAGACGGTCAAGGGCGCCAGGGACTTCGAGCGGGAAACCCTGACCGCGGTCGTCGAGGCGCGCGCCAAGATCAGCCAGATCAGCCTCGGCCGCGTGCCCACCGCCGGTGAGCTGCAGCAGTTCCAGGCGGCCCAGGACGGCCTCTCGTCGGCCCTGTCGCGCCTGCTGGTGGTCGTCGAGCGCTACCCCGAGCTCAAGGCCACCGAAGCGTTCCGCGACCTGCAGGCGCAGCTCGAAGGCACCGAGAACCGCATCACCGTCGAGCGCAAGCGGTTCAACGAGGCGGCGCAAGCCTTCAACACTGCGCGCCGCCGCTTCCCGACGGTGCTCTTTGCCGGCCTGCTCGGCTTTTCGGAGCGGCCCTACTTCCAGGCCGTCCCGGGCTCCGAGCGGCCGCCGCAAGTGAAGTTCTAGCCGATGCGCGCCGTCGCCGGCGTCTGCTTTCTGGCCGCGGTGTCCGCGGCGGCGCTCGAGGTGCCGCCGGCGCCGACCGCCTGGGTCACGGACCACGCCAGCGTGCTCGCACCCGACGAGACGGCGCGGCTCGACGCAAGGCTGCGCGAATTCGAGCAGCGCACGGGCCGCCAGGCGATCGCGGTGCTCTTCCCTTCTCTTGAGGGCGAGAGCCTCGAGGATTTCACGATGCGCTGCGCCGAGGCGTGGAAAGTGGGGCGCCGAGGGCTGGACGACGGCCTCATCTTCTTTGCGTTCATTCAGGACCGGCGGATGCGCCTCGAGGTCGGCTACGGCCTCGAGGAGAAGATCCCCGACGCCGTCGCCTCGCGGCTGCTCGCCGAGCAGGTGAGGCCGGCGTTCGCGCGCGGCGACTGGGCGGACGGACTCGAGGCGCTCGTTTCGAGCCTGGAGCGCCTGCTCGCCGGCGAGCCGCTCCCGCCTCCGGCGCGCCGCGGAGGCCGGGCCGTGCCGATCGGGCAGGTCCTCCTGCTGGTGGTGATCCTCCTGCTGCTCCAGGGTCTGGGCGGGCGCGGCCGGCGCGGGCGCCGGTCCGGCTTCTGGTGGGGCGGAGGCGGCGGCTGGGGATCCTCCGGCGGCAGCTGGGGAGGAGGCGGCTTCGGCGGCTTCTCCGGCGGCGGCGGCTCGTTCGGCGGAGGCGGCTCCTCCGGATCCTGGTAGGCCCCGCCAGGAAAGGCGCAGAGCCTCAGGGACCCCAGTCGGCGCGGAGATCGACCTGCTGCTCGACAGCGGCGCGCCGTTGGCGATCGAGAGCACGCACA
This sequence comes from Thermoanaerobaculaceae bacterium, assembly GCA_035384965.1. Classification (GTDB taxonomy): domain Bacteria; phylum Acidobacteriota; class Thermoanaerobaculia; order Thermoanaerobaculales; family Thermoanaerobaculaceae; genus JAAYVZ01. The sequence continues at coordinate 55,326 of DAOOJE010000003.1, forward strand.
GACTCGCAGCGAAGCTCGAGCGGAGGTTCCACCCCGCTGCCGAGACAGTGCAGCCGCAGCCTCCCCGCATGGCATACCTCGACGTCGTGCTGGTCAAGCTGGCGCTCTGTACCTCCTGGGCCGCCTCCACCTTTGGCTGCTCCGCGATCGGCTCGAGGTGGGCCCATTTCGTTCTGGGTCTTGCCCTGTTGGCTGTCTACGTGCTGGTGGCGATCGTGCTCTGCCGCGCCTCGTCGTGGCCCGGGCGCCCGGCCACCCCCATTGCAGTGTGGTCATTCAGTGCGCCTTTTCTTGAGGTCGCCGCTTTCGTGCTGGCCCGCGCAGTGCAGAAGACGACGCCACTCGCAGCCTGGGTACTCAGTTGGGTTGTCGTTCTCGTGGTCATTGTTTCGCCAGGACTGATCTGGCTGCAATTCGAGCGCTCGCTCACCACACGGATCCAGGAACTTGCAGGGTTGTCGCACTGAGGGACGCTGCAAGCTGCTGCCGTGGATCAGGCTCGGGCGCTTCGTGGGGCTGCACGGGAGCTTCCGAACCTGATTCGCTGCAGCAGCGCGCGCAGCCGCGACCACGTCATCCCTGCCTGGATCTCGGCGACCCTGATCAACCCGAGCCCCAGCCAGCACAGGATCTCGTGCGCCCGGATACGCTGCTCCTTGCGGTGGCACACCGGCCGCGACTCCAGCGTCTTTTTCGCGGATGCTGCCGACAAGGCGCTCGGGGGACGCCCCGGTCGACCTCAAGGCCCGGCGACAGGCCGGCACGCTCGACGTGCTGTCGTGCCGCTTCGAGGCCGCCGCGCCCGGCGCCACCGACCGCGAGGCCGTGCGCACCGCCCTCTCGCGCCACGCGACCGCCCTCGGCCTCGCCGTCCAGCCGCCGAACTGATGTCCGCGGCTCACCGCGCAGCCCGACCGGGCGACATCCGAACCTCGTCGTACCGCCCCGACGTCGCCGGCAGGGCACCCAGCGCGACCAGAGCAACGCTCGCGCGCGGCAGCAGCACGGCACTCCGATTGGTGACCATCCCGAGCGACGAGCCGCGGAAGCAGACCTGCGCCAGCGCACGCTGCGCGTCGTCCGGCGATGTGCTCGTACGGGACCCCGGCAGCGGTCGCGATGCCGTGCATCTCCTCTGAGGGGTAGGCCGTGGAGTTCCTGGCGGACGAGAGCTGCGACTTCGCGGTGGCCCGGGCATTGCGAGCGTCGGGTCACGATATGCGTGCTGTCGCGGAGCTCTGGCCCGGCGCGGAGGGCAGCCGGGTCATGTGCGAGGCGTGCCAACAGAACCGTGTGCTCCTCACCGAGGACCAGGGCTTCGGCAGCTCGTGTTCGCAGCCAATCACACGGCCGGAGGCGTCATCTTCGTCCGCTTACCTGCAACTGCGGGAGCGGCGATGGCGACAGGGGTCGTCGACCTGGCGTCCCGGTACCACAACGAGCTCGTGGGTCACTTCGTGATTCTGCAACCAGGGCGCGCACGGATAGCGCGATTCTGAGAGCCGGTTGCGCGGACGGTCCGGCCACGGCTCGGACCGAGTCGGCTCGTCCAGCGGCTGTGATTGCGGGGGCCCGCGCTCGGGTCAGGAGATCTCGAGGTACGTGGCGCGCTTGGCCCCGCACACCGGGCAGGTGTCCGGCGCCTCGCCGACGAAGGTGTCGCCGCACACCGGGCACACCCAGATCCTGGCCTCCGCGAGGTCGTGGCCGGCCTTCACGGCGGCGAGCGCCTTCTGGTACAGCCCGTGATGGACCTCCTCGACGGCCATGGCGTTGCGGAACGAGATGAGCGCCGGCTTGTTGCCCTCCGCCTCGGCCTGGGCGACGAACCCCGGGTACATGCTCTGGAACTCGTACCCCTCGCCCGCGATCGCGGTCTCGAGGTTCTCTGCGGTGGTCTTGATCCCGCCCATGACGCGCAGGTGGGCGTGAGCGTGGATCGTCTCGGCCTCGGCGGCAGCGCGGAACAGCTTCGCCACCATGGCGAACCCGTCGGCCTGCGCCTTCTTCGCGAAGGCGAGGTACTTGCGGTTGGCCTGGCTCTCGCCGGCGAAAGCGTCCTTCAGGTTGTCGATGGTTGGCATCGTCTCCCCTCCCTTGTGCGGATCTTCACACAGCCCCGGGCCGCCGGGCAACCCGGCCGCGGGGAGTGGGCGGCAGACCCGGCCGGTTCTTCCGGCCGGGCGCCGCGGCAGGGAGGTTCGACGACGATGGCGGAGCTGAAGACCAGGCCGACGAGCGAGGCGGCGGCGGCGTTCCTCGATTGCGTTGCGGACGAGCGGCGGCGGAAGGACTGCTCCACCGTCGTGGAGCTGATGCGCGAGGCGACCGGGCCGAACCGGTGATGTGGGGTCCCTCCATCGTCGGGTTCGGACGGTTTCGGTGCCGTCACGCCAGCGGGCGCGACGGCCAGTGGATGGTGATGGGGTTCGCACCGCGCGAGCAGGACCTCACGCTCAACGGACGGCCCGTCACTGTCTTCTTCACCGTGACCGTGCGCTTCCAGTGCTGAGCCGGCCGACGCGGTGCGCGCGGGTCGTGACGCGCTCCGCTACCTGGCAGCCGCGGTGTGGCGGCAGCAGCCGCCGGATGTTTCGCTGCCGACGTCCAGAGAGCGGGATCGTGCCGACCCGCGCGGCCCGGCGCCGCGCCCGGTAGCCGCTTTCGTACACCACCTCGGCGGGCTCTGCTCACGCCACGTGCGGATCCTCCCGGGGGCAAGCCAGGAGGCAGGAGGGCGACCGCCGCGCCACGTGGGGGGCGCGGGGGCACGCCTTCGATCTTCGACGGGGTGGACGGGAGCGGTCCTCGTGTACCATCCCCTGATGCGCCGCCGGGGGCGGCGGGGGGAGGGGCAATGGAGTGCGACCTCATCATCACCAACGGGACCGTGCTGAGCATGGTGCCGGGAAGCCGGCCGCTGGCCGACGGCGCGGTGGCGACAAGCGGCGGCCGCATCGTGGCGGTGGCTCCGGCGGCGGAGCTTCTCGAACACGCCCCGACCACGACGCTCCTCGATGCCGGCGGCGGGCTGATTCTCCCGGGGTTCGTCAACACCCACACTCACCTGGCGATGACGCTGCTGCGCGGGCTCGCCGATGACCTGCTGCTGCAGGAATGGCTGTCGCAGCACATCTGGCCGGCGGAAGGGGCGCACATGCGCCCGGACACGGTGGCGATCGGAACTCGCCTGGCGGCCGCGGAGTGCATCCGGGCGGGCGTCACCACGGTTTGCGACATGTACTTCTTCGGCGCCACGATCGGCGAGCTGCTGGCCGAGGTGGGGTTGCGGGCCGTGGTCTCGGAGGGGCTGCTCGACCACCCGACGCCGGCCGCGGCCGACCCGGAGGACGGGCTGCGCCTGTCGCGGGAGCTGCTCGAGCGCTTCCGCTCGCACCCGCTGGTCTCTGGCGCGCTGGCCCCACATGCCCCCTACTCGCTGTCCGCTGCTTACCTCGTGAAGGCCGCGGAGCTCGCCGAGGATTTCGGCGCTCCGCTCATGATCCACCTCGCCGAGACCCGCAGGGAGGTGGACGAGGTGCTGCGCGGCAAGGGGGTGACGCCGGCCGCCTACCTCGCGGACCTCGGCATCCTCTCCGAGCGCACGATTGCCGCCCACTGCGTCCATGTCTCCCCCGACGACCTGGAGCTGCTGGCCGAGCAGGGGGTCGGCGTGGCCGCCAACCCCGTCTCGAACCTCAAGCTCTCGAGCGGGGTGGCGCCAGTGCCGCAGATGCTCCAGGCCGGGGTCAAGGTCGGTTTCGGCACCGACGGCGCGGCTTCCAACAACACTCTCGACCTGCTCCGTGACGCGCAGCTCGCCGCTCTGCTGTACAAGGGCGTTTCCGGCTCGCCGACCTGCCTGCCGGCCCGCCAGCTCGCCGAGATGCTCACCCTCGGCGGCGCCCGCGTGCTCGGGCTCGACGACCGGATCGGTACGCTCGAAGTCGGGAAGGAGGCCGACGTCGTGTGCCTCGGCGTCGATGCCCCCCACGCCACGCCGTTGCACGAGCCGTACTCGCACCTCGCCTACTCGGCGCGGGCAGCGGACGTCGTGCATGTCGTGGTGCGGGGGAGGGTCCTGATGCAGAACCGGCAGCTGCTCACGATCGACGAGGCCGCGACGCTCGCGCAGGCGCGCCGCGTGGCGGCGGCGATCGCTCGGCGGTGATCAGCCCTCGTCGACCACGACGAGCGGGTCGGTCGCCTCGGCCTGCGGGTCACCGGACGGCAGCTCGGGGGCGATGCGCCTTTCGGCCTCGCGCATCATGGCGTTGAACACGCCGGTGTCGAACTTGATCTTGACCGGGCCGTTGACCGGGGCGCGCCGCGGCTCGCCATCGTCGCCGGTCAGGATCTGGAGCTCGAACTCCTCCTCCGCCTCGACCGGTTCTTCGGGGAGTGGCGGCGGGTTCTGGTAAAAGAACGCCGTGGAAAGCCGGGCCAGGACCTCGGGCGGGACATCGGAAAACTCGACGCCGGCGCGGTACAGCAGCACGCGCTGCTCCTTCTCGTCGAGGCCGAACCCCCAGGCTTTGCACCGGCGGACCACCGAGCGGATCGTCACTTCGCCGTCCGGCAAGGCGATGCGCAGGTCGCAACTGGTGAGGGGGCGGAGCGACGTCGTTACCTCGAGCTGGGCGCCATGTGAAGAAATGTCCAGCACCCTCGCAGGCAAAGCGGCCTTGACCTTGGCCGGCACTGGCTGCGGCACCTCGACCCTCGGAACCGCTCGGCGTTCGTTCATGGGACGCTCCTCACCCTCGCTGCACTTCAAAAATAGGTCACTTCGCGCGGAAATTCCAGGGGGGCTCCACCCCAGGCGGGCTGGCGCCGGCCGGCCGTGTCAGGCCGCACTCTGCGGGCGCACCGCGCGGCCGACGCAGTCGTACTGAAAGCCGAATTCGCGCATGCGCTCCGGCTCGTACACGTTGCGCAGGTCGACGATGCGCGGCACCCGCAGCAGCGACTTGAGGCGCTCGAGGTCGAGCGACCGGAACTGGTTCCACTCGGTCATGATGATGAGGCAATCGACCCCCTGCGCCACGTCGTACGCGTCCTGGCAGTACGTCATGCCGGCCGGGAGAACCTCGCGGGCGTTGTCCATGGCTGCGGGATCGTAGGCGCGCACCGCCGCCGCCTCGGGCACCAACGCCTCGAGAATCGGGATCGCCGGCGCCTCGCGCATGTCGTCCGTTTCCGGCTTGAACGCCAGGCCGAGCACGCCCAGTGTCAGCCCGGCGACCGACCCGCCGCACGCCGCCCGGATCTTGTCGATCATGCGCCGCTTGATATCCTCGTTGACCTTGACCACGGTCTCCACGATCTCGAACGGGCACCCGGCCTGGCGAGCGATGTCGGTCACCGCCTTGGTGTCCTTCGGGAAGCAGGAGCCGCCGTAGCCGGGGCCCGGGTGCAGGAACTTGGGCCCGATGCGGCCGTCGAGGCCCATCCCCTTGGCCACGTGGTGCACGTCCGCGCCCAGCCGCTCGCACAGCCGCGCCACCTCGTTGATGAACGTGATCTTGGTAGCCAGGAAGGCGTTCGAGGCATACTTGATGAGTTCGGACGACTCGACGTTGGTGATGACGAACGGGGTCTCGATGAGGTACAGCGGGGCGTAAATGTCCTTCATGATCGCCACGGCCTGCGGGTCGCGGGCGCCGATGACCACGCGGTCGGGCCGCATGAAGTCGGAGATCGCCGAGCCCTCGCGCAGGAACTCGGGATTGGACACGACCGAGAACGGGAAGCGGTTGTTCCGCTCCCTGATGACCCTCTCGATGAGCTGGCCGGTGCCGATCGGCACCGTCGACTTGGTGACGATCACCTTGTAGCCGTCCATGTAGTCGGCGATCGCCTCCGCAACCTGCACGACGTACGTGAGGTCGGCCGACCCGTCCTCCTTCGGCGGCGTGCCGACGGCAATGAACACCGCCAGAGCCTTCTCGACCGCTTCCTTCAGGTCGGTGGTGAAGTGCAGCCGGCCGGCTTTGGCGTTCTTGGCGATGATGGCGTCGAGCCCCGGCTCGTAGATCGGCACCTCGCCGCGCCTGAGCATGGCGATCTTGCGCTCGTCTTTGTCGACACAGGTCACGTACATGCCGAAATCGGCCAGGCACGCTCCCGTCACCAGCCCCACGTACCCACTCCCGACCACCGTGATGTGCATGAAGAAGCCTCCCGGGCGGACGCCGCGGCGCCGCGCGACCGGGAAGTCTAGCAGACGGCCGCGCGCCGGGCACCGGCCAGGCGGCCGCCGTTGCGCGCGAACACCGCGAGGTAGGCGTCGATGGCCTCGACCGCCAGCCGGTCGGCGGGCACCGCCACGACGCGCACGCCCTGGCGCCGCAACCGCCTCGCCAGCTTCCTGTTTTCGGCCACGATACCGAGTGCGGCCGCCTTCGCGAACGCCTCCGGCACGCTTTCGGGGGCGCCGAACGCCAGCGCCTGGAGTTCCGGGTCCTCGAGGTTGACGAGAATCGGCCGATGCCGCAGCTCCAGCCACATGAGCGCCTCGCGCAACAGCTCCGCCGCCCCGAGATCGACCGCGGACGAGAACAGCACCACGGTCGAGCGGCGCCCGCCGCCGCGCAGCACCCACTCGGCCGCCAGGTCGTACGCCGGCTCCACGAGCTCGGCCTCGACATCGAACAACGTGCGGTACAAATTGCCGACGCCGGCCCCGCCGGGCGCCAGCTTGACGGCTTGCAGGATGCGGTTCGAAAACGCGGCGATGAGCACCTGGTCGCCCCGGGCCGAGGCCACCCGCGCCAGCGCGAGGGCCGCCGCCAGTGCCCAGTCGAGCTTGCTGCGGCCCACATCCTGGGCCGCCATGGCACGGGCGCAGTCGAGGAGAATCACGAGCCGGCCGCTGCGCTCCCAGGTCAGCTCGCGGGACACGAGCCTGCCGTGCCGTGCCGTCGCCTTCCAGTGGATGCTGCCGCGGGGGTCGCCAGGACGGTACTCGCGCAGCCCGTACAGCTCGCCGCCGTGGGCCGCGAGGTGCGCCGGCACGCTCCCGAGTTCATGCCGCTGAGCCAGCGCGAGCAGCGACCCGACGCGGCCCTCCCACCGCACCTGAGGATAGACCCGGCACGGCTGGGGCCCGATGAGGTCGCGCTGCGCCCAGGCAAGCCCCAGTGGGCCGCGGACCCGCACGGTGAGCGGCAGTACCTCGTGGACACCCCGGCGCCGGGGCTGCAGCCGCAGCCGCCACAGCGCCGCGCCGCGCGGCGCGAGCTCGAGGGCGCGGCGCTGTGGCGCCGGGGCGAGAGCCGGGTGCAGGCCCTCGCGGCAGAGCAGGCGCACCGGTCGGTCGGAGCGGTTCGCGATCTCCACGGCAATTTCGGCCTGTCCTCCCTGAACCAGCAGCGGCGGCCAGCTTCGCCGGGCCTCGATCCGGGTGGCGCGCGCCCTCCGGAAGTCCCACCACGCAGCAGCCAGCAGCGCCCCGTCGCACAGCACGACCGCGAGCGCCAGCCAGGGCGAGCCGAGGGCGGCCACCGTCAGCACGCCGACGCCCGCCAGGGCGAGCACGAGCCCGTGGTCGGGGATCAGGTCGGACCTCCCGCGCTCCTGCTCATCGCGGCACCGGCACGGCTGCCGCCGCCTGCTCGAGGATGTGCGACACCCCGAGACCCTCGAGCTCGGACTCCGGCTTCACGATGACGCGGTGTCCCCAGCACGGGCCGACGAACCGCCGCAGGTCGTCGGGGATGACGTGCCCTCGCCCTTCCAGGACGGCGCCGGCCCGGCCGAGTTCGAGCAGCGCCAGGCCTCCCCGCGGGCTCGGCCCCAGCTCCACGTGAGGCGAGGATCGCACCTGGGCGGCGAGCGCCTGCAAGTAGCCGAGCAGTTCCTCCGCCACGTGCGCCAGGCGGCTGGCTTGCCGCAGCGCTGCCGCCTCCCCGGCGGTCACGAGCGGCGAAGGCAGCTCGACCTCGCGGTTCCAGCCGGCCAGCGATCCGCGCACGGCACGCCGGTAAACCTCGACCTCCGCTTCGGCGGCGGGAAGCCCTAGCGTCACACGCACGAGGAAACGGTCGAGCTGTGCCTCGGGCAGTGGGTACGTGCCCTCGAACTCGATCGGGTTCTGGGTCGCGATGACGAAGAAGCTCGGGTCGAGCCCGTACGTGACGCCGTCGATCGTCACCTGCAGCTCCTGCATCGCCTCGAGCAGCGCCGACTGGGTCTTCGGGGGGGTGCGGTTGATCTCGTCGCCCATCAGCACCGGAGAAAACACCGGGCCGCGCCAGAGCCGGAATGCGCCGCTCTGCTGGTCGAAGACGTTGCCGCCGGTGACGTCGGTGGGCATGAGGTCGGGCGTGAACTGCACCCGCGCCAGCCCGAGCCCGAGGGCCGAGGCGAACGCCCGCGCCAGCAGCGTCTTGCCGAGCCCCGGGGGACCCTCGACCAGCACGTGTCCCCCCGCCATGTACGCGGCGACCAGCGCCTCGGCGGCTGCCTGCGATCCCACCACGCAGCCGTCCAGCGCCGCCACCAGGCGCGCTCCCACCTCGGCCGCGCGTTCGAGGCTCATTTCAGCCATCGTGTCGTCCTTTCTCCCCGCGCCATCGTTGCGCCGCCGCGACGCGCGCCGCCAAGGCCAGCAGCTCCGCGCCGCCGGCGGCCCCCGCTCGCTCGGACGCGAGGCGCCTGCCAGTTTCCTCGTCCAGTTCCGTCGCTCGTTGCACCATCGCCAGGCCCGCCTCGCGGTGGTGCCGCAGGCGCTTGTGAAGCCGTCCGAGCGACACCAGGAACGACGCCACCGAGCCCTGCGCCACGGCCCCGTCCCGCCACGGCGTCCCCAGCGGCCGCCCCAGCATCCAGACCGCCATCCCGTACACCAGCGCGAGCTGCACGAGCAGCAGGTCGAACGCCAGCGAGCCGCGCCACGGCCGCGCCCCGGCCGGGGGCCGCAGCCCGTGCCGCCATTCGTCGAGTTCCCACCGTCCCGGCAGCGCCGCGGTCAGCCCCTCGAGCAGGTCGACCGCGCCGGGTTGACCGATCCGACAATTGGCCAGGATCTCGGCCGGCAGCACCACCACCCGCCCGCGCCGCAGCGCGAACTCGAACCCGACCTCCTCCCCGTCCGGGCCGCGCAGAAACACCGTGCGCTGCCCGGCTCGCACGGGCATCACCTTGGGTGCCCGCATCGCGATCGGCCGCGCAACTTCGCCCTCGCCCACTTGCAGGCGCCATTCGGCGCGCTCGAAGCGCCACCATGACGGCGGCCACAGGTGCGGGTTGCTCCGCACCTCCATGAACTCCACCCCCAGCTCTTCCGCTGCGGCCGCTTCCGCGGACCCGGCGGCCAGCCCCGAGTACGCCAGCACCACGGCGCCGCCCTGGGCGAGGTGCCGCCGCAGCGCCACCCGCTCCTCGGCCGCGACCGGAACGCTGGCCGGAAAGGCGAGCACGAGCGTCCCGCCCGGCCGCCGCACGCCCAACGGCGCATCCCGCAGCTCCAGCCTCGCGCCTCGCGCCTCGAGGTAGCGTCGAGCCGTCCACAGCCCCATGGGCCGCCTGGAAAGGGCGCTCGCGCCTTCGCGTGCCGGCGCCGAGGCCAGGATCGCGACAGCGGCCACCCCGGCTGCCACCAGCACCCCCACCACCAGCCAGGCCCGGGCGCGTCTCATGTCACCCTTTCGGCCAGCTCGCGGGCGAGGGTCCGCACCTGCTCGACGCCCGCTTCGCCCGGCCCGTACAGCAGGCCATCGAGCGCGTCGAGCGCCGGGCGGAGGTCGGGCCTGCGCGCCTCGCTCACGAGCTGCCGGCTCGTCCACGAGAGCTCGGCCCGCCCGGAAAGCAGCGACTCCGCCACCCACCACCACAGCGCCCCGAGCGCCGCCCGGGCCCGCCCGGCCGCCAGCTCTTCCTCGGCGGCCGCCTTCCACGCTGCCGCGCCTCGCCGCGGCACCAGCCCCTGGGGCACGGCGCTCACGTCGAAGTCCGGCGACCGCGGCGGCCGTGCCGACAACCGCTGCAGCCCCGACCAGGCGAGCCACACGAAGGCCAGGATCGCGACGGCCAGCGCCACGTGGCCGACGCCCTGCCACAGCCGTTCCGAGCGCAGCCATGGCATGGCAGGCAGCAACGAGAAAAGTCGCCGTCCAGACTGGGTCGCGAACGCCGCGACCCAGTCCCTGACGCCGGGTTCGGGGACCGCGGTGGCGACGTGGCCCTCCTGCTGCAGCCGCGCGACCAGCTCGGCGTCGCCGCGGCCCGGCCCGACGGGCGGCGGCGCCGCGCCCGCAAGGGAGGCGACCAGCACCAGCGCCGCGGGAACGCCGGTCGTCATGCTGCCACGGGGGGACGAGGCGCCCCGAGCTCGTCGAGCGCCGCCTCGAGGTCGTCGCCTTCCCTGCGCCGGCACAGGTCCAGGAAAAAGAGCGCTCCGAGGGCGGCGCTGTACAGGCCCACGGCCACCGTGACGAGGCCCCCGAGCAGCGCCTGCGGTGCCTGGAACCACACGAGCGTGTCGAGCACCGCCGCTGGTGCGTCGTCGCCCCCGGCTCCGACGATGCTGCGGAAAACGATGATCTGCTGCGCGATCGCGAAGGGGAGGTTGACCGCCATGGTCGCCACGGCCGACACGAGCCAGGTGGCAAAGACGATGGCGATCACCTTGAGCTGGGGGCTGGCGGCGAGCTTCCGCTCGGGGTTGTGCGTGAGCAGCTCGGCCGACCGCCGCAGCGCGTCGGCCCCGTATTGACGCTCGCCGGCCATGACCGCCCCCGTCAACCAGAGCCGCAGCATGACAACAATGCCGGGAACGACACAGAACAGCAGGCCGATGCCAATGAGCAGTCCCTGCAGCACGAGGGTCCCCAGCACGCGCGAGGACACCGCCCAGCGCCAGGCCCGGGCCGGCCCGGCAGGCTCGCCGGTGGCCGTCCACACCATGGCCCCCAGCATCGCGGTGTTGGCCAGCAGGTACAGCGCCACGTACGCGAGCATGGCGATCATCGTCGCCCCGAAGCCAGCCATGACCGAGGTCGGGTCGCCCCCGAACCCACCGGCCTCTCCGACTGCCCCGTAGAAGCCCGCCTGGATCACCGTCATGGCCGTGGCGGCAAGCGCCACCGGAATTGCAAACGGCAGATACAGCCGGCGGAAGCTCTGCCGCGTCAGGCGCAGCCCTTCGTCGAGCAGCTCCCGCAACGAGATGGCCCGCAAATTGAAAGGCGCCTCAGGCATCGAGCCTCCTGCCCGGCCGGAAACCGACCAGCACGAACAGTGCCAGCAGCGCGAACCCGAGCGAGACCTTGGCCAGCACCGACACGCCCGCCAGCGGCGAGATGAACGACTCCACGACCGCCAGCACGGCCAGCCAGGGCAGGCAGGCGCCCAACACCCCGAGAGCCGCCCCGGTCTCGGCTCGCACCAGCTCGCTCCGCCGCCGCTCGCTGGCCACCACGAGCGCTTTCCCGAGCCCCAGCCCGGCCGCTGCGCTGACCAGGATGATCGTCACTTCGAGCGGCCCGTGGGCGACCACGAACTCCCCCAGCCGCGCAGCCATCCCGTAGTGGGCGACCACGCCAAACGTCGCCCCGAGCAGGAACCCGTTGAGGAGGACCACGTAGAGCGCCCCGAGGCCGCCGGCGGCGCCGCCGGCCCAGGCCAGGAGGGCGACCGAGAGGTTGTTGGTGGCGATGGCCGAGGAGGTGACCGAAGGCGGTACCGCAGAGGTGATGCTCTCGGTCCACAGACGCCCCTCCTGGAGCTGCCGGAGACGAGCCGGCCCCAGCACCAGCGCCGCCGAGTCGGGGTTGGCGAGCGTCGAGATCAATCCGAACCCCGACGCCACCGCGAACAGCGCCACGCACACGCCCAGCCTCGGCAGCAGCGCCCGCATCGCCGATGGCAAGGCGCGGCCCAGGAGCCGCCGCCACGACCACTTCACCCCGGCCTCGTCGCACCGCAGCAAGTACGTTCCCTCGAGCCCGAGGCGCTGCAGCCTGCGCGCCGCGCCGGTGCCCGCAAAGCGTGCCTGGGCGAGGGCGCGGTCGTGCAGTACCTGCCGGTACTGAACCGCCAGCGCCTCGACCTCGCCGTACGTCGTCGACCGGGCTCGGCGGCGCAGCTTCGCGAGCCCGGACTCGAAGCTTTGCCACAGCGCCTGGCGCCCGGCCACGAAGCCCTGGTAGTCCATCAGGCCCGGTCTCCCAGGAACGCTCGCCGCAGCCTCCACGCCGAGGGCCCCGAGCGCGGGATGGCGGCGCCGAACTCGGGGTCGTCCCGCTCTGCGAGCGCCAGCAGCCGCCAGCACAGCTCTTCCGCCCTCGCCTCCTGCAGCCCCGGAGCCCGCACCAGCAGCGCCTCGACGAGGGCGGCGTGGCGCGCACCCCAGCCCGCCGGCAGCCGCGCGAGCACGAGTTCCTGCTGCACCTGCCGGGTGTGCACGACCAGCGTGCCCGCCAGCCGGTCTCCAAGGCGGCGGGAGCGCGCATCGAGGGCCATCATCGGGACACCGATGAAGATGTCGACGAGTCGGAGCACGTTCCGGGTCACGAGCGAGCCGACGCCAGGGCGCCCGCCGTTCTCGGTCACGACCCGCAGCCCCAGCACCTTCTTGCCCGGCGTCTGCCCCTCCAGCCCCACCTCGAAGAGCACGAAGTACCCCGTGTTGATGGCAAACAGACCGAGGACGACGGCCACCATGACGATCACCGCGGCCCGCTCGCGGCCGATCGCGGCCGCGACGGCGATCCCCGCCATCACAACCGCCACGCTCAGCGCCAACAGGATGACCTGGTCGATGAAAGCCGCGAGCACCCGGTTCCCGAGCCCCGCGATCGGCAGGTCGAGGGCGACGTTGTCCAGCCCAAGGACCACCCCGGGGTCGGGCTGCCCGTCCTGCATCAACCGCTTTCCGGTAGCCGCAAAGCCAGGTTCACGGTGTCCTGGACGAGGTACAGCGGGCGGCGCTTGACCTCCTCGTAGATCCGCCCCACCCACTCGCCGAGCAGCCCGAGTCCGACGAGCTGCACGCCGGCCAGCGCCAGCACTCCGGCCGCCAGCCCCCACAGCCCGGAGACGTACGTCCCCGCGAGGCGGATAGCGGCGAACACCAGCACCCCCACCGCGCCAGCGCCGATCAACAGCGCCCCGACCCACAGCGCCAGCAGCAGCGGCAGGCGCGAGAACGCCGTCAGGCCATCGGTCGCCAGCCGCAGCATCTTGCGCATCGTGTACTTGGTCTCGCCGGCGCGGCGGGCCGCCCGCACGTACTGGACGCCGACCTGACGAAACCCCATCCACGCTACCAGCCCACGCGTGAAGCGGTGGTGCTCCGGCATGCGGCGGAACGCCGCCACCGCCCTGGCGCTCATGAGCCGGAAGTCGCCGGTGTCGACCGGCACGTCCACCTGCGTGATGCGCCGCAGCAGGCGGTAGAAGAGCGCGGCCGTGAAGAGTTTGAACGCCGTCTCGCCCTCGCGCTTGCGGCGCTGCGCGTAGACGACGTCGTGGCCCTCGCGCCATTTCGAGACCAGCTCGGGGATCACCTCTGGCGGGTCCTGGAGATCCGCGTCCATGATCACCACCGCCTCGCCGCTCGCGTGGTCGAGGCCGGCCGCAAACGCCATCTGGTGCCCGAAGTTGCGCGAAAACGACAACCCCTTGACCTGCGGGTCGGCGGCCGCCAGCTCCGAAACGATGGCCCACGAGCGGTCTTTCGAGCCGTCGTCCACGAAGACGATCTCGTAAGATCGCACCAGCGGCCCGAGCACCGACCCCAGCCGCCGGTGCAGCTCGCGGACGTTGTCCTCCTCGTTGTACACGGGTACGACAACCGACAGCTCGACGCTCACTGTCCGCTCCCTCCCACGGCCGCCCTCAGGGGCGGCTCGACTCGAAGACCAGCATGTCGGTGGAACCGATGTCGGACCACGCCCGGCGGGTGAAGAACCACCTCACGACCGCCCTGATCGACACACCTTGCACATCTTCCACCCACCAGGCGCGCAGCGGCACGCGGCGCATCGTGTAGGCGTCGCCGAGCCGCTCGCGCATGTCATGCTCTCTTTCGGGGTCGCAAATCGCCACGAAAGGCCGCATCCCTTCCGCCGGCAAGTCCCAGAACACCGGGATTCCCTTCCACTGCCACGACAGCGGCCACGCCGCCTCCCCCTGCACCGTGGCGATCGGCCCCTCGTGCGGCACCCCCGACATCGCCTTGACACGCCTCGCCACCTCCTCCGCCTCCGGGGTCGTCTGCACGAAGACCATCATTTCGGCGTGGGGGTTCGAGGGGGTGATCGCGGGGTACAGAAACGACGACGCCAGCGTGCTCCACGCCGTGGCCACGATCCCCACCCCGGCCAGCGCCCGCGACCACCAGCGCCCGTGCGGTCCGAACGTCCGGCCGAGCTGCATCCCCGCCAGGGGGACGAACGGCAGCACCTGGTGCACCATCAGCCACGGCACCTTCTCGCCGAGGTACGCAAACATGGCGATCGACCCCACGCCCCACACGAGGCAGAAAACCTCGACTCGGCACAGCCGGTGCCATCGCCTGATGCACCAGGCGAGCGCGGCCGCGATCGGCAGGAACTCGTACAGCGCCAGGCGGTGCATGTAGAAGAACTTCGGGCCGCCGACGCGCTCTGACAGGTGCTGGCCGTACCAGTACTGAACCGCCTTGAGGGGAAACAGGAAGTCTTCAGGGTGGAAGAAGAAGAACGTGTAGGCGGTCATGCACACCAGAAACGCCCACAGGATTGCCGTGCCGACCTGGACGCGATATCGGTCGATCCAGAAGAACCCCTTGCGCACCCCGTTCCACAGCCCGTCCCGCCACGAAGCCGCCAGCGAGGCGATCCCGATGAGCGGCGTGATGACGTAAATCGTCTCCTTGGATATCGCGTGCAACGCGGCCACCCAGCCAATGTGCGGAATCAGCCGCGGCCCGTGCCGCCGCACGAGCCAGAACAGTGCCAGCGCTGCAGCGGTTGACAGCAGCACCATCGCCTCGTTGCGGCCGAACCGCGAGTAGTAGAAGAACGACGGCGAGATTGCCGCCACCAGCCCGGTCCACCACGCCGCGCGCGGCCCCATGCGGCGGCGCAGGAAGAACGGCAGCGCCACCAGCGCGACTCCACACGCCACCGGGTACAGGCGGAGCGTCGTGTTGCTCTCGCCGAAAAGCCCGAAGATCGCGGCCGTGACGTAGAACAGCAGCGGCCCGTGATACGTCGGGTCATAGCGGTAGGAAAAGCTCGTGAGGACGGCGTGCGCGAAGTCGCCGTGCACCGACTCGTCGTGATGGGGAGGTCGCGACCCGAGGTCGACCAGCCGCAGGATCAGCGCACCAACCACGAGGGCGATCCACGCCCAGCGCTGGCGGCGGCTCACCGGGCACCCCCGCCTGGCTGATCGAGCGCCAAGCGTCCAGCGTGGAGAGCGGCCGTTCGCTCCTCTGGCCCGATCCCCCGCTGGCCCTGCTCCGCCGGCCCGGCCCCGGCGACGCGCACGACCGTGCAGACGCCGGCGCGGAACGCGACCGGGCCAGCGCGGCGCACGGCATCCAGACCCTCAGCTGGATAGAGCCGCTCCTCCACCGAGCCCACCACGACGAGGTGGGCACCCAGCTCGCGGGCAATACGCCGCACCTGCTCAGGGTCCCCGCAGCCGTACAGCGTCTCGACCGCCCGCCGCCGCCGCGCTGTCTCCTCGTTGATCGACGGGCCGCGCCACACCCCCTCGTGGTTGTCCCAGCCCAGCACCGAGACCACGCCCGAAGAGGCCGCCATTCGCGCCGCATCGGAGTAAGCGTCGCCGACCGCCTCGACGAGCACCGTCCCCCGCGGCTGCGCGCGCAGCCAGGCCACGACCTCCGGCTCCCCCTCGGCCATCCAGCGCAGCCCGCTCCAGCTCCCTGGCCGCTCCCCGTACGCCCGCACCGCGAGCGCCCCGAGGTGCGGGAGCCCTGCTGCGAGCACCAGAACCGCCGCCGTCACGGCCAGCCAAGGCCGCCGGCGGCGCAGGAACCCGAGCAACACCGGGACTGTTACCCCGAGCATCACGAACGCCAGGTGCGTCGCCTTGAAGACCGTGTTCATGCGGTAGTACTCGGTACCATAGTCATCCTTGAAGTACACGAGCTCCATGAACGCCAGGAGCGCCAGCCCGACGAGCGCCAGTGCCAGCACCGGCCGCACCGGCCGAGCCTTGCCGTGCAGCACCGTCACCAGCATCACTGCACCCAGGCCGATCGCGAGCCCCAGCGCGAACCGCCGCGACAACACGATGAGCGCCACCGTACCAGCGAGCCAGGTGGCGCGCATGAGCTGCCGCCGGGCGCGCTCGAGCCCACCCCACCGCCACGCCAGCTCCCAGCATGCCAGGAAGACCGGCAGGACCGTCGCTCCCATGAGCAGCAGGAACTGGTCGATCCTGGTTCCGGTCGCCACCACGCCGAACCCCTTCGTCGGCGGGTGGAACTGCAGCCAGAACGGCGAGTACGCGACCCACCCCGCGGCGCCGACCGCCAGCACCCCGAGCCATGCCCTCCAGCCGTTCCAGGGCCTCACGAACTCCCGCTCGTCGGCCACCGCTGCTAGCAGGATCGCCAAGCCGGCCGGCAGCGCGCACCAGGGGCTCGCAGCGGCGGCGGCTCCGAACATCAGCGCCGTCACCGCGAGCAGCGGCAGCGGCTGCCGTCGGTGCGCCCCCAGGGCGCGCCCGAAGAACACCGCCACGAGCGCAAGCGGCACCGAAAGCAGGTGCGGGTGGAGGTCACCGAGGTGAAAGGTGAAGAGCGGGAACTCGGTGATCGTGCCGGTGATCTGCCGCGAACTCGGCCACAGCTCGATGGCCACGAGGTCGGCCCCGGAAAGCCACTGCCGCCAGCCGTCGAGCGTCCCTGCAAAGACCACCAGGCCCGCGGCCATGATTCCGGTGCGCCGGCTGCCGCCGAGAGCGCGCGCCAGCGCCCACGCTGCCTGCGCGCTGACCATCGCCAGCGTCGGCACCAGCAGGTTGAAGATCACATCGGGCGCCAGCCCGGACAGCCTGGCGGGCAGCGCCCACGGCATGAACCCCCAGTAGTAGTACGGCAGCTCGAACCCCGACAGCCACGGGTCGAGCGGAGGAAACGTCCCTGGCCGCAGCAAAGTGTTGAGGATCGCGAAGTCCATCGGCTTCTCGGTCCCCGTCACGGCCATCGTCGGCAGCCGGAGGTACGCCAGCACGAGGAAGGCACCGAGCCCGACCGCCTCCGGCTCGACGAGGTGGCGCCAGTTCGTCGTCTTCCACTCCCTCGCCCCCCACCACGCCAGCGCCGCCATCGGCACGAGCCCCACCCACCACCAGGCGGTGAGCCCGAGGTTGCCAGCCAGCCAGGCCACGTACGCCTGCACCACCAGCCCGGCGACGCGCGCCACCGCCCAGGAAGCCCCGGCCCCCGTCCCGAGCCGGCGCACCGCGCCGAACGACAGCAGCCCGGCGGCGGTCAGGATCGCGTACCAGAGCAGGAACGGCACGATCATGGGGTGCCATTGTACCGCGTCGAGAAGAGCCTTCAGCCCACCTGTCTGATCGAGCGTCCAGGGTCTCCCCCCCACCCCCACACGGTACTGCGTCCACTCGCCCTCCCCCGCCCACCGGTCGCACAGGCTCACCCCGCGCGTGGTAGAGTCTCGCGCCCGGGCCGCCCGCTGCGGCGCGGAGGCCCGGCGAGGAACTCGTGCCGCCCGAACCTTCACCCGCGATCATGCCGAGCCTGCGAAGCGGTGTCGTCCTCGCCCTCGGCTCCGGCGGAATGCGTGGCGTCGCCCACCTCGGGGTAATGGCCGAGCTGGCCGCCGCCGGCATGCCGTTCAAGGCGGTAGCTGCCACCAGTTCGGGAGCGTTGCTCGGCGCGATGTTCCTGCTCCTCGGCGATCCCGGCGCCGAGATGCGCCTGCGCGAGTTCGTCTCCCGCGGCATGGGCGCCAGGCTGCCCGACATTGGCGAAATCGAGGGCAAGACCGGCCTGGCCGGAGCGGTGGCGAGGATCAGGCGCGGCCTCGGCCTGCTGCGCATCGTCTTCACGCGCCATGCTATGACACACGAGGCGTTCTCGAGCCTCATCGATTTCCTGGTGCCCGAGCGACGCATTGAGGACATGCCGGTGCCCTTCCGCGTCGTCACCACCGACCACGCCACCGGCGAAGAGGTGTGGCTGGATTGCGGCCCTCTACGGCTGGCGATTGCCGCCTCCTCGGCGATGCCGGGGGTCGTCGCGCCCTACCACTGGGAAGGTCGGCGCCTCCAGGACGGCGGCACGGTGGCCGAGATCCCGGTGCGCGCCGCCCGCGACCTCGGCAGCCCCGTGCTCGCCGTCGAGACGAGCGAGGGGCTGCCGGAAGGCGACCCCGACCGCGACCGCCTCCCGAAGGCCATGTTCCGCGCCGCGGCCATGGGCTGGCAGGCGCTGCGCCGCCGCATGCTGGCCGAGGCCGACCTCGTGATCTCCCCGCGGGTCAACCACCTCTACTGGGCCGACTACACCGCCGTCGACACCGCCGTCGCTGCCGGCCGCGCCGCCGCCCGCGAGTTCCTCGCCGCCCACCGACTCACAACCTGACGGCGCCGCCGGACCACGTTCCGAGGGAGACCGGCGCGGCGCGCGGGCCTCGACTGGACCGCATCGTCTTCGCCCCCTCCCTCCCTGCGGCGCTGCCATGGACCGCGGCCCCGCAGGCCCGCATCTTCCCTCGGCCCCCGCCCACCCTGCGAGGCTGGGGCCCCGCGCCCCCCTGGCTCGCCCGCGCAGCCGGGGGGACGGGCGGGGGCGGGGGAACTTTCCCGTGCCAAGGGTGTCTAATGGGCCATGAACGGATCGCCCGCACGGAGGACACGGACCATGGCCACCACCCGACGGATCGCCTGCTCGCTCGCCTTCGCCCTCGCGCTGCCGCTGGTGGCGGCGGCCGACGGGCTCATCGTCATCGATCGGCCGCCGGGCGTGCCGCCGGGGCACTACGCGTTCGCGCCGATGGAGGTGCGGTACCACCACGTGACGGTGAAGATTGCCGACCAGCTCGCAACCACCTCCGTGGACCAGATGTTCTTCAACCCGAACGACAGCCGGCTCGAAGGCACGTACCTGTTCCCGATCCCCAAAGGCGCCCACATCGACCGCTTTTCGATGGACATCAACGGCACGATGGTGGACGCGGAGCTGCTCGACGCCGAGAAGGCGCGGCGGATCTACGAGGACATCGTGCGGCGGATGCGCGACCCGGCGCTGCTCGAGTACGCCGGGCAGGGGGTGTACAAGGTGCGGATCTTTCCCATCGAGCCGCGCTCCGAAAAGCGCATCAAGCTGTCGTACAGCCAGCTCTTGCGCTCCGACGGCGGGATGGTCGAGTACACCTACCCGCTCAACACCGAGAAGTTTTCGGCCCGGCCGCTGCAATCGGTGTCGGTGAAGGTGGAGCTCGAGGTCAAGGACGGGATCCGCACGCTGTTTTCTCCCAGCCACGAGGTGGAGATCGCGCGCCGGGGGACCACCCGCGCCACGGTCGGGTTCGAGGCGAAGGACATCCGTCCCGACACCGACTTCCACCTTTACTACGCGCCAAAGGTCACGGACGAGGTGGGGCTGTCGGTGCTGACGTTCAACGACGGCGACCCCGACGGCGGGTTCTTCGCCTTGCTCGCCTCCCCCGACACCGACCCGAGCCGCGCCCAGGTCGTGGCCAAGGACGTGGTGTTCGTGCTCGACACCTCCGGCTCGATGGCCGAGAAGGGCAAGCTTGAGCAGGCGAAGCGGGCGCTGCGGTTCTGTCTCGCCAACCTCAACGTGGTCGACCGCTTCGAGGTGGTGCGCTTCTCGACCGAGGCGGAGCCGCTGTTCGAAAAACTCGTCGAGGCCAGCGCCGCCAACCGCACCCGGGCCGAGCAGTTCGTGGACGGATTCCGGCCTGTCGGCGGCACCGCCGTCGAGGACGCCCTCACCCGCGCCCTCGAGCCCCTGGCCGTCCAGGGGCGGGCCGACCGCCCTTACGTTGTGGTGTTCCTCACCGACGGCAGACCGACCATCGGCTCCACCAACGACGACGAGATCGTGGCACGGGTGCGCAAGGCGATGGGCGAGCGCCTGGTGCGGGTGTTCTCGTTCGGCATCGGCATCGACGTCAACACCCACCTGCTCGACCGCCTCACCGAGACGACTCGCGCCGCCAGCCAGTACGTGCTCCCGGACGAGGACATCGAGGTCAAGGTCTCGCGCTTCTTCACCAAGATCAACGCCCCGGTGCTGGCCGACCTCAAGCTGCGGTTTTCTGGTGGCGCCCGCGCCTCCAAGCTCGCCCCGGCCGAGCTGCCCGATCTGTTCCGTGGCGAGCAGCTGGTCGTCTTCGGCCGCTACTCGGGCTTTGGCGACACCGCGGTGACGCTCTCCGGCTCGGTCAACGGCAAGCCGCGCTCGTTCACCACCGAGGCGGCTTTCCCCCGCCGCGCCTCCGGCAACGAGGCGCTGGCGCGGCTGTGGGCGACCCGTCGGGTCGGCTACCTGCTCGACCAGATCCGCCTGCACGGTGAAAGCGAGGAGCTCAGGCAAGAAGTCACCGACCTCGCCCGGCGCTACGGGATCGTCACGCCGTACACCGCGTACCTCATCGTCGAGGACGAAAGAGACCGCGGTGTCCCGGTGGCCAGCCGCAGCCTCCAGGTCATCGACGGCGACCGCGAGGCGAGCGAGGCGGTGCGCACATCGTTCGATGCCGTGCAGGCCGAAAAAAGCGGCGAGGGGGCGGTGGGCGGCGCGGTGGCGATGGACGCGATGAAGGGCTCGAGCTCGCTCGCCGCACCGGCGCCGACCGCCCGCCGCGAAATGGCCCTGCCCGGAACCACAACCGCCAAGACGCAACGCGTGCAGCAGGCGCTGCAGCAGCAGGCGACGCGCTTCCTGCGCAACCGGACGTTCATCCAGAACGGCGCCTGGTGGATCGACACCCAGGTGCAGAGCAAGCCGGCCGCCCGCCGCGTGCAGGTCAAGCTAGGCTCCCCCGAATACTTCGGCCTGCTCGCCAGGCACCCGGACGCGCCGGCGTGGCTGTCCGTGGGCCGGCAGGTGCAGCTCCTGTTGGATGACGTCGTGTACGAAGTGACCGAGTGAACCGGACGCAGCAAGGAGACGACCATGCATACTCGCACCCTCGTCCTGGCAGCCCTCATCACCGTGACCCTGGCTGTCACCGCTCTCGCCGCGCCAGCAGCCCCGGCCAGGCCCGCCGCGAAGCAGCCGCACATCGAGGTCTGCTTCGTGCTCGACACCACAGGCTCGATGAGCGGGCTCATCGCCGGCGCCAAGGCCAAGATCTGGTCGATCGCCAACCAGCTCGTGGCGGCCAAGCCCACGCCGAAGCTGAAGGTAGCGCTCCTCGCTTACCGCGACCGCGGCGACGCGTACGTGACGAAGGTCTTCGACCTCTCCGAGGACATCGACGCCGTGTACGCCAACCTGCAGACGTTCGAGGCCGCCGGCGGCGGCGACACGCCCGAGTCGGTCAATCAGGCGCTCCGCGAGGCGGTCACCAGGATCTCGTGGAGCCCGGACCCGGAGGTCTACAAGGCCATCTTTCTGGTCGGTGACTGCCCGCCCCACATGGACTACCCGGACGACACGCCGTACGCCGAGACCTGCAAGGCGGCGGTGAAGAAGGGCATCATCATCAACACCGTGCAGGCCGGCGCCCACGCCGAGACGACGCCGATCTGGAAGGAGATCGCGAGCCTCGCGGAGGGCTCGTACGTGGCCATTCCACAGTCGGGCGGCGTGCAGGTCATCGCCACCCCGTTCGACGAGGAGATCAGCCGGCTCAACGCCGAAGTGGGCAAGACGATCGTTCCTTACGGCGACGAGAAGGACAGGGGCGCGGTGCGCACCAAGCAGGCGATGGCCGAGGCGGCGCCCGCGCCGGCGGCGGCCGACCGGCTCGCGTTCAACGTCGCCACCGGCAAGGTGGTGCAGGGCGGCGGCGATCTCGTGGACGCCGTCGGCGCCGGCTACATCAAGGTGAACGAGCTGAAGGAGGAGCAGCTCCCGGCCGAGATGCAGGGCATGACGCCGGCGCAGCGCGAGGCGTACGTCAAGCAGCAGGCGGCGAGGCGCGCCGCGGTGCAGAAGCAGATCGGCGAGCTGCTGGCGAAGCGGCGGGCCTACATCGAGGCCGAGCAAAAGAAGGGCGGTCCACGCGACGGCTTCGACGACCAGGTGGAGGCCGTCATTCGCGCCCAGGCCGCGAAGAAGGGCATCTCCTACCCGGCGAGGTAGCGGCCCCCGTCTCGCCGGGCGAATCCGCCGACGTGCCACACCCCTTCGGCCAGTCGGGTACTCTGGGCGCGTGACGGACGCGCCCCCATTCGTCTCCGAGGCCGTCGCCGGCAGCCCCGGGGCAGGGGCGTGGCGCCGCCTCGCCGCGCCCGCCCTCCTGCTTCCCGTGCTCGCGCTCACGCTGGGCCTCTACCGGCCGGCGCTCGACCTCCCGCTCATGGGGGACGACTACCAGTGGGTGCAGCACGCCCACCGCGCCCTCCACCGGCCGGCGCTGCTGCTGGCCGACCTCGACACCTTCCTGCGCCCTGCCAACACCTGGGCGCTGGCGGTGGATCGGCTCCTGTGGCCGTTTTCCGCGCGCGGCTACCACCTCACGAATCTCCTCCTCCACGCCCTGGCCGCCTGGCTGCTGGTACTCCTCGGGCGCCGGCTCGGGCTCGGTGCCTCGCTCGCTCTCGCCGTCGGGGCGCTGTGGGTCATCTCGCCGTTCACCTCCGAGGCAGCGATCCAGGTCGCGATCCGCTTCGAGAACCTGCTGCTCGTCGCCTGGCTGGCGCTTTGCCTCGCCTGGCCGGGTCCCGGCGAGCGGTGGACCCCGGGGCGCCGCCTTGCGGCCGGCGCGGCCCTGGTCCTGGCAGCCGCGAGCAAGGAGACGTGGGTCGTGACCCCGGCGCTGGCGCTCGCCCTCGAGCTCGGCTGGCGGCGGCGGCCCTGGCGCGACGCCTGGCGCCTCCCGGCCGCGCTGGCGGCCCTCGCGGCCGCCTACTCGGGCCTGTACTTCCTCGCCTTTCCCTCGGACAAGGGCTACTTCCGCTGGGACCTCGCGGCGCTCGCCAAGCTCCCCCACCAGACGGCCGCGCTCTGGGGGCTCGAGCAGTTGCAGCCCGCTGGCTTTCCCCTCACCTGGAAAGGCACGCTCGCCCTTGCGGTGACCCTCCTGCTCCTCATCTGGACCTGCCGGCGGCGCGTGCCCGCAGGGTGGCTCGGCGCCGCACTGCTGTTCGGTCCCACGATCCCGACGCTCTTGGTGCCGTTTCTGCCCCTGCGCTACGTCGCGATTCCGTACGCCGGCTTCCTGCTGCTCGCGGCCGCCGCGGCCCGCCGGCTCGGCGCCACCCCAGCGCCGCCGCTCCGCTTCCTCGCTGCGCCGGCCGCGATGCTGGCCGCGGTGTGGGCAGGGTTGGGGGCCGTCGCGGTGAGGCTCGAGCTGGCCGACGCCGCCGCGGTCGGGCAGGCGCACGAGCGGCTGCTCGCGGAGACGAGGGCAATCGCCCCGAGCCTGCCGGCCGGCACGCCCTGGGCGCTCGTGCGGGCGGAACGGGAGCACCCGCTCGAGAGCATTGCTGGCGCCGTTGGGGGGCTGCCGAAGACGTATTACGTCCGCGCGGCCGACCCGTACGGGCTGGCCGACGCGGCAGCGTTGTTCGAGTGGGTCCTGGCCGGCGACGGGTCGTTCGTGGAACGTGTGGGCACCGGGCCCGGCAACCACCTTGACGCGGCAGGGGCGGTCCTGCTCCACCTCCCGGGTCGCTTCGAATGGAGCCCGCCGGGGCGCGACCCGGCACCAGAGGTGGCGCGCCGATGGCTGGAGCGCAGCGCCCCCGTGCAGGTGCTCAGGCTCACGCACTGAGCCGGCGCGGTCTTGACCACCTCCGAGCCACGGTGCTTCAATCATGCCCCATGCAGGACCCCTCGACTCCCCTGGCGGGAACCTTCGCCCCGCTCCAGTTGCCGCGCCTCGCGGCGCACCTCGTCGCCGCCTGCCCCCGCGGCAAGCTCGTGCTCTCGCAAGGCAAGGCCACGCGCTTTCTGTGGTTCGAGGACGGCCGGATCCTGGCCATCACTTCCAGCCTGGAAGAGGAAAAGCTCGGCTCCTGGCTCGTCGAGCGCGGGCGGATCGACCGCCGTACCGTCGACGACACGCTGCGCCGACAGACCGGCGAGAAGCGGTTCGGCACGATCCTCGTCGAGAAGTCGTACCTCACTGCGGACGTGCTGTGCCAGGAGCTGGAACGGCTGTCGCTCCACCTCGCCGCCAGACTCGCCTTCGACGGCGGGACGTACGCCACCGAGGCGGATTGCCGGCTCCCCGGCGACGCCATCGCGATCGACTACGAGCCAACAGCGGTGTTCGCTGCCGCCGTGCAGCACGCCCCCGACACGGGGCAGTTCGAACGCCTGACTGGCGGCACACGGACCTGGCTGGCAACGCCGCACGCCGCCCTGGCAGAGCTCGAGGGCGGGGCCACCGGCATCGAGAAGTTCCTTCTCGGGCAACTCGCCCAGCCGCGCACCCTCGCCGAGCTGCGCGCTGCCGTGCCGCAGAAGGCGAAGGAGGTCCCGCGCGCACTCACCTGGCTTGCCGTTCAGGGGCTCGTCTACGAGCGATCGAGCACCGCGGCGGCGGCCGAGCCCGCGTTCCCACCGGCCAACCCGCGGCTGCGAGCCCTGCTGGCGCAGGTCGATCCCCGACCGGCTCGCAAGATGGCTGCCGGCGGCGGGCCGGCCCCCGCCGGGCCACCCCCGCAGCCCGAGCTCGACTACGAGCAGGCCGAGGAGCACAAGACGAAGGCGTACGAGGTCCTGCGCGACAGCGGCGACCCCCGGCAGGCCCACAAGCTCCTCGCCAAGGCGGTCGAGGTGGCGCCGGACGCCACCGCTCTCACCGTGCTCGCCGAGCTGGAAATGCACAACCCGTTGTGGCGGCCCCGCGCCCTCGAGCGGCTCAGGCAGGCCACGGCGCTGGCGCCCCATCACACCCCCGCCTGGCTGGCCCTCGCCAACTACTGGAGCCTGCGCCTGCAACCCGACAAGCAGCGCCGCTGCCTGGAGCGGATCCTCAGCTACGAGCCGCTCAACCGCGAGGCCCGCCAGACGCTGGAGATGCTGGCGGATGCAGCCACGGGGTGAGCGCGATTCGCTGACCCGTGGCGCACAATCCAGGTCACGGAGCAGCCGGTTCCGTTGCGCGGACCGCCGGAGGACGAAGCCACAGCAACTGCGAGGCTGGCGAGCGCCAGGCCACGAGGAGCGCGCGCAGGTTGGATGTCTCTCCCACCTCGACACGCCAACTCGACAGACGGAGGGTGCGCCTGATCCGCACCGTGCGGCCGTCGACCCGTGCGGCGACAGCCACGGCTCCCAGTAGATTCTCCGCGCTGCACGCCCGGGGCAGGGTCGCCACCGCCCACCCCTCGGGTAGCTCGATGGACAGCTCCGCCACGCTCTCGATCGGCCCCGGCAGCTCGATGGCCTCAGGCCATCCGTCGGGGGGCAGCGGCAGGTGGTCGAGCTGCGGTTGCTGCACGGCGGCGCCGAGTTCGACCCGTACCAACCCGAGCCGGTCGGGCTTGGCGAGCGCGCCGTTGACCGTCAACGCCAGCGCTGCCGCCCCTCTGTCCAGCCGGGTGACTGCGACTGACGTCACCTTCGTCCCCTTGGCCAGACGACTTGCAGCGGCGGACGCAAATGCGGAGGCATCCTCCACCAGCGCGCCGTGAGGCGTGGCCGCACCGGAAAAGACAAGCCCCAGCGACCCCGAAAACGCGCCGTCCGGCTGCACGGCAAGCACCGCCTTCAGCTCCTGTCGAGCCGGCAGCGGCTGTCGCCAACCGCACGCGAGATCTCCGAGAAGCACGGCGTCCGCATCGCTGAATCGTGCCTCGAGCGGCGTCGGCGAACCCAGATCCACCGGATCGATGAGCCTGATCTCACACCCGGTGCCGCCATCGCCAGCGACTGCCGGCCACGCCACCGCCACCACCGCCCGCTCGACGCCCGCAAGTCCCCGAGGCGCACCTGGCTTTGCGGCCAGCAACGCCGGAACCGCTTCAATTCCTCCGTGACGCAATCCCGCAGCCGTCAGCGCCGCGAGTTCAAGGGGCGTCGCCCACCCCGAGCGCCACACCACATCGAGCGGCGTGATCCGCCACCCGAGGCCGCGCGGGCTCGCGGCCCTGCTCGTCCGCAGCGACTCGGAGAAGACCTTCAGGATCGCCCGCAGGCGCCTTTCGGCATCCGGCTCTCGGGCCGCTTCAGTGACCTTGCGACCTGCTTGGTCGGGGAGCGGCCCGGCGGCCGCCATCCGGCTCGTCAGAAGCGCCCGCACCGCGGTTTCATCCGCCCCGACCACCGCGACTGCCAGGTCCATCGCGGACGGGTGCGAGACCAGCGGCAGCGACGCTCCGCGCCAGCGCACGACGGTGCGATCCCCCTCCGTCCCGTGCTCGCCGGGCGCGAATCCATTCGGCAGCCACACCCCACTCGCCGTCGGCGCCCGCAGCTCCACGAGCCGCTCGCCGACCTCGGCATCGGCTGCCAGCGGCACGCGCAGCTCGAAGAACGGCGCTGCCTTCGGCTGGCGTGTGATGCGCACCCGCAGCTCGATGATCGCCCCGGGCTCGAGCGCCGTGTGCACGACCACCTTGCGGCGCAGATGCGCCCAGTTGGGGTTGCCCTGCACGGCGGCGGGAAGATCGTCCACGACCGCGTTCGCAGGCGCCTCGACCACGTCGCCGGAGGGCAACGCGGTGCGATTGACGATCACCTCCACCTGCTCCACGGTCGGGTCGTACTCGAAGAACGACTCGCCGTGCCTCCGATGCATGGCGAGAAAGCTGTTGATCTGCAGGCGTGATGCACGCTCGTGCACGACCGTGCCGTCCGCGCTCACATCAAAGGTGTCCACGAGCTCGAGATAGCGGGCATCCGGTCCGGGCACGGCGGCAAAGGTGTGGGGATGAGGGAAGCCAGCGGTCGAGGTGAGGACCGGGGCCCCCAAAGGGGGACGTTGCGGTTGCGCCAAGCCACCTCCTGCCAGGGCCAGCGCTGCGAACGCCACCGGGACCCAAAGCACGCGGCGAGTCATCGGGACACCTCCTTCCGGGCTGCCAGCCGCACCGAGAGCGTGGCCTCGGCCAGGTCGCGAAAGGCCACGAGCGCGGCACGCAGCGATGGCCACTGTTCGGGCTCCACGATGCGGGTGGTGAGAGCGAGGGTTTCCTTCACCGCCAGGGTGTCGCCCTTCACCGTCCAGGTGGACTCGAACCTGCCGTTCCCATCCAGCCGGGCTTCCTTTGGCAGCCCCTCGACCCTGCTGCCCGGAGGCAACGTCAAGGTCTCGGCCAGAGTCACCAGTCGCGTGCACCCCACGCGCGTGGGGTAGCGGCGCGTCTGGGGTTCGGTCGACAGGTGCAGCTCATCGGCCCTGCTCGCGACCCCCACCGGGTGGCGGGCGGAAAGGGGCGTCAGCAGCAGCGTCCCGTCATCCAGGCGCGTTGCGTACCCAGGGATCCGAAAGGAAAGGGTCATCGCCCATGGTTTCGAGAGATCGTCGGGATCGGGTCGATCGATCCGTATGAGCTCGGCGTCCGGCGCCACCTGCACGAGCCAGCTCTCGTCCACTGCACGCCATTCGGCGCGCAGGCGGTTGCGGTAGATCCGTCGCAACGCCGCATCGGACTGGCCGTCGGCACGGACCGTCATCGTGCCTTCCAGGTCACCCGCCGCGTCGAGCCGAGAGCGGATCGAGACCTCCAGCGGGTGCGCCTCGGGCGGCGACAGCGGTGTTGTCAGCAGATCCGCTCCCTCGGGCAGCCCCAGAAGAACCTCCTGCTGCTGCTCGCGCGAGGACCACATTTCGCGCACTCCGGGGATCCATGTGGGATCCAGCAAGATGGCTTCGCCATCCCCACGCCGCCACACCGTGACGCAGTGGTTGAACTGATCGGCCGCCAGATATTCGATGCGCTCCCCGGCCATCGTCATCGCGGCGTAGGACTCGAGTCCCACGGCGCGCAGCAGCGCCACCAGCATGCCCGCCTTGTCCTTGCACACCCCGCCCCGGTCGGCGAGCGTCATGGCTGCCGGGTGCAAGGTGTAGCCCTCCCCTTCCCCCATGTGCAGGCCGATGTAGCGAATGTTCTCGGCCACCCAGTGGTTGAGCGCCGCCACCTTGCTCTCGGGGGTGGGAAGGCCGCGCGTCACACTCTCGGCCAGCGCGCGGATCTCCGGCGTGACTTCGAAGCTCCCCGCATCTTCCTGCACCCCGTGAAACCACAGCGCCTTGGCGTTCCAGTCGGCAGCAGTGGTGAGCAGGAGCTTGGGGGCCACGTCCGACAACGCTGCCATTCCGGGCTCCCGATCGAGGGGCACGAAGTCCCGCACGACGACCGTCACCACACGGCTATCGCCCTCCCTCCGATCCGACACCTCGGCCGCAGCGTTGTAGATCTGGTACTGCAACGCCTTTGCGGCCGCGATGCGAACGCGGTAGCGCTGCTCGATTGCCGGGACGTCGGCCCACAGCGGCACGATGTCATAGAAGTGGCCCTTCATCGGTGGCACGAATCGGGACTCGCCGCCCTCCGACCCGTCATCGAGCAGGGCGTAAGTGAACCCCACGCGACGGGTGACCAGCTCGACCAGATCACCGGGGTCCAGCTTTCCTACCGGCACCAGTCGGTGCCGCGAGTTCCAGTAGATGAGCCACTGGTGATCCGGCACGTCGAGAACGTCGCCCGGGCTCACGTCGCGCACCTTGCCGTCCCAGGTCAGCACGCGGCAGCGCAACACCGCCACATCGGCCGAGAGCGGGTCGTAAGGCAGGATCTGGCTTGCCAGCTCCCTCGCCCCGGCTGGGGACAGCACGCGCGTCAGGGTGTGCCGCACCGTGCGCGACAGCCCACTGTCCTCGACCTCGACCTCGCGTCGATCGAAGATGATGACCGCATCGGCCTTCGGGTACGCCGCCGCATCCACAGCCGATGCGGCCTGGCGCAGCTTCTCGACCGGTATATCCCAGAAAGGCGATGCCCCGGCCAGCGCCGGGGCCATCGTCAACAACACACAGCTCAAAGCTCGTCGCATCGCGCCCTCCGCAGGCATCATCGCACATCGAACTGGCGGAGCCCGCAGGAGGCGGAGGCCGCGGAGGAAGCATCGGCACCCCGAGAATTCCTTCCATCTCGCCCGCGATCCGCGTCGGCACCCACTGCCACGTGGCGCCCCCATCCGAGGTGTGCGCCAGGAAACGTGCGAACCGACCGAGCTGCGCGTCACAGTGCCCGGCCTCCGGCACCAAGCCGTGCTGCGCGTCGAGGGGCTGCCCCCAGAGCTTGGGCTCCCACCGCTCCCCTGCATTTGCGCCGCTCGTCAGGACCACCGTCATCGCAGCGAGAGCCGCGCCCCCCGCGTGGCGCCGCCGCCACCACCGGGGTCGCCACCGGAGCGGGCGCCGGTACGGTGGAGCTCACCCCACGGTCGGAATCGCCAGCACTGCGACGGCCGCACACCACACAGAGGCCCGTACTCTCATGATCGGCTGCTTCCTTTCAAGGTCGCGAGACCGCCCTCGTTCCTCGAGCGTCTGCCTGCCGGCACACCGGGCTCACGTGCCGTGCGAAAGCCCCAAAGGTGCGGAGCTCGATCGTCATCCGAGACGTCATCCACCGCAACATGGGGCAATCCTGGTGCCAATCGGCTCGCGAATCGGTTGTCACGGTCTGTCACTTTGGAGGCGATCCCAGCCACAACGCCTCCGAGCATCACGGCCGCCGCGACGCCCCCAGCTCGCTTGTATCGTCCTTGACAGGCGAAGGGAAGGTCCCTAACCTCCGGTTTCCGGTTGGGGTTACGCTCCGTGCCCGCGGCACCGGTAAAGAGCGCGAGCGGGCCGGCAAGGAGACAGGCGATGCAGGAGCTGATCATCCACGAGGTCGGGCCGCGTGACGGCCTGCAGGTCGAGAAACAAGCCGTGCCGTTCGAGCAGAAGGTGGCCTGGATCGAGGCTCTGGGCGCGGCCGGCGTCGACATCATCCAGCTCGGGTCGTTCGTCAACCCCGAAAAGGTGCCGCAAATGGCCGATACCGACCGGCTCTTCGCGCACTTTTCCGCGCCCGGCAACCGGCCCGGCAAGGCGGTCCTCTCGGGCCTGGTGCTCAACGAAAAGGGGCTCGAGCGCGGGATGGCGTGCGGCGTGGAGATGTTTTGTATGGGTGTCTCGGCGTCCGAGACGCACTCCCGCAAGAACACGGGCATGAGCCCCGACGAAGCGCTCGCCCGCATCGTCCCGATGGCCAGGCAGGCGATGGCCGCCGGCAAGAAGGTGCAGGTCTCGGTGCAGTCGGCGTTCGGCTGCGGGTTCGAGGGGCCGGTCCCGGCCGAGCGCGTGCTCGGGCTCGTCAAGCGGTACCTCGAGGCAGGCATCAGGGCGATCAGTCTCGCCGACACTGCCGGTCACGCCAACCCCATGCAGGTGGAGGAGCTGTTCGGCGCCATCCGCGAACTCGACCCCGACGTCGAGATGACCTGCCACTTCCACAACACGTACGGGCTCGGCCTCGCCAACTGCTGGGCCGCCCTGCGCTCGGGCGTGCGCTCGCTGGAGTCGGCGTTCGGCGGGCTCGGCGGCTGCCCGTTCACCCGACAGCCGGCCGGCAACGTCTCGACCGAGGACCTCGTGCACTCCTTGCAGCGCATGGGGTTGCGCCGGGACATCGATCTCGGCAAGCTCATCGAGGTGGCCCGGGCGGTCGGCACGTTCTTCGGCCGGGAGCTGCCCGGCTTCATCCTCAAGTCCGGATCGATCGTCGACTTCGCGCCTGCGGGCAAGTAAGGAGAAACCCATGAAGCTCCTCGAAGGCATTCGCGTCCTCGACCTCACCAACGTGCTGTCGGGCCCGTTCGCGACCGTGCACCTGGCGCTGCTCGGCGCCGAGGTGATCAAGATCGAAAACCCCAAGGACGGCGACCTGGCGCGCAAGCTCGGCAACGTGCCGGACCTCAACAAGCGGCTCATGGGCACCAGCTTCCTGGCCCAGAACGCCAACAAGAAGTCGGTCACGCTCGACCTCAAGGCCCCGGAAGGCAAGGAGATCTTCCGCAAGCTCGTGGCCACCGCCGACGTGGTGGTCGAGAACTTCCGCCCCGGCGTCATGAACCGCCTCGGCTTCGGCTACGAGGCGCTGCGGGACATCAACCCGCGCATCGTCTTCTGCGCCATCTCGGGGTTCGGGCAGACCGGCCCCGACGCCTTCAAGCCGGCGTACGACCAGATCATCCAGGGACTGTCGGGCGTCATGGCGGTGAACGGCGACGAGCGCCTCAACCCCCTGCGCTGCGGGTTCCCGGTGTGCGACACGGTGGGCGGGCTGAACGCCGCCTTCGCCATCATGGCCGCGCTGTACTACCGCGAGCGGACCGGCGAGGGCCAGATGATCGACGTGGCGCTGCTCGACTCGATCATGCCGCTCATGGGGTGGGTCGCCGCCAACCTCCTCATCGGCCACCAGCAGCCGGTGCTCATGGGCAACGACAACTTCACGGCCGCCCCCTCCGGCACCTTCGCCACTGCCGACGGCTGCGTCAACATCGCCGCCAACCAGCAAAAGCAGTGGGAGGACCTCGCCAAGGCGCTGGGCGTCCCCGAGCTCATCGAGGACCCCCGGTTCAAGGAGCGCGACACCCGCAAGGCCAACCGCAAGCTGTTGACGCCGCTGCTGGAGGAAAAGCTCCGCCAGCACCCCACCGCGTACTGGGTCGAGGTGCTCAACGCCGTCGACGTGCCAACCGGCGCCGTCATCGGCCTCGAGGAGGCGCTGCACCAGGAGCAGTGCAAGCACCGCGGCACCTTGCAGCCCCTCGAGGTCGAGGGTGTCGGCGAGATCCCGTTCTTCTCCCTCACCGCCAAGTTCTCGAAGACTCCAGGCGCGCTCGAGGCGGCCCCGCCTCGCCTGTCGCAGCACACCGCGGAAGTCCTCGGCTCGCTCGGCTACTCCGAAGCCGACATCCAGGCGTTGAAGAACAAGGGCGTCGTGTAGCCAACCGCCCACTCGGTCCAACGTCGAAAGTGAGAAGTCGAAGGTGCGGCTCCGGGGGTGGGTGGTCGTTCCTGTCAGCAGATGCCGAGCGCGGTCCGGAGCAGGAGGCCCGCTGCGAGCGCTTCGCTGACGGACAGGAAGGTCCCGCGCAGGAAGTACTCGGCAAATGCACGGCCCCGTTTCATGTCCTCGAAGCGGAACACGGACTTCGCGGCCACCACCAAGCCGACCGTCTCCGGCGAACGGATGACAACCGCCGTCAGCACCAGGAACCTCTCGAACCACCCGAAATAGAGGCCAGCATCCTGGAGACCGCCGTTGTGGCTTTCGGGCTCAGCCTCGAGCCGCTGTGCCCATCGACCCAAAACGGCAGCGTTGAGGCCGCCAAATCCGCACGCCGTCCAGCCGTATGTCACGGCCACCATGAGCAAGCGAAACGACGAGAGTCTCCATAGCCTCGCGGCTTCTGGGAGGATCTGGGGGGGCACCGGCCAACACCCATGCCAGGACGACAGCGATTCCCACGTGACCAGCCTGATCGAGGACGAATGCCTGCCAACGCCCGCTACAGTACACCCTGCGCGCGTCCTCGAGCTCGCGAGCATCGCAGACGAGATGCAGCGGAACGTACGCAACAAGCAACCGCGGCGCCGCCCAGGCAAAAAGCTCCACGGAAGAAAAGGCTGCGAGGCAGGCCTCGGCAGCGAGCAATCGCAGGGACGCGCGTTCGCAATGGGCCTTCATGCACCGGCTCGGCTCGCGGGGCACGACCGCCCGGCGCTGGAGCACGAAGTCAGCCAGGAGGTGCGCACGCACGAGCGACAGGGCGATGACGATCACTGCGACACCTCCGTGCAACCGGCCGAGCTTGCATCCCGGCGTACACGATGGTCCAACACATCGAGGGCCGCTCCGAGAAGGTCGAACGCGTCCTTGACCTGCCAGTACGCGGCACGTCGGAGGCTGCGGGACACTGTCGACGCATCCACGCCCAGGGCCACCGCCGCCCTTTCCTGAGCCGAAAGGCGCTCCACCTCGAGGATGGTCTCCCATTGCCGCCGGGAGATGCGAAGCAGAAGTGTGTCGATCGTTCTGAGAATACCGTTTGCGACGGCCTCATCGTTTGGCTCGGCTCCTCGAAAGCAGGTCAGCACTGGGTACTTCCCGGCCCTTCGCTTGAGGACCTCGATGGCCTCGCGTGCCCGGCCAAACGCAGGGCCCGAGCCCGCCGCGTTTAAAGCCTCATGGGCTTCCGGCATCGAGGTGATCGAGCCCCTCCCAACGCCAATCCGCACGTGCATCGGAAAGAACCCGAGGCGCAATCCCCAGATGACTCGTGCCACCTCTCGCGGCCCGGTAACGACCGTCTGGAACTCGTCCCACGCCGTGATGGTGTAGGGCACGTCGATCCAGCGCTCGACCAGGTGTCTGCCAGACAGCGACACGAGCCTCGCGTCCCTTTCAGCAGCGAATCCCTCCACCGAGCTCGAGCGCACAACATCGGCGATCAGAACAAAGGCTCTTGCATTTAAAGGTGCAATGCCACCTTCTTGCACATGAGCATACAAGCCCTTGTCAGTACACAAGGTGCAGGTCGAAGGTGCGGCCGCTACGGGAACAGCTCGGCGAAGAAGGCGCGCATGGCTTCCCAGGAACGGCGGTCGGCGCGCTCGTTGTACGCCGCGCCCGTGCTCTTGTCGGTGCCCGCTTCTCTTTGTGTGAAGGCGTGGACGGCGCCGCCGTAGGCGACAAGCTGCCAGTCCACCCCGGCGTCGCGCATCTCTTTCTCGAAGGCGAGCACCTGCTCCCACGGCACCCAGGGGTCGTCGGCGCCGTGCAGCACCAGTACCTTCCCCTTGATGCGCTTGGCGTCTGCCGGCGACGGCGTGTCGAGCGCGCCGTGGAAGCTCACGACGCCCGCCACGTTGGCGCCGCTGCGCGCCAGCTCGAGCACCGCCGTGCCGCCGAAGCAGTAGCCGATCGCGGCGGTGCGCGAGGTGTCGACGAGCGGGTGGCGCTGCAGCTCCTCGAGCCCGGCCATGAGGCGGGCGCGCAGCAGGGCGCGGTCACCCTTGTACTTCCCGGCCAGCGCCGCAGCCTCCTGCGTGGAGGTCGGCCGGACGCCCTTTCCGTACACGTCCACCGCGAGCGCCACGTAGCCGAGCTTCGCGAGCATCTCGGCGCGCATCCGCTCGTTGTCGGTCACCCCCATCCACTGGTGGACGACGAGCACCCCGGGCCGCTTCCCGGGGACCGCGTCGTCCCACGCCAGGAAACCTTCCAGCGTCGTGTCGTCGTGGGTGTAGGTCACGACTACCGTCTTGACACCTGCCGCGGCTGTCGCGGCCAGCATCAGCGAGAGCACCGCTGCCAGAACGCGCATCATGCTTCCCCCCTTTGCCCCCAACTGGCCCTGCCGCGAGACGATTCCCCGTCCCGGCACGGAGCTTCCAACCGCGGCGTTGCTGGCCTGCGGCTTTTGTCGCGCGTTCCGGGTCGAGCCCGGAACACCGCCGACCCGGCCACTCGCGGCGACACCCGGGGAGAACACCGGTCAGAGCAGGAGGAACGCAGCGAGGAAGGAAAGGAGAGCCAGTCCCACCATGCCCGGGGCGGCCGTAGAAGCGGTGGACCGTGAGCCGAAGATATACGCGTAGGCTGTCTTCAGCAGGTTATTGCTGGCGCTGGCGATGATGATCGCCTTCAGGATCTGCGCCTCGCCGATACCGAAGCTGCCCTGCAGCAGCGATACAACGAACGGCGTGATGTCGGAGAAGCCAACGACGAACGAGAGCATGCGCAGACCCATCTCGTCGAAGCTCTCGAGCGTGAGCTTGGTGACCAGGGAGAGCACTGCGAAGAGCAGAGCGAACACGAGCGCCGAGTTGAGTTCCAGTGGGTTCCGGTGGAGAGGCTTTTCGGTGCTGGCATCGGTGCCGTTGGCGACGTCCGCCCCGTTCGCCCGAGGATCGGGAGCACCGCGCCGACGCAGCCAGAGGGCGTAGCCTGTCGCCAGCACCGCCAGGCCGACCAGCGCCGGCCCCACGTTGGCTGTCGCGGACAACCTGAAGATCGCCACCAGGGCGAGAAGCCGCACGTACATCATCGAGACGGCGAGCAGAATCGCGACGGCCGCATCACGAGACAGCTCGGGTCGGGCTTTCGACTTCTTGGAAATGACCAGGACTGCCACGGTGCTCGAGTAGACACCACCGATGAGACCGGCGAGAATCAGCCCCTTGCGTGGGAAGAGATAGGTCTGCAGCACGTACCCGAGATAGGAAATGGCCGTCGTGACGACCACTGCCATCCAGATCTGGCGCGGAGTGACCGGCAGTAGTGCGAGGATCTGGCCGACCCGTGTGCTCGGATCGGGGGCTGCCGGAATGAGCGGCAGCACGACCCCCACGATTGCGAGAAACTTGCAGGTCGTCACGACCTCACCGGTTTCCAGGCGATCGGTGAACCTGCGAATTCTGCCCTTGGAATGGAGTACGATGAGGATCGAGATCGCGATCAGAACCAGGAACCAGTGCGGCTGATGCAGTGCGATCGGGCCGGTGGCGTAGGTCAACAGCGCGATGTGTACGCCGATCAGGCCCGGGCTCTTTCTTTCCCTCACCTTGTTGCTGTAGTAGACGAGCAGGAACAGCACGAGCCCTGCCAGGCCGAGCATGAAGGCGATGTGACCGATTTTGGGGAGCTGGTAGAGGACGAACCCCAGCATGCCGATGAACACGAAGGTCCGCACCGTCCCGAACGTGTCGAACTTTCCCTCGCCCTCGTAGTACTCGCGCAGCCCGATGCCGATAAGGAAGCTCATCCCCATGGTGAGGAGAAAGGGCGTCACGATCGCGGCCGTCATGGGCACCTCGGCGTTCATGGCGTCAGAAGAGCCCGAACACGCCGTCGGGCGTGATGCCGAGCAGCCGGAACCAGGTCTCTCCAGCGAGCACGATGACGAGCCAGGAGATGACCATCATCGCGAACCCGAACCGGAAGGCATCGGTCAGCGAGTAGCGGTCCGTCTCGTAGAGGAGCGCCGCCGGCTTGCTGTTGAACGGCAGCACGTAGACGTGCTCGATCATGAACGCCACCGGCAGCGCCAGGCTCACGACGGGGAAGCCGAACCGCCCGGCCACGCCGATGGCGATGGG
Source organism: Thermoanaerobaculaceae bacterium (assembly GCA_035384965.1). Lineage (GTDB taxonomy): Bacteria > Acidobacteriota > Thermoanaerobaculia > Thermoanaerobaculales > Thermoanaerobaculaceae > JAAYVZ01. The sequence continues at coordinate 91,574 of DAOOJE010000003.1, forward strand.
GATGAAGATCATCGCGCGCATGGTCTTGGACTGGAACACGAGGGCGCTGAGAGTCATGACACCGGTCAGCAGCAGGTAGAGCGCCCAGAAAGGCGTCTGCTGACCGATCCCCAGGCGGTCGAAGAAGGCGTTGACGGTGATTGATGGCAGGTCGGTAGCATCGAGTCCTGCACCGAGCGCATAGGCTCCAGCGGAAAAGAGCATGAGATGCCACGGGATGTCGACATCGTTCCACTTGACGATTCCCCACCGTGGCAGCAGGGCCACGATGGCGCCCAGGAACGCGACGGCAGTGGGGCTGATGCCGTGGAGCTTGTCGGTCGCCCAGAGCGCGAGGATCGCGAGGAAGATGACGGTGGCGCGGATTTCCCGGGCGCTCATCCTCCCCAGAGTGGCGTACTCGGCTCGAAGACGCTCCATCCCCCCCTCGATCTGCGGGAGGCGCTCTTCCGGCGCGAGCGGGAAAAACACCTTCATGGCCAGGAGATACCCCACGAGCATCAACCCCACCATCACCGGGAACATCGCCATCATCCAGTCGGAGAAGTAGATCGCGCTGCCGGTGGCGCCGCCGATAAGGGCTACCGCGAGCAGGTTTGCGCCCGAGCCGGTCATGAATGCCCCGGCACCCAGATTGATGTTGAGAAGGTTCTGCAGCACGATGCTACGGCCAAAATTGGTTTTGCCCGACCCGCCCCCGGCGCCATAGACCGCCGCGATGACCATGAACAAGGGCAGAAGGATCGCCGCCTTGGCGGTGGTGGCAGACACGAACGCCGAAAGCACCACGTTGAGAACGATGAACACCATGAACACCGCAGAGGACGTGTGGCCGAAGCGCAGGATCAACCACAGCGCCAGACGCTTGGCGAGCCCGGTGGCCACCAGCATGCTGGCCAGCACGAACGACATGATGTTCAGCCACATCACGGGGTGGCCGAGCTGAGCGTAGGCCTGCTTTTCAGGGAGTACGCCGGTGAGCACGAGGGCGCTGATGAGCATCAGGCTCGTCAGGTAGTTGGGGATCGCCGCGGTGATCCACAGCACAATGGCAGCCAGGAAGATGGCCAGCATGTAGCCGTTGGCCTGGCTGAACGCCTCGCTGCCCCTGGCCGCGAACACAGCCTTCGCGGCGTCCGAGACGATGCCGTCCGGGTTGACGTCCTGCAGGAACGGAATCTCGACACCGAAGGCGAACACCACGAAAACGAGCAGCGCCAGCGGCGCTCCGATGGCCGCCAGGATGCGCTCGAAGCGGCTCTTCTCCCGGACCGGGAGCTGCTCGACCCGGTAGTTGTGCATGTCGAGGGGGTCGAGTGGTCCCCCTCCCGACCGTCGAGCCCCGGCCGTCTCGCTCATGTGCCCGAACTCTCCCAGCGGCAATAAGGGTTCTTCATGAGCATGCTGTTGAAGTAGCGCGGATCGCCGGTCACCTCCTCGCCCAGCCACGCCGGCTTCTCGAACGCCTCGTCCTCGCGCGCGAGCTCGATTTCCGCCACCACCAGCCCCTCGTTTTCGCCATGGAACTCGTCGACCTCGAAGGTGTGGGCTCCGACGGGGACCAGGTGGCGGGTCTTGTCGATCACTCCGGGCTCGCAGATCGCCAGCAACTGCTCGGCCTCCGCCACCGGGATCTCGCGCTCCCACTCGAACCGCGTGGCGCCGGACGCGTTCCCGATGCCTTTGATGGTCAGAAACCCCTTGTCGCCCTTGATGCGTACGCGTACGGTCCGCTCCGGCACCGAGGACAGATACCCCTGGACGATGCGGGTCTGCTTCGAGCTGTGCTCGCGGAACGACCCGACCACCAGGAACTTCCGTTCGATTTCCTGCGCCATGAGACGCGCTCCTCCCCTACTCGTTGGCCAGCGGCCGGGAGATCATGCCGATCACCCGCTTGATGGCCTGAAGATAGTTGATGTTTTCGAGACCTGCCATGCCGGTGGCGGCGATGGTGCGCTTCAGGTCGGCGATCTCCGTGGACTCGGTGCTCACCGTCACCACGCGCGCGCCGTTGATCAGAACGATTGCGTACTCGCAAATGGTGTCGTGCACCATGTACCCGAAGCGGCGCTTGTGCACCCGCACTGCCTGCAGGTCGGGGTGCGCGTCGACCAGGCCGAGGAACTGCTCGTAGGTGCACGAGCCCTCCGGCAGGTCGGGGATCACCACCTGGAAGGCGGGGAAGACCTCCTCCCTCAAAACCGATGTCGGGAGCGGAAAAGCTCCTTTCATGAGCGGGTTCCACTGCTCCAGCCCGTCGAGCGTCTGGACCCAGGTCTTGATGTCCATCTTGCCGTCGCGAATCTTGGTGTTGTTCAGATCGTTGGTGCGGGACATGATGTAGATCTCGTCCGAGTGCCGTTCCCATACGTCTTCCGGTATTGGGACCGAGAGCCTCGACATTCTGAAGTGGATCGAGTCGAAGTTCTGGCCGAACGACCGGAACTCGAAGCGGGGCTTGGACTGGACTCCGATCTGGAGTGCTTCCTGACTCATCGACTGCTCCTTTCGGCGGTGGCCTGCTGCATGCGGCCGGTCGGCGCACCTGCGCACCCAGGCTGACGTGAGTTTCGCTGCGTACCTCCTGGGGAACCCGGACCGGAGCGCTCGCCTTGGCTCCACTGGCGAGCGCTCCAGCCCGACGGGGGTGTGGCCGAGGACAGGCTCAGAACGCGAGCTGGTAGCGGAAAGCGATTGTCGTGAAGTCGTCGCCGGGGACGGGGGTCAGCGTCGTGGACGTGCCCGAGGGCAGTGGCGCCCAGTCCTTGCCCGGCTTGGCGTACTTGTCGTTGTCGACGCGCGTCACGTTCAACAAGATCTTGTGGTTGGCGTTGATATACCAGGTCGCCCCGAGGGTGTAGTTCTTCGCCGAGCCGCCCTTGATCGGGTCCACAGCGGTGATGTCGTTGAGATCCAGGGTGGAAAAGCGCACCCCGAGTTCCAGCGCGCCGCCGCGCCGCTCCGGCACGATTCGCCCGAACTCGCCCTCGCTTACGTGATAGGGGCGGGTCTCGCCGGTGACCAGCCACGCGACATGAGCGTAGAAGCCGTCGAAGGAGTGGTCGCGGTACTGGGCGACGGTGGTGTCAACGCGGTTCACCTTCGCCTTCTGGTACTCGCTCTGGAACGTGAAGGGGCCGAAGACGACGGCCGCCTCGGCACCCAGGAGGTCGTAGTAGTCGACGTACTTCATGTCCCCGGTGGACAGGAACTTGGCGCGCGAGACGTGGGTCTCCGCCCGCGAGTCGAGCTTGACGATGCGGGCGGCGTTGAGGCGGTCAGGCAGATCAGCCCCGCTCGTCGGGAGCTTGGCGACGCTGGGCTTCATGCGGGCGCCGGCGATACCGAGGTGGAGCACCCGGCCCTTCTCGCACACCGGTGCCACGGAAAAGCGCGCAACCGGGCTGAACCGCTGGCTGGTGCCGGCGCCGCCACCGGTGAGCGAGTCCTTGTCGTTGAAGGTCCCGGCTTCCTCGCCGAACAGCCCGGCCGACAGCTGCCAGTGCTTGCCCCAGCGGCTGTAGCTCAGACCCAGACGGCGATCCGGCGACCAGGAGTCGATGTACGGGCGCTCGATGAAAGCGATGTACTTGGACGAGATCAGGGTTTCGAGCCCGAACGGCGCCTTGTGGTTGCCGAAGCGGATGACACTGTTCTCGAAGCCCGCGTAGCCAGCCCAGAGGTCCTTGATGGAGACCTTGTTGTCCGCGAAGTCGAGATCGACCTCCGCGAGCCAGTCGGAGAACAACGTCGCCTTGACGCCGATGCGGCCGCGCCGCACCTCGAACCCGCTGGGCAGCCGGTTCTCGGCTCCGCGGTAGGTCGCCGCGTCGAGGTTGATGCGGCCATCCAGCCAGTACTTGAAGGCACCGTCCTTGCTGGTGAAGACCAGGTAGCCGTTGTCGAAGAATCCGGCGAGGCCGACCGGATCGAGTGCACGCTCGGCCTCGGCGCCGCTGGCCAGTCGCTGCACGGGCGCTTCCTTTTCCTTCATCAGCTCCTCGACCTTCTTCTCGAGCTCCCGGATGCGCTGGTCGGTGCTCGCAGCCTCCTGAGCCAGCGCCGGCCCGACGGCGAGGCCGAGCACGAGCAGAACAGCGGTCATCGTGCCTGTGATCCTCATTTCCCCTCCTCCGATTTCGCTCGGCCGAGATGCCTGGTTCTCGGCCTGGGTTTGGTGCTCGTGTGGATCCCGCCACGGGATCCCCGACGCCGCACATTAGAAAGTCTCGTGCCACCTCGACTTTTCGACTCAAGCAATTGCTCGAAAGACACTTGGCTCAGAACCCGAAGCGCTCTGCCTCGAGGATGTGTGCGGATTCCCGCACAGCGAATGCGGGGGTCCGCTCACTGGCAGCCAGTGGACAACCGCTGGCCGCCTCTTTCACTTGCCATGCGCCGGGATGCCGAGCGTTCGCAGGCGATCGTACAGGGTGCGGCGGGCAATCCCCAGGATCGCGGCGGCTTCGGTGACGTTGCCGCCTGTCCGCCGCAACACCCGTTCGATGTGGAGCCGCTCGACCTCGCGCAATGAAAGAGCATCCTCGGGCTGGCCGGAGGGCGTGTGAGCCCGCGAGCCCAGCCCGAGGTCCTCCGCCCGGAGGCGCTCGCCGCGCTGCAGGATCATGGCGCGCTCGATCACGTTGGCGAGCTCGCGGATGTTCCCGGGCCAGTGATACGCCTGCAAGGCTCGCACAGCGTCGGCGTCGATGCGCACACCCAGCTTGCCCATGCGCGCCGCGATGCCGCGCAGGATCGAATCGGCCAGGAGCGGGATGTCCTCTTTCCTCTCGCGCAGCGCCGGGATGCGGAGGGTCAGCGTGCTCACCCGGTAATAGAGATCGTCGCGAAACCTCCGCGTCCTCACCAGCTCTTCGAGATCGAGGTTGGTGCTGGCGAGAAGGCGGATGTCGACCTGCCGGTCGACGACCGCTCCGAGGCGGCGGAAGCTCTTCTCCTCCAGAGCCTTCAGCAGCTTCGGCTGGATCGCCATGTCCATGTCGCCGATCTCGTCGAGGAACACGATGCCGCGGTGCCCGACCTCCAGAAGGCCCTGCTTGGGGGTCACGGCACCGGTGAACGCCCCGCGCTCGTAGCCGAACAGCTCCGATTCCAGCAGCTCGCGCGAGAGACCGGCGCAGTTGACGTTGACGAAGGCCTCGTCGGCGCGTGGGCCGTTTGCGTGCAGCCAGCGGGCGAGCACCCCCTTGCCGGAGCCGGTCTCGCCGAGGATTAGGACCGGGCTGTCCCACTCGAGCATCCTCCGTGCCTGTTGCTCGAGCTCGCGTATGAGGTTGCTCTCGCCCAAAAAGGGATCCGGCACTCCGGGCCGCTCGCGAGCTGCCAGGGCCTGACTGCGCCTGAGCTGGTGTTGCCTGGCGAGGCGCTGCACGAGCACGAGCAACGTCTTGGCATCGACCGGCTTGGTCAGGAACTGCTCGGCGCCTTCCTTGATCGCGCGGACCGCGAGGTCGATGGAGCCGTGGGCAGTGAGAATGACGAACGGCGTGTCCTCGCTCAGGCGCTTTACGTCCGGGAGGAAGTCGAGCGAGGTCCCGTCGGGCAGGCTGTAGTCGGCGATCACGACCTCATGGTCGCCTGGCCGGAAGCTCGCACGAGCCTGGCGGCACGTCTCGGCCTCGTCCACCAGGATCCCGTTGGCGCGCAGGAAGGCGCTCAGCCCGTGCCGGACCGCCTGATCGTCCTCGACGAGAAGCACCCGAGGGTTAGCCACGGTCCCCCTCGGAAGGCGTCCCGGGCGGGCCAGAAAGAGGCATGCGCAGCGTCACGACGGCGCCTCCGCCCGGCCTGTTGCCGGCATCCACCGTGCCGCCGTGCTCGTCCACGACGCGGTGGACGATGGACAGGCCCAGGCCCGTGCCCCCTTCCCGACGCGTGAAGAACGGCTCGAACGCTCTCGAGAGCGCCTCCTGATCGAAGCCGGGTCCCTCGTCCTCGACCGCGAAGACCGCCCACCGGCCTCCGCTGCCGCTGGCCGCACGGCACGAGACCGTGACCGTGCTGCCCGGTGGCGCATGGAACAGCGCATTCTCGAGCAGGTTGCGGAAAACCTGGTGCATGCGGATGGCGTGCACCCCGAGAACCAGGTTGTCGTCCTCGAGATCGATGCGCACCGTGCACCCGCGCTCCGCGGCGAGCGACTCGCAGGAGCGAGCCGCCTCCACGATGAGCGGCCGCACGAGGCACGGCTCCGTGCGCAGCGTGCGCGGCTCGCCGTAGTCGCGCAGGTCGTTCATCAGGTTGAGGATGCGCTGGCAGCTCTCGCGCAACGCCTGGATGAACGGCCGCACGCGCGGCTCCTCGCCGAACGTTGCTTCCAGCGCGTCGAGGTTGACGGTGATGCCGAAGACCGGGTTGCGCATCTCGTGCACCACGCCGCCGACGAGCGCCCGCAGCGACTCCTCGGCCCGCCGCCTTTCGGTGATGTCCGTGCAGAGTCCGGCAATGCGTGCCGGCCTGCCCTCGGCGGTCCAGCGCACCGCCTTGCCGGCATCAAACAGCCACAACCACTCGCCGGTTCCAGTGAGGACGCGATACTCCGCCTGGAAGCGCGGCTGGTGGCCTTCGAGGTGCAGACGGATTGCCTGCACGACTCCGGGGCGGTCGTCCGGGTGGATTCGTTCGAGGCCAGCCTCCAGCGTCGGCTCGACCGCTCCCGGGGCGAGGTCGAGCATCTCGAACCAGCGCGGGCTGCGGTAGACGACGCCGCGCAAGAGATCCCAGTCCCAGAGACCCTGCTGCGTGCCCTCGAGTGCGTGGGCGAGTCTCTCCTCGCTTTCGCGCAGGGCGGCCTGGGTTTCCGCGAGGGCGGTGGTATCGCGGGAGACGCCGGCGATGCGGTGGATCCGGCCCCACTTGTTGCGCACCGGTGTGAGGATCGTCTGGAAGGAGCGCGTCCCGCCGGCAACCCGCAGCTGTTCCTCGAACATGAGGGGACGTTCCTCCGCCAGCACGCTCTCGAAGTGGGCGCGCATCACCGCTGCGGTCTCCGGCGGCAGGCAGGATTCCGGCGGCGCTCCGACGAGTTCGGGCGGGAGAAACTCCGAGGCGGGCTGGAGCGGCGGGTTGATCGTCTCGAAGCTCAGCGTGCCGTCTTCTGCCACGCCGATGACGTAGATCCAGTCGTGAAGGTTCGGAAAAAGGCCCTCGTAGGAGGGTGGGAACGAAAGAGAGCCGCCTTGCACCACCGGTGAGGATAGGCGTGCCAGCCCCGGTGTCAAGGACAGTGCCTGCAGGTCAGCCCTCGCACCCTGCCCGGACGTGTCGCGTCGCCGCAAGAACGAGCGGGGCCGAAGCCCCGCCCGTGTGCGTGTCGCGACGGCTCGGAGTTGGCTACGCGCTGCGCTCCTGGACGAGGAGCTTGCGGGTGTAGGGGATGAGACCGCCGGCGTCGACGATCGCCTGGCGCGCCTTGGGCAGCGGCACCACGGGGTGGCTCCTGCCCTTGGTCACGTTCTTGACTTCGACAGGGGTGATCTCCAGCTCATCGCCCTCCTCGGCCTCGATGCTCGGGCAGATCACGGTCTTCAGCCCGACGTTGATCGAGTTCTGCAGGAAGATGCGGGCGAAGTTGCGCGCCACCACCACGAGGCCGGGGGTCGCCAGGCAGCTCGCCGCCTGCTCGCGGCTCGAGCCGCAGCCGAAGTTCTTGCCGCCGATAATGATCGAGCCCACCGGCAGCTCCTTGTTCCTGATCTTCGCGTTGAACTCCTTGAAGTCCGCAAAGGCGTACTGCGGGGTCTCGGAGGGCAGCACCGTCGCCATGAACCGGCCCGGGTAAATGGTGTCGGTGGAGACGTCGTCGCCGATCTTGAACACGACCTTGGCCATGTCACACCACCTTTCTGGGATCGGAAATCACGCCCGTGAGGGCCGACGCGGCGGCCACCGCCGGCGAGCACAGGTAGACGTCGGCGTTGGGGTTGCCCATCCGCCCCTTGAAGTTGCGGTTGGTGGTCGAAAGCGCGACCTCGCCGTCTCCGAGCGCCCCCTGGTGCACGCCCAGGCAGCACCCGCAGCCGGGGTTGACGATCACCGCGCCCGCGTCTACGAGCGTTTCGAGCACGCCCGCCTTCATCGCCCGCTTGTAGATCCGCCAGGTCGCCGGGAAGACCAGCATGCGGGTGCCGGCGGCGACCTTCTTGCCCTTGAGGATCGCGGCGGCGGTCTCGAGGTCGTCGAGGCGGCCGTTGGTGCAGGAGCCGATCACGATCTGGTTGACGCGAGTGCCGGCCACGGCGTCCACCGGCTTGACGTTGTCCACGGTGTGCGGGCAGGCAATTTGGGGCGCCAGCGCCGCGGCGTCGATCTCGATGACCTGGTCGTACACCGCGTCGGCGTCCGGCGTGACGAGGTCGACCGGGTCGGAGACGCCAGCTTCCTCGCGCAGGTAGCGCACGGTTTCCTCGTCGGCGGGAACGATGCCGGAGGTGGCGCCGGCCTCCACGGTCATGTTGCAGATGACAAGGCGGCCCGAGGTGGACATGCGCCTGATGGCGTCGCCGTGGAACTCGATGACCTTGAAGTTGGCGCCCTCGGCCGTGAGCGTGCCGATGAGATGGAGAATGAGGTCCTTGGGTCCCACGCCGGGTGCGAAGTCGCCGTTGACCACGACCTTGATCGTGCCTGGCACCTCGACGTTGAGCACGCGGCCGAGCGCCCATACGGACGCCATTTCGGTGGCACCGATGCCGAACGAGAACGCACCCAGCGCCCCGTGGCTGGTGGTGTGGGAGTCGGTGCCGACCACCACGTAGCCGGGGCGGATGTAGCCGTTTTCGGGCAGGATTTGGTGGCAGATGCCGCCCTCGTCGCCGCGCACGTCGTGGAAGTTGGGGATCGCTTGCCTGGCCACGAACTCCCGGATCTTCTTCTGGTTGGTGGCGGTCTTGGAGGACTCGGCGGGGACGCGGTGGTCGAAGATGATGACGATCTTCGAGGGGTCCCAGACCTTCACTTCGAGGCCGGTGCCTTCGAACACCTCCGTGAACTGGTTGATGACGAGGGCGGCGTTTTCGTGGGACATCGCCACGTCGACACGCGGTTCGACGACCTCGCCGGCCTTGACCGTCCCCAGCCCGCTGGCTCGGGCCAGGATCTTTTCCGCAACCGTCATGCCCATGCTGTCACTCCTTCGGGCGCCGGCTCGGCGGCTGGCGCGCCGTGTGCTCGCTCGCCCTCACCGGGCGTGTGTCCGCGGATTCTAGAGCCAGGCCACGAGGGTGGCAAGGTCGCGCCTTCCGGCGCAGTGGCGCGCGGCCGCCGCTGCGCGCCGGGTCGGGCCGACTGGCGCGGCGGCCGGGTGGCGGGGACCTGACCGCGCGCAGTCGGGGGGTCAGCGCAGGTGGTCCACCACGCGCTCGACGAGGCGCCGCGCCACCTCCGCCTTGTCCATGGTGGGCCAGCGTTCGAGCCCGTCCGCGGTGACGAGCAGCACCGTGTTGCGGTCGCCGCCGAACGTACCCTTTTCGGGCGAGACATCGTTGGCCACGATCCAGTCGCAGCCCTTGCGATAACGCTTGGCGCGCGCGTTGGCCTCGAGGTCCGCCGTCTCGGCGGCGAACCCCACGACGAGCCGCGGGCGCCGCTCGCCGGCGGACGATAGCGTCGCCAGGATGTCGGGGTTCTCGACCAGGGCAATGTCCGGCGCGCTGCCTCCGTCCTTCTTGTGCTTGTGAGCCGCAACCTCCGCCGGCCGCCAGTCGGCCACCGCGGCCGCGCACACCGCGACATCGACCGGCAGCGCCGCCTCGCACGCCGCGAGCATGTCGCGCGCCGTCTCGACGTGCACGGTGCGCAGGCCGGACGGGTCCGGCAGCGCGACCGGCCCGCTCACCAGCGTCACCTCGGCGCCAGCCTCGGCAAGCGCCGCCGCCACGGCGTGCCCTTGCTTGCCCGAGGAGCGGTTGCCGATGAAGCGGACAGGGTCGATCGGCTCGAACGTCGGTCCCGAGGTCACGAGCGCCCGCACCCCGGCGAGCGGCCTGGCGGGCACGAGGAACGTCTCGATGGCCGCGACGATTTCCGCCACCTCCGCCATGCGCCCGGCACCGCTCTCCTTGCACGCCATGGGACCGAAACCGGGCCCCACCTGCCGTACCCCGCGCTCCCGCAACGTCGCCATGTTGGCTTGCGTGACCGGCTTCTCCCACATCACCACGTTCATGGCCGGAGCCACGAGCACCGGCCGGTCGGTGGCGAGCAGCAGTGTCGAGGCCAGGTCGTCGGCGATGCCGTGCGCCATCTTGGCGAGCAGGTTGGCGGTGGCGGGGGCGACCACCACGAGGTCGGGGTCGCGAGCGAGCCGGATGTGCCCGAGCTCGCCATCGGGTGTGAGCGCCCACAGGTCGGTGGCAACCCGGTTCTCGGACAGCGCCGCCACCGCAAGCGGCGTCACGAGGTGGGTCGCGCCCTCGGTCATGACAGTGCGCACCTCCACTCCGCGCTCGCGCAGCCGGCGGATGAGGTCGAGCGACTTGTAGGCGGCGATGCCGCCCGAGATGACGAGCAGGATGCGCTTGCCTTCGAGCACCTCTCCTCCGTGGCCAGCAGACGTCGCGAATACGAGGCGAGCCGCGCTGTCGCCCTCCGCCCCCGCCGGCAGGCGGGAAGGCTTGCTCCTCGGCGGTCAGACGGTCGGCTTGGGCGCCTCCGGGATACCTTCGCGCCGCTTCGGGTTGGCAGGCTTTTCCACGAGCTTCGACGGGCACTTCGCGCGTCGCAGCCCGAAGTAGTCCAGGACCATCTGCCGCTTGAGGAGCTGGATCGCCTTGGCCGGGTCGACGCCCTTGGGGCACACCCGCGAGCACTCGCCGGCGTAGTGGCAGCGCCAGGGGCCGCGCTCGCCGGCGACGGCCTCCTCGCGCACGCCGAAGCCGCCGTCGCGGCTGTCAGCGTTGTAGCGCTGCACCTGCGCGAGCGGCATCGGCCCCGCGTACGTCGGGTCGGTGGCCATCGTCGGGCACGCCGCCATGCAGCAGGCGCACTTGATGCAGTACGAGAACTGCAGGTACTGCTCGAGGTCATGGACCGACTGGTAGTACTCCCCGGTCGGGCCTTCCTGCTCGCCTCCATCCTCGCGCACGAGGTAAGGGTGCAGCTCCTGGTGCGTCCTGATCATCGGCATCAGGTCCGGCACCAGGTCGCGAATGATGTCGAAGTTGGGCAGCGGGGCGAGGACCAGCTGGTCGGTGCCGAGATCCGAGATCTGCGTGTTGCACGCCAGGCGAGCCATGCCGTTGATGAGCATCCCGCACGACCCGCACACGCCCATGCGGCAGGAGGCGCGCCAGACGAGATCGGGGGCGAGCGTCTCCTTGATCCGCCAGAGCCCCTCCAGAACCGTGAGCCCGGGGGTGTAGTCGATCGTGTACGTCTCGTAGTGAGGGGCGGCGTCCCGGTTGGGATCGTACCGCCGAATGCGATACGTGACCTTGGTCATCTCGCTCATGTCCGCCCCCTCACAGCTTTCTCGCCAGCAGGTGCGCGGCGACTGCCGCCCAGCTCCCCAGGGCGAACAGCCCTAGCCCGACCACCACCGCCAGCGCGGTCACGGTCCTCGCAAGCCAGCGCGGCGGGTTCGCCTCGCGCACGATGTTGGTGAAGCCGTACAGCCCGTGGAACAGCGCCGCCCCCAGCAGCAGGACGTAGATCACAGGCATCGTCACGGCCTTGCCGCGTGCCACCACGTTCTCCCAGTCGATCGGGGCCTTCCCGACCACGGGGTTGAGGACGCGCAACGGCACGAGCCCCTCGAGGTGCATCGTCACCATGTGCAGGCCGAGCAAGACGAGGATGATCAGCCCGGCCACGATGTGCCATGCCCACAGCTTCTGATCTCGAATCATGGCCGCCTCCTAGTGAGCCTGCAGCACGTAAAAGTCGTACCCGCCGGCAGCCACGAGCAACGCCGCCAGCACGAGCACGATCACGGCCAGCGGTCGTTGCACGTTGACCGACGTGCGGTAGGGAAAGACAGGCTCGATCGGTTCGCCGACCGCGAACCCGAGTTCCAGCAGCGCCAGACGGATGCCGTTGAGCGCGTGGAACGCGAACGCCACGAACACCAGGTACTCGCCGAGCGAGAAGAGCGGCCCGGTGACCGCGTCCATCGCGGCCTTCCACTGGTCGGCGCCGAGCGCTCGCGACGATGTCACCACGATGTGCAGGAGGAAGTAGGCCAAAAGCCCGAGGCCGGTGATGCGGTGCAGCGCGTAGAGGTAGCGCTCCAGCCCCCAGCGCCCGCCGCCGAGCCAGCCCCACAGGCCCAATCGGTTTGGATGGTGCTTGCTGTCGCTCATCGTGCCCCCCTCAGTACTTGCGCTCGACCGGCTTCCACGTCTTGATCGTGACCGGCTTGTAGTCGAGGCGCGGCGAGCCGTCGGGCTGCCGCCACGCCAGGGTGTGCTTGAGCCACTTCTCGTCGTCGCGGTTGGGGAAGTCGCGCCGGGCGTGGGCGCCGCGCGACTCCTCGCGGGCGAGCGCGCCGACGATCGTCACCTCGGCGAGGTCGAGCAGGTTTTCGAGCTCGAGGGCGTGAAAGAGGTTCGAGTTGTAAATCGCGCCCTGATCCGGCACCGGCGCATGGCGCGCGCGCTGCCGCAGCTCGCGCACGATCACGAGCGCCTTGGAGAGTTCCTCGCCCTTGCGGAACACGCCCACGTAGTCATCCATCATGGCCCGCAGCTCGCGCCGCAGTGCATAGAGGTTTTCGCTCCCCTGCCGCGCCAGGATCTCCTTGCGGTGGTCCTCGGAAGCGCCGAGCTGCGCTGCCGGGACGTCGGGCGGCGCTCCCAGTCTCGCCAGGGCGCCGGCGATCTCGCCGCCGGTGATCGCCCCCCACACCAGGCACTCACCGGTGGAGTTGGAGCCGAGGCGGTTGGCCCCGTGCAGGCTCACGCACGCCGCCTCGCCGGCGGCCCAGATCCCCTCGATCCGGGTCTTGCCGTCGATGTCGGTCTCGATCCCGCCCATCGAGTAGTGGGCCACGGGGCGGATCGGAATCGGCGTGGTGATCGGATCGAGCCCCAGGAACTTCATGCACACCTCGCGGATGAGCGGCAGGCGCTTGTTGATGCGGTCCGCCCCGAGGTGCGTGAGATCGAGCTGGATGAAGGGCTTGCCGTCCGAGCCCTCGAACCCGCGCCCGGCCAGGATCTCTTCCTGCTCGGCGCGGGACACCATGTCACGCGGCGCCAGCTCCATCTTGGAGGCCGCGTAGCGCTCCATGAACCGCTCGCCCTGGTTGTTCTTAAGATATCCGCCCTCGCCACGACAGGCCTCAGTCATGAGAATGCCCGACGGCACGAGCCCGGTGGGGTGAAACTGCAGGAACTCCATGTCCTCGAGCGGCAACCCGGCCCGCCACGCCATCGCCATCCCGTCGCCGGTCACGGTCTGCGAGTACGTCGTGAACCCGTACAGCGTGCCGCCGCCGCCGGTGGCGATGAGCAACGCCTTGCCGCGGAAGACGATCGTCTCGCCGGTCGGCGCGAACACCCCGACGAGCCCGGCGAAGCGCCCGTCCGCGACCAGGATGTCGGTGGCGAAGAACTCGTCGTAGCGCGCGAAGCAGCGGTAGCGGAGGAGGGTGTCGTACAGCGTCTGCATCTCGAAAAACCCGGTCTTGTCGGCGGCCAGGGTGGCGCGCGGGAACGAGTGCCCGCCGAACGGCCGTTGGGCGATGCGCCCCGACTCGTCGCGCGTCCAGGGGATCCCCCAGTGGTCGAGCTGCAGGATCTCGCCCGGTATCGCGCCCACGAAACGATGTACCACGTCCTGGTCCGCGAGGAAGTCCGAGCCCTTCACTGTGTCCCAGGCGTGCAGCTCGAGCGAGTCGCCCTCCTCGGGGCGCAGCACCGCCGCCGTGCCACCTTCGGCGCACACCGAGTGCGCCCGCATGAGCTGCACCTTCGAGACGACGCCAATGTCGGCCTTGCCTCCGAGCCTGCGGGCGATCTCCACGGCGGCTCGTAGTCCGGCCAGCCCCGCCCCCAGGATCACGACATCGTGGTAAATCTCCTTCGCCATCCGTGCCTCCTTCCGGCCACCCACCCGGTCGTCAGTCGTCGGTGATCGGCGCTCCTCCCACCCGCTGCTGCTTCCCCCCCGCTGCGCCCGGCTCCGTTTCCCATCCCCGGCGTACCCGCCAGGGTGGACGGGGACGCCTTGCGCACGGCGCTTTCTGCCGCCATTGCCGCGCCGCGTGCCGGCTCGCGCAGCCATATCCCGGCCGGCGCACAGGCCAGCCCCACGCTGTCCCCCGCTTCCGGCCTCGTGCGCGCTCGCCGGCGCGTGTCGCTCTCCATCTTTCCGGTTCCCGAAGATAACAGCTCGCGCCCGCCTTCACAAGACCCGACCGCGCCGCGATTGCCGCAACCGCCGGTCCGACGCGGCGTCGGCTCGCCTGAGCCCCCTTTTCGCCCTTGACCCGACTCGGCAGTCGGCCTAGTCTCGCCGTCGTCGGAGGGATCATGCGGGCGATCAGATCGATCCTGGCCGGAATCAGTTGCGTGCTGGTGGCATCGGGTGCTCTCGCGGCGGCGGCGCCGTCTCCGGAGGCGCGCTTCGGCTTTCCGCCGGGAGCGGACGGCATGCTCCTCGACTACGAGCAGATCGTCGCCTATCTGAAGCTGCTCGACGAGAGCTCGCCGCGCATCGAGATGCGGCAAATCGGCACAAGCCCGCTCGGCAAGCCGATGTACGTCGTGTTCGTCTCGACACCGGAGAACATCGCGCGTCTCGACGAGCTGCACGCCATCAACCGCCGCCTCGCCCTCGACCCCGAGCTCCCCGACACCGAGCGGGCCGGGCTCGTCGCCCGGGGCCGCGTGTTCGTGCTCGAGACGCTGTCCATGCACGCCAACGAGCTGGCGCCCTGCCAGGCGTTTCCGCAGCACGCCTGGGAGCTGGCCACCACCGAGGACCCGGCGGTGCTGGCGCAGCTCGCCAACGTCGTGCTCATGGTCGTGCCAGCGCACAACCCCGACGGGCTGGACATGGTCGTGGAGAACTACCGCACCTACAAGGGCACGCCGTGGGACGGCGCCGATCTGCCGGCGGTCTACCACCGCTACGTCGGGCACGACAACAACCGCGACTTCGTGACGCTCACGCAGGAGGACAACCGGGCGATCGCGCGTCTCACCTCCACGGAGTGGTTCCCGCAGGTCATGGTCGAAAAGCACGGCATGGGCGGCGCGGGCCCCCGCTTCTACTGCCCGCCCTCGCACGACCCGATCGCCGAGAACATCGAGGCCGGGGTGTGGACGTGGATCGCCACCTTCGGCGCCGCCATGGCCCGCGACATGCACGAGGACGGCCTCACCGGGATCGCCCAGCACTGGGCGTTCGACGACTACTGGCCGGGCTCCACCGAGACCTGTATCTGGAAGAACGTGGTGGGGCTTCTGACCGAAAACGCGACCGTACGCGGCGCCTCGCCGATCTTCGTCGAGCCCACCGAGCTCGACGCCCGCGGGAAGGGCCTCGCCGAGTACGCCAAGAGCGTCAACTTTCTCGCCCCCTGGCCGGGCGGCTGGTGGCGGCTCGGTGACGCGGTGCGGTACGAGCTGTCGTCGTTCAAGTCGCTGCTCCGCACCGCCGCTGCCCACCGCGAGGAGCTGCTGCGCTTCCGCAACGACATCTGCCGGCGCGATGTGGAGCGCGGGCGGACGCAGGCGCCGTACTACTTCGTGCTGCCGCCGACCCAGTGCGATCGCGGCGAGTGGGTCAGGCTCGTCAACCTGCTGCTCGAGCATGGCGTGCAGGTCTTCACCGTGCCGGAGCGCATCACTGCAGGCGGCCGGCACTTCGAGGCCGGCTCGGTGGTCGTGCCACTGGCGCAACCGTTTCGCCCCTTCGTCAAGGAAGTGCTCGAGCCGCAGCGCTTCCCGCTCAGGCATTTCACGCCCGACGGCGAGCCCATCCGCCCCTACGACATCACGAGCTGGTCGCTGCCGCTGCACCGGGGCGTCACCGCCGAGCAGGTGGACGTGCGGGTGCCGGAACTCGAGAAGGCGCTCCGCCGCGTCGAGGGCCCGTTCGCGCTCCCCGCTGGCCCCCGAGAGCTGCCGGCCGGACGGTGCTGCGTGGCTTTTTCGGTCAACGAAAACGAGGCGTTTCGCGCTGCCTTCGCTGCCCTCCGGGCGGGCTTGCCGACAGGCCGCATCGAGCGCGCGCTGGCGGTCGGGGACACGCTCTTGCCGGCCGGCAGCTTCGTGATCCGCCCCGGGCCCGACCCCGCGGCGCTGCCGCGCCTGCTGGCCGACATCGGGATCCCGGCCGTGGCGCTCGACGCGGAGCCGGCTGGCCTGCGGCCTCTCAAGCTGCCGCGCATTGCTCTCGTCGAGACGCACTTCCACGACATGGACGCGGGCTGGACCCGGTACCTGCTCGACACCTACGGCGTGCCGTTCGAAATCGTGCGCCCGGGAGATTTCGAGACGGTCGATTTCGCCAGGCGCTTCGACCTCGTGATCTTCCCGTCCGCCGACAAGGAGGTCCTGGCCAAGGGCCGCTACAAGCGGGACGGCGACTACTACCTCCCGCGCCTTCCGCTCGCTTTCCGGAAAGGGATCGGCGACAAGGGGATGGAGAGGCTGATGGCGTTTTTCGACGGCGGGGGCGTGATTCTCGCCTGGGGCCGCTCGTGCGGGCTGTTCCTCGACGTGCTCGAGATCAAGCGCGGCAAGGGCGTCACCGAAGACTTCAGGTTGCCGGTCGCCGACGTCGGCGAGGAGCTGGCGGGCAAGGGCCTCGACGTCACCGGCTCGTGGCTGCGCGTCAACGTGCTGCAGGACCACCCGCTGACCTGGGGGATGCCGCCCGAGTCCGGGGTGTTCTCGCGCGGCAACCCCGTGCTCCGCACCTCCTTGCCGGGCCCGGACACCGACCGGCGGGTGCTCGCGAGTTTCCCCGAACGGGACATCCTGCTGTCCGGCCACCTCGAGGGCGAGAAGCTGCTCGCCAACACCGTCGCTGCGGTGTGGACCCGCAAGGGCAAGGGCCAGCTCGTGCTCTACGCCTTCGCCCCGCAGTTCCGGGCCTCCACCCCGGCGACGTACAAGCTGCTCTTCAACGCCCTCCTGCTGCCCCGGCTGTATTGAGGGTGCCTCCACCGGCTTCGCCCCCGGCCGGCAAACCCCCGCGCCCGACCTCTGTATGATGGCGAAGGGGGCTCGCGGCCCCCGCCCAAGGGAGGTTGCACGCCATGCACTTCAGGTCACCTTGTCCCACCCTGACAGCACTTGGGGTGGCGACGCTGGTGGTCCTCTCGACCGCCGCCGTCGCCCACACCCCGTCCGGCACGACGGCAAAGGCCGAGCCCGGCGAAGCAGTGCCGCCGCTGCTCGACCGGGAGCTGTTCTTCGGCAACCCCGAGATCGCCGGCGCCCAGCTGTCCCCCGACGGCAAGTACACGGCGTTCCTCAAGCCCTGGAGGGACACCCGCAACATCTGGGTGAAGAAGACCGGCGAAAGCTACGAGTCGGCGAGGCTCGTGACCGCCGATCCCAAGCGCCCGATCCCGGGCTTCTTCTGGAGCCGCGACAGCAAGTACATCCTCTTCGTTCAGGACCACGACGGCGACGAGAACTTCAACGTGTACGCGGTCGATCCGGCGGCCGCCCCGGCCCCGGGCAACGATGCCCCCGCGGCGCGCAACCTCACGGCCGCGAAGGGAGTGCGCGCGCGGATCTACGCGCTGCCGAAGAGCGACCCCGACCTCATCTGGGTCGGCCTCAACGATCGCGACCCCGCCTGGCACGACCTCTACAAGGTGCGAATCTCGACCGGCGAGCGGACGCTCGTGCGCACCAATACCGAGCGCATCGACGGGTGGGTCTTCGATCTCGCGGGGCAGCTGCGGCTCGCCGACAGGGTCGCCCAGGACGGCAGTACCGAGATCCTGCGCGTGGACCCCGAGGCTTTTGTCAAGATTTACTCCTGCAACGTTTTCGAGAGCTGCAGCGCAGTGCGCTTCCACAAGGACGGAGTGCGGTTCTACATGGAGACGAACCGGGGCGAGCCCGATCTGGTCCGTCTCGTACTCTTCAACCCCTCGACCGGCAAGGAGGAGGTCGTGGACTCCGACCCCGAAAACCGCGTCGACTTCGGGCAGGCGGTGTTCTCCGAGGCCACCGACACGCTCGTCGCCACGGTCTACGTCGATGACCGGACCCGCATCTACTTCCGCGACAAGGCGTTCGAGGAGGACTTCCACCTCATCGAGAAGAAGCTGCCGGGCAAGGAGGTCCTCTCGGTCTCGACGACTGCCGACGACAGGCTCTGGATGGTCCACGCGCGCAGCGACACCGACCCCGGCACGCGCTATCTCTTCGACCGTACGAGCAAGAACCTCTCTCTCGAGTACGTCTCCCGCGAGCGCATCCCGCGCGAGCACATGGCGCCGATGACGGCCATCCGCTACCGCTCCTCGGACGGGCTCGAGATCCCCGCCTTCCTGACGCTGCCCAAGGGGCTGCCGGCGAAAAACCTGCCGCTCGTCGTCTTTCCCCATGGCGGCCCGTGGGCGCGCGACACCTGGGGGTTCAACGGCTACGCGCAGTTCCTTGCCAACCGCGGCTACGCGGTGCTGCAGCCGAACTTCCGGGGTTCCACCGGCTACGGCGAGAAGTTCCTCAACGCCGGCAACAAGCAGTGGGGCGACCTCATGCAGGACGACCTCACCTGGGGAGTCAAACACTTAATTTCCAAGGGGATCGCCGACCCCAAGCGGATCGGCATCATGGGCGTCTCGTACGGCGGTTACGCAACGTTGGCCGGCGTCGCGTTCACCCCGGACATGTACGCGGCCGCGGTCTCGATCGTGGGCCCCTCGAACCTGCTCACTTTGCTCGAGACCATCCCCCCCTACTGGGAAGCCGTTCGCGCCGAGTTTCACGAGCGCATGGGCGACCCCAACACCCCCGAGGGCAGAAAGCAGCTCGAGCGCCAGTCGCCGCTCAACTCCGCGAGCAAGATCAAGACCCCGCTTTTGGTCGTGCAGGGCGCCAACGACCCGCGCGTCAAGAAAGCCGAGTCCGAACAAATCGTCATCGCCCTGCGCGACCGCAACTTCCTGGTCGAGTACATTCTCGCCCCCGACGAGGGACACGGGTTCGTGAGGCCGGTCAACAACATGGCGATGATGGCAGCGGCCGAGGCGTTCCTGGCCAGGCACCTGGGGGGGCGCTTCCAGGAGGGCGGCACCCCCGAGGTCGTGGCCCGCCTCAAGGAGATCACCGTGGATCCCAAGACCGTGGTGCTCGCGAAGAAGGTCGACGCGGCCACGGTCGGGGCACCGCAGCCCGTCGTCGACCTGGCCCCGGGCGAGGCCAGCTATCAGGGAACTTTCACCACCGGCACGCAGAGCATGACGATCTCGACTCACCGCACGATCAAGGATGCGGGCGCGAACTGGGTCATCACCGACACCCTCACCATGCCGACGGGCGTGGCCGTCGACACCACGACGGTCGAAAAAGGCTCGCTCGTCGTCAAGAGCCGCAGCGTCCGACAAGGACCGATGGCGGTCGAGCTCGCCTTTGCGGATGGCAAGGCGACCGGCACCATGGCGGTAGGCGGCGAGCCGAAGCCGGTGAACGCCGACCTCGGCGGCCCGCTGTTCGCGGACGGCGCCGGCTCCTGGGAAGCGGTGGCCCGGCTGCCGCTCGCCGAGGGGTATGAGGCGACCTTCCGCAACTTCGACATCCAGAAGCAAAAACCGGCGCTGATGCAGGTGAAGGTCGTCAGCGCCGAGGACGTCACGGTAGCCGCCGGTACCTTCACGACCTGGAAGGTCGAGGCGAGTTCAGCCGAGGGCGAGCCCGGCTCGACGACCGTCTGGATCGCCCGCGACTCGCGCAAGGTGGTGAAGACGAGCAAGGTGCTGCCGCAGAGGGGCGGTGCGACGATCGTCATTGAGCTGCAACCATAAACGCCACTGGTGGCGCGCCTGCGGTCACCGCGACCGGGCGTCGGCGAGGGCGCCCGAGATCGCGGCGAGGAGCTGCTCGGGGCTCGTGGGCTTCTCGAGGAAGCGGTGCACGGGCAGCCACCCCTTGTCCTTGCCCCTATCGAACCGCCAGGCGTCGGTCATGTAGTCGTGTACCGTCACGAGCAGCACGATCGGGAGGCTCGGGTGGCGAATGGTCACATCGTGGGCGAGGCAGAAGCCGGGGTCGAACTCCTCCATCATGACGCCGAGCACCAGGACGTCAGGAACCTCCTGCTCCAGGGCGCTCCACGTCTGCTGCACCGAGTGGGCGGCGGTGACCCGGTGGCCGTTGTGCTCCAGCACCGCGCGGTAGATCTCGACGAGATCGGTGTCGTCGTCAACCAGAAGTACGCGCGCCACGGCTGCTCCCCTCGTGCCGCATCGTAGCTCGCCTGAGGCCGCAGCGCGAGGGAGGTGAGGTTTCCCCCGCTACCGCCACGTTTCCGGCCCGCACGCCACGGGAGGAAAGCGGCGCAGGTCCGCAAAGCGAAACGTCCACTCTGGAGTCGCGAGAAAGCCTGCGGCAGCTGCTGCGTACCAGGGGCTGCCGGGAGTTGCGGGGTTGCAGAGCAGGTGGATCTCCTGCGCCGGCATGTAGCTCTGGACCAGCAGGAACCACCTGTGGCCCTCGGCGTCGGTGGCCACGTCAACCACGAGGACGGCGTGGCCCGGCGAGCCCCCCTGCACGAAAACGTCGCCGGGCTCAACCTGGAGGGGATCCGGCACGGGCACGAGCTCGCGGGCGAGCGAGAGCGACCCGGCGTAGGCGAAAACGGCGGCGAGATACCGCCGGAACGAAGCATACGAGCCGTCGGGTCGGGCGCTTGCCACCCACTCGACCCGCGAGCCGCTCACGCGGGGCCGCTGGCCGCCTTTCCACGCCTCCCACCGCGCGAGGTCGCCGCTCGTGAAGCGAAACGCGATCGCCGCCTCGCACCCGTGCTCCCACAGCCATTCGGCGCGGAGTCGGATCACGGCGTCCGCGCACTGCTGGAGGTCGCCCCGCCCCACGTCGATCGCCACCACCGCCTCGTGCGCGTCTTGGTTGGCTTTGAGCCTGCCGTCGAACAGGCGTACCGGCGGCCGCCCGGGGCGCAGCGGCAACCGGCGAAGCCAGGCTCCGAACGACCCTGCTTCCACCTCCAGGCGGGTCCAGCCTGGCGGCAGTGCGATCCGCTCGCTCAACGTCTCCCCCTCGCTGCCGGGCCAGGGATGGGGGCGGGCAGGCGGGCCAGTGCCCGCGCTCGCGACGACGACCACCGCCAGCACCGCTCCAACCCGCCGGGGCGACCGCGACGAGGTCATGACACTCAAAGCGTAGCAGCGTCCGCGGCGGCGCGGGGTGGTTGGTACACTGGCCGGGCATGGCCGATCTCGACCACCTGGCGCGCCCGGCGCTCGACTTCGCCCACGGCGACATGCCGATCCTCGAGGAGAGCCTGTCGGTGGAGGAAGCCTTGCATACGCTGCGCGGGCGCGAGCTGGGCGAGCGCGTCGTCTACCTCTACGTCGTGGACCCAGCGCATCGCCTTGTCGGCGTGCTGCCGGTACGGAGGCTGCTCCACGCCCAGCCGGAGGAGCGCGTCGGGGACCTCGCGCTGCGCCGCGTCATCTCGCTCCCGTCCTCGGCCACCGTGCTCGACGCCTGCGAGCTGTTCCTCACCCACCGCTTCCTCGCCCTGCCGCTCGTGGACGGAACTGGCACGCTGCTCGGCGTGGTGGACGTCACGCTCCTCACCGATGAGGTCTTCGACCTCGCGGAGCGGCAGGAGGTCGACGATCTCTTCGAGACCATCGGCTTTCGCGTCTCGCAGGTCCGGACCGCGTCGACGCTCGGCGCGTTTTGGCTGCGTTTCCCGTGGCTGGGCGCCACGATCGCCGGCGGGATCACGTGCGCGATCCTCGCCAGCGTCTTCGAGGCCACGCTTCAGCAGGCGATCATCCTGGCGTTCTTTCTCACGCTCGTGCTGGGGCTGGCCGAGGCGGTGGCGGCGCAGTCGCTGGCCATCACGATCCCGGCGCTGCGGCACGTGCAGCCCGACCGCGCCTGGTACGCCCGCATGCTGGGCCGCGAGGCATCCACGGCCCTGCTGCTCGGACTCGCTGCCGGGGCGGCGGTGGGCGGGATCGCCTACCTGTGGCGGGGGCAGGCGCTGCCCAGCCTCGTCATCGGTGGGGCCATCCTGCTCTCGCTGCTGGGAGCGTCGGTGCTGGGAATGTCGGTGCCGGCCCTGCTCCACCGCACGCGGCTCGACCCCACGATCGCCGCCGGCCCGGTGGCGCTCGCCCTCACCGACATCCTCACCGTCACTGCTTACCTCGGGATCGCGAGCCGGTTCCTGCGCTGACCGCCCGGCACGCGGGCGGCAGCCTCTCCGCCCGCTATACTCCCGGCGTGGGGCTGGACATCGGTCGCTGGCTGCCGCTCTTCCCGGTGCGGGAAAGCTGTCTGTACCTCAACCACGCGGCGGTGGCGCCGCTGCCGCAACCGGTAGCCGAAGCAATGCGTGCCCGCATTGCAGAGCAGGAGGCGGTCGGTTCGGCGAACTGGCGCGGCTGGCTCGAAACCGAAATGTCGGTGCGGGCCCTGGGCGCCGATCTTGTGGCGTGCCGGCCGGAGGACGTGACGCTCGTGCGCTCGACCTCGGAGGGGCTTTCGCTCGTGGCCAGGGGGCTCGGGCTCGGCCCTGGCGACGCGGTGCTGGTGAGCGAGGAGGAGTTCGCCGCCAACGTCGCGCCGTACCTCATGTTGCAGCGCGACGGCGTGGAAGTGAGGCGCTTCCCCGCCCCCGGCGGCAAGATCCTGCTCGACGAGGTGGTGCCGCTGCTGCGCCCGCCGGTGCGGGTGCTCGGGCTGTCATGGGTGTCGTTTCACACCGGCTGGGTGGCGCCGGTGGCGGAGCTCGCCGAGGCCGCGCACGCCCGGGGCGTGCTCGTGATCCTCGACGCGATTCAGGGGCTCGGGGTGCTCCCCGAGACGTTCCCGGAGCTCGGCGTCGACGCGCTCGTGGCCGACGGGCACAAGTGGCTCCTGGGACCGGAGGGGCTCGGCCTCATGGTCACGACTCCGGAACTCCGGCACCGCCTCGAGCCGGTGCTGGCAGGGTGGCTCAACGTGGAGCGGGAGGAGCACAGCATGTTTCTTTCCGAGCTGCGCTTCCACCGCGACGGGCGGCGCTTCGAACCGGGGGCGACGCCGACCATCCTGGTGGCCGGCCTCGCCGCCGCCCTCGAGCTGTTGCTCGAGGCAGGGCTGGCCGAGATTCACGCCCGCGTGACCGCCCACAACCGTACCCTCACCCGGCTGCTGCTCGAACTCGGCTGGCAGGTGGGCTCTCCGGGCTCCTCCAGCCGGCTCGCCGGCATCGTGGCCGGGCGCCATCCGTACATGCCCTCGCACGAGGTGGCGAGACGGCTGCACGAGCGCCAGATCGAGGTCTCGGCCCGGCAAGGCTGGGTGCGTTTCTCGCCCCATTTCTACACCACCGCGGGCGAGCTGGAAGCGCTCAAGGTCATCCTGGCGAAGCTCTGATGGCCCGACACCGTGACGCCGACGTGCTCGTGGTGGGGGCTGGCCCGGCCGGGTGCGCCGCAGCGATCACGCTCGCCCGCGCCGGCGTGGCGGCGACGGTCCTCGGGGGACCCGAGACCCAGCCGCGCGGGTGCGAACTCGTGGTGCCGCGCGCCGTGGAGGTGCTCGCCGCGCTCGGGCTCGAGCCGTGGCTGGGGTCCCAGGCGCGCGAGTCGGAATGCACGGGTGTGAGGGTGGCCTCGGCCGACCTCGGCCGCGCGACGTGCCTGCCGTTCCCCGACCGGCCAGGGCGGGTGCTCGACCGGCCCGACCTCGACCAGGCGCTCCTCGACGCGGCCCGGGCCGCAGGGGCGGAGGTCCTGCCCGCGCTCGTGGCCGCGAGCCCGGCGTTCGAGGGCACGCGGCTCGCGGGCGTCACGGCCCGGGGCCCGGACGAGCGCGAGGAAATCATCACCTGCAAGGCGCTCATCGACGCGTCGGGCCGGAGCGCCTTTCTGGCCCGGCGCATGGGGTGGGGGTTCCCGTACCCCCGCCACCGGCGCTCGGCGGCCTGGGCGGTGTACTCCGGGGTCAGCCCTCCCGACTGGGCTCCTCCCGGGGAGCTGACACTCATTGCTCTCCGCGACGGCTATCTGTGGCTGGCGCCGGCCGCCGGGGGCCGCACCGGTGTCGGTGCCGTGCTGCCCCGCCGCTTTTGGGAGGAGTCCTCCGGCTCCGCCGAGCGGCTGCTCGGCAAGGCCCTCGGAGCGTGCCCGGCCGTGGACTGGCTGCTTTCGAAGGCGCGCGCCGAAACTCCCCCGCAGGCGGCACCGAGCCTGGCGTTCCGGGTTCTCGATGTGGCCGGGCACGGCTTCTGCATGGTCGGGGACGCCGCCGGCTTCATCGATCCCGTGGTACCGCACGGGCTGCTGGCCGCGCTGCTGGGCGGCCAGTCGGCGGGGCTCGATGCGGCCGAGGCCCTGCTGCAGCGAGGGCGCGTCACGGCGGTCGACTTCGGGCCGACCACCACGCTCGTGCGTCTGCTGCAGCGCCAGCAGCTCGCCCACGTCCACGCCTTCTACGACCCGGACTTCCTCGCGGTGCTGATGGCCGGCCACGACCACCTCGGCGCGCGCCGGGCTCTGCGGCGCCTGCTGGCCGGCGACATCCTGCCGCCCCGCCGCTGGCGCACGCTCGCCCGCGCCTGGGTGCTGGTGGGGCTCGCCGGCCTCCAGAGCCTCACCCGGCGGCTGGGTGCGCCGGTGTTCCCCGTCGTGTAGTGGCTAGTCGCTCGTGCCTGCCGGCTGGCGGCTCGCGACGGCGAGCCGGAAACGGTCGGCCATCTCCTGAGGGGTCAATGGGATGCGCGGGGCAGCCGGGACCGGGTCGAGCGGTTCGACGAGGAGGTCGAGCAGCGCCGGGGAAGGCGCCGAAAGCCACTCGCCGACAGCCGGTGCGACTGCTTCGGCCGGTCCGCACCGGAGCGCCCAGGCGTAGCCGCAACCGGCCGCTGCCGCGGAGAGGTCCACCTGCCGCGACAGACAGGCTTGCCCGCCGGTCGTGGCGTAGGACCCGTTGTCGAGCACGAGGTGGTAGAAGCGTGCCGGCCGCAGCCCCCCGACCATGGCAAGGTTGCCGAACCCCATGAGGAGGTTGCCGTCGCCGTCGAGCGCCACGACACGTTCGGGCCGGCTAAGGGCGAGCCCGAGGGCGATCGAGGCGACGTGCCCCATCGAGCCCAGCATGTAGAACGTGCGGGGGCGGTCGGCAGCCCGAAACGCCTCGCGCGAAATGGCCCCATCGGCCGCCACCACGAGGTCCTCGGGCGCGAGTCGGGAGAGGACGAGCGCGACAGCCTCGGACCGGGTCATCGGGCGCCCCCTACGGGGAGGTCGAGGGTCAGAAATCGCAAGGCAAGGGCTCGCGGTTTCCTGCCCGAACCAGCTTCGACGTTCGAGCTCCGACGTATGACGTTCCAGTTCCGGCTCCCGCCGGCCTTCTCGCCGGTCATGCGTCGACCTCCTTGCCGGCCAGCAGCACGACGGGCATGCGCCGCTCGCGCGCGGTGGCGACGAGCCACGCCGCTTCCTCGAGCTCGCCCCCGGGGACCGCGACCCGCCAGGGGATGCCGAACAGGTCCAGCAACTGCCGCGTGCGCTGCCCCAGGATGCGGTGCTCCTCGTAGTCGGCGGGCTCGCCGCGGTCGGAGACGAGCATCGGCAGTGGCAGCGAGTACATGAGGTGCAGCGAGGTCAGGACCTCGAGGCAGGTGCCGAGCCCCGAGTTCTGCATCGCGGCGAGAGCGAGCCGACCGCCGAGCCACGCTCCGGCGCAGACCGCCGCGGCGTGATCCTCCCGCGGCGCCGCCACGTACCTGTCGGCCGACAGCGTTGCGCAGGCGGCGAAGAACCGCCTGAGGTACGAGCACGGCACCCCGGCCACGAGTTCGACGCCGCGGTCCAGGAAGGCGTCGAGGCGGCGGGACCCGGACATCAGGCCTTCTCCTCGGGAATCAGCAGCTCGCGTTCGGGGCGGCTGTCGGGCGTGATCCGCGGGCCGCTGCGCAGGTCCTCCCGGATGATGAGCTCGAGGAACAGCTCGCGCACGCCGTCCTTGCCACGGGCCGCGAACACTTCAGCCACGTCCTTCGGCGAAAGCTTGATCCCCGTCATCGTGTACAGGTACTGGGTGAACACCCGGGGCCGCGAAAGGAAGCTCACCACGAGCAGCAGCAGCAGTACGCCCGTGGAGACCAGGAGCACCGTCGTCACCTGGGGGGAAAGGTCAACCATCGCCGTCCTCCTCGCCGTTGAGCTGGTGGGTGGCGTCCACCTCGCCGAAGTGATCTGGGGGCACCAGCACCTCGCGCGGCTTGGCGCCCTGCCCCGGCCCGACCAGCCCCTCACGTTCCATCATATCCAGCAACCGGGCCGAGCGGGCGTAGCCGAGCCGCAGCTTGCGCTGGATGAACGAGGCCGAGGCCTTGCGAGACGCCACGACGAGCCGGGCCGCCTGCTCGTACATCGGGTCGTCGAGCCCCTCGTCGGTCGCCTCGCTGCTCTCCCCCGCCGGCTCCTGGAGCACCCGCGGGTCGAACTCGGGCTTGCCGAGGCGCCGCAGGTGCTTGAGTACGGTGAGGATCTCCTCTTCCCGCACGAGACAGCCGTGCACCCGGAAGGGACGCGCCGAGCCCGGCGGCAGGAACAGCATGTCGCCCTGACCCAGCAAGTACTCGGCCCCCTCGGTGTCGAGGATCGTGCGCGAGTCGAAGCGGGTGCGCACCTTGAACGCGATGCGGCAGGGGAAGTTGGCCTTGATGACACCGGTGATGATGTCGACGCTCGGGCGCTGGGTGGCGAAGATGAGGTGGATCCCGACGGCCCTCGCCATCTGGGCCAGGTGCCCGATCGAGTCCTCGACCTCGGTGGCGCAGGTCATCATGAGGTCGGCCAGCTCGTCGATGATGATGACGATGTACGGCAGCGGCTTGAGGTCGACCGAGGCGCCGTCCCCGAGCTCCGCCCGCCGGGACCCGCCCTCGGCCACCAGGGTGTTGTAGCCCTGCAGGTTGCGAACCTTGCACGCGGCCAGCGTCTGGTAGCGCTCGCGCATCTCGCGCACCGCCCAGCGGAGGGCGCGGGCGGCGTCGCGGGGGTCGGTGACGATCGGCGTCAGGAGGTGCGGCAAGTGCTCGTAAATCCCGAGCTCGACCTGCTTGGGATCGATGAGGATGAAGCGCACCTGCTCCGGGGTCGCCTTGAACAGTATCGACATGATCATGGCGTTGAGCCCCACCGACTTGCCCGAGCCGGTGAAGCCGCCGATGAGCAGGTGCGGCATGCGCTGGAGGTCGGCCACGAACGGCAGGCCCTGAATGTCCATGCCGAGCGCGAGGGTGAGCGGCGAGGCGGAGTGCACGAACTTGGAGGACTCCAGGATTTCCCGCAGCACGATCGTGCGGCGCTCGGGGTTGGGCACCTCGATCCCGACCGTGGCCTTGCCGGGGATGCGCTCGATGCGCACCGCCTCGACCTGCAGCCCGAGCGCCAGGTCCTCCTCCAAGTTGACCACCTGGGCGTACTTGATGCCGGCGGCCGGGCGGAACTCGTACGTCGTGATGATCGGCCCCGGCAGCACGTCCACGACCTGGCCCTCGACCTTGAACTCGCGGCACTTCTGCTCGACGAGTTCGCGCATCTCGGCCACCCGCCTGGAGTCGAGGGTGGGCGCCGGCGGGGCGGGCAAGAGCATGGTCTTCTCCGGCAGGGAAGCCACCGGGGTCTCGTCCACGAAAGGAAACACTTCCTGCACCGCCACCGGCTTGACCCGGGTAGAGGAACCGCGCGGCGCCGACTCGGCTGTACCCCGCCGAGGGGGAGAGGGAGCCGAGCCGGCCGCGGCCGGCTCGGAAGCCGCCTCCTCCATGACCACCACGTGGTGAAGCCGTCGGATGGAAAAGCGCGCCTGCCCTTCACGCTCCTGCACGACGAGTGCCGGCCGCGCCACCGGATGGCGGCGGGCGTGGTTGTCGATCAGGCGCTGGCGCTGCGTTCGCCGCTCCTTGAGGTCGCGCCGGTGGTGCCAGCGGGTCCGCATCTTCTCCCGCCACGACTTGACGCTGCGGCCGGCGGCCGAAAAGACCGTCCTCAGCGAGGAGCGCACGCCCAGCACGGCGCCGGCCAGCAGCGCCGCGCCGCAGATCACCACGGCGGCGATCGGCCCCAGGCTCTCCTGCAGACCGCCCGCCACCAGCCGGCCGAGTTCCCCACCCAACTCGAGCCGGCCACCCCGGTACTGCACGTGTCCCGCCGCCCCGAGCAGTCCGGAGGCGCCGAGCAGCGCCGTCGACCAGGCTCCGGCCAGCAACCAGGGGGTGTCGAGCACCCGCCCGCGCAGCCAGAGCGCGCCCAGGCGCAGGATCAAGGCCGGCAGCAGCAGCACCGGTACGCCGAGCAGGTTCACGAGGACGCCGGCGAGGTGTGCGCCCCACGAGGCGAGCCAGTTGTGCACCCGGTCGCTGCCGGCCCCCAGCAACCACGGGTCGAGTGGGTGGTAGCTGGCGAGCGCCAGCACGAGGAGGCCGCCGCCGACGAGCAGCACGTACCCGGCCACCTCCCGGGCGATCTCCTCGCGAGTGCGCCTCATGGCCGCCCGCCTGACGTCACGAGACGCAGCCTCCAGCGGCCGGCCACGGCCCGTCCTGCAGCACGCTCACCAGCACCGCCGGCCGCATGGACCAGCGCCGACGCAGCTCCCGTTTCAACCACCGCTCCATTGTACGTCGCGCATCGTCGGGGTCCGGCGCGGCCAGGCAGCGCACGGCCTCGCCCCGCAGCCCGGCCTCGAGTTCTTCTTCCCCCCCCGCCGCCAGCCGCACCCCGAAGCTGTGCAGCTGCACCCTCGGCGCCGCGCCGGCGCAGCGGTCCACCACCGCCACCAGCACGCCGGAACGTGCCAGCACACGCCGCTCGTGCACGACGCCGGCCTCCACCAGCTCGTCCTCGCCGTCGCCGAACGACAGCCTCCCCGGCGCCCGCCGCCGGCCGGAAGGCTCGAGGCCGGAAGCGCTCCACGCCAGCTCCTCGCCGTTTTCGGCCACGACCGCCGCCGCACCGGCGGCGCGCGCCAGCCCGGCCACCGCCTCGAGGTGGCGGCGCCAGCCGTGCACCGGCATCACCACTCGCGGCCGCAGCAGGTCGCACAGCTCCGCGAGTTCCTGACGGTGAGCGTGGCCCGAGGCATGGATCGGCGCCTCGGCAGCCGTCACCACCTGCGCCCCCTGCCGCACGCAGAAGTCGAACAGCCTCGCCAGCCGCCGCTCGTTGCCGGGGATGAGGCGGGCAGCGTGGAGCACCCGGTCGCCGGGCTGGAGGGCCAGACCCGGCAGGTGGCCGGTGGCGAGGCGCGTGAACACCGAGCCGGCCTCTCCCTGGGAGCCGGTCACCACGGCCACCACTCCGTCCCTGGGCAGCCGCGGCAGGTCGCGGAACGGCCGCACGAGCCCGAGCGGCGCGCCGAACCCACCGAGCCGCGCCTGCACCGCCAGCGACTCCAGGATGCCGCGCCCGACGGGGACCACGACCCGTCCGGCCGCGGCCGCCGCCTGCAGCACCTGGCGGAATCGCCCGAGGTGAGATGCGAACGTGACCACCACGACGAGCCCCCTCGCTGCCCGGATCAGCTCTCCGAGCGCCGTCCCCACCACGTCCTCCCCCGGCGGCGCCGCTGCCACGAGCGCGTTGGTGGCATCCAGCAGCAGCACGTCCACGCCGTCGCGTCCCCACGCCGCGAGGCGGTCGGTCGGGGTTCGCTCGCCGAGCGCCGAGGGTGCCATGCGCAGGTCGGTGGCGAGGACCGCGGTCATGGCCCCGGTCCGCAGGCGCAGCGCCAGCGTCCCCGGGATTGAGTGCGACACCGGCAGGGCGTCGATTTCCCAGCCCCCGACCACGAACGGCGCGCCTTCCCCCAGCTCGGCGAGCTGCCCCCGCTGCGCGGCCACCGCCGGCCGGCACCACGTTGCCGTGGCCCGGCTCCCGGCTACGAGCGTGCCCGGCCAGGCTCCGAGCAGCGCACCGAGCCCCTTGCAGTGGTCGTCGTGCGCGTGGGAAAGCAGCGCGGCCCGTGGCGCCGGCCCGCCGAGGGCGGCGAAGTCGGGCACCTCGTGGCTCACCCCCAGCGCTGGTTCCTCGAAAAACGCGGCCCCGGCATCCACGACCAGCCGGCCGGCCCTCTCGTCGTCGAGCAGCAGCGAGTTGGCCCCGAACTCCCCCAGACCGCCGATCGGCAGCAGGCGCGGCATCAGGCGGCTTCCCCGCACGGGAACGCGCGCGCCAGCGCCAGCCAGCCATCGAGCCGCACCTCCTGCGGGCGCATCCCCGGATCGAGATCGAGCGCTCCGAGGCGGGCCGCGACCTCGCCGCGCGGCAACCCGACAGGGAGCGCGTTGGCGAGCGTCTTGCGCCGCCTCGTGAAGGCAGCGGCGGCGAGTTCGCGCGCCCGTGCGACGACCTCCCCCTGCGCCGCCGGCGGGCGAGGCACGAGCCGCACCACGGCGGAGGTCACGCGCGGCGCGGGGCGGAAGCAGCGCGCCGGCACCTCGAACAGCGGCTCGGCCCGCATCGCCAACTCCACCACGACCGAGAGGAAGCCGCGCTCGGCGTCGCCCGGCCCTGCGCAGATCCGGAGCGCCACCTCGCGCTGGACCATGAGCACTGCCGCCGCCACCAGGTCCGGCCGATCCACGAGCCGCCGTACGATCGGCGTCGCCACGCTGTACGGGAGGTTGCCGGCCCACAGCCACGGCCCGCCGGAGGCGACCTCCTCGAGGTTCACCTCGAGAGCGTCCGCCGCCACGACCTCGAGCCCTGCCGGCTGACCGAGAAGAGCTGGCAAGGCCTGTGCCAGTGCGACGTCCACCTCCACCGCCCGGACGCGCGGGTAGCGCTCGAGCAGCAGGCGCGTCAGCGCCCCCTGGCCCGGGCCGATTTCCACCACCCGCGCCGGCTCGGGGGACAGGGCGGCGACGATGCGCTGCGCGACGCGCTCGTCGCGCAGGAAGTGCTGGCCCAGCCTCTGTCGGCGGGTTCGAGTCATTGCCCGGTCCTCCCCGGCCCACTACAATACCCGCACTCGGCGCCGGCGCGAAGGGGAATGCACGGTCCGGAGCGCACCGTTGTCTGGACGCGCGACGTCTCGGGCCTCCCGGCCCACCGGCGCACCCAGGGAGGACGCCATGGCAGGCAACGTCATCGAGGTCAACGACACCAACTTCGAGCAGACCATCCTGAAGGCCGACAAGCCGGCTGTCGTCGACTTCTGGGCCACCTGGTGCGGCCCCTGCAAGATGATCGCCCCCCACGTCGAGGCCGTGGCCGCAGAAGTCGCCGGCCAGGCCATCGTCGCCAAGCTGGACGTGGACTCCGCCCGCGGCGTGGCCTCGCGCTTCGGCATCCAGTCCATCCCCACCCTGCTGTTCTTCAAGGGCGGCCAGGTCGTGGACCGCATGGTCGGCGGCCAGCACCGCAAGGACGACATCAAGAAAAAGCTGCTGGCCCTGGTGTAGGCGTGTACCCGTGGCTTGCGACGCCATGGAACGTCGCTGCCTGAAGTGGGGCTGCGCGTCGAAGGTCGAGCCTCGAGGGGCGAAGTCTGCCATCCGAACGCCGGCAGGTCCTCCCCTGTCTGCCCGTGCCCGGCCTCCGGTTCGCCCGCTGCCGGAGGAGCGAACGTGAAGCCCGCCAGCGGCGCCACGGGCTCGCCGCCCGAGTTCAGGAGCGTGGAGGGACCGCGCGGGCCGGTGGCGTTCGAGCGCTGGGGCGAGGGTCCGGCGCTGCTCTTGCTCGCCGGGCTCGGCTCGCGCGCCCGGCTGTGGGGCGAGCTGCCGCGCGTGCTCTCCGACCGCTTCACCGTGCTCGCACCCGACAACCGGGGGGTTGGCGGCTCGCGCAGCGGCGAGCCGTTCACTCTGGAGGGCGCAGCCGACGACGCGGCGCTCGTGCTCACCGCCTCCGGCGTCGACACGGCCGGTGTGGTGGGCGTCTCGATGGGCGGCCTCATCGCCTGTCACCTCGCGGCTCGCCACCCCGAGCGCGTGGACCACCTCGTGGCCGCCTCGTGCGCCGCCCGTCTGACGCCCCACCACCGGCGCGTGCTGCGCTTCTTCGAGCTGGCGTTCACGCGCCTCGGGCCCGGCGAGGCGGCCGAGGCGCTGATGGCGTTCGCGTTCGCTGCAGCTTTTGCCGACCGCTATCCGGGGTTCGTGGACCAGGCGGCACGGCTGTGGACGCTCGAGCCCGAGGACCTGCCCGGCGCTCTCCAGCACGTGCGCCACCTCCAGGGCGGCTGGGACCTGCGGCCGCTGGCGGCGCGCATCGCGTGTCCGACGCTCGTGCTGGCCGGCGAGCTCGACCCGATCGTCCCCGCGGCCCTCACCCGGGAGCTCGCGGCCGCCATTCCCGAGGCCCGCTACCGCGAGGTCCCCGGCGCCGCCCACTCGGTCCTCGCCGAAGGGGGTGCCGCCCTCCTCGGCGAGATCGTCGAGTTTCTCCGCGCCTGACGAGGTGACGCACCGCGCCCGGGCGCGACCTGGGCACGCCGCGGTAGCGGATCCCGCGCACCCCGGCGCGCCGATCGGGGGGTTGACGGCCGGTGGGGCCGTTGGTAGGATCACCGGCGCTCGCGCCGCGGGCGACGGGCGGGAATAACTCAGTGGTAGAGTGCGACCTTGCCAAGGTCGAAGTCGCGGGTTCAAATCCCGTTTCCCGCTCCAGTTTTTGGATCCCTGGGACGCCATCCGGCGTCCCTTTCGTTTCGACGGCAACTGTTCCCCCTGGAGCCGCCCCGGGCCGCGCACGACCAGCGCGCGGCCCGGCGCGGTCGCAGCCCACACCTTCGCCGCGCCACTGCCGCCGGGTTCCCGGCGCACAACCCGCACGTCGAGACATACCTTTCGAGGAGATGACCGGATGAAAACGTTGCGCGCCCTGGTGCTGCTTGCCGCCCTCGCCACCGCTCTGCCGTGCGCCACCTCGTCCGGAGAGCCGTCGTCGCTCGCCATGCCGGCCGGGCCGGTGGTGGCGAGGATTCACTACCAGACCGAGGAGCAGCTCGGCGAGCTGACCAGCACGCTCGATGTGTGGGAGGTCCACCCCGCCGAGAGCGTCCTCGTCGCCCGCCTCGACCCGGTGCAGCTCGCGCTCCTGACCGCCGAAGGCTACGCGGTCGAGGTCGACGAGGCGAAAACCGCGCTGCTGTACGAGGTGCGCGTGCCGCTGCCGGGCCAGGTCAACGCGATTCCCGGCTACCCGTGCTACCGCACCGTCGAGGAAACCTACGCGGCGTACGACGCGCTCGTGGCGTCCTACCCGGGCCTCGTCACCAAGGTGGACATCGGCGACAGCTGGGACAAGCTCACGCCTGGCGGGCCGCCCGGCTACGACCTGTGGGCGCTCAGGGTCACGAGCGCCGCCATCCCCGGCCCCAAGCCGCGGTTCTTCCTCGTCGCGGAGGTCCACGCCCGCGAGTACACCACGGCGGAGACCGCGATCCGATTCGTGGAGTTCCTGCTCGAGCGCTACGGGGTCGACCCCGACGTCACCTGGCTGCTCGACCGGTGCGAGCTCCACGTCGTGCCGATGGCCAACCCCGACGGCCGCAAGTTCGCCGAAGGCGGCGACCTGTGGCGCAAGAACACCGACAACGACGACGGCTGCACGACCCCCGGCGCGTACGGGACCGATCTCAACCGCAACCATTCGTTCAAGTGGAATCAGGGCGGCTCCTCGGGCAGCCCGTGCGCCGAGACGTACCGCGGGCCTTCGGCCGGCTCGGAGCCGGAAGTGCAGGCCATTCAAGCGTACGTGGCCAGCCTCTTTCCCGACCAGCGGGGGCCGGCCGACACCGACCCCGCTCCGCCCGACGCCACCGGCCTTCTCATCACGCTCCACTCGTACGGGGGGCTCGTGCTGTGGCCGTGGGGGTTCACCTCCACCCCCGCGCCCAACGGCACGGCGCTCCAGACCCTCGGGCGCAAGCTGGCGTACTTCAACGCCTACACCCCGGAGCAGTCGGTTACGCTGTACCCCACGAGCGGTTCCACCGACGACTGGTCGTACGGCGAGCTCGGCATCGCCAGTTACACCATCGAGATGGGCACGCAGTTCTTCGAGAGCTGCTCGCCGTTCGAAGGCACGATCTGGCCGGCCAACCGCAACGCGTTGCTCTACGCCCTCAAGGCGTGTCGCCGGCCGTACCAGACCCCGGCCGGGCCGGAGCCCGTCAACGTCCAGGTGAGCCCGCAAGGGACGCTGCCCGGCGGAGTGCTCACGCTCACCGCCACGCTCGACGACACCCGGTTCAGGAGCGGCACCGGCGAGCCGGTGCAGGCGATCGCTGAGGCCCGGTGGACGGCCGACGCCCCCTCGTTCGTCACCGGCACGCCGACCTCCCCGATGTCCCCCACCGACGGGGCGTTCAACTCGCCTCTCGAAAACGTGCAGGCACTGATCGACACCAGCGGGTGGAGCCCGGGACGTCACCTGCTGTTCGTCGAAGGCAAGGACGCGGAGGGCAACTGGGGGGTGCCCGCGGCGGCCTTTGTCTGCGTCTCGGCGGCGGCCAGCGCCGTCGGCGTGAGTCCGTCGTCGGTCGCCGGGTCGGGCAACCCCGGGGCCACCGTCGACTACACCCTGACCGTCACCAACCTCGGGACCTCGACCGAGACGCTGGCCGTCGCGCTTTCCGGCCACGCCTGGCAGGTCACGGCGCCGGCGAGCCTCGGCCCGCTCGCGCCGTGTGCCTCGGCCACCTTCACCGTGTCGGTGAGCGTGCCGGCCGAAGCCCAGGCGTGCTCCACCGATGCCGTGACCGTCAACGTCACCGCGGCGGGAGGCAGCGCCACCGCGGTCGTGCTCACCACCGTCAACCCGGCCGCGGGCCCGCCGATTACCGCGCCCGAGGAGGTCTGCTCCCTCTCTTCGGGCAATTCGGCCTCGGTCCCGGATGCCGGCCCGGGGGCCACCTACGCGTGGTCGATTGCCGGCGGCACGATCACCGCCGGCGACGGCACTCCCGCCATCACCTTCACGGCCGGAGCGAGCGGGGTCGTGACCCTCAGCGTCCTGGTCACGGAAACATCGTCGTGCGCCCTCTCGGGACCGGCCACGATCGGCATCGTCCCACCGCCCGTCGTGGCCATCACCGGCACCACGTCGCTGTGCACCGGCGACACCTTGACGCTTGTGGCCGAGGGCGCTGGTCTCGTGTCGTACCAGTGGTCCCGGGACGGCCTCGACATCCCGGGAGCGAACTCGGCGACGTACGCCAAGGCCAGCGCCACCAGCAGCGACTCCGGCACTTACCGGGTGCGGGCGGCCAACGCCGCGGGCTGCACCGGCGCGTCCCCGCCCGTCGCCGTGGTCGTGGCGTCCGAGCCACAGACCTCGATTGCCGACGTGGCCTGGCCGGAGGGCAACTCAGGGGTCTCGGACGCGGTCTTCACCGTGAGCCTGTCGGTGCCAGCCTGCGCCCCGTCGAGCATCGCGTTCGAAGCCACCGGCGGCACGGCCATGCCCGGCGTCGACTTCCAGGCTGTTTCCGGGACCCTCGAGTTCGCGCGCGGCCAACAGTCGCGCACTCTTGCCGTCCCGGTCCTCGGCGACCGCGTCGCCGAGAACGACGAGACCTTTTTCGTCGACCTGTCGGCGCCCGCCGGTCTTTCCATCCTCCGCGGCCGGGCCACCGGCACGATTCTCAACGACGACGTTGCCGGCATCGTCGTGGCCCCGACTTCGGGGCTCGTCGTCTCGGAGACCGGCTCCACGGCAACGTTCAAGATCACGCTGACGAGCCAGCCCACTGCCGATGTCGTGGTCGCGCTGACTTCCTCCGATCCTACCGAGGGCAAGGTCTCGGGCAACGTCACGCTCACGCCCACCAACTGGTCGGCCGGCGCCACCGCCACCGTCACCGGCATCGACGACTTCGTCATCGACGGCAACCAGGCTTTCACGATCACGACCTCCCCCGTTGCCAGCCTCGATCCGTTTTACGCCGGCATCGATCCCGCCGACGTCGCCGCAGTCAACCTCGATGACGACGTGGCCGGCTTCGCGATCTCCCCGACGAGCGGCCTCAAGACCACGGAAGACGGCGGCACCTCGTCGTTCGTCGTCGCTCTGAGCTGTCAGCCCGCGGGACCCGTCACGCTGCCGCTGCGCGTCGTGCCGCCGTCGGAAGCGCTGGTGTCGCCGGTGTCGATCACCTTCAAGCCCGACGACTGGAGCATCCCGCGCCTGGTGACGCTCACTGGCGTGTCGGACGGGGTGCCGCGCACCTACTCCGTGGTGACCGACCCCGCGACGAGCAGTGACCCGGCGTTTTCCGGCCTCAACCCACCCGACGTTTCAGCCACGAACCTGGGCACCGGCGTTGGCATGACCGAGCGCGTGGGGCTCGCCGTCGACGTGCACCCCGGAACCATCTCATCCTCCAACCTCAACGGGGTGCTCGAGGCCGGCGAAATCGTGATCCTCGAGCCGACGTGGCGCAACACCCGTCCCACCGCCAGGAAGCCGTTCGCCGAGCTGGGCGAGCTGACCGGCCCGCAGGCGGCCGGCACCCGGTACCGGACCACCGCCGTCTACCCCACCCTGGCGCCAGGCCAGTCCGCGAGCTGCTACGACCCGGCGAACCCCGCGTCGTGCTACGCGGTCTGGCTGCGCCCACCCAGTCCCCGGCTGCTTCGCCACTGGGACGTGCGCATCGACGAGACGGTCGACGGCCACCCCACGACCTGGGTGCTCCACGTCGGTGAGAGCTTCGTCGACGTGCCGCCCAGCCACTGGGCGTACCGGTTCGTGGAGACGCTCTTCCACAACGGCATCACCGCCGGCTGCAGCGAGACCTCCTACTGCCCCACCGCGCCGCTTTCGCGAGCCGAAATGGCCGTCCTGCTCCTGGTGGCCAGGCACGGTCCCGGGTATGCGCCGCCGCCGGCCACCGGCACCCTTTTCGCCGACGTGCCGGCCGACCACTGGGCAGCGCGCTTCATCGAGGCGCTGGCCGCCGAGGGGATCACGGCCGGGTGCGGGGCAGGGCTGTACTGTCCCGACAACCCGATCAGCCGGGCGGAGATGGCCGTGTTCCTGCTGGTGGCCGAGCACGGTACGGGCTGGGGCCCGCCGGCGCCCTCCGGCACGCTGTTCGCCGACGTCCCGGCCGACTACTGGGCGGCGGCGTTCATCGAGGCGCTGGTCGCGGAGGGCATCACCGGCGGCTGCGCTCCCGGGCTGTACTGCCCGGCCAGCCCCGTGACGCGGGCCGAGATGGCGGTGTTCCTGGCCGCCACGTTCGGCCTCACGTTGTACTGACGGCCCTGCCGGGGACGGCCCGATCCGCGAGGAGGAGGCTGCAGCACGTGAGGGCCCCCTCGGCCTTGGCGAGTTCGGACATGTCGATGCGCACCAGTGCGAGGCCTGCCTTCTCGAGGCGCGCCGCCGTGCGCGGGTACGCCCTGGCCACCACCACGGCGCCCTCGAGCATGAGCGTATTGGCCGCCATCGGCTCCGCGGGATCCACGTCGATCTTCTCGAAACGAGCGAACGCCGAGGCATCCACCCACTCCCGGTTGATCAGCACCGTTTCCGGCGCGACTTGCGTCGCCGCCGTCTTGAGGTGCAGGCAGCCGCCCACGGCCACCGGGGTGACCGCATAGCCGAACGGCGCCAGTGCGGCCCGCAACTGTGCCACCCCTGCCTCGTTCGTCCGGCCGCCCAGACCGACGAACACCTTCCGACCCACCCGCAGCACGTCGCCGCCGTCCAGGGTGCCGGGCTCCACGATGCTCGCCACCGGCCTGTGCCCGGCCAGCGCCACCGCCACCGCCGCCGTCTCGCCCCGCCGCGACGGCGCCCCCGGACGGGTGATGACTGCCAGCTCGTCGACCACCACCGCCGTATCCTCGATGAACACGCAGTCGGGAAACTCGTCGTCCGCCGGCAGCGACAGCACCTCGCAGCCGAGTGCCTCAAGCGTCCGCTCGTATTCACGGTGCTGCACGCGAGCCCGTTCGACATCGATCGGCTCACGGGCGAGGTGCGTCAGCTCACAGCGGGACATCGACCGGCTCGGTGTGCGGGTGATGGCCAGGGGCATGGCAGTCTCCCTCACCCGATCATACGCAGGGCCTGAAAGAGACGGCGTGACGGCAGTCACCTGCCGACGCACGAGAGTGTGACTACTACCTGTAGACATGTGACGATATTCGTTGTACAGTACTCTCGATGCTCGCGCCGATCCTGCCGAACGCCCGTATCCGCGTCCTCACGCTGCTCCTGCGCGATCCGGCCACCTCCTTCTACCTGCGAGAAATTGCCCGCCTCTGCGAGCTGCCGGTGCGGGCCGTGCAGCGCGAGGTCGCGCTGTACGAGGCCATGGGACTGTGCGAGCGCGTTCCGAGAGGCAAGCAGGTCTTCTTCAGGGTCTGCACCGACCATCCTCTTTTCGCCGAGCTGCGGGCGCTGCTACTCAAGGCGTCGGGGCCCGCTGCGCCCGGGCCGGTCGTGCCGGCGGCCCCCTCGCCTCGAGTCGAGCCGCCGCCGGCAAAGACTCCGCTGCCTTCGAGACGGGCCGACTCCTGGCGCGTTTGGTGACGACCCGACCACCCGGGACCGGGAGATCGGCCGGAGCGTGGCTGGGGGGCGCGTGCGGCAGCCGCTCTTGCAGCATGGCACCCCACCGCCTCTACGGCAGCAGGGCAAAGCGTTCCCGCCTCAGCCGCAGGACCCGGACTTGCGCCTCTGCGCGCCCTGCACGCGGACCTTGCGCTCGAACGAGCGGCCTTCGAGAGCATGGGGGCCGGGGTCGCTCTCGGGGTGGCGCTCGCCCAGCGCCGCCTCGAAACGGTAGCGCCGGCAGTCGTCCAGCTCGCAAGCTTGCAGGGAGGGGTCGAGGCGGTCGGGGCGGCCGAAGACGCCGAGCCAGCCGTGAATGCCGCCGCGCAGAATGTACGTCTGCTCGAAGCCGGCCGCAGCCAGCAGCAGCCAGGCCTGGCGGGCCCGCCCCTCGCCGTTCGACATCACCACGACCACGTCGTCGCGGCGAATGGCTCCGGCGTCCCCCCGCGCCAGCGCGGAAAGGGCCGCGCGCCGGGCGCCGCCGAGGTGGAAGAGGTTGAACTCGGCCTCCTCCCGCACATCCAGCAAGTGCAGGCGGGCTGCCGGGTTGTACAGCAGCTCGAGGGTTTCCTCGGGCGAGACGCGAATGTCGGCGGACTCCAGGCGCTGTTCGAGGGCGGCGCGGCGGGCGTCCAGGCGCGAAGCCGGATCGGGCCGGTCCAGCAGCGCCAGGACAACCGCCACCACAACCGCTGCCAGCGCGGCCAAAGTTTTCGGCTTCAGCATGATTCGCTCCCGCGCTTGCCGTAGCGACCCTCCAGCCGCTCCGCGACCCAGAACATCCCGAGCGCCATGAGCACGATTAGCACCACCAGCACGCCCCTGGGCAGCCCCAGCGCCTGGTTCAGCGTGACCTCTCCCAGCGCGCCGGAAGCGTCGAAAAAGCCCCGGAACAGAGGCAGCGTCTCCCCGAAGGCCACCATGCCCACGGTCAGCCCCAGCACGAAAAACGCCCCGTCGAGCTTGAGCGTCGACAGGGAGACGACGGCGGTGCCCGGGCAGTAGCCCCCGATGACGAAGCCGACGCCGAAGATCACACCGCCCACGATGCCGGGCCACAGGTGCGTGGGGTTGATGTACAGCGCGCCCGGCCGCACCAGGCCGGCCACCTCGAGGCCGAACAGGAGCAGCATGGCGGTCACGATGGCGCTGAACATCACCTTGAGGACCCGCATGTCGGTTAGGTAAAACTGCGAGGCCAGGTTGCGCGAGTTCCCGAAGCCGGCCTGCTCGAGCGCGAAGCCGAAAAGGAAGCCGGTCAGCACGTACAGCCCGTTGACCGCGGCCGAGCCCAGACTCTCGATGCTCAAGGGGAACATGGCCCTCTCCTCAGATCCACAGCCGGCGCACGAAGTACGCCAGCAGGTACGCCCCGCCGAACACCGCGAACATGAACGCCCAGGACCCGGCGGAGAGCACCGCGCCGCCTGAGAGCGCCTG
Organism: Thermoanaerobaculaceae bacterium; assembly: GCA_035384965.1. Classification (GTDB taxonomy): domain Bacteria; phylum Acidobacteriota; class Thermoanaerobaculia; order Thermoanaerobaculales; family Thermoanaerobaculaceae; genus JAAYVZ01. The sequence continues at coordinate 131,718 of DAOOJE010000003.1, forward strand.
ACTGGAGGTGCAGCCGCGCGCCAGGCGCACCCCGAAGCCAGCGATTCCGCCGCCGACAAACGCGTACCCCCAGCGGGCGCGGGCGCTCACGTGGGGACCGCGAAAGGTCTCGACTCGCACGCGGCCCGAAAGCCACCCCGAGGCCAGCCCTCCGAGCAGCACCCCCAGGACCTCGAACACCGTCCAGTTGTCGAGCGGGCGCTCCGGCGAGACCACCAGGTTCACCAGGTAGGGGTTGCGCTCCGCGTGGGCGGGGAGCAGCGCGCTTTGGGCCACACCGGTCAACAACGCCACGCCGCCCGAGGCGCCCAGCCCGTGCCCGAAAACGAGAAACGAGGCCGTCAGCACCACCCCCAGCAGAACGCCGGCCAGGTACGGATTGAGGTAGTTCTTGGGCTGGCGGTTCATGGGACTCTCTCCTTGCCGTGCTCGCCCTCGCCCCAGCCGGTGAGCATGGCCTTGAGATTCGCGAGTAGGGTCGGCCCGGTGGTCGTCATGTAGATGTGCAGCAGCAGGAAGGCGGCGAACAGCCAGGCGCCGAAGCGATGCAGCACCGCCAGGGTGGCGAGCCCACCCGGCGCCGCGACCATGCCGGCATCGGCCAGGTAGCGCCAGCCACCGGTCACCGCCATGCCGGGCAACAGCACGTTGAGGATCGCGAAGTACGTCACCTTCTGCAGCGGCATGAGGCGCTTTTCGGGCGTGCGGTCGAAGGGATGGGGTTCGCCGCGGAAGATCCCGAACATGTAGTAGCGGGCGTGGCGCACGCCCTGGCTCAACAGGTCGTCGGCCGTCGGCACGTACCGCCGGATGAGGTTGCTGGCCAGGTTGTAGAACAGCGCCAGGAAGGCGTTGACGAGCAGCACGGCGGCAAAGAGGTTGTGAGCCTGCACCGCGGCCCGAAACACATCGGTGCCGATCCGCGCCGGAAAGGCAAGGGCAAAGCCGGTGGCGACGAGCACCACCACCGCCACGGCCTGCACCCAGTGCCACAGGCGCTCGTAGGGGGTATAAAAGCGGATTCGCTCCCGGGGCCGACTCATGCGGAACCTCCCGAACGCCGGCGCCGCCAGCCGAAACGCAGTCGCAAGCTGCCGTGCACCACCACCCCGACGACGGTTCCCGCCAGCACGAGCAACCCCAGCCAGTCGAGCGCGTGCAACGGCTGCGCGCCCATCACGTAAAACCCTGCGGGGCAGCGCTCCGGCCGGAGGCGAATTCCCGTGCTGGCCGGTTCCACCGGGCCGGGGAGCAGCACGCCGCTATCCGCGACCGGAGAGGGCATCACGCCTCCCGGGGCGTACTCCGCGAGCTCCTGGGGCTGACACAGCCGGCCGCCCGGCGCATGGCAGGCACCGCAATCCCGCTGCGCCCCCTCCGGCCGGCCGACGCCGTGGGACACCGAAAACGGCTGGATCTCGCCGACGATGCGCGGGCTGGCAACGCCAACGGCGCGCAGTCGAGCAGCCGCGGCCTCGGCTCGCTCGGGGGTATCGAGCAGCAGCTCGTCGGCCGTGAGCGTCCCGTCTCCATTTCGATCGAGCGCGGCTTGCAGCTCGGGGTGGTGGCGTCCGTCGGCAAAGAACGCCCGTTCGAGGTCGAACCGGCGCACCGGGCGCGGCGGGTCGCCGCCCACCCAGAAATACGCAACGTGAAGCAGGTGTGGCCCAAGACGCGTCGCTCCGTCGGCCGTGCGGCGAGGAAGCAGCGCCGGGACGCGGCCAGTCAGAAGACTCAGGGGGTCGTTCGGATCGCCGTCCACGCCGGCGTGGCGCCGCAGCGGTTCTTTCCGCTCGTCGAGCATGGTCCAGTCGGTGCTCCGGCGTGTGGGGGGGTAGACCACCGGCACGTGGCAGGCGTTGCAATCCAGCGCCGCGAAGTGGCGGCGGGCGAACGGCAAGAAGGCATGGCTGCTCTCGGCGTCGTGGCAATCGCGGCAGCCGCGCATGGTGCCGGCGAAGCGACGGCCGGCCGTGCCCTGGGCGGTGTCGCCCTTCGTGAAATTGTGGTCGGGACGGTAGAGGTACTCCGACTCCCGCGCACGGCGTGGATCGAACCGCAGGTGGCGCACCGCGGGCGCGGCCGGATCTCCGCGGGCGTAAGCGGGGTTGTTCGGGGCGTGGTGGCAATGGGTGCAGGACAACAGACGCTCGGCGTGCACGTCCCAGGGCGAATCGAGGGCCTCCTTGCCGGCCAGGTTCATGCCGCTGCGGTTCATGCGGCCGGGGGAGAACACGCTGCCGCCAGACTCGGCGCGCCAGTTGTCGCGGCCGCTTTCGAACACCACCGGGTCGGAACAGCGACAGGCGCGGCCATGGCACTGGCGGCAGTTGTCGGAACGGGCGTGTCCCAGGCCCAGCCGGCGGGCGGACACGCGCCCGCTGGCTTCATCGGGAGTCGTCGTCCACACGTACCCTGTTGCCCCCCGCGCCACCAGGCCCATGCCGGCCAGGGTGGCGGTCGAGGCCCAGGAGAACTCGCCGCGCTGCAGGGCGAGAATGCGCTCGGCGTTGTCCGGCTGCCGCACGTGGCACAGCAGGCAGTTGAGCTCCACCGTGCCCGAGCGGCTCCAGTCCCACACGGCACGTCCACCGCTCGTCTCGTCGAGGACTGCCGCATCCCATCCTGCCCCGCCGCCGCCGATCCGGTCCAGCCGCGTCCCCGAGAGGCTGCTGCGCTCCGCCGGTCCACCGCCCACGTGCAGCGGCCCGAAGACGCGAATCCAGTCCGCGGTGCCGAGATCGATCGGCTCCTCGTCCGGGGGTGTGAGGGCTCGCCCAAGAAAAGGGTCGAAGCGCCCGAACATCCCGGGGCCGGTGTCCCAGGCTCGTCCGCTCGGGGCCAGGCCCGGCGGGACCATTTCGTCCATGCCGGCCAGGGCATGGTAGTGGTGAGATTCGATGTGGCCGACATCGTGGCAGGCGCCGCACGTGGCGCGCAGCGAAAGCGGCGTGCCGCGAGCCGGCGCGCTTCGCGCCGATGCGTCCAGCAGCTCCACGTCGGGATGAAGGGAGGGGACCGGCGGCGCCACCTCGGGACCGAGGTGGCGCAGGGTCACGGGCGGCGGCTCGGTCGCGGCGGCGTTCAGGGCCAGGCCGGCGACCGGAATCGCGAGCACGATCCACGCCATGCGAGCCCGGAATCCGATCATGGCCGCACCTCCCGACTCACAGGCTCCGACCGCAGCAGACGGCGGGTCTTGCGCCCTCCCGACGTCGCCGGGTCGCCCGGGTAGCCCAGCGCCGCGAAGTCCAGCCGCCCATGTTCCCCGTGGCAGTCGGTGCACTGCAGGGCCCGGCTCTTCGGGGCGATCATGTGGGACAGGTTCCACACCATCTCGGTCTCGGCAAAACCGAACCTGCCCGAGTAGGGAATCCCCGCGGCCTGCGAGCCGAGGCGGAGCGACCGGTCCCAGTCGAAGGTGACCCAGTACCCGTCGGGTTCCACCGTCTTGGGCACGAGCAGCATGGCATGCTCGAGGTCGGCCGGCTGCTTGCCACGGTGCACCTTGAAAGGCCAGATGCGCGCCGCCGGATCGGTGATGTCCCCCTGGGGCGGGTTGAGCGGCGTCACGCCGTCGAGCTTCACCGGGTCGCCCTTGAGATAGCGGCCCACCCGCCCGTTGAACCAGCGGTACTCAGGCACCAAGCCTTGCTGGTACAGGAACGATCCCTTCGTCTTGAGGTAGCGGTGCGGATCGGCGCCCGGGACGTCGCGGCCGGCGGTGGACCAGTCCCACGCCACCTTGGTGGGCGTGACGCGGGCCACCTCGGGAAGATGGCACGTCTGGCAGGCCACCGCGTCGACGTGAGCGTTGAGACGGTCAGAGCGATGGGGCCGCGGGGCGTGGCAGTCGGTGCAGGCAACGTTGTGCGACTCGCGCGTGCTGACGGAAATCATGCGGCCGCGGATGTCGTGGCGCTCGGCACGGTGGCACTCAGTGCAGGCAAAGTCCAGGCGCCCCATGTGCACGTCGAGGCGCTCCACCGGCCGGGCCAGGGTGCCGTCCAGATCGCCGTGCTTGACCGCGTCACCGCCCCCGCCGGCAAAGTGGCACACGCCGCAATTGTCGCGACCCGGCCGACCGACGCTGCGTGCCGCGGCGAGCAAATCCACGCCCTCCGCCGGCAGCCCGTAGTCGGCCTTGGCGTAGGTGCCGCTGCGGTCGTGGCACACCAGGCAGTCCACCGCCTCTTCACGGGAGAAATCGAAGCTCGCGTCGCGCCAGCCGTAGCCGGCGTGGCAAGTCGTGCACTTCTTCCAGTTGCTCTCGATGCTGATGCAGAAGTTGTTGATCAGGTTTCGCTTGCCGATGCGCAGCGGCTCTTGGTGGCCGGGAACACGCTCGGGCTCGCCGAGCCACTGCCAGTGCGAGGTGCGCATGAAATCGCTGGCTGCCCGGGGATGGCAGCGCAGACACGCACGGGTCACGGCCGGCCCGTCCGCGAAGGTCTGCCCCTCGAACAGGCCGCGGTGGTCGGTCGGGGTCAGGCGCGGCCGGACGTGGCGGCCGGGATCGTCGGGAGCGCGGGTTCCACCTGCACACCCCGTCGAGCCTGCCAGCATCCACACGACCGCCAACGCCGCAAGCAGTACTTTCATGGGAGCCCCTTTCGCGGTCGGCCCCGGTTGCGGCCTGCCGGGCGGTTCGGCCTGCTGCGCCTGCGCCGCCCGAGATGCCGGTGCGGGGCGCGCTCGCCGGTGCCGGCGCGAGCCATGGATCCGGCGCCCACGGGCGCAGGACGGAGGCGGGACAGAGGTGTCTTCATGCGAGCCCCTCGATACCCGAGGCCAATCATACCCATATACTCATATCAAGCGCAAGAGGAGTGAGAGGCACTGGCGCCGCGCGTCTCGAGACCGGTCCGGCAGCGTACCCGCCTCGACGGCCACGCACCTCTCGAGGCCAGGGGCACGCGAACCACGCCGGGGCAGTCACGCCTCCACGGGCACGCGCCCCGTGCCGTGATGCGAGGCTCGAGGGAAGCGTTCTCCTCCTTGGCGGGAACGGTGGGTTCAGGCCTGGGGGCTCGTCCCTCGCACGAAGTTCACCGCCTCGTCACGCTCCCAGAAGATGGGGAAGATCGTGTCGAGGCGCGTGAGCTTGAGCAGCGACTCCATGCGGTGGTGGGGACGGAACAGCGCGACGCGCCGGTTGGCACGCGTGAACTTCTGGAGGTAGCCCACGAGCTCGCCGATGCCGGTCGAGTCGAGATAGTCGATGTGCGCGAAGTCGATGACCACCCCGCCGTGGGTGTTCTCGAAGATGCTCCCCAGCTCTCCGGCGAACTGCTGCGCCGACTCACCGAGGCGCACCGTGCCCTCGACTTCCAGCACCGTCACACCAGCTTCATCAATCCGCCGCATTTGCATGGCTCAGCTCCCGCTGTTTCCGTCTCTATCCTAGCTCGACACGGTCACGTCCGCCAGAGCCACCACCGCTCCCGCCCGCGTGGCCTGGCACCGGTACCTCCGCAGCTCCCCGAACTCCCCCACCCGGTCGACCTTCACCTCGAGCCTGTCCCCGGCCAACACCTCTTGAAGCAAGGCCACGTTGTCGAGCCCGGCCAGGCGCAGGTGCTCCAAGCGCAGCGGCGGGTCGGCGAGCAGGATCGACTGGGCGAGCGCTTCCGCCACCAGCGTGACGGGCCACGGCCGGGCCCGGCGCAGGAAGGCGTCGGCTGTCGCAAGCACCAACACCACCTTGCCGTCCCCGCGCCTTTCGAGGCGCTCGATGAGCCTTGAGGGAAAGGTGTGCGGGACAGTCGAAGTCTCAGTCACCGACTCCCTGCGATCTGAGGAACTCGACCATGGCGTCGACCGACCGGAACGCCTGGGTGCCCGTGCCCTCGTCCTTGATCTTCACTCCGAAGGTCTTGTCGATCCCGACCACCAGCGTCAGCGCGTCGATGGAATCCAGGCCCAGCCCCTCGCCGAACAGCGGGGCGTCGTCGCCGATGTCCTCCGGCCGCATGTCCTCGAGCTTCAGCTCTTCGATGATCATCTTCTTGACGCGTTCGTGCAGCGCGGACTTGCTCATCGGGCCCGGGTCCCTCCTCGTCGCGGGGAGTATAGCTGATCCCCCCACCCAGCTGTCAGAGGTGAAGGTCGAAGGCTGACCTCCTGGTCCCGCGGCGAGTTCGCCCCGAGACTCCGACCGGAAGGTCGTTCGCACGAGGACCAGGGGAATGTGCGGCCCTCGTCGACCGTCGTCCCTGGACCGGGCGGGCAGGCGGGGGCTACTTCAGCGTCGCCTCGACGGCGGCGAGCTCGGCGAGAAAACGCGGGTCCTCGCGCCAGCCGGCGCGGGCCGTGACACGGAGGTCGAGGTACACGCGGGCGCCGAGCAGCTTCTCGATCTGGCGGCGCGCCGCGGTGCCGATGGCCTTGATGGCCTCTCCCCGTGCTCCCACCAGGATCCCCTTCTGGCTCTCGCGCTCCACCACGAGGTCGGCGAACAGCCGCAGCAGCGGCCCCTTCGGCGTCTCCTGCTCCTCGAAGTGGCGCAGGTGCACCGCCGTCTGGAACGGAAGCTCGTCGCTCACCCGCGCCAGCATCGCCTCGCGAATGAGCTCGGCGACGAAGAAGCGCTCGCTTTGCGTGGTCCCGAGGTCGGGGTCGAGCCACGGCTCGCCCTCGGGCAGCACGCCGAACAGCGCGCCCTCGAGCGCCTCGATCCCCGCTCCGGTGCGGGCCGAGACCGGGCACACCGCGGCGTAGGAGTGCTGCCCGGTGTAGAAGGCAGTCCGCTGCTCGAGGTGCCGGGCAGCGTGCGCGAGGTCGATCTTGTTGGGGACCAGCACGACGGGCGCCTCGAGCCCCTGCAGCAGGCCGACGACGAACTGCTCCCCGGCACCCGGCGCCCGGGCCGCATCGAAGAGCTGCACCACCGCGTCGACCTCGCCGAGGGTGTCCCGAACCAGGTGCATCATCTGGGCGTTGAGCCGGTGTAGCGGCCGGTGCACGCCCGGCAGGTCGAAGAGCACCACTTGTCCCCGCGCCTCGGTGAGCACCCCGGTGATGCGGTGGCGGGTCGTCTGCGGCTGGCTGGAAACGATCGCCACCTTGCGCCCCACGAGCGCGTTCACGAGCGTGCTCTTGCCGGCGTTGGGCCGGCCCAGCACCGCCACCGTCCCGGCACGGGTCATGCCTGGGTCCCTTCGATGCGGCGCAGTCGAACGCGGCGAAGCCGCCGCCGCTCGAGTTCCACCACCTCGAGTTCGATGTCGTGCCACTGCACCTTCTCGCCGAGCCTCGGCAGGTGGCCCAGGCGGTCGAGCACGAGGCCGGCCACGGAGTCGAACCCCATCTCGGAGACCTCCACCTCGAACAGTTCCTTCAGCACCTCCACGTGGGCGCCGCCAGCCACGAGGTAGGAGCCGTCCGGCTGGGGCTCCACTTCGGGCGCCTCGCGCTGGTGCTCGTCCTGGATCTCTCCGACGATTTCCTCGAGCACGTCCTCGAGCGTGACGATACCCGAGGTCCCGCCGTACTCGTCGACGACCACCGCGAGTTGCTGCCGGGCCGCCTGGAACTCCCGCAGCAGCTCGCGCAGCTCCTTCGTCTCCGGCACGAGCAGCACCGGCCGCAGCAGGTCGCCGGCGCTCGGCCGAGTCCCGGCGACGGCGGCTTTCAGCACGTCCTTGACGTGCACCACGCCTTCGATCCGGTCGAGCGTCTCGCGGAACACCGGCAGGCGAGTGAACAGCGTGTCGGCAAACGTCCGTTGCAGCGTGTCGAAGTCGGTCTCGACCGGGACCGCCACGACATCGGTCCGCGGCGTCATGATCTCCCGCACGATGGTCTCGGAGAGGTCAACGATCGAGGCGATGAGTTCGGCGTCCTCGCGCTCGAGAATCCCGGCCTCCTCGCCCGCGCCGATGAACGCCTGGACCTCGTGGTCGTCGACCTCCTCCTCGTCCTGGGCCGCGGGCTCCGCCTCGGGCTCGCTGCGCGCCAGCAGCACCAGCAACGGCGTGGCCGGCCGCAGCGCGGTGAGCTGCACGAGGGCGATGGTCTCCGAGCGCGCTCCGTGCGCCAGCAGCGCTGCGATGCCGACGGCCAGCAGGAACCCCGACACCCCGACCACCAGCATCAACCAGAGATCCACCCCGCTCACCTTGCAGGCCCGCGCCACCGCAACGAAGAAGAGGGCCAGCACGAGGCTCGTCAGGATGAGCAGGAACAGCACGAGGTTGGCGTACGACTCGGCACGCCGCGGGTAGCCGGGGAGGAGGTTGCGCCGCTGGGCCAGAAGCCCGCCCACCTGGATCGTCCCGAGCCGCACGATGGCCGTCGTGCCAGTGAACAGCAGCGTCACCGGCAGCCACAGCGCGCCCGCCACGAGCGCTGCCGTGAAAGGGTTCGACCACCACTGGGCGAGGTGCTCCATCATGGCAGCAGCTCCTGCCGCAGGTGCCGCTCGAGGGCCTCCATCTCGCCGTGGTCGGTCTCGTGGTCGTAGCCGCAGAGGTGGACCAGCGCGTGCAAGAGCAGCATCTCGAGCTCGAGCACGAGGGGAATGCCCCGCTCGGCAGCCTGCCGCGCCGCGGTCTCGAGCGAAATCGCCACGTCGCCGAGGTAGACGCGGCCCTCCGGCAGACGGTCTCCGCACGGGAAGGACAGCACGTCGGTCGGCCGGTCCTTGCCCCGCCACCGCCGGTTGAGCGTCCGGACCGTCGCGTCGTCGGTCACCAGGACCCCCACCTCCACGCCGTCCTTCCCGAGCTGCCGGAGAGCCGCCAGGGCGAGCGCCCGGAGCGGGGCCGTGGCACGCCCCGGCACCCGGCGCTGCCACTCGAACGTGATGCGGTTGGACTCAGCCACGGCGCCTCCGGTTGAAGTCGAACCCGGGGTAGTCGATGCGGTGATGGAAGGCGTTGGTCAGCACCCAGTAGAACTCCGCACCGATCTTCTCCACGTCCTTGAGGGTCAGCTCGCACTCGTCGAGCTGACCGTCCTCCAGCACGTTCTTGATGACCTGGTCGATCATTGCCTGGATTTTCCCCGGAGTGGGGTCCTGCAGCGTCCGGCTCGCCGCCTCGACCGCGTCGGCCAGCAGAAGAATCCCCATTTCCTTCGACATCGGCCGCGGCCCCGGGTACCGGAACTCGTCCTCCGGCACCTCGCCGCTGTCGCCGTTCGCCCGCTCCTTGGCGCGGGAGTAGAAGAAGTGGATGAGCTTGGTGCCGTGGTGAGTGGCGATGGCGTCCCGGATCGGCTCGGGAAGCCTGTACTGGCGGGCGAGTTCGAGCCCGGCCTTGACGTGGTTGGAGACCACGAGCGCCGACATCCACGGAGTGAGGTTGTCGTGGGGGTTGCCGCCCCGCTGGTTCTCGACGAAGTACTCCGGTTTCACGAGCTTGCCGATGTCGTGGTAGTAGCAGCAGACGCGGGCCAGCAGCGGATTGGCGCCGATTGCTTCGGCCGCCGCCTCGGCGAGGTTGGCCATTGCCAGCGAGTGCTGGAACGTCCCCGGCGCCTCGACCGACAACCGCTTGAGCAGCGGCAGGTTGGGGTTCGACAGCTCGAGCAGCCTAATGTCCGTCACCGTGCCCGTGAGAGCTTCCAGCAGCGGCAGGAAGAAGCTCGCCAGGATCGCCGCCACGATGCCGCCGAGCACCCCGGCGATCATCTGCACGGCCAGCACCTCGGGGGCCGGCAGCTTGCCGTGCCAGAGCGCCAGCCCCAGGACCACCAGCACGTTGAGGCCCGCCACCAGGGCGCCGACCCTGGCCAGCACGTAGCGGTCCCGCAAGCGCTGGGCCGCGAACACCGCGGTCATCCCCGACATCATCCCGTACACCGCGAGGCCAGCGTCCCCACCCACCATGAGCGAGGTCTGGAGAGCCTGCACGGCCGCGAACAGCATTCCGAACGGCAGCCCGAACATGAGCCCCGCGAGCAGCGGCCCGGTCGCGTGGGGCAACGCCGGAAGGTAGAGCTCGACGTGGCCGAACGGGTCCCGCATCACCGCGCCGGCCACTCCGCCGGCCAGAAAGGCGAACCCGCGCGTCAGCAAGAGCAGCACGACCGCGACCACGGTGATGGCGCCGAAGCGCACCAGTGCTTCGTCCCTGGACGGCGTCTGCCGCTGCGAGAAGAACAGCCACGCCACCGCCAGCAGTAGGTTGAGCAGCAGCACCCCCAACAGCGGCAGCACGACCCGCGACGGCGAGCCGCGCTCGGACAGCGCGGCCAGCACCCGCGCCGTCTGCAGCGAGATCTCATCGCCCCGCCTCACCAGCACCCGCCCCTGCGGCAGCCGGATCGAGACTTCCTGCACGCTCTCCGCCGCCCGCAGCCGGCGCGCCAGCGTCTCGGTGCGGTCGAACGTCACGTTGGGACGCAGCACGCGAGCCAGGAACGACGCCAGCGGCGCTCGCCAGTTGCGCGCCACCGACGGCTCGTCGGCTAGCTTCTGCTCCACTGTCTCCGCGAGGCCGGTGCCGCCGTCGATGAAGCGGAACACGTCGAGCTCGACCCGCTCCTCGCCGGTTCTCGCGTCGCGCAGCGCGATGCCCTTCTCGGCCACGCGCAGCAGCTCGGCCCGGTCGCCGACGATGCCCTGCCGGTACAGCCGCTGGGCCGTCTCTACGAGCACCCCCAGCAGTTCTTCGGAAAAGTGCAGGGCGCGAAGCGCCTCCGCCTCGCGCGGCTGCACCACGAGATCAGCGGTCTCCGCCAGGCGGCGGGCCAGCTCGCCGGCCGGCCCCTGCGGCTGCCGCCGCCCCTCGTCGAACACGCGCTGGAGCTTTTCCGCCGTCCCGGTCTGCAACCCGCCATCGAACACGTACACCGGCAGCACCCCGAGGCTGGCGCGGCGCCGGCTCTCCTCGGTGGCCTCCGGGTCCGGGAGCACCACGTCTCGCTCGATCACGACGTCGGCAGGGGCGACTTCGCCGACCGCCAGAGCCGGATAGCGGCTCGAGCGCGCTGGGGTCATGAGCAGCCCGCACCCGACCACGAACACGGCCAGCCACACCCAGCGGTGCGACAGCACGCGCCGCCGGAGCTGGACGAACTCGCCTCGCCGCACCGCCAGCCGTGCCGCCAGCCCCGAGGTCTTCTTGCCCGCTTTCGGCTTCACCGCTCGCTCCGATTGCGCCGCGCCTCGAACTGCTCGTACGCGTCGACCACCCGCTGCACGAGCCGGTGGCGCACCACGTCTTCCTTGAAGAAATCGAAGAACACGATCCCCGGCATCCCCTCGAGGATTTCGCGGGACTGCACCAGCCCCGACACCCTTTCCTGCGGCAGGTCGATCTGCGTGACGTCGCCGGTGATCACCGCCTTCGAGTGAAACCCGAGACGGGTGAGGAACATCTTCATCTGCTCGGGGGTCGTGTTCTGGGCCTCGTCGAGGAGGATGAAGGCGTCGTTGAGCGTCCGGCCGCGCATGAACGCGAGGGGAGCGATCTCGATCACCCCGCGCTCGAGGTGGCGCGCCACCTTGTCGTACCCCAGGATGTCGTACAGCGCGTCGTAGACCGGCCGCAAGTACGGGTTGACCTTTTCCACGAGATCGCCAGGCAAAAACCCCAGCCGTTCCCCGGCCTCCACGGCCGGGCGCGTGAGCACGATGCGCTTGACGCGGTGCTCGGCCAGCGCCGCGGCGGCCAGCGCCACCGCCAGATACGTCTTGCCGGTGCCCGCCGGGCCGATGGCGAACACGATGTCCTCTTTCAGCACCGCCTGGATGAACAGCCGCTGGCGGAGGTTGCGCGGCACCAGCAGGCGCTTGAGCGAGTCCGGGAGCGAGGCATCGCGGAAGAAGGCGACGAGGTCGGCCGCAGGATCCTCCTCCAGCACCCTGAACGCGGTGCGGAGCTCCTCTTTGCCGACCTTGTACCCCGAGGCAACGAGCCGGCCGAGCTGCTCCAGCAGCGTGCCGGCCAGCGCGACAGCGCCGTCGTCGCCATCCAGGACCACCACGTCGCCGCGAGCCGAGAGCTTGACGCGCAGCCGCTCCGCCACGTAGCGGAGGTTTTCCTCGAGCGTGCCGGACAGCGCCTCGAGGCTTCCAGCCGGAAGGGTGAGGGAGGTCATCGGGATCGTGTCATGCTGTCGAGCGCCTGCCCCGCCATACCACCTCGGCGGCGCCCGCCTGGCGGTTGAGCCAGCGTGCGAGCACGAAAAGGGTGTCCGAGAGGCGGTTGAGGAACGGGATCACCGAGGCGAGCTCCTCGCTCTCGCGCTGGGCGCCCACGACCCGCCGCTCCGCCCGCCGGCACACCGTGCGAGCCTGGTGCGCGAGGCACGCGGCGCGGGCACCTGCCGGCAGCACGAAGTTGCGGAGCGGCGCCAGGTCCACCTCCATGGCGTCCATCCACCCCTCGAGCCACGCCGGATCGGCGACCCGCGGGTCGAGCGGGTAGCCCCCCCGCGGGTTGGCGAGGTACGCCCCGACCTCGAAGAGGATGTCCTGGACGCGCTCGAGCTGGGAGCGTGCCGGCTCGGGCGGGCCCTCGGCCAGCAGCACGCCGAGAACGCTGTTGAGCTCGTCCACCGTGCCGTAGGCCTCGACGCGGGCAGCAGCCTTGGAGACCCGCGTGCCGTCGGCCAGCCCCGTCCCCCCGTCGTCACCCTTGCGGGTGTACACCTTCACACCGATATCCTACCACCCCCGGAAGAGGTGACCGGTGCCCGCCGCCCGTCACTTCGCGAGGCACGTCCATCCACCCCAGCCACCCCCGGGGAGACGAGCGGCGAGGAGGCGGGCCGGTCTTCCAGTCTTGTGGGCGCGGGGGAGCACTTTCGACCGCGCGGGAGCACGAAAAGGGGGGCCGAAGCCCCCCTTTCGGATGCTGCGGTGTGGTCCGGTCTAGAAGTCAAGGCGGACGCCGAGCTGGAAGGTGCGCGGGAAGTTGGTGACCTGCGTGGCCTTGCCGAAGTTGGCGTTGGGCGTCTGGTTGTTGCCCCAGATCGTGTTGCCGCTCGGGATCGTCCGGTTGGCGTTGTTGGTGCAGTTGAAGCAGTCGACCATGAGCGAGAGCTTGGTGGAGGCGATGTTGAACGCCTTTTGCAGCCGCAGGTCGAGGGTCGAATAGTCGGGGTAGCGGAACGAGTTGCGCTCGAAGTGCTTGCCGTTGATCGTCGGACGGTCGTTGGTGAAGCCGTCGCCGTTGGCGTCGGACTGCGTGGTGGCGTTGAACGGCGCCCCGGTGTTGTAACGGTACGTCCCCGACAGCGAGATCCCCCACCACGGGGTGTTCCACACCGAGTTGAGGGCGAACTTCCAGCGCTGGTCGCGCACCGAGTACCCCCAGTTGTCGCGCAGGTTGTAGACGTCCTCGACCTGGAACCCGGCGTAGTTGCGCTCGTTGGAGTCGTTGTCCTTGTCCTTCGAGTAGCTCACCGACAGGAACCCGAAGAAGCGCTCGGTGAAGCGGCGGTTGAGCACCATGGAGATTCCCCAGTACTCGGAGCGGGCATCGGACACGTACGCCGAGATGCGGCCGTAGTAAGGGTTCGGCCTCGTCTTGCTGAACACCGGCCGGCCGTTGATGGGGGAGACCTTGATCGAGCCGTCAGGGTTTCGATCGTACGCCAGGTTGTAGTCGGTCATGCGCTCGAGGTTGGTGGCCTCGGCCCAGGTGGCGTCGATGGAAATCGCGGTGTCCTTGAACAGCTCGCGCTCGAAGCCGAGGGTGACGCGGTCGGTCTTGGGGTTCTTGAAGTCGGGATCCATGACGAAGACGCCGAGCCCTGTCGGGTTCGGGACCTTCGAGAAGTCGATCCGGCCTTTGGGGTCGAAGTTCTCGCCGAACCCCGGCATCAGCGCGCAGGGGTTGGGCCTCAGCGAGCTGTTGTTGCAGGTGTACTGCGTGCCGCGCAGGCCGTTCGAAGTGTAGAGCTGCGCGAACAGCAGCGCAGGGGTGCGGGACCAGAAGCGGCCAGCGGAAAAGCGCACCACGGTCTTGCCGCCGGGCGACCAGGTCAGGCCCAGGCGCGGCGACCACTGGTTCTTCTGGTCGGCGATCTTGCCGTTCAGGTTGTACGAGCCGTTGGCGTTGACGCTGCGGGGGTTGAGCACCGGGTCGTCGGGGTTGTCGAGGTTTTCCCAGCGCAGCCCGAGCGTGGCGGTGAGGTTGGGGGTGATGAACCACTGGTCCTGGATGAACGCCGCGTACTCGACCTGCGACTGGTCGAACCGCCCCGCCTCGTCGGCGGTGAGCCCGTTGAGGCCGCCGTACTGATAGAACTGCCACCACTTGCCGGCCAGGAAGTCGTCGATGTTGTTGAAGCGGTACACGCCGCGCCAGTTGCCCTTGAAGATCTGGTCCATGCCGGTGTCGTTGTAGTCGAAGCCGGCCTTGAAAACGTGGTCGCCGACGAGATACGTGAGCGTGTCGGCGATCGACTTGCGGTACTGGCTGGCCACGATCGGCAAGAACGAGACGCCGCCGAAGTAGTTGTTGCCGATGCGGATCTGCGCGTACGCAGCGGTCTCGGGACGGTTCTTGCGCGGGGTGTCCTCGAGCTGGTACTGAGCGTTGATGTCGTTGAGCAGCGAGTCGCCGAACATGCCGGAGTACGCCAGCACGTAGGTGCGCGAGAACATGCCCTCTATGCCGTTTTCGTTCGAGGCGCCGTTTGAACCGCTGCTGGTGCCGTTGATGCCCTCGTAATCGGTGTAGTTGCCGCGCAACGTGAAGCGGTGCGAGGGGTTGGCCTGCAGGTCGAAGCGGCCGAAGAACACCCGCCCGTCCTTGGTCTGCACGAACTCGGGCTCGGAAGCCAGCTCGGGGTATTTCTGCCGGATCCGCGGATCGAGCAGGCTCTGGTCCACCTTGATGGTGGTGTCCTGGTCCTGCTGGTCGTACGAGGAAAAGAAGAACAGCTTGTCCTTGATGATAGGCCCGCCGAGCGAGGCGCCGAACTGCGTCTTGTCTTGCTTGTTGACCTTGGTGCCGTCACGGCGATCGGAGATCATGCTGTTCGGCTGGCTGTAGTAAAACGCCGAGCCCTTGAGCAGGTTGGTGCCGCTCTTGGTGATCACGTTGACGGTGCCGCCGCCCGAGCGGCCGAACTCGGCCGAGGCGCCGTTGGTGATGACCGAGAACTCCTTGATCGACTCCTGGGAAATCGACAGCGGGGCGCGGCCTTCGGCGGTGCCCGCGGCGCCGCCGAAGAAAGCGTTGTTGTAGTCCACGCCGTCGACCATGATCGCGGTGTTGATGCCGCGCTGGCCAGAGATCGTCAGGTATCCGCGCTCGTTGCGGTTGCCGGTCTCGGGGGTCAGCAGGATGAGGTTGGTGTAGTCGCGGCCGAACGACGGAAGCTGGTTGATCTGTTCGGTCTGCACCGTGGTCGCGGCGGCGGTGTTCGACACCTCGACCAGCGGCACGTCGCTCGTGACCGTGATCGTCTCGGCCTGCGCCGCCAGCTGCAGCGTGAAGTCGACGGTCGGCGTCGACGACACGATGAGCCGGATGTCGCTGCGGCTCGCGGTCGCGAACCCCGGCATCTCGCAGCTCAGGGTGTACGTCCCGGTGGGCAGGTTGAGCAGCCGGTAAAAGCCGCGGCTGTCGGTAACCGCGCGCACGACCAGGCCGGTGTCCTGGTTGCGTGCCTCGACGGTGGCGCCGGGAAGCACACCCCCGTCGGTGTCCTTGACCGTGCCCGTCACCCTGGTGAGGGTGACGTCGGTCTGGGCGAGGGCCGTCCCGGCCAGCATGACGAAAGCCGCGATCAGCAGCGCCCCGAGTTTGAATGAAGTGGTGGAATTTGGCATACGCATCCTCCTCTCCTACTCGCGCCAGAGTCTACCAGAGAAAGGCCCCTCGGGCATCCTCCCCGTCTGTTACGATCGAACGTCGGTGTGAAGGCGCTGCGTCATCGGTGTGAAGGAATCCAGGGCACCATGCATCCCGGCCTTCATGGCCATCCTCAACCCATTTCGTATCAAGCACTTCGTAGCCTAGCGATGCGCTCCTCGAGCGGCGGGTGGGTGGCGAACAGCGCGAAGAGTCCCCCGCGCTTGCCGGACGAGATCTTGAACGTGGCCAGCGAGGGATGGCCGCGCTCGACGAGTTGCGTGGTGCGCAGCAGGCTCTCGAGCGCGCCGATCATTGCCTCCCGCCCGGCCAGCCGCGCGCCGCCCGCGTCGGCGCGGAATTCGCGCCAGCGGGAAAACGTCGCGACCACGATCGCCCCCAGGATCGAGAACACGATCTCGAGCACGAGCGTCAGCATGTACTGCAGGAAGAAGCTCGGCCCCTCGTCGTCGGAGCGCCGGAAGAACTGCGAGAGCACAAAGGCGAGCACGCGCGCCAGGAACATCACGAAAGCGTTGATGACCCCCTGCAACAGCGTCATGGTCACCATGTCGCCGTTGGCGATGTGGGCGATCTCGTGCCCGAGCACCCCTTCCACCGACCGGCGGTCCATGCGCTGCAGCAGCCCGGTCGAAACCGCCACCAGGGCGCGCCGCTTGGTCGGCCCGGTGGCGAAGGCGTTGACCTCGGGGCTTTGATAGATCCCCACCTGCGGCATGGCCGGCAGGTTGGCGGCGCGGGCCAGGTTGTGCACGATGTTGACCACCTCGCGCGCTGCCGGATCGGGGTGGTCGGCCTGGACGATCTGCACGCCCATCATCCACCTGGCCATCACCCGCGAGAGCGCGAGCGAGATGAACGCGCCGCCCATCCCCCAGATGAGGCAGAACACAGCCAGCGCCTTGAGATCGATGCCGCGAGCCGAGAGATACGGCCGCACGCCGAGCACGCTCAGCACGATCGAGATCGTGATGACGATCAGGATGTTGACCACAACGAACAGGAACACGCGCTTCATCGAGGCCATGACACACCTCCCCGCGGCCGATTGTATCGACTCGAGCTCCAGCCTTTCCATTCCCGCCCGCCTGCCCAGGGGGTTCCCGCGGGGGAGAATGGGTGTGTCCCGGGAGGTGACCCTGCCCCGGGACCCTGGAGCCTCCATCCGGCAAACCCCGGCCACCGATCGCCAGGGCGGTGGTTCACCGGGTCACGCGGTCGAGGTAGCGGAGCGGCTCGCCGGCGAGCAGGAGCCGCCGAAGCGCCTCCTTCTCTTCCTTGAGCGCCGCGTCCAGCGTCAGGCGCGGGTCGACGCGCGCCAGCCGCTTGATCGCCACCTGGGCCGCAAGCGAGCTCTTCGCCAGCTCTTCTCCCCACCGCCGGGCCTCCTCGAGGTGCCGGCCCAGCGCGACCCGCCGGTGGATGAGCCCGAGGCGGTACGCGCCTTCGGCATCGACGGGGTCGCCGGAAAGCAGCATCGCCATGGCGGGGCCGAGACCGATCAGCCGCGGCAGCGCCCAGGTGCCTCCGCCCTCGGGCAGCAGGCCGAACTGCACGCACTCGGCCGCGAAGCGGGTGCCGGCGGTGGCCACCCGCAGGTCGCAGGCCAGCGCCAGGTCGAGCCCGATCCCGAGCACGAACCCGTGGCACGCCCCGACCGTCACCTTCGGCGCGGTGGCGAGCAATGAGATCACGCGCTGCGTGATCTCCACCACCGGCACGAGCGTCGCCGCCGGGTCCTCGCCGCTCGCCATGGCGCGCAGCAAGGCCGGGTCGAGGCCCGCGCAGAATCCGTCGCCGGAGCCGTGCAGCACGATGACGTGCACCTGGGGATCCAGCACCGCCGCCTGGAGCCCGGCCCACAGCGCTTCGACCGTGGCGAGGTTGAGGGCGTTGTGGTGCTCCGGCCGGTTGAGCATGAGGTCGACAACCTTGCCGTGCCGCTGTTCCAGGACCAGATCCGACATGCTCGACGCCTCCCGCTACGCTGCTCGCATTGTAGGCCCTCGAGGCCCACCCGACCACCCTGGCGGGAGCCGGGCAGGGGGCAGGATGCAGCCAGGGTTGCGCACGGAGCGCGCCGGGGCGACAATCCGGGCATGCTCGAGGACTCGATCGAGGCTGCGGCGAGGGCGCTGGGGCGCGCCCAGCGGGTGATGGCGTTCACCGGGGCCGGGGTGTCGGCGGAGAGCGGCGTGGCGACGTTTCGTGGAGCCGGCGGCCTGTGGGAGGGCCAGCCAGTGGAGGAGGTCGCGACACCGCAAGCGTTCCAGCGCGACCCCCTGCGCGTGTGGCGCTTCTACGAGGCCCGCCGCCTCCAGGCCTCCACGGTCGCTCCGAACCCGGCGCACCTGACCCTGGCGCGCTGGCAGGAGCGTTTCCCGACCTACTGCCTGACGACCCAAAACGTCGACGGCCTGCACCAGGCGGCCGGCAGCCGCGATGTGCTCGAGCTGCACGGCGGGCTGTGGCGGGTCCGCTGCACCGGTTGCGGACGGCGGCGGGAGGAGCGCACCGTCCCCCTCCCGGCGCTGCCTCCCCACTGCCCCGCGTGCGGCGCCATGGAGCGCCCGGACATCGTCTGGTTCGGCGAGATGCTGCCGGCCGACGTGCTTTCCGCCGCAGCCGCGGCCGCCGCTGCGGTGGAGGTCTTCCTCGTGGTCGGGACGTCGGCGGTGGTCTACCCGGCGGCGGGCCTGGTCGAGATCGCCGCCGGCGCCGGCGCCACCGTCATCGAGGTCAACCCCGAGGCGAGCGCGCTCGCGCACCTCGCCGACATCGTGCTGCGCGGCCCTGCGGGCGAGCTGCTGCCGCGGGTCGACGCACGGCTTCCGGCAGCCTGATGCGCATCGCCGACCTGCCTCGCGAGCAGCGGCCGCGCGAGAAGCTCCTCGCTCACGGCCCGAGCGCGCTTTCCGACGCCGAGCTGGTGGCGGTGCTGCTCGGCACCGGCACGCGGGGCGAGCCAGTCGTCGAGCTGGCGGAGCGCTGGCTCGCCGAGGCAGGCGGACTCGGCCGGCTGGCGGCGCTCGACCTCAAGGAGGTCCTCAGGCGAAAGGGCGTCGGCCCGGCCAAGGGGTGCGTGCTGGCGGCCGCGCTCGAGCTCGGGCGGCGGCTCGCCAGGCAGCGCATGCACGGCGTCACGTTGCTCGACCGCCCCGAGCTGGTCGCCGACTGGCTGGCACCGGCGTATGGGGGCGAGCGGGTGGAGGTGTTCGGGTGCCTCACCCTCAACAGCCGCCACCATCTCGTGCGCTGTCACGAGCTGCATCGCGGCGGCCGGTCACACGCCGACGTCGAGCCCTCCGAGGTGTTCCACAAGGCGATCCTGGACGGCTGCCACGCTCTGCTGCTCTGGCACAACCACCCGAGCGGCGACCCCACCCCATCGGAGGACGATATCCAGCTCACCCGGCGGCTGGCGGACGCCGGGCGGCTGCTGCGCATCGCCGTGCTCGACCACGTGATCGTGGCCGGCGGCGGGTTCGTGTCGCTGCGCCAGCGCGGGCTCGGCTCGCTGTGATCACGGCCAGGCTCGGCGCCGGCGTCAGAAGTCGAGGTACCCCTCGCGGGTCCGCACCTCGACGCCAAGCCGCGTGACCTTCACCTTGATGGTGTGCCAGCGGCCGTCGTTCTTCTGCGTCGTCGGGTAGTAGCCGAGCACGTACTGGTCGCGCAGCTCCCGCATGACTTCCTCGAACGCCGGACCGATCTCGGCGAGCTCCCTCACCACCTGGACCCGGCCTCCGCTTTGCGCCACGATTTCGGCGAGGGTCCCGAGCTGCCGCCGGTACCACGCCGCGTCGCGCCAGGCCGAGAACAGCTGCGGCTCCTCCGAGCCGTTGCCGGCCCCTTTCCTGAGCCGGATCCAGTAGACGAGCGCCTGGCTCTGCCGGGCCTTGAGCAGCACGTCGGAGGCGGACAGCACGCTGTGCGCGTCGAGGCCGTCCGAGAGCAGCACGACCACTCGCCGCCCCTGCCGCCGCTCGAGCAGCTTGAGCGCCATGTAGAGGTGATCGTTGGTCGTCGTGCCGCCGTCGGCGGCGGCGCTCGAGATCCCGGCGAGCAGCACCTCCGGCACGTTGCAAAACGGCGTCCTCACGAGCGACCGGTCTTTGTAGACAAGCAGCGCGCCCTCGTCCAACGCCCGCATGCCGGCGAAGAACGCCCGGGCCCCGGCCTGCGCCGCCGCCAGGCGCGGTCCCTTCATCGATAGGCTCGAGTCCAGCAGCACGACGGCCGTCAAAGGCACGTCGCCCCGGGCGAAGGTGAGGATTTCCTGCCGTTCGCCGTCGTCGAACACTTCGAAGTTGGCCTTCTCGAGGGTGAGCACCCGCTTGCCGAAGGCGGTGACCAGGACGTAGAGCTGCTGCAGCTCGTACGTGACCTCCTGGTCGACGGCGATGCGCGGGGTCACGAGCGACGCCTCCGCACTGGCGCCGGAGACCGTGCGCGCGAGCACCTGCAGCCGGTGCTCGACGTTTTCCGCGCCGACGTCCGTGACGACCTCGTACGGCGGTCCCGTGACCTCGCCGACCTTCCGCCCGTCGACCACGAACGACACCCTGGCGACGGCTTCCGAGGCGCGCACCTCGGCGGCGATCCTCATCTCGCCGAAGACGACCTCCCCGGGCGCCGGGTGCGTGATCACGACCTCCACCGAGGCGTGCGCGACGGCAGCCGAAAGCGCCAGCACCACGCCGATCCACGACCTCACCTGGCCCCCTCTTTCGCGCTCCGTCGCACCGCCTCCGCGAGCGCTGCCCGCGCCGCCGGCAAGGCCTTCTCGAGCTGCGCCCGCGCCGCCTTCAGGTCGTCGTCCGGCCACTCCGCGTAGCGCAGCCGGGGGCTCGTGCCCCCCGTGCCGGAGGCGCGCCCGGCGACGTGGGCCATGAGTTCATACGCCTCCGCCAGGCGACCCAGGCGGTCGAGCACGAAGGCGAGCTGCAGGTCGATCTGCTCGTCGCCGACCCCGCGTTGCCGCGCCGCGACCAGCAGCCTGCACGCCGCCTCGGGATCCCGCTTACCGACCAGCCAGCGGGCCAGCTCCTGGTAGGCAATCACCCGCACCCAGGCCGGGACGTCCTCCTCCACGAGCGAGCGGAGCAGCTTCTCGGCTCGCCCGTCGCTGCCCACCCGGAGGTGGTTGATGGCGAGCCGGAGCCTGCCCTCGGCGTGATCGGGCCGGGCCTCCACCAGCCGTTCGAGGAAGCGGATCGCCGGCCGGTACGCCCCCGAGCGTTCGAGCCCTGCCGCCAAGCCGAGCAGGGCCGGCACGCAGCCCGGGTCGATCTCGGTGGCGCGCTTGAACAGCCGCGCCGCCGAGGCATCCAGGTTGTTCTTCTGCAGGCTGCCAGCCAACACCGCCAGAAGCTCGGCCCCCTGCCGGCTGGCCTCGGGGCTCGCGCGCCTCTTGACCCAGAGCTCGGCAAGCGCCTCGACGATCCGCCGCGCGTGCGCCTGCGGAACGAAAGCCTGGTTCCGGACGTAGCGATCGTGCAGCTGCAAGTGGAGCAGGGCGAGCCCCAGTGCGGCGTCCGGCTGTTCCCCCGCCAGGTCCTTCGCCACCCCCAGCTCGGCGAAGAGCGCCCCCTCCAGCTCGCGCGGCGAGCCGGAGGTGAGCAGGCTCTTTTCGAGTTCGTAGACCGCGGCCCTCACCGCCTCCAGGTCGCTGCTCGCGGCGAGGCCGAGCGCCTCCCGGTAGCCGGCTCGCAGCCTGGGGTGCGCCTCGTCCCTGGCGCCGCGCGAGGCCATGTAGGCGTCCCGCAACGACGGCTCCTCCGGCGCCTGCACGTCGTCCAGCGCCGCCCACACGGCAGGCGCGGGCGGCGCCAGCGAGTCGACCACGATGAACGGGAGGAAGGCCTGCAGGGAGCTGCCTCCGAGCACGCCCGGCACGGTCAGCTCCAGAAAGTACAGCTCGGGCTCGAGGTCGGGCACCTTCCACTCGAGTTCCCAGAGATCGAGCATGCCGAGTGCCCCGCCTCGCTTCTCGCCTACCGTCAGCTCGCAGGCCCTGACCAGCCCCCCCTTGCGATCCACCACCCGACCGGCGAGGGTCCGTGTCCCGGGAAGCATGCCCCGTCCCGGCAGGAGGAGGCGAACGACCTTGCCGGCCAGCACGAGCGGGCGGGTGGAGACCGCCGTGCCCGGCTCGAGCCAGGCTGGCGCCGCGAGCTGGCGGACGACCTCGGCGCTGGCGCTGTCGGCCACCGGGATGAACACGGCCGGCTCGACCGCCAGAGGCGTCGCGACGACCCCACCGCCCTCGGCCGGCGCCTGGACAGCGCGCGGCAGCTCCCCAACCCCGAACGCGCCGGTGGCCAGGTTCCTCACCAGGATCCGCACGGCGTGCTGGCTCTCCGGCACCTCGAGGGTGCCGGCAAGCCTGAACCCCGGCGCGCTCAGCAGTTCCGGGCAGAGGTCTGGCTCGAGTTCAAGCACCGCGGTCGAGGCGGCGCTGACCGATCCGCCGCCGGCCAGCGCATACAACGTCACCTCCACCGCCGTCGGGGCGTCGCGGCGCTCCCCGAGCAGCGAGGTCGAGTCGATGTCCAGGAGGTAGCCGAGCGTGATCGAGCCGGTCCCGCGGGCGAGCGGCACGGCGAGGAACGAGAACGCCACTCCCCCGCCCTGCTGCCCGCTCATGAGGAGGGCAGCGGCGCGGGCCGGCAGGCCGTGCGCCCGGGCCGCCGTCAGCGGCCGCTCGCACGGGTTTTCTCCGGTGTCGCCGCCGGCGCGGGTGACCGCGGCCGCCCCCTCGGGCCCCGCGGCGTGCACCTGCACCGCGAGCCCGAGAGCGAGAGCCCACGAGCCGACCCCCAGCCAGCCGCGCCGCATCACGTCCCGGCCCCGGCCGGCGCCGCCGGGCCGACCTCGATCGAGCCCACGGCCGTGGAGTCGATCAGGCCGACATCGTCGCGCACCGCCACCGCCACCCGGTACGCCCCTTGCCGCAGCCTGAGCTGGAACGTGCATCCCATGCTCTGCCCCTGGGCGGACAGCAGACGCTCGTTGGGCACCCGGACCGGGAAGAGCTGCCTGGCCATCCGGCTGATTCGGCCCTCGGCGTCCTGCACCGCGACCCACATCGAGAGCTGGCCCTCGTGGAGGTCGCCACTGGGCTTCAGGAGCACGTTTCCGAGCGGCACGATCGCCAGCATCTCGGCAATGTAGAGATCGCCCTTTTCGAGCCTCGAGCCGCGCAGCGTGACCGCGACGTCGAGCGGGTTGCCGGGCGTCCCCGCCAGCAGCGCCCCGAGGCTGCGCTCGGCCATCTCCTCGTCCGGCGTCTTGTCGAGGTACCCCTCACGGTGACGCACGACGAGCCCCTCACGCTTGACTCGCACCTTGATCGACCGGTACGTCCCGGCGCCCGGCTTCGGGTTCGCATAGCCCAGCGAGTACGCTCCCCTGATTTCCGCGAAGGCGGTCCGAATGTGGTCGCCGAGCGCGGAGCCGCGGCTCAGGACCCAGCCACCCGTGGCCTGCGCCAGGGTGGCGAGCGACTGCTGCAAGCCGAGGCTCTCGCCGGTGCCGATCCCGGTGTCCTGCTCCATTCTCCGATCCGCCGCGGCGCCCACCCCGTCCCCGCTGCCGCCTTCGAGGCCGACGACGGTGAGGCGGCTGGCGTTGGCGCGCTGCAGGAGCGTGCGGAACTCGGTCGAGAGCGAGTACCGGCTGGCCTCGGACACCGCCGAAAAACCGGGATCGACCCGCCCGCCGAACACCGACTCCCAGCGCTGCAGCATCGCCTCGCCGGGCCGCGTCTGCAAGCCGTTGCTGACGAACAGCACCACCTTGCGGCCCGGCAGGCCGGCCAGCGAATCGAAGAGCTGCGAGAGGCTCTGCATGTAGCCCCGCCCCTGCTCGTACGCCTGCTGGGCGGCGCCGCGCAAGGTCTGGAGACTGGACATGGCGTCCTCGGTCCCGTCGCTCGCCCCGTGCGCAACGGTCGAGGTGTGCTCCATGATCTGCGTCATGAACCCCGCCATCGCGGCCCCGCCCGGCGTGGCGGCTTCGCGTTGCAGCGCGGCGAGCCCGTCGAGGAGCTGCTTCGGGTCGTTCGTGAAGGACTGCACCACCCGCACCGAGGTGCTGCTGCCCGAGGCCAGCATCACCGGCACGTCGGGACCGGGCCAGCCGGCCTCGAGGACGTCCCGGAGGTGGCGGAGGATGTCGTCCCGGCTGGCCGGGCGCAGGTTCGAGTTGTCCACCAGCACCAGCAGCCCCACCCGGCTGTCGGCCCTTCCGGGTGCGCCGGCCCTCGCCGCTTCGGCTCCCTCGGCCGCGGCCGCCGCCTGCCCCGAGTAGAAGTTGGTGATGGCCTGCCGCACGCCTTCGTCGAAAACCTCGAAGTCCGCGGCAGTGAGGCCCGGCACGGGGTTTCCGGTCCGGTCCGTAACCAGCACCTCCACGTTGACGATCTCCACCGCCGCCGCGGCCCGGTACCGGCCCGGCGCCGCCAGCTCCTGCGAGCCGGCCGCGAGGCCGAGTGCCAGGGCGGCTGCACTTCCAATCAGCACGATCGTCACCGAAACGCCTCGCATACGCTTCCCAGCCCCGCACGGGCCGGCTCTACTCTACGCGAAAACCGGGGGGCCGGTTTTCATCCGGCCGGAGGCCGCGGGCAGCCGCACGGCCCGGGGACGGCAGGGTGGCACATCGGCCGCGCCTGTGCTACAACGCCGCACCACCAGGGGCGGGGCCGTGAGGTCGAAACCGGGCCTTCCGCCGGGGAGAGCGCTCGTGACCAGTGCTTCGTCTGAGCAGGCCATCCACCGCGTGCCGTTCGACACCCTCGAACACTTCATGCGCGATGTCTTCATCGGCCTCGGCGTGCCGCCCGAGGAGGCCGCCGTGTGCGCCGAGGTGCTCATCACCGCCGACAAGCGCGGCATCGACTCGCACGGCGTCAGCCGCATGAAGCCGATTTACTACGACCGGATCAAGGACGGGATCCAGTTCCCCGTCACCCACTTCGAGGTGATCAAGGAGACCGAGACGACTGCCCTGATCGACGGCCACGACGGCATGGGCCATGTCATCGCCAAGCGCGCCAACCAGATGGCGATCGACAAGGCACGCCGATACGGCATGGGCATGACCGCGGTGCGCAACTCCACGCACTACGGGATCGCCGGCTACTACGTTCTGGAGTGCTGCAGGGCCGGCATGATCGGCATGAGCGGCACCAACGCCCGGCCCTCGATCGCCCCCACCTTCGGGGTCGAGAACATGCTGGGCACCAACCCTCTCACCGTCGGCTGCCCCACCGACGAGCCGTTCCCGTTCATGCTCGACTGCGCCACTTCGGTGACCCAGCGCGGCAAGATCGAGGTCTACGCCCGCCTCGGCAAGGAGCTGCCTCCTGGCTGGGTCATCGACCACGAGGGCAAGACCCGCACCGATGCCGCGGGTGTCCTCGCGGACCTGGTGGCGGGCACGGCGGCCCTCACGCCGCTCGGCGGCCTCGGCGAGGAGACCGCCGGCTACAAGGGGTACGGCTTCGCGACCTTCGTCGAGATCCTCTCG
Organism: Thermoanaerobaculaceae bacterium; assembly: GCA_035384965.1. GTDB lineage: Bacteria > Acidobacteriota > Thermoanaerobaculia > Thermoanaerobaculales > Thermoanaerobaculaceae > JAAYVZ01. Next base: position 157,031 of record DAOOJE010000003.1, read on the forward strand.
GCGGCTCTGCAGGACGGACGTTACCTCAAGCAGCTCCTGGGCTTCGAGGACGGCAGGAAGGTCCCCTACCACCTCGGCCACTTCTTCATCGCCATCGACATCGAGCACTTCCTGCCGCTGGAGCGCTTCGCGCACACGGCTGGCGAGATTTGCCGCCAGCTCCGGGCCTCCGAGAAGGCGCCCGGCGCCGAGCGCATCTACACCGCCGGCGAGAAGGAGTACCTGTACTGGCTCGCCAACCGGGACCTCGGGGTGCCCATCAACGAGAGCCTGCGCCGCGAGATCGACTTCATGCGCGCCGAGCAGGGCCTCGGGCACTACCGCTTCCCTTGGGACCGGTAGGACCCGCCCCCTTCCATCGAGCCGCCTCGCGACGTACACTGACAGGCAGTGGCACGTCGAGAGGAGGAGCCTGTCATGAGCATGGTGCGAGGCAGCAACAGGGCCCTCCTGCTTGGAGTGTGCGTGGTCGCGGCGATGACGACACTGGCCGCCGGCCCCGCCGCACACGCCCAGCAGACCTGGATCCGCGACCCCGGCAACCCGCTCATCACCGAGCGGGGCTCGTTCCAGCCCGAAGTGGTCGTCGTTGGCGGCACCTACCACATGTATTACACCGACCGCAGCGTCATCCCGGAAGTCATCCGCCACCGCACCTCGGCCGACGGCCTGGCGTGGGGCCCCTCGGCGATCGTGCTGCAGTCCGGGACGGCCGGCGCGTGGGACGACGACGGCGTGGTCTGCAGCGCCGTGCTGGTCGAGGGCGGCGTCTTCAAGATGTGGTACACCGGGCGCGGCACGAGCGGGCCGGTGAACCAGATCGGCTACGCCACTTCCTCCGACGGCGTCGCCTGGACCAAGTACCCCGGCAACCCGATCATGACCGTGGGGGGCGCCGGCGCCTGGGACTCGGCGCGGGTGCGGGAGGCCACCGTTGTCCGCCTGGGCTCCACCTACCACATGTGGTACGCGGGCACCCAGAGCCACCCGGTGTACCGTATCGGCTACGCGACCTCCCCTGACGGCCTGACGTGGACCAAGCACCCCGCCAACCCGGTGCTGAGCGCGGGGCCTGCGGGGGCGTGGGACGACGATACCGTGTACGCTCCGCAGGTCGTGCACCACGGCGGCACGTTCCACATGTGGTACTCGGCGGGGGACGGGACGACCCCACAGAACTGGCAGATCGGGTACGCCACCTCGTGCGACCAGGACGGCGTCGCCTGGGTCAAGGACCCCGCCAACCCGGTGCTCGGGATCGGCGCCAACCCCTCCTGGGAGTGCGGGGATTCGGTCGACTTCAATTTCGTCTTCAACGATGGTGGGGTGTGGACGATGTACTACTCGGGCGCTTCCAGCCGCTGTGGAGGCGGGGATTACCAGATCGGCCGCGCCGTGTTGGCGGGCGAGCTGCCGCCGGGGGATGCGTGCGAGGCCGACCTCCGCCTCGACAAGTCGGTCGACTTCGCGACCCGCACCGTCGGCCAGAATGTGGTCTTCACCATCGCCGTCACCAACCTGGGCGGCAACTGCGCCAGCGACGCGGTGATCGCCGACCTGCTGCCGGCCGGCTTCGTCTGGGTTGCCGACGACTCCGGCGGCGCCTACAACCCCGTCACCGGGGTGTGGACGATCCCGCTCCTCCTTCCCGGCTCGACGGTCTCGCTGCACATCACCGCCACCGCGGTCTCGCCCGGGGTCTGGGTCAACACCGCCACGATCGCCGCCGCCGTCCCGGACGACCCGGTGCCCGACAACAACACCGACTCCGTGACCGTCACGGTGCAGCCGCCGCTTGAGTGGGCGATCCCGGTCGCCTCGCCGGCGGGGCTGGCCGCTCTCGCCGGTCTCGTGCTGCTGGCCGGGGCTCTCCTGCTGGTGCGCCGCGGCTGACCGGCCGGATCGAGGCCGGCTCTGGCGCCGTCGTGACCCTCCTCGGGGCGGGGATCAGAACAGCCGGTCCGCCGCCGCCAGCAGCGTCCGCGCGTCGCGCTGGAAGTAGACGTTCCAGCGATACGGGCTCGTCGCTTGCCGGGGGTCCTGCGCCACCACCCACTGCAGGTCGGCCTCGAAGGCGGCGCGATGGCCCGTCTTCGTGTGCAGGTACTTGGCGCGTCCCCAGCGGTGCAGGAGCGAGGACGGCGCCATCTCGACCGCCTCGGCGAACGACGCCGCCGACCGTTCGAGGTCGCCACCCACCGCCCTGGGGAGCGCGAGGTAGTACACCCCCCAGGTGAACGGCACCCCGCCCTCGAGATAGCCCCAGTCGAGTTCGCCGAGGCGCTCCAGCAGCCCCTGGGTGCGTTTCATCCAGCGAAAGTTGACGACCCGCTGCGGCGGGCTCTGGCACTCCTTGAACAGGTACGAGACCGCCGTGATCCACCAGAACATCGCGCCGGCGTGATCGCGCCCGAGGTGGCGGCCGGCCTCCTCGACGCTCGCGCCACTTTCGACCGCCGCCCGGAACGTCGGGTCGAGCGCCATGGCCCGCTCGCACGCCCCAATCGCTGCCAGGTAGGCAGCCTTCTTGGCCTGGCGGGACTGCAGGTAGGCGGCGCCGAGCAGCACGTGCAGCTCGCCGAGCCGTTCGAGCGCTTGCCGGTGCCCGGGATCCATCGTCAGGGCGCGCTGCTGGGCCGCGATGGCGGCCCTCACGCGTGCCTCGTCGTCGGCCGCGGCATGCAGCCTCTCGGCATCCTCGAGCAGTTGGGCCGGCGCCGAGGCGCCGCTACCGGGGTCGAAACCCTCCCAGCCGGGCCGCCAAGCAAGGCACCCGGCCGAGGCGCAAGCACAGACGAGCGCCAGCGCCGCATGCGCGAACCGGGCCGGGGCGGTGCCGCTCATCGGCACCCCGGTGCGACCTGGCCGCTCGCCAGCATCGCCGTCCAGAGTTCGCGCCACACCCGCCAGTCGTGCCCGCCGGCACGCACGAACACTCGCTCCGGCGGGAGTACCTCGGCGAGTAGCCGGTTCGAGCGTGCCAGGGCGTCGGACTCTCCCCACCCGAGCACGAGCAGCGGCGTACCCCGGGGCTCGACCCACCGGCGCAGCCACCGCCAGATATCGCGCTGCCAGTCGTCGGCGGCCAGAGTCGCCGGGGGCGTCCACCGCGCGAGACCGCCGGCTGCCGCCACCTCCTCGATCACCGGCCTGTCGCCGAGGAACGGCGCCAGCAGCACCAGCCCGTCCACCTCGCCAGGGTGGTAGCGGTCGTACATGAGCGTCCCGAGCCCTCCCATCGACACGCCCACCAGCCAGACCTGCCGCACTCCGCGGGCCCTGGCCGGCGCCACCACGTCCTCGCGTAGGCGCACGTCGGCGGTGCGGCGCACGTAGTACCCGAGGTGCAGGTCGGCAGCCACGACCTCGGCGCGGATGCCCGCCGCGGCCACCGCCGGAGCGAACCCCTCGCGCCGGAACACCCCGGCGCGGTCGCCCCTCCCGGGCAGCAGCACGACGAGGCACTCCCCGCCCGCAGGCATCGGGGCCAGGCGCTCGACCACCAGCGGGGCAGGAGCCGGCGTCCAGGGCCCCACGCACGCGGCCAGGCCTGCGCACAGCCCGATCAGGCCGGCCCGCCCGGCCACGACTTCTCGTTTCGACCCCGAGAGGAAAGGCATGATGGCTGGCTCCCCGTCAAGGATACCCCCAACGACGCGCGGGGCGGCCCGGTGGGGCGGCCACCGGCAGCGGAGGGAATGCGCCCCGACCCCCCCCGCCTTAGGCGAAGGGGGGAAGCATGCCCGCCATACCCGCATACCATCCCAGGCACCCGGTGCGCATCGTCACCGCAACGGCGCTGTTCGACGGTCACGACGCCGCCATCAACGTCATGCGCCGCCTGCTGCAGGCCACCGGCGCCGAGGTCGTCCACCTCGGCCACGACCGCTCGGTCGAGGAGATCGTCACGGCGGCGATCCAGGAGGATGTCCAGGGGGTCGCCCTCACCTCGTACCAGGGCGGTCACATGGAGACGTTCACCTACCTCCGGCAGCGCCTCGACGAGGCGGGCGCCCGCCACGTGCGGATCTTCGGCGGCGGCGGGGGGGTCATCGTGCCGCGCGAGATCGAGGAGCTGCACCGGCGTGGGATCGACCGCATCTTCTCCCCCGAGGACGGGCGGGCGATGGGGCTGCAAGGCATGATCAACGTCGTGGTCGAGGGGTGCGACTTCGACCTCTGCGCGCTCGAGCCGCCGTCCGATGAGGGGTGGCTCGCGCTCGCGCGCGCCATCACTCGCGTCGAGAACGGCCGCGCCGCCCGGGTGCCGGACGGGCCCGGCCGGCTCGCCCCCGTGGTCGGCGTCACCGGCTCCGGCGGCGCCGGCAAGTCGAGCCTCACCGACGAGCTGGTGCGCCGCTTCGTGAACGATTTCCGCGACGCGCGCGTGGCGGTGCTGTGCGTCGACCCGACCCGCCGCAAGACCGGCGGGGCGCTGCTCGGCGACCGCATCCGCTTCAACTCGTTGCAGACCCCCCGCGTGTTCTTGCGCTCGCTCGCCACCCGGGGGGCCCGCTCGGAGCTTTCCGCTGCCGTGGCCCCTGTGCTCGCGGTGGTGCGCTCGGCGGGGTTCGACCTGGTGATCGTCGAAACGGCCGGCACCGGGCAAGGTGACGCCGCGATCGCCGAGCTCGCAGATGTCTCGCTGTATGTCATGACCGCGGAGTACGGAGCGGCGTCGCAGCTCGAGAAGATCGCCATGCTGGACTTCGCGGACCTCGTCGCGATCAACAAGTTTACCCGCCGCGGCAGCGCCGACGCGCTGCGCGACGTGCGCAAGCAGCTGCAGCGCAACCACGCCTGGTTCGACCGCGACCCCGCGACCCTGCCGGTGTTCGGCACTTCGGCCGCCCACTTCAACGACGCTGGCGTCAACGCCCTTTACGCGCACCTGCTGGCCCGGATCAACGAGAAGACGGGCACGCGGTGGACGCCGTCGCACTTCGCGGATTCCCGCCGCACCACCGACGCCGCCGCCAGCATCATCCCGCCAGGGCGCGAGCGCTACCTCTCGGAAGTCGCGGCGGCCTGCCGCGAGTATCGGGCCTGGGCGCAGGAGCAGGCCGCGGTCGCGGCCGACCTCGACGGCCTCCGTCGGGCCATCGCGCTGCTGGGCGGACCCGACAACCGCGACTGGATGCCGTACCCGCCCGGGCTCGGCAGCGGCGAGCCGCCGAGCGAGGCCACCGGCCAGCTCGCCGGTGCCCCGGCCCGGGCAACGAGCCCCGCGATCGCCGACCTCGCGGCCGAGTACAACCGCCGCCTGCCGCGGCTCGACCCGCGGTGCGCCGAGATCCTGCGCGGGTGGGACGACTGGGAGGCGGGCTACGAGGCCCCGCAGTTCCGCTACCAGGTGCGCGGCCGGGACGTGGTCGTCGACAACTACCGCGAAACACTGGCGGGAACCCGCGTGCGCAAGGTCGCCCGCCCGCGCTTTTGCGGCGCCGGCGACCGGCTCTCGTGGCGGCTGCTCGAGAACGTGCCGGGCGAATTCCCCTACACCGGCGGCGTCTTCCCGTTCAAGCGCGAGAGCGAGGACCCGACCCGGATGTTTGCCGGGGAGGGGCCGGCAGAGCGCACCAACCGCCGGTTTCACCTGCTGGCGGCGGGGCAGCCGTCGGTGCGGCTGTCCACCGCCTTCGACTCGGTGACCCTGTACGGCGAGGACCCGGCGCGTCGGCCTGACATCTTCGGCAAGATCGGCGAGTCGGGCGTGTCGGTCTTCACCGTCGAGGAGGCCGAGGAGCTGTACGCAGGGTTCGACCTGTGCGACCCACGAACCTCGGTGAGCATGACGATCAACGGCCCGGCGCCGACCGTGCTCGCGTTCTTCTTCAACGTGGCGATCCGCCAACAGTGCCGGCGTTTTTTGCGTGAGCGGGGGCGGCTCGACATCACGCCCGAGCAGGTCCTGGAGCCCGACCGGCGGCGCGGCGCGCGCTGGGAGGAGGTGCGGGCGCTGCTGGGCGACGAGGAGTACGCCGCCATCGCCGCCCGCACCGTCGCCACGGTGCGCGGCACCGTGCAGGCGGACGTGCTCAAGGAGGACCAGGGGCAGAACACCTGCATCTTCTCCACCGAGTTCGCGCTCCGCATGATGGGCGACGTGCAGCAGTACTTCGTCGACAAGGGGGTGCGCAACTCCTACTCCGTCAGCATCTCCGGCTACCACATCGCGGAGGCCGGCGCAAACCCCATCCACCAGCTTGCCTTCACGCTCGCCAACGGCTTCACGTGCCTCGAGCACTACCGCCACCGCGGCATGGCCGTGGACGAGTACGCCCCCAGCCTCTCGTTCTTCTTCTCCAACGGCATGGACGCCGAGTACGCGGTGATCGGGCGGGTGGCGCGGCGGATCTGGGCGGTGGCGCTGCAGCGGCTGTACGGCGCTTCGCCCCGCAGCCAGATGCTCAAGTACCACATCCAGACCTCGGGGCGCTCGCTGCACGCCCAGGAGATCGAGCTCAACGACATCCGCACCACGCTGCAGGCGCTGCTGGCCACCTACGACAACGCCCAGAGCCTGCACACCAACGCCTACGACGAGGCGATCACCACCCCGACCGAGGAGTCGGTGCGGCGGGCGCTGGCGATCCAGCTCATCATCAACCGCGAGCTGGGCCTCACCTTCTGCGAGAACTCCACGCAGGGGTCGTTCATCGTCGAGGAGCTCACCGACCTCGTGGAGGAGGCAGTGCTGGCCGAGTTCGACCGGATCTCCGAGCGCGGCGGCGTCCTCGGAGCCATGGAGCTCGCCTACCAGCGCGGCGTCATCCAGGACGACTCGCTGCGCTACGAGCGCGCCAAGCACGACGGCACCCTGCCGATCGTCGGCGTCAACACCTTCCTCCCCCGCGACACCGGCGAGGCGAGTCAGCCGCGCGAGGTCGCGCTCACCCGCGCGAGCCTCGAGGAAAAGGAAGCGTGCCTCGCCCGCCTCGCCGACTTCCAGGCCCGCCACGCCGCGGGTGCGCCGGCCGCCCTCGCCCGCCTCAAGGAGGTCGCCCTCACCGGCGGCAACGTCTTCGAGGAGCTGCTCTCGACCGTAGAGCACTGCTCGCTCGGCCAGATCACCCAGGCCCTCTACGAGGTCGGCGGCGCGTACCGGCGAAACATGTGAGGCTTCCACTCCTCCACGGCGTGGCCTCGGCTGAGGACACCGACGCACCGGTTCGGCCATTTGAAGGCGTCCGCCGACCCGGCTTTCGAGACAAAGTCGCGGCCGATCGGCACCCGGTCCATGAACCTACTGGAGAACGCCGTCGTGCTCTTCAACGACGCGAGGACATCGATCCAGGCGCTGCATCGTACGCAGCCGCAGTTGGCTCCCAATCCACACACCTTGACGAGTATGGGAACTCGGAGTGCAAACGCAGTGAATCCTCTCTAGTTCCAAGGGTAGCCGTCCGTCTGGCAATGGGGAACGTAGATCCCTCCAAGTGCCCAGTAGGCCCACTTCGGCTGCCCATTGCTCCTCAAGACTCCCTTTGTGTCACCATCGTCGGTGAGCTGATAGACGAAAACGTTGTCGATTCTGGGCAGCTCGTCCATCAAGCACAACGCCCGCAACAAGTACTGCCCTTGCTCAGTCTCGCCGTAGTTCGACCCCTTGCCCGTCTCCGTCACCCACACCCTCTGTCCCGTCATCCCTGCAGCGTCGTACTTCTGAAAACGGCCGTTCCACTTCTGCGTCAGAGCAGACAAGCTTGCTGTGCTCGAGTAGTGGTTCTGACTGATAATGTTGACCATTGCAGCAGCCCCGTATGTGCCGATCGCGGCGATGATCGCATCGCCACCACTGAACGTGTCCGTCACTGACGGCGCAAGGACCTTGTTGTCAGGGTTGGTGGCGTGGATTTCCTGCGCCGCAGGCTTCAGAAGAAGCTCAACGTACTGCTGGGCTGAGCCTCTCCACATGCTCCTGTTGTGTGGCTCGTTCCAGACCTCCCAGTGGGTGATGGACCGATATCTCCGCGTTACCGCCTGGACAAAAGCACGCCAGTGTTGCTGCGCCTCAGCAGACTCCGGAACACCCCATCTCTGGCCGCTACTGGAAGCCCACGCGGGAGTGCCCCAGAGAAGCGCTAGGATCTTGATTCCCCTGCGGTTGTACTCCGCGAAGAGCGTGTCTGTTGCACTCCAATCGTAGACTCCTGGATCGCGTTCTACGCAGTCCCACTTGAAGTCGAGCCGGGCCCATCCGATGTTCATTTCCGGCAGCCTGTCCAACAGGTTCTGTTCGAGATGCCAGTGAGGGTTGATGCCAAATGCCCTCGCCGGACTCAGAGAGTAGCAACCAATTGTCGGAGGATAGCCGGGCTCTGGGTCTGGGCAGCACTCTTCGCCACAATCCCAGTAGGGGGCTGGCAATTGACCTGCGCCCCACCATCAGCGCTAGCGAGCATAAGACAGCACACGACAAGGACACCGACAATCAGCCGAGGCGTTGCCATGTCCAATTCCTCCGTGCGCGATTGGTATTCACAGGGTCCGCCCCTGTCAACAGGCAGGCAGGCGCCCTACTACGGCCCCTTCTTGTCTCGCTCTGGTGTCCCCGGTCGACCCCAGGGTGCCGCTTGTCACAACCACCCCTGGAGCTAGCTCTCCGCACCCGATACAGCCCTCTCGAAAACCAGGACGGCCCTCCCGACGAGGCCGCCGTATTCGGAGACAAGGCGGAAGCGCTTGGCGCAGAGGATTGCGGCCAATTCCGGGTTCTGTCTGACATCAGTACGGTAGAGCGCGATCTGGTCGGCGCCTTGGATCGCGAGTGCCAGGGTTTCTTTGCTTGGATTCGGCGGGATGTCGCGGATTTCCTTCAGATGAGACAGGAAGATCCGGTCGCCATAGGCCCACGCCTGCGAGAGAAAAACGACGCTTCCGTTGCTGCGAGCTAGGTGCCGAGCTGCAGCGACCGCCGGAAGGGACTTCCTTCCAAGAAACCGCATTCCCAGAGCACCCCACAGTACCGATAGCACGACAAGCGTAGTCGTCAGGGCCAACCGGCCGCGCCGCCTCAGGAACAAGAACCCACATCCACAGAGGATTGCCAAGAAAGGTACGACACCCTGCAAGTACCGAAGCTCCTTGTGGTGCACGGCGCTGAAAACCAAAAGTGGCAACACGACAAACCCAAAGATCGGCGTGAGTTTCCTCTCGGCCCTAGCGGCCCAGATCCCAGGCAGCATGGTGAGCGGAAGCCATCGGTGCAGGTTCTGGATGTACCAAGCAACGGGTTGCGTCGCCACGCGCGACGACGATTGTCGCTCAAGCAGGGTATAGCGCGCAAACGCCACGAGACTGGCGAAAGGGCGGCCCCAAGTTGCAGCGTCGACGAGGCCGAAGAAGAGGAATGAGCCGACAGCGAACCCGACCAGGGTGCCACACAACGCCGCGCTTCTTCGCCCGGCAGGCCACCACACAAGGAGCGCCAGAACTAGTGGAGCCAGATAGACAACCTCCGAGAACCTCGCTGTGCCCGCCAGCGCCACGAGCCCACCCGCAAAGAACGGACGCCAAAGGGATAGTCGGCCAGGGCGAGGCAGGACCAGGAGTGCTCCTCCCAGGATGCAGGCGGTTGACAAGGTTCGGGGGTACACCGTCGAGCCGAAACCCATCGGTAGCCAGTGAAAGGAGTAGAGGAAGGCTGCCACGAGCGCCCCGCGCGAGGACTCGAGAAGGGCGGCAGCTAGCTTGTGGACGAAGAAGATGTTGGCCAGACTCGCGGCAACGAAGGGGAGCGTCGCCGCCACTACGAGCCAGCGCGCATCGGTGAGACCGAGGAGGGCACAGAATCTCAGGAGCGGACCGAGGAGAAAATGCGGGACAAGGAGGTTTCGAATGGCCCACGGTTGGTACTCGAGAATACCCGCTGACCGGAACGCTGCCTCCAACATCTCGACGTCGTCGCCGGTCAGGAAGCCCACGAGCGTGATGCCAAGTGCCACACGGGTCAGTGCACAGAACGCAATCAGTCCGAGGAGCAATCGCGTTGGGGAAGCCCGCTCGATCAGCAGGGGAACAGAGGGGAGCCTAGCCTTCAGGAACGAAATTTCATCGCAGAAGGGCATGGTACTCCCCCGAGACCTAGCGCTTCTCCGTCTCCTGGCGCTTGTGCCGGGCCACCTGCTTCGTCGCCGGGCCGAGCGGCCGCAAACCCCGAACCACTTGGCAAGCGCAGGAGCCACCTTCGCGCACGCAACCTAGTCAGAGCAGGTGCCACCAGAAACCGATAGACGGGGCGGCTTGCTGATGAGCAGTATGGCGATGGGACTCGGCCCAAACCCTTCACTGCAAATACCACCCCAGACACTGAAAGACCATTCTCCCGCTCACCTACCAGGAGGGGGCAACGAGGCCCCAGTGTCGACCGTCGCTCCTTCCAGCGCAATTGTAGCCGCCGAAGCTTACGCGTCGACAGGCTCGAGGACTACGGGCCAGCAGGAAACGATGGCTCCTCCCAGTGCTGATGCCGCCTAGGCTCTCAGAAAGCGAGGTAGGGGCTGAGGACGTCCCGTGGGGGACCAGGGGCAGAACACCTGCATCTTCTCCACCGAGTTCGCGCTCCGCATGATGGGCGACGTGCAGCAGTACTTCGTCGACAAGGGGGTGCGCAACTCCTACTCCGTCAGCATCTCCGGCTACCACATCGCGGAGGCCGGCGCAAACCCCATCCACCAGCTTGCCTTCACGCTCGCCAACGGCTTCACGTGCCTCGAGCACTACCGCCACCGCGGCATGGCCGTGGACGAGTACGCCCCCAGCCTCTCGTTCTTCTTCTCCAACGGCATGGACGCCGAGTACGCGGTGATCGGGCGGGTGGCGCGGCGGATCTGGGCGGTGGCGCTGCAGCGGCTGTACGGCGCCTCGCCGACTTCCAGGCCCGCCACGCCGCGGGTGCGCCGGCCGCCCTCGCCCGCCTCAAGGAGGTCGCCCTCACCGGCGGCAACGTCTTCGAGGAGCTGCTCTCGACCGTAGAGCACTGCTCGCTCGGCCAGATCACCCAGGCCCTCTACGAGGTCGGCGGCGCGTACCGGCGAAACATGTGAGGTTGCTGCCGCGGCCCGGGCGTGCTTTCATCCGCAGGCATGACGACGACCCTGGTGGTGATGGCGGCAGGCGCCGGGTCCCGGTTCGGGGGCCCCAAGCAGCTCGTACCGGTTGGCCCGAGCGGGGAAACGCTGCTCGAGTACACGGCGTTCGACGCGCTACGCTCGGGGGTCGACCGGGTCGTGCTGGTGGTGCGCCGCGAGGCGGTGGAGGCGTTCCGCGCCACCGTCGTGGCGCGCACGGCCGGCAGGGTGGCGGTCGAGCTTGTGCTCCAAGAGCTGACCGACACGCCGGCCGGGACGGTGGTGGTGCCCCGGAGCAAGCCGTGGGGCACCGGGCACGCGGTGCTGGCGGCGCGTCACCTGGTGAACGGCCCGTTCCTGCTCGCCAACGGCGACGACTTCTACGGCGCCGGCGCGATCGCCGCGGTCCTCGGCTTCTTGCGCGGGCGCGCCGACGGGTGGGCGCTCGCCACCTGGCCGCTGGCCGCCACGCTGTCGCCCCACGGCCCGGTCTCGCGCGGGGTCTGCGCGGTGGGAGACGACGGCGTCCTGCTCGGCATTCGCGAGCACACCGGCGTGGCTCTCCGCGACGGCGTACCGGTCCACGACGGCGGCGCGCTCACCGGCGGCGAGCCGGTGTCCATGAACCTGTGGGGTTTCCGGCCCGACCTGCTGGCGATCCTGTCGGAGGGGTTCGCGCGGTTTCTCGCCGAGCACGGCCGCGACCCCGGCGCCGAGTTCCAGCTTCCCACCGAGGTGGACGCCGCGCGGCGCGCCGGGCGCGCGACGGTGTGGACGGTGCCGGCAGGAGAGACGTGGTTCGGCCTCACGCACCCGAGCGACCTCGAGGCGGCGCGGGCACGCATCGCCTCGCTGGTCGCCGCCGGCGCCTACCCGGCCTCGCTCTGGGGTTGACATGCGGCAGCCTCGCCGCCCCCGCTGTACACTTGACGTCGCGACAAGAGGGGAGGCCCGGCGGTGAAGGTCCTGCTGGTCAAGCCGAAAGCGCGCCTGAAGACGATCCAGGGGCTGCACCGCTTCACGATGCTCGAGCCCCTGGAACTCGCCTACCTCGCCGCAGCGGCCGGGCCCCGCCACGCCGTCCGCATCCTCGACCTGCGGCTCGAGCGCCGTCCCGAGACGTCCATGGCCCGGGCAGTGGCCGACATGCAGCCCGACGTCGTGGGGATTTCCGCGTATTCGCACGAAGGCTCGACCGCCAAGGCGCTGGCCGCGATCGTGCGGCGCGTCGCTCCGCGGGCGCTCGTCGTCGTCGGCGGCCACCATGCCACGGTCGCGCCGGAGGATCTCGACGTACCGGACATCGACGCCATCGTGCGCGGCGAGGGGTGCGGGCCGTTCGCCGCCATCCTCGCGGCCGTCGAAAGGCGCGAGCCGGTCGAGGGCATTTCCGGGGTGCTGCGCACCGGCGCTGACTTCGACCCGGCTGCGGCGCGGGCCTGGCCAACGTTCCCCGACCCCGCGAGCCTGCCGCAGCCGCGCCGCGACCTTTACGACTGGCGGCGCTACTTCACGGTGTGGCTGGCGGAAAACCCGCCGCCCTGGTTTCCGCTGTTTCCGCCCACCGCCATGGTGCGCAGCTCGTTCGGGTGCACGCAGAAGTGCACCTTCTGCATCGTGCCGTACCTGTGCGGCGGGCGGCACATGCCGCGGCCGGTGGAAGCAGTGGCGGAAGAAATCGCGAGTCTGCCACAGGGCCACGTGTACTTCGGCGACGACGAAAACTTCCTCGACGAGGCGTTCGCCTTCGCGCTCGCGGACGCGCTGGAGCGGCGCGGCGTGCGCAAGCGCTACCTGGCCTGGGTACGGACCACGACCGCGGTGCGGTCCCCCGAACTCATGCGGCGCTGGGCCGGAATCGGGCTCGAGTCGGTGTTCATCGGCTTCGAGCACGCCACCGACGCCGAACTCAAGGGCTCGCGCAAGGGCGCCACCGTGGCGGTCAACGAGCGCGCACTCGACCTTCTCAAGAGCCTGGGGATCGCCGTGCACGGCTCGTGGCTCGTCTGCCCCGAGTTCACCGAGGCCGACTTCGAGCGCCTTGCCGCGTACGTCGTGGGGTTGCCCCCGTCCGAGCACAGCTTCAACGTCATCACGCCGTCCCAGGGCACCCCCGACTACGAGGCGATCCGGCCCCGCATCTGGGTGCCGAACCCCCACGACCTGCACGACGGGATGCACCCCCTCACTCCGACCACACTGCCGCTGCGGGAGTTCGCCGCCCGGTACGCCACCCTGGTGGCGAGCGGCATCAAGCACAGCCCGTTGCGCGCCGGCAACCGTCCGGTGCGCCCCCGCGACCTGGTGCGCGCCTTGTGGAGCGAGCGCGCCTACTACCGCGCGTACCGCGACCTGTACCGTGACTACCCGCGCGAGCTCTGGCAGTAGGGAAGCCGGGGCTCGCCGCCACCGTTGAACGAGCCGAGCCACCGAGGAGGGCGACATGGACTTCCAACTCACCGACGAGCAACAGACGATCCGCGACACCGTGCGCGAGTTCGCCGAGCAGGAGCTGGCGCCGGGGGCGCTCGAACGCGACATCCACAAGCAGTTCGCGCGGGAGCAGTGGGCCAAGCTGGCGTCGCTCGGGTTCATGGGGATGACGATCGAAGAGGCGTACGGCGGCACGCCGCTCGACGCCATCAGCGAGGCGATCGTCATCGAGGAGCTGTCGCGCTGCGACGCGGCGTTCGGCGTCGCCATGGCCGTCCACTCGGGGCTCACCGGCTCCACGGTCACGGCGTGGGCGACCCCCGAGCAAAAGGCACTCATCGCGCCAAAGATGGCCAGCGGCGAGTGGATCGCCGCCTACTCCCTCTCCGAAGCCGGGGCCGGTTCCGACGCCACCGCGATTTCCTGCAAGGCACGCCTGGACGGCGACGAGTGGGTGCTCGACGGCACGAAGCTGTGGGTCACGAACGGCAGCGTCGCGAGTGTGTACATCGTCTTCGCCCGTTCCCACCCCGAGGCCCCCAAGAAGGCGCAGCAAGCCTCGGCGTTCATCGTGCTGCGTGACACCCCCGGGCTGCGCGTCTCGAAGGTCGAGGACAAGCTCGGAATCCGGGCCTCGGACACCGCCGAGCTGGTACTCGAAAACGTGCGGGTTCCCAGAAGCATGGTGCTCGGCGGCGAGGGCAACGGTTTCCGGGTCGCCTTCAACGCCCTCGACATCTCGCGCATCGGCATCGCCGCCCAGGCGCTGGGGATCGCCCAGGGCGCCTTCGACTTCGCGGTCGAGTACGCGAAGCAGCGCGTCACCATGGGGGTGCCGATCATTCAGCACGAGTCGATCGCCAACTACCTGGCCGACATGGCGACGCGCATCGACGCCGCGCGGCTGCTCGTCTACCGCGCCGCATGGATGAAGCAGCAGGGGATGGTGCACACCAAGGAAAGCTCGATGGCCAAGCTGTACGCCGGCGACACGGCGATGTTCGTGGCCGACCGGGCGGTGCAGATCCTGGGCGGCTACGGGTATACCCGTGACTTCCCGGTCGAGCGCTACTTCCGCGACGCCAAGATCACGCAAATCTACGAGGGCACGCAAGAAATGCAGCGCCTCGTCATTGCCCGCGCCCTGGCCGGCATGGTGAAGGGCGTGGCCTCCCGGCACGCGTGAGGTGCACATGAACGCGAGTCTCCAGGATCGCCACGCTCCCGCGACACGCTGCTTCGGGTGCGGGCCCGCCAACGACAAGGGACTGCGCATCAAGAGCTTCCCCGAGGGCGACGAGGTGGTCTGCACGTGGACCGCCGAGCCGCACCACGAGGCGTTTTCCGGCGTGCTCAACGGGGGCAACATCGGCACCCTCTTCGACTGCCACTGCAACTGGACGGCGGCGCACTTCCTCATGCAGCGCGATGGCCTCTCGTCCCCACCCTGCACCGTGACGGCGGAATTCGCCGTCGCCCTGAAGCGGCCCACGCCGAGCACCCGGCCCGTGCACCTGCGGGCGCACGTCGTGGAGTCGGGACCCGACCGCGCCACGGTGGAGGCGACGCTGACCTCCGGCGACAAGGTCACGGCTACCTGCCGCGGCACCTTCGTGGCCGTGAGGGAGGGCCACCCCGCGTTCCACCGCTGGTAGCCCGGCCAGCGCGTCCTGGTTGCGTTCGAGGCCGCACCGGGGCGACGGGCGAACCTTGCCGGAACGTCTCGACACGAGCGCCTGGATCGGGCACCATCCGCGTCGGAGGCGACCATGCACGATCGGTTGACGGGACAGGAGCTGGTGGCGCTGGTACAACGGGTGTTCCGGCCCCGGCCCGAAGAAAAGGCGCTGGCGGTGCTCGTGGACCTCCCGGACGCGGCGGTGCCGGACAACCCCGACTGGCATGCCCGCCGGGACATGGCCCGGGAGTGGGTGGAGGAGCTGGCGGCGCGACGCGACGCGCTCGGCCTCGACGCCCATCTCGTGCTGTACCGCAACGTGCGCACCAACAACGGCGACCTGCCGGAGGGAGCGTGGCTGCACGCCGGTGGCCCGCTCCCGCCGGACGCGGACGCCCTCGACCCGGCGGCGCAGGTGCCGTTCGGCGAGGTGCTGGCCGCCCACCCGATTCTCATGGCCCCGACCGAGTTTTCCGCCACCGCACCGCTGAAGGTGGCAGCCCGCACGCTGCCGATCCGCGCCGCCACCATGCCGGGTTTCCGGGCCGACATGATCCCGGCGCTGCGCCTGGACTACGGCGAGGTCAACCGGCGGGTCGGCATCCTCAAGGACCTGCTGGACCGCGCGCGCGGCGCGGAGATCCTGTTTGTCCACCCCGGCGGCGAGGCACGGCTCTACCTCGACCTGCGCCACCGCGAGGCTCACGCCTCGGGCGGCATGCTGCCGAACCCGGGGGTGGCCGGCAACCTGCCCTCCGGCGAGGCCTACATCGTGCCGTACGAGGGCGAGATCGAAGGCGATCCGAGCCAGACGGCGGGGCTGCTGCCGGTGCAGCTCGGCGGCGAGGTCGTGCTTTACCGGATCGTGGCCAATCGGGCCGTCGAGGTTCTGCCGGGTGGGCCCGAGGCCGGGCGTGAGGCGGCGTTGCTCGCCCGGGAGCCGGCCTACGCCAACCTCGCCGAACTCGGACTCGGGGTGCTGGCGGCGTTCGGGCTTTCTCCCATTGGCGAGGTCCTGCTCGACGAGAAGCTCGGCTTGCACATCGCCTTCGGGCGTTCCGACCACTTCGGCGGGCAGGTCGGCCCGCGCCACTTCTCGAGCCCCCAGGCGGTGGTGCACATCGACCGCGTGTACGTGCCCGAGATGCAGCCCGACGTCGCGGTGCGGCGCGTCGATCTGGTGCTCCCGGACGGCTCGCTCGTGCCGCTGATGCGAGACGGCGATTACGTCGTGACGTTCTGACCCACCCCCTCCGGCACCTCCCTCCCCCTGGCCGGCCCCCGGCGCGCAGGACGAGGGCGGAACCCGCACCTCGACAGCGGGGCGGCGATGCGGCACCATCCCTGCTGGAGCCAGGGATGGGCGAGAGGTCCGGCGACACGGTGAACAGCCTCTGGCCTTGCGGCGCGCGGCTGCAGGCAGAGGCCCCCGGCGCCGGTGCGCCGGCGCGCTCGGGGGAGGCAAGGCCGTGAGTGGCGGCATCTGCACCGTGTCGCGCCGCACCGCGACCCTGGCTGCAGTTGGCGTTCTGGCGGCGCTCGTGGTCGTCCCCAACTGGAAGCTGGCCACGATGCGCGGCCTGCTCGTCCCCGACGACGTCTTCACCAGCGACCTCATGAACGAGGGCTACCCCGGCCGCCACTACCTGGGCCAGGTGCTGCGCTCGGGCGAGCTGCCGCTCTGGTACCCGCTGGTGTACGGCGGGCTGCCGCTGCTGGGCAAGGCGGAGACGGGGGCCGCCTTTCCCGTCAACCTGCTGATGTTCGGCCTGTTCCCGTCGCACGTCGCGCTCAACCTGAGCATCCTCTTGACGCTGCTTGTGGCCGCGACCGGCGCCTACCTCCTGGCCGCCCATCTGGGGGCAGGGACGAGCGGCTCGCTCGTCGCCGGAGTGGCGTTCGCCTACTCCGGGTTCATGGTCTCGCACCTCCGGCACCTGAGCATGGCGTGGGTCGTGGCGCTGGTGCCTGCCGCGCTGCTGCTCCTCCTCCGCACGCTCGAGAACCCGCCGGTACGGGGTCTTCCCCCTGCCGCAGTGGGCCTCGCCGCGGTTATCGGCCTCCAGGGCCTGGCGGGCCACCCGCAGCCGCTGTACTACAGCGCGCTCATCTACGCCGCGGTGGTCGCGGCCCACGCCTTGCGCGCCGCGGGCTCGCTCCCCGGCGCCCCGCCGGGCGCCGCTGGCGGCCTGGCGGCAGGACTGAGGAGATTCGCGGCGGCGACCCGCCCCGCCGTGCTGGCCGGTTGCATCGGAGCCGGCCTCGGGGCGGTCCAGCTCGTGCCGATGCTCGAACTCGTCCGCCTTTCGGCCCGCGCCGGCGGTCTCGATCTGCCGGCCACGACCGTGTACGCGTACGATCCCGGTGACCTCGTGCAGTTCGTGCTGCCCCTCGCCCGGGGGCACGTCGGCGATCGCAGCTACGTCGGCTCCGGGATCTTCTGGGAGGACTACGCCTACGTTGGGCTGCTCACGCTCGTGGCAGCAGTGTACGGCACGGTGGCGCGGCGCCGGGAACCGGCCGTGGTGTTCATCGCGGCCGGGTCGCTGCTGGCTCTCGGGCTGGCGCTCGGGCCGGCCACGCCTCTGCACGGGCTCGCCCACGCCGCCGTCCCGGGCATGCGCTTCTTCCGCTTCCCCACCCGCTGGCTGTTCGCCGTCGACCTCGGGCTCGCGCTGCTGGCCGCCCTCGGCCTCTCGCACGCCGTGCGCGCCGTGGCCTCCACGCCGGCCGGCACCCGCCGGTGGGCGGGCGCCGCGCTCGGGACGCTCGCCGTGGCGGTGGTTACTGGCGACCTCCTCTTCCACCAGCTCGGCATGAACCCCGTGGCCGACGCCCGCCAGTGGCTGGAGCCGCCCCGCACGGCTCGCTTCCTGCGCGAGGATGCGTCGCTCTTCCGCATCTTCAGCCCCGTCGCAGCCGATGCCCACTGCCGCGCCTTCGCGGCCGCCGGCGGATGGCGGGCCGACCTCGCGCCGTACCTCCGGCACCGCGAGCTGCTGCAGCCGTGCACGAACGTCCTGCACGGCCTCGCCTCGGCCGACGGCTACGCGATGCTCGTGCCGAGTTACGTGGTCGACGTCTGGGGCGACCACACGAGGCCAGGCCTCGTGGCCTCCACCATGGACGCGCGGGGCTCGCTGATCTGGTCGACCGCCGCCACGCGCAAGCTCCTCGACATGTTCAACGTCAAGTACGTCCTCGCGGACCGCCCGATCCACGGCCCAGGGCTCGAGCCGATGTATCGCGCTCCGGACGTCCACCTCTACCGCAGCACGGGGGCTTTCGAGAGGGCGTTTCTGGTGCCGGCCGCGAGAGTCGTCGCCTCCCCTGGCGCCGCCGCGGCGGCGCTGCTGGCAGCCGACTTCGACCCCGCCCAGGAGGCGGTCCTGTTCGAGGAGCCCGGGCTGCCGGCCGGCGCGCAGCCGGGGGGCCGCGCGGACGTGGTGCGCCACGCCGCGAACGAGGTGCGCGTGAGGGTCGCCACCTCGCAGCCTCAGCTCCTGGTGCTGGCCGACACCTTCTACCCCGGCTGGGAGGCTCGCGTCGACGGCCGGAGGACCAGGGTGTTGCAGGCCAACCTCTGCCAGCGGGCAGTCGTCGTGCCTTGCGGCACGCACGAGGTGACATTCCGATACCGGCCCCGCTCGGCGCTCCTGGGTGCGGCGCTGAGTACGCTGTCCCTCGCGCTGCTCGCCGTCCTCGGGAGGCGCGCGAGGCCCTTCGATTCCTCCCGGCGGTGACCCGGCGAGTGCGGCTCCTGTCGCGACCGTCAGGCCGAGGCCAGCTCGCAGGCGGGTGTCACGGGCAGCAGCACCGTGAACGTGCTGCCCTGCCCGGGGGCCGAGCGCACCGTCAGGACGCCACCGTGCAGCTCGACAAGCCGGCGGGCGAGCGGCAAACCGAGACCGGTGCCTTGGAACCGGCGGTTGGCGCCCTCGTCGAGCTGGCGGAACTCCTCGAAGATGGCCTCCTGGTCTTCCGGGCGGATCCCGATGCCGCGATCGACGACGTCCACGCGCACCGACTCGACCCCCAGCCGCGACTCGGCCCTCGGGATCATCGCCGCCTCGATCACCACCGTCGCCCGCGGCGGCGAGAACTTCACGGCGTTGGACAGGAGGTTGAACATCACCTGCTTGAGCTTGATCGGGTCGGCGGCGAGCACCGGCAGGCCCTCCGGCACACGGAGCTCGAAGTCGATGTCGTTCCTGGCCGCCACGCCGCGCATGAGGTTCTCCATTTCGAACAGCAGGGCGCCGACCTGGAGCGGCTCGAGGTGCAGCTCCATGCGCCCCGCCTCGATCTTGGACAGGTCGAGAATGGTGTTGATGAGCCGCAGCAGGTGCTCGCCCGAGGCGTGGATGTTGCGCAGGAAGCGGGCGTAGCGGGCGTCCAGCTGCCCGTCGAGGCGCTCGATGAGGATGGCGGCGAAGCCTATGATCGAGTTGAGCGGGGTTCGCAGCTCGTGGCTCATGTTGGACAAGAAGACGCTCTTGGCCCGGCTGGCCTCGAGCGCCCGCCGCTCGGAGGCCACGGCTCGCTGCTCCGAGGCTTCCGCCTCGGCCACCTTTTCGGCCAGGGCCCGGTTGGACGCCTCGACCTGGGCCGTGCGCTCGGCGACAAGGGCCTCGAGACGTCGTGTCTGCTCGCGCAGTGCGCGCATGCGCAGCCGCACCCCCAGCCAGATCGCGCCGCCCGCCGCCAGCGCGTACAGCAGGTACGCCCACCAGCGCTTCCAAAGCGGTGCCAGCACCTCGAACGCCCAGGCAGCGCCGGCCTCGTTCCAGGTGCCGTCGTTGTTGCAGGCCACAACATGGAACCGGTAGCGGCCCGGCGGGATGCTCGTGTAGTAGGCGGAGCGGCGGCTGCCGGCCTCCACCCAGCGGTCGTCGAACCCCTCGAGCCGGTAACGGAAGCGCACTCTTTCCGGCGCCACGAACGACAGCGCGGTGTAGTGCAGCTCGAGCTCGCGCAGGCCCGGCCCGAGCGTTCCCGCCACCGCGGGCCGCATCGGCGCCCGGTCCACCACGACCTCCTCCAGCAGCACGGGCGGCGGGAGGAGGTTGAAGCGCAGGCGCGACGGGTCGACCACGGCCAGGCCCTCGGCGGTGGGAAACCACAGCTCGCCGTTGCGCCGCCTCCACCCGGCCGGCTGCGAGCTACCGTTGCACTGGTTGACCCGCAGCCCGTCGGAACGGTCGAACCCCTCGGCCTCCACCCGGGCGACCTCGCCCCTCGCCCTGGCGTAGAGCTGCTCGGAGCGCACCCTCGAGATCCCCCGGTTGGAACTCATCCACAGCCAGCCGTCGCCGCTGTCGAGGATCTGGAAGACCTTGCCGTCGTACAGGCCGTCGTCGACGGTGAAGGCTGTGATGCGGGACGGCTCGATGAGCCCGAGCCCGCTATCCGTGCCGACCCAGAGGTTGCCCTTGCCGTCCTCCGTCACGGCAAAGACGATGTCGTTGGGCAGGCCGTCGGCGGTCCCGAGCACGCGTTCGACACCGTCCCGCCACCGCACCAGCCCGCCGTAGGTGCCGATCCAGAGCTGCCCCAGCCGGTCCTCGTACAGCGCCCGCACATCGTTCGAGGGCAGGCCGTTGCCCGTCGTCACCACGTCGATGCGGCCACCGCTCAGCCGGCACAGCCCGCCGCCCTCGGTGCCCACCCACACCGTGCCCTCGCGGTCCTCGAGGACGGCCCGGACCAGGTTGGACGACAGGCCCTCGCGAACGGTCCAGGTGGAAAACGACTTCCCGTCATAGCGGGAAAGCCCGCCCCTGGATCCCACCCAGAGCCCGCCGTCCCGGCCCTCCGCCAGCGCCCGCACCGACGCGCTCGGCAGGCCCTGCTCGACGCCGAGGCAGGCGAACGCCCCGTCGCGGAAGCGGCAGAGTCCGCCACCGTCGGTGCCGACCCAGAGCCGGCCGCGGCTGTCCTCGAGGACCACCCGGACGAAGTCGGCGCCCAGTCCCTCGCGCCTCGTGTAGGTCGTCACCTTGGTGTCCCTGAGCTGGTTGAGGCCCCCGTTCGTCCCCACCCAGAGGTTCCCCTCGCGGTCCTCGTACAGCGAGCGGACGTAGCTGTGGCTGAGGCCGTCACGTTCGGAAAACGTGTCGAGCCGGCCGGCCGCCAGCCGCGCCAGCCCGCCGCCCTCGGTGCCGATCCAGAGGTTGCCGTCGCCGTCTTCCCACAGCGCGGCGACGAAGCTGTCGGGCAGCCCGTCGGCGGCCGTCAGCACCTGCCACCCCCGCCCCGTGCGCCTGGCCAGCCCGCCACTCGTGCCGACCCAGAGCGTGCCGTCGCGGGCCGGCAGCACTGCCCGGCAGAGGTTGGAAGGCAGCCCGTCCTCGACCGTCAGCCGGGTGACCTCGGCACCGGCAACCCGAAACAGGCCCCGATCCGACGCCACCCAGATGTCGCCGGAGGCGTCGGCCGCCAGCGCCTTGACCACGCCAGGCGTCGGCCCCTCGAACCCGGGCGGCCGGCAGCGCCCGTCCGAAAAGCGGCACACGCCCTTGTCGGTGCCGACGAGCAGTGACCCGTCGGGGCGCGGGAGCACCGCCCCGACGACGTCGCTCGGCAGCCCGTCAGCGGTCGTGAAGGTGCGGAAGCGCCCGTGCTCGTGCACCGACAGGCCGCCGTTGGTCGCAATCCACAGGCGGCCGTCGCGATCCTCGGCCAGATGCACCACCGCGGTTCCCCGGAGGTCCTTGCTGCGCGAGGCGTCGAACACCACGAAGCGGATGCCGTCGAAGCGCACCAGCCCCTCGTACGTGCCGAACCACATGTAGCCGTCACTGGTCTGCAGGATGGTGTGGATCGTGTTTTGCGGCAGCTCGTGCCGCCACGACCGGTGAGCGAGCTGGGAAATCGCCTTGTGAGGGTCCAAGGCCCAGACGGCGCCAGCTCCCAGTACCAAGGTCGCCGCCCAGCAGCACCGCATCGCCGCGCGCAAAGCTGATCAGCCCCCACCCATTGTAGCCGCCGGGGCGGGCACGCGTCGCTCTCGCCCCGCCACGCCGCGTCGTCTAGAATGCCGACCCGACACGACATCGCCCGGCTGGAGGAAGACATGGCGCGCATCACGACCCGAAACGCATCGATACTGCTCGCAGCGGCCTGCGCCCTGGCGGCGACCGCATGCACGGGCAAGGGCGTCACCCGCGAGGTGACCGTGCCCGGCAACGTCCCCTGGACCGACACGGGGCTCGAGGTGCAGGCGCAGCAAAGGCTCGTCGTCGACGCCGCCGGAGAGGTGGCCGCCAACCCCGAGAACACGACCTCGCCCGACGGTTTCGTAGCCAAGCCAGAGTGGCGCAAGTACAACGTTGTCCCCGAGGCCCCGCACATGGCCCTCATCGGCCGCATCGGGCCCGACGGGAAGCCGTTCCTGGTCGGCGCGGCGTTCCGCGCCCCGGCTCCCGCTTCGGGGAGGCTGTTTCTCGGCATCAATGACCGCGACACCGCCAACAACAAGGGGGCGTTCAGGGCGACGGTCAGGGTGAAGTAGGTCGGACGGGCTTCAGGGACGCGAGGCGACGAGCACGAAGTCGCGCGGCGCCGACAACCAGGCGTCCAGCCTTTCGGCCAGCGCCCGCAGTTCGGGGTCCTGGCCGTCGCGCGCCAGGCGCTGCTCGGGCGGGAACTCGTGGGCCAGCCGCACGCTCTCGACGCGCAGCCCGACCGCCCGGGCCACGAACGCGAGCGCGTCGGGGTGGACCGGCGCGCGGTGGGTGGGATCGATCCAGAACAGTCCGGCCCCGACGCGCAGCGACTCGGGGTTGGGGCTTTCGACGAGCAATACGCCGCCGGGCCTGAGCGCACGAGCCGCCACCTCCACGAGCCGCATCCACGCCGCGGCCGGAAGGTGCTCGACGAGGTGCAGCGCGACGACCCCGCCGAGGCTGCCGGCGGGCCGCGCCTCCAGCGCCGCCACAGCGTCCGCCTCCGCGACGGCCAGCCCCGCGCGCCGGCACGCCTCGACCATGGCAGGGTCGGTGTCCACGCCCGACGCCTCGATCCCGGCCGACCGGAGCAGCCGCAGCAGCTCGCCGCGGCCGCACCCGAGATCCAGGACCGGCTCTCGCCCGCGCAGCAGGCCCACGTGTTCCGCGACCCGGCCGGCGATCTCCTCCTCGCTGCCTCGGAACGTCTCTGCAAAGGCGCGCGAGGCGGCCAGCACCGCCTGCGGGAGGCGCGCCTCGAGCGCGGGCGGGGCGCTGATCCGCAGCGGCTCCCCGGCCACCACGCGATCGAGGAGGCCGGCCGTCTCGGCGAGCTCCTCGTGCAACCGCGCGACCAGGGCGTCGAGGCGGCTCGAGAGCGCCGGCAGGCGCCGGTCGCGGACCTCCTCGGCCAGCGCCTGCACGCCGGCGAGGCCGACGGCCAGCGAGTCGACGCGCTGCAAGACCTCGGGGAGCCCGACGTCGCGCACCCGCTCGAGGTCGGCGACCACCGCCTGGATCGCCGCATGGGTCCTCTCGGCCGAGGCCTCCAGCCGAGGCAGGCGACCGTCGCGAAGAGCCTCGATTTCGCCAGTCAGCGCCAGCACCGCGGCGTGCTGGGCCGACTGGGCCCTTTCCACGGCCTCGAGGCGCCGGTCGCGGACAGCCTCGAGCTCGGCCTGGAGCGCCCTGATCGCGGCGTCGAGTTGCGCCTCCGCCGTCTCGACCCTCGCCTGCACCTCGGGCAGCGCTCCCTCGGTGACGCCCCGGAGCGCGGACTGCAGGGCCGCGGCAGCGCCCCGCAGCTCTGCGACCTCGCCCAGCGCCTGGTCGAGCCGCGTCTCGAGGTGGCGCTGCAGCTGACCGATCCCCTCCGAGAGCGCCCGCTGGTCCGCCGCGAGCTGCTCGAGCGAGGCGCTGACGTCGCGCTGCACCGCTGCCAGATCGCGGCAGAGTTCGTCGACGCGCCGCGCCTCGACCTGCGCCTGCTCGCCGGCGACGTCGAGGCGGTGCGAGAGCAGCTGCAGGGCAGCGGCGTTGGCCTCGTCGCGGTGCCGCAGGTCGTCGAGCGCGTCCCGCAGCATCCACGCCACGACCCGGCCCAGGAAGGCGCGCAGCCCTCCGCCGGCGGGCCTCGGTGAGGACGGCAGCTCGGCGGACGGGGGGCTCGGGGCGTGGCTCACACGGGATCAGGCGCTGGCCCGCTCCCCCTCGCGCAGCACGTGCACGGTGATCGGCACCCGCACGTCGCGGTGCAGGTGCAGCTCGGCGGAGAACGTGCCCAGCCGCTTGATGTGCTGGCCCAGCTCGATCTTGCGCCGATCGACCTCGAACCCCTTCTCGGCCAGAGCCTCGGCCACATCCGACACCGTCACCGACCCGTACAGCGCGTCGCCCTCACCGGCGCGACGGTAGAACGACAGCTCGAGGCCGGCGATCTTGCCGGCCAGCAGCTCGGCCTGCGCCTTCTGGCGCTGCTGCGCCTCCAGCCAGCGCCTCTGCTCCTGCTTGAAGCGCGCCAGGTTGGCGGGCGTGGCCTCGTAGGCGAGCCCCTTGGGAATCAGGAAGTTCCTGGCGAACCCGGGCTTCACCTCACAGATCGTCCCGCGGTCGCCGAGGTGTTCGACGGAATCGTTGAGAATCACTTTCATGACGCACTCCCTTCGCCCGGCTCTCTGCTTCTCCGCAGCCGCACGAACGCATCGGCCAGCCCCACCACCGCGACCGCCGCGGCCACGGGTACTTGCAAGGCGACGAGCAGGACACCGGCTCGAGCCCAGCGGTTGTGGCGCAACCGCGGGCCGAGGTAAAAGTGGATGATAGCCAGGCCGTGCAGGAAATACAACCCGGCGACGGTCACCAACAGGTTTGCGCCCAACCACTTCCCGGGCTCGGGCAGGACCGCCCAGCCGAGCCCGCCGAGAATGAAGCCGACCGGGAGCCACTCCTCCGAGCGGAAGAGGCAGAACTCCTCCGTGACAATCGGCAAGCCGAGCAGCGGCAATCGGGGCCTCAGGTAGGCGCCAAAAGCCAGCAGGTACGCGGCGGACAGCGAGGGCGCGAGGTACGTCGCGATCGTCAACGTCTGGGCTGCGAGCCGGTTCTGTGCGACCGCCGTCTCCCAGGCGCGCTGCAGCTCCGGGGAGGCCCGGAGGTCGGCCGCCACCTGTTCCTCGAGGACCTGCGGCGGGAACTGCGGGCTCGCCATCCCGAAAAGCGCCGCCACCACTATCGCGAGGCCGACAAGGGCGAGGATTGCCATCCATCTCCCGTCGGGCCAGGCGCGGCGCAGGCGCAGCTCGACCGAGACGGCCGGCCATACGACGAAGAGGAGGTATCCGAGCGCGAGCAGCGCGAGCGCCGGCAGCGGGTACACCAGGGCCGCCCCCGCCAGACACACCGTTACCCACCCCCAGGCGAGGAAGCTGGAGCCCCGGGCCGCCGTCACCTGGAGCAGGGGAAGGGGCGCCAGCAGCGGCGCCAGCAGCGCGGGCAGGACGAGCCACGGACTCGAGCTCGCAACGGCGAGGCTCATGCCGAACGGCAAGCTGAGGAACACGAGCAGCGACAGCAACCCCGCCACCCCGGGACCGATGCGGCGCAGGGCTGGCGGGGTGGACGGCGTGGAACTGCCCGGCATCGCGCGAGGCTTCGCTCAGTCTCCGAGGTACGGCAGGAGCGCCATGTGGCGAGCCCGCTTGACAGCGCGGGTCAGCTTGCGCTGATAGATCGGGTTGGTGCCGGATACGCGGCGCGGCAGGATCTTGCCCGAGACCGGCACGTACTGCCGGAGCAGGTCGAGATCCTTGTAGTCGATGTACTCGATCCCCTCGGCCGTGAACTTGCAGGTCTTCTTGCGCTTGACGTAGTACTTCTTCTTCGACATCTCAGGCCTCCTCGCCCGCCGGCGCGGCGGCTTCCTTGGCCGCCTTGGCGGCCTTCTGCCTGGCGCGCACCTGTTCCATCTTGCGGCTGCGCCGCAGCTCCTGGTCCAGGTTCAGCGTCAGGTAGCGGAGCACCGGGTCGGAAAGGCGCAGCTTGTACTCGAGCGCCTTGACCGCAGGGCCGCCCCCTTCGAACTGCCAGAACACGTAGAAGCCCTCGCGCTGGTGGCGGATCTCGTAGGCGAGGTTGCGCTTACCCCAGACGTCCTGCTTGACGATCTCGGCCTTCTGCGCCGCCAGCAAAGCGCGCAGCTCGCCGAGGAACGCCTCGCGCTCCTGGTCGTCGAGGGTTGTGGTGAGGACGATACCGACTTCGTACAGCGCCATGTCGTCTCCTTTCGGCCTGCGGCCCCCGGATCGAGCCGGGAGCAAGGATGACCGCTCCATGCGCCAGAGCGGAGAGGCACTCTAGCGGATCGCCGCAGAAATGGCAAGGACCGCGCTGCGCCTCACGGCGACGCGGCGCCCGCCGGGGTCGACGGAGCCGGTGCCCGGTTGTACCGGCTGGCGGCCCGGCCGAGCCCGGCGTGGAGCGCCATCTCCACGCAGGCCACCGCCTCGCCGACCATGGCCCGCGCGGTGTCCAGCTCTCCGTCCTCGAACGGAGCCAGCACGTACTCCGCCAGGTCCCGCCAGGGGCTGGCGCCGCGGATCCCCAGCCGCAGGCGTGCGAACCCCTCTCCGAGCGACTCGACGAGGGAGCGCAGCCCGTTGTGCGTGCCGGCACCGCCGGAGGAGCGGAGACGGAGCTGCCCGAGCGGCAGCTCGACGTCGTCCACGACGACCAGGATTTGCGGTGGCGCGAGCGACTCGGCGGCGGCGAACGCCGCCACGGCCGGCCCGGAGAGGTTCATGTAATCCTGGGGCTTGACGAGCCACACGGGCCGGCTGCCGCCGCGCCGGGAGGACAGCACGTGGCGGCCGAGGCGAAAAGGCGGCACGCGCCACTTCGCGGCCAGGGCGTCGATGACCTGGAAGCCGATGTTGTGCCGCGTGGCCTCGTACTCGCGGCCCGGGTTCCCGAGCCCCACCACGGCGGCGATGTCCATGGGCGAGGGCTACTCCCCGCCCTCCTCGGCCGTGGCCTTGCCCCGCTTGATGACCTCGGGCTCGGCGGCCTTCTCCTCGGGGGCCCCGGGCGCTTCCTCCCCCTCGACCTTGGCGCCGTGCGCCTCGATGTGGACGATCACCTTGTGCGGGTCGTCCAGAAGCTTGACGCCCTCGGGCAAGGCGAGATCGCCCGCCAAGATGTGCGCGCCGATCCCTAGGCCGGAAACGTCGACGTGGATCGCATCCGGGACCGCCTCGGCGGCGCACTCCAGGTGCAGCGACCGGCACCCCCAGTCGAGGAAGCCGCCAGCCTTCACCCCCACCGGCTCGCCGTCCAGCACTAGCCGGACCTCCACCTTCACGCGCTGGCCCTTGTCGACGCGGATGAAGTCGAGGTGCAGGAACTGGTGGGTGATGGGGTCCTGCTGGGCGGCGTGCAGCATCGCGTGCCGCTCCGTGGAGGTGCCCTTCAGCCGGAGAAGGAACAGCGAGTTGCGGCCCTTCTCGGTCTTCAAGAGCTCGGTCACTGTGTGGCGGTCCACGACCACCGGAGCCGGTTCCTTGCCGCCTCCGTACACGATGGCGGGGATCAGCCCCTGCTTTCGCAGCTTGCGATTCGCACCCTTGCCAGTGGAGTCGCGCCGCTCCACCTCGATGACCAGGTCTTCCATGAAAACCTCCAGACTCGCGGCCCGGGCCGCAAGGGCGGGAACTTTACCACACACCGCCCGCCCGGGGAATCCCCCGAAACCACCGCCTCCGGCGCGGCCGGGGAGCGGGCTCCTCTTTAGACAAAGAGGCTAGAGACCGACTTCGCCTCGTGGATGCGGAGGATCGCCTCGCCCAGCAGCTCGGCCACCGAGAGCTGGCGGATCTTGGGGCACGAGGCGGCGTTGGGCCGCAACGGGATGGTGTCGGTGACCACGACCTGCTCGAGTTCCGAGGCGACGATGCGGTCCACGGCCGGGCCCGACAGCACCGGATGCACCGCCGCCGCGAGCACCCGCGCCGCCCCGCGCTCCCGCAGGCTCTCGACGGCCTTCGCCAGAGTCCCGGCGGTATCGATGATGTCGTCCACCACCACGCAGGTGTGCCCCTCGACGTCACCGATGATGTTCATGACCTCGGCCTGGTTGGGGCCGGTGCGGCGCTTGTCGATGATGGCGAGACCGGCCCCCAGCCGCTTGGCGAACGCGCGCGCGCGCTCGACGCCACCGGCGTCGGGCGACACCATCACGAGGTCGGGGAGCGCGAGCCGGCGCAGCTCGTCGATCAGCACCGGCGCGGCGAACAGGTGGTCCACCGGGATGTTCGTGAAACCCTGGATCTGCGCCGCGTGCAGGTCCACGGCCAGCAGCCGGGAGGCGCCCGCCGAGGTGATGAGGTCGCACACCAGCTTGGCGGTGATCGGCACGCGCGGCCGGTCCTTGCGGTCCTGGCGGGCATAGCCGAAGTAGGGGATCACGGCTGTCACGCGCGCCGCCGAGGATCGCCGGCTGGCGTCCAGGAGGATGAGCAGCTCCATGAGGTTGTCGTTGACCGGCGGGCAGGTGGGCTGGACGACGAAGAGGTCGGCGCCCCGGACGTTCTCGTCGATCTGGCAGGCGTTCTCGCCGTCCGAGAAGTTGTAGAGCCGGACGCTGCCCATGCCGATCTGCAGGTAGTCGCAGATGCTCTCGGTCAGCTGCTGGTGGGCCCGACCGGAGAGGATGACCAGGGGACGCCGCTCGTCCATGTGCACCTTCCCAGGAGCCATTGGCTGGGGCGGCAGGACTCGAACCTGCACATGCGGGATCCAAAGTCCCGTGGCTTACCCATTTGCCGACGCCCCAGTCGGCGCACCAGTCTAGTCGCCCGCCCTCCCGGTGTCCAGTCAGTCCTCGTCCCCTGTCAACACTCTTTAGAAATGTCCCCTTGGGAGCTCGATAGAAATGACCCCCAGT
>DAOOJE010000004.1:0-159571 GCA_035384965.1 Thermoanaerobaculaceae bacterium
CACCGTGAGAATCGCGAACGGCACGGCGAGCGGCAGGTACTCGAGGGCGGCCACGAACCCCTTGACGAACAGCAGCGTCGGCAGCGGCAACCCGAGGTGCCACTCGAACTCCGGCAGCGGCTTGAACGACCCGCCGACGAGGCCGTGCGGGCCCAAGATGTAGTAGAGCGCCGTGCCGACGGCAATCGCCACCAGCACTCCCGGCATGTTCTTCGGCAGGCGGATGCGCGCCACCAGGTTGTACAGGATGAGCCCCAGCGACACGAGGCCGATGAGCGGCACCCCGAAGATGTCGATGAGCGGCACGAAGCCGATGAGCGCCAGGCCGATCCCGGCCAGGGAGCCGAGCAGCCCGGCCTGCGGCACCATCTTCTGCACCCAGCGGCCGCAGAACGAGAGCACGAGCTTGATGACCCCGATCATGACCATCGTGGCCATGCCGATGTACCAGGTCATCATTGCCGCCTCCTCGACCGGCATCCCCTTGCCCTTGAGCGAGACGAACGCCGGCCCCAGGACGACGAGCGCGATGCCGATGGTGGAGGGGGTGTCGAGCCCGAGCGGCATCGCGGTGACGTGCGGGTTGCCGGCCTTGCGCGCGAGCCGGAACGCGATCCAGGTGTACACGAGGTCCCCGAACATCACGCCGAAGGCGGTGCCCGGAAACATCTTCGTGTACACGATGTCGGCCGGGAAGCCGAAGCCGAACACCAGGATGCCGGCCAGGAACGAGAGCACCGTGAGGTTGTCGAACATCAATCCGAAAAAGCCGTTGATGTCGCCGAGCGCGAACCAGTGGTACCTGCGGGAAGTCTGGGGCATTGTCCTCTCCTCGCCGCGTCGTGCAGCACCGGACCCCCTCCCGCCCCGGCTCGAACTCACGCCGCCGCACGGCACGGGAGGAACGGCTGGCCGGCGGACTGCCGGCGCATTGTAGGAAGCCGCGCTCGCAGCGGCAAGCGAACGGGCTGGTCGAAACACGTCGCAGGCGCTACTCTGGAACGGTGAACAACTGGCTGCGCGCCCTCATCGCCGTGGTGGCCGGCAACGCGCTGTACTTCGTGGTGTTGACCCCGGTGCTGCCGCCAGGACTCCGACACACACCGTTCGCGTACGACCTCGGGCTGGCCATCGATTTCGTGATTTGCCTGGCGCTCTACCTGGGGCTCGGCCGGCTCCAGCAACGGCGCGCCCGGCCGCCGGCCTGACCTCGCGACCGGGCTCTCACCCGCCGTCGTCCCGCCTCGCCCACACCGTCATCCGCCCGCTCAGCCGCAGCCAGGCCAGGGGGTAGCCGGCCCACCGAAGGATATGGTGCGCCCTGTGCACGCGGTTGGGATAGTCGAACAACCACTCGCCGGCACGGGGCGCGATCCCGGTCTCGCGCAGCACGCTGCCGAGGCTCGCCACGAGCGCGTAGATGCTGCGCTGCCACAGCATGCGCTCCACCTTCCAGCCGGAGGCGCCCAGCAACGCCCCCAGCGTCCGCGGCGTGAAGTGGTAAAGATGGGCCGGGAGGTGCAGGTCGTACCAACGGGCGCCGAAGGCGCGCCGTAGCGGTGTCCGCGCATCTGGCACCGAGACCGCCAACCAGCCGTCCGGCCGGACCCAGCCGCGGAAACGCTGCAGCGCCTCGCGGGGCCGGTGCAGGTGCTCGAGGACCATCCAGCCGACGACGAGATCGCACGGCAGGAGCGGGCCGGGTGCCTCCTCCACCATGCCGACGTGGACGCGGTGGCCGCGCGAGCGCGCCGCCGCAGCCGCCACGGGCGAAGGCTCGACTCCTTGCACGATCCAGCCCTGGCTTGCCATCTGGTCGAGGAACCAGCCCGCAGCGCACCCGACCTCCACCATCCGCCCCGGCGGCAGGGGCGGCAGCGAGGTCGAGTGGTCCCGAAACCGCGCTTCCAGGCGGAGAATGGCCTGCTTCCACGCCGCCAGCGGCCGGGCGGGCGCAGCCTCCGGCGCGGCACCGACAAGGAACGGCGGGTAGGTGTCGGGATAGTAGAACCCGATGGTGTCGGCGGTCGGCCGCGGATTGGTCCGCATCAGCCCGCAGGTGCTGCAGCGCACGACGGCGAACCGCCCCGGCAAGCCGTTGATCCGGTCATGGGCGCTGACGACGGGGTCCTCGCCGCGCGGGCAGCCCATCGGGCACGAGGCGTCCTCCAAGCGCACCTCGCCGGGGATCGCGTCGACGAGCTGCCGCGTCACAGGCGTCACGGGTGGGCCTCCGCCGCGACCGTTCCCGGGGGGTCGTGCGAGGCGGTGCGACTCGGCCACCTGAAGCGGTTCCCCCGGGCGCCGGCTCAGTACCGGATGCCGATCCAGAACTCGGTGCGGTAGCCCCTGTCGAACGAGTCCTTGAAGTCCCAGCGCTTGGCGAAGTCCCAGTGCGCCGGCAGCCCGAAGAGGTTGAGCGAGAGCCCGAACCCGTAGCTCGACACCGCATCGTCGAGCCGGCCGTCATGCCAGAAACGGAACCCCTGGTTGTACGGCGGCACCTCGTACTTGAACCCCCCGCCGAAATCGATGGTGTAACCGGGCAGGTCGAACCAAGCCCCGCCCACGTCCAGGAACACCCGGCCGCGCACGCCCGACAAGTGCAGCCACGGCAGCACGAGGTGATCGATGAGCGGGAACCGCCACTCGAGGTTGGCGTGGAAGGCGCGGTTGCCGGCGAGCGACTGGTAGCTGTAGCCCCGCAGCGTGTCGATCCCGCCAAAGTAGTAGAAATTGGGGCGGTTGCCGTCCGAGGCCGCGGCCCACAGCCGGAGCGCCAGCTCGTTGCGCCGGGATATCGGCACGTACTGCCGGGCGTCCAGGATCAGGCCGTGCGACAGGATGCCGCCCTCCTTGACGTCGAATGCGTTGGCGTACGACAGCATCCAGCGGCGGCCTCCGTGCGGCCCGTAGTACTGGTAAAACGTGGTGTCGCCGGTGGCCGACAGCCCGACCCACGGCAGGTTGTCTTTCTGGTCCACGAACGCCACCCCGTCCTGGGTGAACACCGGGTACGCGATCTGCCGCCGCACGAAGCCCACGCTGCCTTCCACGCGGTGGTACACGGAAAACGGGTACTGCGCGAACGCCGCCACACCGGTTTCGCGGTACTGCTGGCGCCGCTCGATGCGGTCGTCGGTGGCGCTGCGCCGGAACAGGTAGTACGAGCTGTCGTCGAACGCCACGGCGCCCCACTGCAGGCGACGACCCAGGTTCAGCCACGCAATGGAGAAGTTCGTGTAGCTTTCCACCGAGGACAGCAGCACGTTCAGACGGCGATCGCCGTAGTCGTCCGAGAACGAGAGGTAGGTCTGCGAAATGAGGGTGTTGTCGGTGTTCACGCCGACGAGCACCTGGGCGTCGTCGAGCCCCAGCTTGTGGCGCCTGATCGGCTCGATACGGTCCTTGTTGATCGCCACGGTGATCGCTGGCTCGAAGCGCTCCCGCGTCGGGGACGGCTGGGCCGGATCCTCCTTGCCGACCACGGTGCCCTGGGCCGGGTCGAGGAGGTACAGCGCGAAGCGCCCCTTGGCGTAAGCCTGGAACACGACGCGCTCGCCGTCGCGGGTCGAGATCGCGACCGGGTTGAGCGCCGAGCCGATGACCCTGGTCAACCGGCGGAGCTCGCGCGTCTCGAGGTCCAGTACGTAGATGTCCATCACCCCCTGGTCGCGGTCGGAGGCGAAGTACAGCCGCTTCCCGTCGGGCGAGAAGCTCGCGCCCTCGTCGCTGCCGGGGCCGAAGGTGAGCTGGGTGCGCACCGTGGGATCGGCCAGCTCGAGCCGGAAAAGCTTGCTGTGCTCGCCGCTTTGCGAGGCGTACACGAGCCCCTTGCCGTCGGGGGTGAACACCGGGTCGGCGTCGTACGCCTCGTCGTCCGTCAGGTTTCTGGCCGCACCGCTGGCCAGGTCGAGCAGGTAGATGTCGGCGCGGCCGCGATCGAAAGCGCGAAACGCGATCGTCGAGCCATCCCGCGAGTAGGCGGGCTGCATCGCCTGGTCCACGGTCATCGGAAAGCGCCGCACGATCCGGCCCCTGAACGCGTCGAGGATCAGCAGGTCACGGCCGCGCTCCCGGCGAGCGAACACCGCAATGGAGTCGCCGTCGGGAGAAAACGCCAGGTCGCGGCCGCGGTCGGGTCCGGTCGTCAGCATCTGCGCGATGAGGTATGCGTAGCGGGTCGTGTTGCCGCGCGTCAGGTTGCGGAAGAGCCTGCGATCGGGCACGCCGAGCAGCACCACGTCGACGTCTTCCTTGTAGGTCGAGAACGCCGCGATGAGGTCCCCCGACGGCGAGGCCACGGGCGAGGTCTCGTACGACCTCATGCCCTCGTTGGCATCCACCCGGAAGAGCTGGCCGAACTCGCGCGGATCCCCCCGCTCGGTGAAGGGCTGGTAGTACCTGCGCAGCCACGACCTGAAGCGCGAGTCGAACTCCTCGATCTCGAGATCGAAGGCGCGCTTGAGGGCCTTCGCGACGGAACCCCCGAGCGCGTTGCGGAACTCGAACACGAAATCGCGCACCCCCTCGTCGCCCCACTCCGCCTGCACGAACTTGAACACCATGTGGCCGAATCGGTAGGCCTCGTAGCCGGTGGGCCCCTGGCCGACCGAGGGCACGCGATCCGACAGCACGGCGTCGCGCATCACCGCCCTGGCCCGCGAGTCCTCGTCGTCGGCGAAGAACGAGGCCATGCCTTCCATGAACCACTGGGGCGGGCTCGAGGTCAACGCCTTCCCGAGCCGCCCCTGGAACAGGATCTCGAACTGGAAGACGTGCGTCAGCTCGTGCTGGATGAGCTTCTGCAGCTCCGCGTCGGGAAGGTCCACCGGCAGCACCATGCGGTTGCGCGACGGCAGGGCGAACGCCCCCACCCCTTCCGGGATGAACTCGACGATGGTGTTGGTTTGCTCGAAGTCCGCGTGGGTGGCGTAGGCGATGAGCCGGATCGGCTCCGTGACCTGGAAGTTGAGCCGGCGCGCCAGTTCGTCGTAGGCGCTCTCGGCGAAAGACGCGACCTTGGGCAGCGAGGGCTCGACCCTGTCGTAGAACGAGATGCGGAAGTGGGGCGTCGAGTACACCATCCACCGGAACGAGTCGTACCGCACCTTGTTCTTGCCGAAGTACTGGGCTGCAGCCGGAGACACCGCGAAGAGGACTCCAGCCAGAATGAGCATGCGTCGGATCATGCGACCCCCCGTTACGGCAGGAACAGGAACCGCTTCGTCTTGATCGTGCGCGGGACGAACACCCCCATCAGCTTGTTCTCGAGGGCGTAGAGGTTGGCGAACATGCCCGTGAACTCGTCGAACGCCCGCTCCTCGCGTTCCTGGGTGTCCTTGAACGACTCCTGGAACACCAGGGCACCGGTGCGGCCGTCGTACACGTTGATGAGAATGTCGTACGTAAAGCCGGTCTGCTCGACCATCACCTGGCGGTAGTAGGTGCGCCCATCGATCGGCGACTCGTACGACTGCATCTTGGGCTGGGTGGTGTCCTGGACCGTGAACTCGATCGAGCCCGCCACGACGTAGTCGGCGTTCACCCGCATCCCCAGCTCGCGCCAGAAGTCCGAGAGCTTGGCGAGTTCGATGGGGTCGCTGACCGGCACCCGGACCCCCTCGAGCTGCGGCAAGATCACGTACTTCGACTGCTTGCGCAACAGCTTGCGCAGGAAGCGCTCGAGCTCCGCCGCGACATCGAACCGCAGCTGCGCTGGCGCCTCGTCGCCCCGCACCTCCCGCACGAACGGCCCGATGTACAGCCGCTCGTGGCCGGAAAGCTGCAGCCTGGAGCGCAGTGGCAGGGTCAGCTCGACCTCGCGTGTGGTCGCCAGGACAGCGGAGGCGAGCAACAGGAGCAGCAACGTCACCTTAAGGCTTCGCATCGCCGAGCTCCTTGGGCTTCACGCCGCGCGCCAGGCTCGAGTAAAACTCGGCGAACCGCGCGTGGTTGCGCTTCAGCGTGGCGTTCGATGGCGCCTTCTCGAGGGCGCGCTTGTAGACCTCCAGCGCTTCCTCGTACCGGCCGAGCGCCTCCAGCGACACCGCGAGGTTGTTGAGAACCCGTACGTTGTCGGGTTCGAGCTGGCTCGCCCGATGGAAGCGGAAGTGCGCCTCCTGCCAGTAGGCGCGCGCCGCCGCCTTGACGCCCACCCGCATCTCGCGGGCGGCGCTGGGCTGGCTCGCCGAACTCGCGCAGCCCCCGGCCGCCGCCGCCATGACCACCAACCCAATCACCCAGAGGCGCATACCACCTCCCAGGCCGTCCCGGTATTATAGGCCCACATGCCGGGCTCGATTCCCTCGTCGCAGCGCGCTCTGGCCTGGGTCGCACACCAGCCCGACGGCGCTCGTCCCGGCCGCGACAAGTGCCGGGCCTGGCTGTGCGGCCAGGAGCCCGACCCGGCAGGCGCCGAGAGGATGCTCGAGCGAGTGCCGGCGATGCTTGCCGAGCTGGCCGCGCGCGGCTGGCGCTGGCTGGCGGCCGGCGACCCCGAATTCCCTGCGCCGCTGGCCGAGCTGTCCGACCCCCCGCTGGGGCTGTTCATGCGTGGCACCGTTCCTCCCGGTCCCGGCGTCGCCATCGTCGGCGCCCGCCGCGCTTCCGCGTACGGGCGCGAGGTCGCCGAGTGGTTCGGCGGCGAGCTGGCGCGGGCCGGCGTCACCGTGGTTTCGGGCATGGCCCGCGGGGTCGACGCTGCAGCGCACCGGGGGGCGCTCGCCGCCGGCGGCCCCACGGTTGCGGTGTGGGGGTGCGGGCCAGACCGCGTCTACCCCCCGGAGCACGCCGAACTCGCCGAGCAGATTGCCGCGCACGGCGCGCTCGTCACCGAGTACCCGCCTGGCAGCCCGCCGCTCGCCCACCACTTCCCCGAGCGCAACCGCATCATCGCCGGGCTGGCGCGAGTGGTCGTGGTGGTCGAGGCCGAGGCGCGCTCCGGTGCGCTCATCACGGCGCGCCTGGCGCTCGACGAGGGGCGAGAGGTGCTGGCCGTGCCCGGCTCGGTGTTCTCGCCGTTGTCGGCGGGGCCGAACGGCCTCCTGCGGGCGGGGGCCGCTCCCGCCCTCACCGCCACCGACGTGCTGGACGTGCTGGGCATCGCCGCTCCCGCGAGCGCCCGCGAGCCGTTGCTCGACGGCCTGCTGGCGGCCTTCCGGCCGGGCGAGGCGATGACCGTGGACGCGCTCGCTGCGGCCAGCAGCATGCCGGTCGCGGCCGTGCTCGAGGCGCTGCTGCATCTTGAGCTGGAGGGCGCCGTGGCCCGCGAGCCCGATGGGCGCTACCGCCGCGTGCGCCGTCGAGCTACCCCCTAGCGCCGAGCACGAACGGGACCCGGACCCTGCTCTCGGGCAGGTCGATGCGCAGCTCGTAGCGGCCGGGCTGGACTCCCCGGGCGAGCGGGAAGTACAGGCGGCCGACGCACCAGCGCTCGTCGTTGACCCAGATCGACCGCATCACGATGTTGGTGCCCGGCTCGACCAGGAAGTTGAGCGTGCACAACTGCCGTCCGCCCCAGTAGCGCAGCGGCTCGGCAGCCACGTTGGCACGCTGGTTGGCGGCCCGGATGCTGGAGAACGACTCCGTCAACTCCTCCTGGCTCGGCAGCGGCACGGTCTCGCCGTCCGGGGTGCGGAGCGAGATCTTCTCCCGCTTGAGCTCGACCGCCAGCCGCCTCGAGCCGGTGACGGCGACGTCCACCAGCAGCCAGTCCATGCCCATGTTGAGGTTGGCAAAGCGATACGACAGCGCGAGCTCGAGATCGGGGCCGCGGTACTTCACGGCCGTCGCTCCAACCTGCTCGACCTCGGCCTGTGTCGCCGGCGGCGGCGCCCCGTCCGGCCTCGAACTCGAGCAGCCCGCCAGCGTCGCCACCCCGAGGACGCCCACCACCACCATCACCTTCATGCGCTCCATGTCTTCATCCCTTCTCGGCCGCCGCGGGCGAGGCGGCCATCTCTGAGACCGCTTTGCAACTCTCGCGCCAGCCGCGCACCTGTGAAAACCACCAGGAAGCCTGTTGCATTCTACGCCCCGCGCCCCGCCCGTCCTCATGCGGCGACAGGAGCCTCCAGAGAGCAGGCTCGCCCGTGCCCGAGGGCAGCAAAACGCGGCGCCACCCTTCCCCTCTGGAGGGCGCACGAGACCTCACGCCGTGCACGCTTCGCCGCTCGCTCGTCGACCGGCGGGCACCGGGACCCGCTTGACATCGCTGGTATCGTGCACGTCCGGAGGTGACGTGGGACAGACGCTGGTCATCGTGGAGTCGCCGGCCAAGGCGCGGACGCTCGGCAAGTACCTCGGCAAGGGGTACACCGTCATGGCCTCGGTCGGCCATGTGCGGGACTTGCCCCGCAACGAGCTGGGGATCGACCTCGCCCACGGCTTCGCGCCGCGCTATCTCGTGATGCCGGCCAAGCGCAAGGTGATCAGCGAGATCCGGGCCGCTGCGGAACGTGCGGAGCGGATCCTGCTGGCCACCGACCCCGACCGCGAGGGGGAGGCCATCGGCTGGCACCTGGCCGAGATCCTCAAGGACACCGGCAAGCCGATCGCCCGCGTGCTGTTCCACGAGATCACCCGGCGGGCCGTGCAGGATGCGATCGCCAGGCCCCGCCCGCTCGACGGGCGTCTCGTGGACTCGCAGCAGGCCCGGCGGGTTGTCGACCGCCTCGTGGGGTACAAGCTTTCCCCTCTGCTGTGGGAAAAGGTCAAGCGCGGGCTGTCGGCCGGCCGCGTGCAGTCGGTGGCGCTCAAGATGATTTGCGACCGCGAGGCCGAGATCGAGGCCTTCGAGCCCGAAGAGTACTGGCACCTCGACGCCCGCCTCGCGGCCGGCGAGCCGCCGCCGTTTGTGGCCCGCCTCGCCCTTCGCGACGGCCGCAAGCTCGTGGTGCGCGACGGCGAGACGGCGGCGGCGATCCGGGCCGAGGTCGAGACCTCCCCGTTCGGGGTCGCGAGCGTGACGCGGCGCCGCCGCCAGCAAAAGGCGCCGCCGCCGTTCGTGACCGCCAAGCTGCAGCAGGCGGCGGCGGCCCGCTTCCGCTTTCCGGTGCGCAAGACCATGCAGCTCGCGCAGCGCCTGTACGAGGGCGTCGACCTCGGCGGCGGCGAACGGGTCGGGCTCATCACGTACATGCGCACCGACTCGGTGCGGGTCGCTCCGGAGGCGCTCGACGCGGTCCGCGCGTACATTGCCGACACGTTCGGCGACGCCTTCCTGCCCGAGCGGCCCAACTACTTCAAGAACCGCTCGGAGGCGCAGGACGCCCACGAGGCGATCCGCCCGAGCGACGTCGCGCGCAGCCCGGAGGCCGTCGCCGCTTACCTCGAACCCGACGCCCTCAAGCTCTACACCCTCATCTGGCAGCGCTTCGTGGCCTCGCAGATGAAGCCGGCGCAGTTCGACGTCACCGACGTCGTGGTCAACGCCGGGCGGTACGGTTTCAAGGCGCGCGGCGAGACCGAGGTCGAGGCCGGCTACCTGCGCGTCTACCGCGAAGACGAGGAGAAGCCGGCCCCCCGCAAGTTCGAAGAGGACGAGGAGCCTACCAGCCGCCGCCTGCCGCCGCTCGCGAAGGGGCAGGAGCTCCGCCTGGAACGGCTCGACGCCGAGCAGAAGTTCACCCAACCGCCGCCGCGTTTCACCGAGTCCACCCTGGTCAAGGCCCTGGAGGAAAACGGTGTCGGCCGTCCCTCGACGTACGCGCAGATCATTGCCGTGATTTCCGACCGCGACTACGTCACGAAGGAAAAGGGGGCGTTCGTCCCCACCGAGCTCGGCAAGCTCGTGAACCGCATGCTCGTGGACGCCTTTGCCGACCTCATCAACGAGCGCTACACGGCCCGCATGGAAGCCGAGCTGGATGCCGTGGCCGAGGGCGAGGAAGACTGGCAGGCCGCCCTCGCCCGCTTCTGGAAGACGTTCTCCACCGACCTCGAGAAGGCCTCCGGGGCGATGCAGTCGGTCAAGCGGCAGGGCGTGCAGACCGAGGAGAAGTGCCCCGCCTGCGGGGCGCCGATGATCCTGCGGTTCGGCCGCTACGGCGAGTATCTCGCCTGCTCGCGCTACCCCGACTGCCGCACCACCCGCGAGCCGGGGGCCGTGCAGCCGTCGCAGGACGCCCCGGCGTGCCCCGAGTGCGGCGCCCCGATGGTGGCGAAACGCTCCCGTTTCGGCCCGTTCTGGGCCTGCTCCCGCTACCCCGACTGCAAGGGTACGCGGCGCATCAGCAAGGGGCCGGCCAGCCCCAACACCCCGTCGGGGGTGCGCTGCACGCGGGAGGGGTGCGACGGCGAGCTGGTCGAGAAGCGCTCGCGGCGCGGCAAGCCGTTCTGGGGGTGCAACCGCTACCCCAAGTGCACCGTCACCCTCAACGCCAGGCCGGTGCCGCGCCCGTGCCCGCAGTGCGGCGCCCCGTTCCTCCTCGAGAAGAAGTCGGTCCGCCGCGGCATCGAGTGGGTGTGCGCGACCGAAGGCTGCGCCTTCCGCACCCCCGCGGAGACCCACGAATGAGGAGAGGGGGACGAGGGACGCCCCGCCCGCCTCGCCCCTGCCTCGCCGTTCAGGCGCCGCACCGCTGCGGCGCCGTCCCTGTCGTCCCCTCCCCCGGGCAGGAGGGGGCATGGTGAGGGTGATCGGCGGCGGGCTGGCCGGGTGCGAGGCAGCGTGGCAGCTCGCCTCCGCCGGCGTCGAGGTCGAGCTCGTCGAGATGCGGCCCGGCACCACCACGCCGGCCCACCGCAGCGGCGACCTCGCCGAACTCGTGTGCTCCAACTCGCTGCGTTCCGACAACCCGACCAACGCCGTCGGGCTGCTCAAGCGCGAGATGGAAGCCATGGGCTCGCTCGTCATGGCGGCGGCCCGGAAGGCCAGGGTGCCGGCCGGGGATGCCCTGGCCGTCGACCGGGCGGCGTTTTCCGCCCACATCACCCGGGCGCTCGAAAGCCACCCGCTGGTGCGCGTCGTGCGCGAGGAGGTCACAGCGCTGCCCGAGGGGCCCGCGATCCTGGCCACCGGACCGCTCACCTCGCCGGCGCTGCACCGCGCCCTCGAAGAGCTTTTGGGCGAAGGCTCGCTCTCGTTTTTCGACGCCATCGCCCCCGTCGTCGCCGCCGACTCGCTCGACATGTCCCTGCTCTTCGCCGCCTCCCGCTACGGCAAGGGGGGCGGGGCCGACTACCTCAACGCTCCGCTCGACCACGAGCAGTACGTGGCGTTCGTGGTCGCGCTGCGGGAGGCCGAGAAGGTGCCACTGCGCGAATTCGAACGCGACATCCCGCACTTCGAAGGGTGCCTGCCGATCGAGGTCATGGCCGAGCGCGGCCTCGACACCCTGCGCTACGGCCCGATGAAATCGGTCGGGCTCGTGGACCCGCGCACCGGCCGCCGGCCGTACGCCGTGGTGCAGCTCCGCCAGGACGACCTCGCAGCCCGCCACTACAACCTCGTCGGGTTCCAGACCCGCATGACGGTGGGGGCGCAGCAGCGCGTGATGCGGATGATCCCCGGCCTCGCCAACGCCCGCTTCGTGCGCTACGGCATGGTCCACCGCAACTCGTTCGTGTGCGCGCCCCGCCACCTCGACGCCCAGCTCAGGATCGAGGTGCGCCCCGAGCTTCGCCTCGCCGGCCAGCTCGCCGGCGTCGAGGGCTATGTGGAGTCGGCGGCGTGCGGCCTTCTGGCCGGGTTTTCCCTGGCGGCCGAGCAGCTCGGCGCGGAGGTGGAGCCGCTCGTGCACTGGACCGCGCACGGCGGGCTCGTGCGCCACCTCACCGAGCGGTCACCGCATGACTTCCAGCCCGCCAACGCAGCGTGGGGTCTCATGACCGAGCCGCCCATCCCGCTGCCGCGCGACAAGGGCCACCGCCGCACGGTGGCGGCGAACGCCGCGCTGGCCGAAATCGTGCGCTGGCGCGCCACCTTCCCGTTCCCCGTCTCCGACCCGGGGGGCGCTTGGGTCAACTGATCGTTTCGCGCACAGCCCGGCCCAGGGCTCGCACCAGCACGGGAGCGCAAGCCCGGGTGGTGAGCCTGCGCAGCACGTGGGCGTGGGCGCGTGCCCCCAGGCGGTGCCGCAGCTCGGGGGCGCCGGCCAGCTCGCGCAGGCAGGACGCCCAATCCTCCGGCGTGCCTGCCAGCCGCCCGTTGACGCCGTCCCGGATCGTCTCGCCGAGCTGACCGACGGGCGAGGCCACGAGCGGCACCCGACACAGGGCCGCCTCGACGTACTTGAGGTGGCTTTTCCCCTCGTTGAAGGCGCACGGGGCGAGGGGGGCAACGGCCACGTCGAAACGACAGATCTCGCGCGGCAGCTCCCGCCAGTCGACGTGCGGGCGAAGCTCGACGCGCGCGCCGAAACGCTGCAGCGCAGGGGGAGGTTCCACGCCACCGAGCAGGACCAGCCGGCAGCCCGGCAGCTCCTCGAGCAGACCCTCGAGGACCCCGACCACCATGGCGAGGTTCGCAGCATGCCCCGGGTGCCCGGCCGCGAAGCCCACCGTGACCGCCCCCGGCTGCGGTCGCGCGAGGTTCCGGGCCCGCCGCGCGCACGCCTGCATCTCCTGGCTGGCACACGACGTCACGCGCAACGGCCGAAACCCGAACCTCTCCAGCTCCGCCGCGAGCGCCGAGGTGTAGCACAGGACGTGCGAGCACAGCGCGAAGGTCCGGCGCAGCCCTTCGACGAGCTCGACCAGGCGCGCCCGTTCTTCCGCCGGCCGCTCCCGGTAGTAGGGGTGGGAGAGCACCACCTCCGGGTCGAGCAACATGTCGTCCATGTCGCCGACCACCACGCCACCCCGGCTCTTGACACCCCGCAGCGCCTGCTCCAGCGGGGGCGAGAGCGGCACCCGGTTGAGAATGACGAGATCGAAGGGCTGCAGGTCCCCGGGCAGCGCCAGTTCCTCGACCCGCAACACGGTCGAGCCGACGCCCCACATCGCGAGCTGCTCGCGCCCGTGCTCGCAGGTGTGGCGCGGCGTGCCGAACCGCGAGCTCACGAACGCCACGCGCCGGTTCCGCAGCAGGCGCAGACTGCCCGGCAGGTCGGGGAACCT
Source organism: Thermoanaerobaculaceae bacterium (assembly GCA_035384965.1). GTDB lineage: Bacteria > Acidobacteriota > Thermoanaerobaculia > Thermoanaerobaculales > Thermoanaerobaculaceae > JAAYVZ01. The sequence continues at coordinate 13,063 of DAOOJE010000004.1, forward strand.
CAGGCCGAGCAGCAAGGCGCGCCAGGGAGTCTTCACGGTGCGGCGGCCACGAGCCCGGAGTTGAGGAGGATGAAGCCGAGGGTATGGAAGAGGCCGAGCGCCACCGCAGCGACGACGATCCCGTCCCGGTTCGGCCCCGGGTCCATGGCCGTGCGCAGCCACCACATCCCGAGCAGCGTCAGCGGGACGGCCTCGAACGCGAAAAGGTCCCACTCGGCCAGCACCCCGAGCGGGCTGTACACCATGAGGTCGGGGTTGAAGACGAACGCATACGCCACCGCCCCGGCTGTGGCGGCCAGCAGCACCCACGTCCCCTCGTCGGTCCGGCGGCCGTCGGCGCGGCGTCCGAGCGGGCCGGCGAGCGCGAGGAGCACCCCCACCGGCGCCACGAGCAGCAGTTCGTTGCCGAACGCGGCGAGGTGATCGCCGGAAAACATCGTGAAGCGCTCGTACGGGGTCTCGAGGCGGGACAGCGGCACGAAAAGGTGGTCGTCGCCCCCCCCGAACGTCGCCGGGGAAAACCCCGACAGCCCCTTGCCGGTGGCAGCGAACCCCGTCATCACCAGGGCGAGCGGCACGAGCGAAACGGCCGCCCCCGCCGCGGCCTCGCGCAGCGCCTTGCCGGCAGCCCCCGCAGCACTCCACTTCCCGGCCCAGCGCGTCGCCCAGGCCACCGGCAACGCCGGCGCCAGCCAGACGGCCTCGAGGTGGATCGCCACCGCCAGGCCGAACACGAGCCCCGCGACCCACAGTGGTGCCTCGCCGAACCCCGCTTCGAGCGCCATCACCAGCGTCCACGCCGTGGCGGCCAAAAGCAGCGAGTAGCTCTCCACGTGCCCGCACAGCAGCGCCACGGCGCCGTGCGTGCCGGCCAGCAGCCAGACCGCGACCGTAGGCAGCCCCAGCCAGTTGCGGCGTCCAAGGCGCGCCACCGCGAGCCAGTACAGCGCGCCCGCCATCGTGCTCACGAGCGCCACCGAGGTCTCGGCGTCGGCGCCCACGGCTGCCCGCAACCCCCGGAACGTGAGGGCGTTCACGAGGCGATCCAGAGGCTGCTTGAAGTTGCTCCAGGCCCCGGCCTCGAGTTCCCCGGTCATCTCCGGGCCATCACCGTACGGGACGTGCGAGCGCAGCAGCCAGGCGCCCGAAAGCAGCAGGAGCACCCACGCCGCGGTCGGGACCCGGGCCAGGATCGGCCGCGCACCGCCCCACGCCACGGCAAGCCAGGCGGCCGTGCGGCGGCTTGCGGCCGGCACCGCCAGAACCCCGACCAGCCCGGCCAGCGCCCACCGCACGCCAGGAGGGTAGGCCAGCGCGCCGACCGCGCCCCACACGCCCGCCGGCGGCCGGGGATCGGGCAGCACGTGCAGCAGCAGGATCCCCAGCGCTCCCGCGAGCACCACCCACGGGCGCACATCCCTCGAGGAGCGTGTCATCTTCGCCTGCACGCGGGCTCGTCCCTCGCAGCCGATCGTAGCACCAGGCGCCATCGAAATGTGATGCAAACGTTTTCTTTCGGACCTCCGTAACACTGCCGCCCCCCTCCCGGCGCTCGCCCACACAATCCTTCTATCATATAGCGTCTAAATCATTTAGGTTCGTATCAGCAAGGACGACCACAAAGACATCCGCTCTGCACCCCCCCTCTTGACAGGGGATTTCAGGGGCACCACAATAAACTTGGATGTAAACGTTTACCATGAAGATTTCGAAATCCCCTTCGAACCACCCGAGCCCGACGCGCCGGGCCGGGTCAAAGACTGACGAGGGAGCTAGGCAGTGACCGTGACCATCAAGGATCTGGCTCGCGAGGCGGGGGTTTCCGTGGCCACCGTCTCACGGGTCCTCAACGGCAGGGCCTCGGTCAGCGCCGCGACCCGCGAACGCGTGCTGGCGCTCGCCGCCGGCCTGCGCTACGTGCCGCACGGTGCCGCCCGCAGCCTCGTCACCACCAAAACCAGCACCATCGGGGTGCTGCTACCCGACATCTACGGCGAGTTCTTCTCCGAGCTCATCCGCGGCATCGACCTCGCTGCCCGCCGGCACGGCTACCACCTCTTGGTGTCGGGCTCGCACAGCGACCGCGCCGAGGCCGCAGCGGTACTGCAGGCGACGCGCGGGCGCGTGGACGGGCTCATCGTCATGTCGCCCGAGATCGACGGCGACACCCTTCGCGCGACCCTTCCGTCGAGCCTGCCGATCGTGCTGCTCAACTCCCCGAACCGGGACCAGGAGTACGATTCGATTCGCATCGACAACTACGGCGGCGCTTTCGCGATGATCCGCCATTTCGTGGAGGTCGGTTATCGCCGTATCGCGCACGTCGGCGGCCCCGCCAGCAATCACGACTCCCGAGAGCGCCTGCGGGGGTATCGCGAGGCGCTGGGAGCGCTGGGCGCCGAGATCGACCCGGCGCTGGAGATCGAGGCCGACTTCTCGGAGGCAGGCGGCTACCAGGCCGGTCGGCGTTTGCTGGCCATCCAGCCGCCCCCGCGCGCCGTGTTCGCGGCCAACGACGCCATGGCCATCGGCGTGCTCTGCGCTCTCGGCGAGGCCGGAGTCCGGGTGCCCGAAGACATGGCCCTCGGCGGCTTCGACGACATCCCGACGGCCCGCTACGTGGCTCCTCCCCTCACCTCGGTACATGTCTCCATCGACACTCTGGGTGCGCGAGCGCTCGAGCGGCTGCTCATCGCCATCGATCTCAAGAACCGGCACGAGCGGATGCGGGAGGTACTCCCGACCACGCTCGTGGTGCGCGCCTCGTGCGGCGCCCCCGCACGCGGCACCGGCGCCCATCGCAACCCGACCGAGGCACCCTCGGTTTCCTGTGTAGACACCGACTCACAAGGAAGGAGAAGGCCATGAAGTCACATGTATTCTCTAAGCCCTGGGCGGGAGTTGCTCTGGCCGGGCTCCTGGCCCTCGCCGTCGCGGCCCCGGCCGCGCTCGGGCAGAGCACAAACGTGTCCATACGCGGACGGGTCACCGACGACAGTGGGCCGCTTCCAGGCGCCACGGTCGAGGCGGTGGGTACGGACTCCGGTTTCGTCCACCGCTCGATCACCGGCACTGATGGCACTTTCGTGCTGGGCGCCCTGACCCCCGGGCAGTACGAGGTACGCGTCGAGCTGGAAGGCTTCAGGCCGCAGGCAAAGACGGTACAGGTGCTGCTGGGCCAGAACCCGGTCCTCGACTTCAAGCTGACCCTCGATGCGATGGTGATCGAGAACATCGCCGTCATCGGCGACCGCACGAACCTTCTCGTCGATCTCAAGTCGCCCGAGATCCGCACCAACGTGACTCAGGAACAGATTTCTCTGCTGCCACAGAACTCTCGCAACTTCCTCAACTTCGCGGCGCTGGCGCCGGGCGTGTACGTGAATCCGGACCCCAACGCGACGCAGAACTTCCGCTCCGGCGGGATGAGCTCCCGGCAGGTCAACACCTTCATCGACGGCCTGTCGTACAAGAACGACCTCCTGGAAGGTGGCTCTTTCATGCAGGACTCCTCCAAGGGCAACCCGTTCCCCCAGAACGCCGTCCAGGAGTTCCAGGTCCTGACGCAGAACTACAAGGCGGAGTATGAAAAGGCGGCGGCCGCCATCATCTCGGCGATCACCCGCTCGGGGGGCAACCGCTGGTCGGGCGATGCCTTCTACCACTTCCAGAACAAGAGCATGGTGGCTCTCGACCCGATTTCCGAGGACAAAGGGTTCTCGAAGCCCGAGTACAAGCGGAGCCAGCTGGGGCTCGCCGTCGGCGGCCCGATCCTCAAGGACAGACTGCACGCCTTCGTCTCCTACGAGCGCAACTCCCAGGACCGCTACAACCTCGTGACACGAGGCGGGCAGTGGAACGACGCGCCGGCCAACGTCAAGGCCAGGCTCTCGGGCTACGAGGAGGGGAACATCAAGTCCCCGTTCACCTCGGACCTCTACTTCGCCAAGCTCACCTGGCAGCCGGCGGTGAGCCAGACCGTAGACGTCTCGTACAACCGGCGCGACGAGGAAGAGATCAGGGGCTTCGGTGGGCAGCGGGTCGAGGAAGGCGCCGAGAGCTTCCAGGTTGCGACCAACGCCGCGGTCGCCAAGTGGACGGCGTTCTTGGGCGACTCGACACTCAACGAGGCAAACCTCACCTCCCAGCGCCTGCGCTGGTTCCCGACCGCCCTGCGGCCCGACCTGCCGCGCCTGAACTACATCGGGTTGCTCGACGTGGGCGGCAAGGATGGCAGCCAGGATTTCCAGCAGGACCGCATCGGGGTGCGGGACGATCTCACGTACTTCCGGTCGTGGATGGGTGAGCACGCGGTCAAGGGCGGCTTCACCGCCAACTTCATGGACTACACCATCAAGAAGAACTTCTACTCGAACCCGACCTTCGAGTTCCGCAGCGATGAGCAATGGCAGTACCCCTTCAAGGCACGCTACGGCTTCGGCAACGCCAAGCTCGCCTACAACAACACCCAGGTCGGGGTGTACCTCCAGGACGACTGGAGAATCACCGACACCCTCGCACTCTCGGTCGGCCTGCGCTGGGACTACGAGTCCAACATGCTGAACAACGACTTCAAGACGCCTTCGGCGCTCAAGCAAGCCATGGAGGGAGCGTGCCGCACCTACGGCTCGCAGGTCGGCGGCAAGACGACGTGGTGCCTCAACGAGTTCCTCGACTTCAACCAGTACACGACCGACGGCAACGATCGCAAGCCGTATTACGGTATGGTCCAGCCCCGCCTCGGCTTCACCTGGGATGCCACCGGCAAGGGCGAGACCGTCATCTTCGGCGGCTGGGGCAAGTACTACGACCGAGTGCTTCTCAACGATATCTTCGACGAGCAGTACAGGCAGCAGTACAAGATCTACGAGTTCTGCTTTTCCGCCGACGGCACCCCGCGCCCCGGCTGCGGCGTACCGCCGATCGTGTGGAACGATGCCTACCTCAACCGCAGCGCCCTCGACCAGCTGATCTCGAGCGGGCAGGCGCCCGGGCCCGAAATCTTCCTCGTCAACAACGAGATGAAGCCTCCGCGGTCGGACCAGTGGACGCTCGGGGTGCGCCAGCGGTTGCCCGGCAGCTTCGTTGCCGGCCTCTCGTACGCTGGTGTGCGCGGCTACAACGGCATGGCGTGGTTCTTCGGCGACCTGCCCCCGGGTACGCAGTTCGGCGACCGCTGGGGAGGTAACGTACCGATCCCGGGGTATGCCCGGCTGTTCATCACCTCGGACGTGCGCAAGACAAAGTACGATGCCGTCTTCCTCACCCTTGACAGGCCGTTCACCAGCGAAGCGGGGTGGGGCTTCAACCTGGCTTACACCCGCACAAACGCCAAGTCGACCGGCCCCGCCAACGCGGGCGACGGCATCGCCTGGGGGGCGTTCGACTTCCTGCGGCCCTCCGATTTCACGTGGCACCGCGGCGACTACGACGAGAAGGACAGAATCGTGGCCAGCGGCACGGTCGGTCTCCCCTTCGGCTTCCGTGCTTCGACCATCCTGACCCTCGGCTCCGGCCTGCCCTATACGATCTATGACGCCTCGCAGGGGTGGGACAAGTTCACCATCCACTGGAACGCCGGGAGCCCCCGCAAGTACGTATTCCTCGGGTGGAAGAACTGGGCTTACCGCTCGCTCGATCTGCGCCTCGAGTGGGAGACCAAGATCGCTGGCGACTTCCGCTTCGGGCTCGTGGGTGAAGGGTTCAACGTCACTGACTTCGCCAACTATGCCTGTTACGGCTGGGGTTCGGGCTTCAAGCCGCCGGCCGGCGAGACCAACACCCAGTTCGGAAAGGGCGAGTGCGCCATCAACGCCCGCCGCTTCCAGGTGGGTGCCAAATTCAGCTTCTAGAGCGCTCTGGTTTCCACTGGCGGGGCACGGGTCAGCAGTGCCCGTGCCCCGCCCGCGTGTGTAGCATGCTGGAGGGAGGGAGGCCCAAGATGGGCATGCAACGACCACCTGGCGGGCGCGCCCGCAACATCCGGCGTCTCGCCCACATCGGTCTCGCTGCCGCGGGGGTGCTCACCGCCCTCGCCTGCACACCCTCCCCCGCCCAGGAGCCGCCACCCACACCCTCGAGGAGCGCTGTCGCGCCGCCTGCCCGCCTTCGCCAGCGGCTTGCGGCGCGTCGGCTCACGCCTCTGCTGGCGGACCTCCAGCAACGGATGTTCCGCTTCTTCCGGGAGACCGCGAATCCGCTCAACGGCCTGGTGCCGGACCGCTGGCCCACCCCGTCGTTCTCGAGCGTGGCCGCCGTGGGGTTCGGCCTGGCCTCCTACCCGGTGGCCGTCGAGCACGGCTGGGTCACGCGCGACGAGGCCGCCAGCCGCGTGCTCGTCACCTTGCGCTACCTCTGGAACGCCCCGCAGGGCCCGGAGCCCGTGGGCCGCGCCGGATACAAAGGTTTCTTCTACCACTTCCTTGACATGCAGTCGGGGGCTCGATTCGGTCGCGACGTGGAATTGTCCACCGTCGACACCGCCTGGCTCGTGGCCGGCGCGCTGGTCTGTGAGAGGTACTTCGACGCCGCCAATCCGGTCGAAACTGAAATTCGCGCGCTGGCAGACATGATCTACCGCCGGGTGGAGTGGACGTGGGCGCAGCCGCGTCCGCCCCTCGTCTCGATGGGCTGGACACCCGAGCACGGTCAACACCACCTCGACTGGCGCGGCTACGACGAGTCCATGATGGTGTACATCCTGGCCCTCGGCTCCCCCACCCACCCGATCGACGCCGCGGCCTGGCCGGCGTTTTGCTCGACCTATCAGTGGCGCGACTTCCACGGTTTCCCCCACGTCAATTTCGCACCCCTGTTCGGCCACCAGTACACTCACGTCTTCGTGGACTTTCGCGGCCTTCGCGACTCGTACATGCGCACCAAGGGTATCGACTATTTCGAGAACTCCCGGCGAGCAACACTTGCCCAGCGCGCCTACGCGATTGCCAACCCCGACCGCTGGCGCGATTACGGTCCGAACGTCTGGGGTCTGACGGCCTGCGACGGCCCGCTCGACGCGATCCTGCCTTTCGACGGCACACCACGGCGCTTTTTCACCTACGCAGCCCGCGGCGCCTCGGCCGTCGAGATACGCGACGACGGCACCATCGCGCCGTGGGCCGCCCTCACCTCGCTGCCGTTCGCGCCCGAGGTCGTGATCCCGGCCATCGAGGAGATGCACCGCCGATGGGGGGAGCACATCCTGGGCGACTACGGTTTTTGGGATGCCTTCAACCCGTCGTTCACCTTCCCCGACGTACAACCGCAGCTCGGCAAGATCGTCCCCGGTGTGGCGTGGGTCGCCGGCGACTACCTCGGGATCGACCAGGGACCGGCGTTGCTCATGCTCGAAAACTACCGGTCCGGCCTCCTCTGGCGGCTCATGCGCGGCCACCCTGCGATCGTCGCGGGCCTCAAACGCGCCGGTTTCGATGGCGGATGGCTCGAAGACTAGTGCCGCTTCCCGCCCCGACACCGGTGCGCGATCGCTCTGCCTTCCACGGCCGGCGCGCTGTTGCGCGAGTGGTCCTGGCTGCGATGATCCTGCTGGGGGGGTGCGACAGTGGCGGCGGCCGGGGGGAAGTGGTTCGCTTCTGGGGGCTCGGGCGTGAAGGCGAGGTGGTGCGCGAGCTGGTGACTGACTTCGAACGATCTCACCCGGGCATCACGGTCGTGGTGCAGCAGATTCCCTGGAGCGCCGCGCACGAGCAGCTCTTGACCGCGTTCGTCGGCGGCTCCACGCCCGACGTAGCGCAGGTTGGCAATACCTGGATCCCGGAGCTGGCGGCTCTCGGCGCCGTGGCGCCCCTCGATGCCCACGTCGCCGCCTCGCCAGTCGTGCACCAGAGCGACCACTTCGAGGGGATCTGGGACACCAACGTCGTGGATGGCGTCCTTTGCGGCATTCCGTGGTACGTCGACACGCGCGTGGTCTTCTACCGATCGGACCTGCTCGCGGCAATCGGCGTGACCGCTTTCCCCCGGACCTGGAGCGCGTGGCTTCAGGCGATGCGCCGCCTCGCGGCCGGAGGAAACGCACGCTACGCTATCCTCCTGCCCACCGACGACTGGACGCCGCCGGTCATCCTGGGGCTCGGGCGCGGCGCCTCGCTGCTGCGTGACGGCGACCGTTACGGGCACTTCCAGGAACCGGCGTTTGCCGAGGCCTTTTCCTTTTACCTGAGGATGTTTCGCGAAGGGCTGGCGCCTGCGCTCGCCAATACCCAGCTGGCCAACATGTACCAGCAGATGGCGGAAGGTCAGTTCGCGATGCACATCACCGGCCCATGGAACCTGGGCGAGTTCAGGCGGCGGTTTCCACCCCAGCTTGCACACGCCTGGGCCACCGCTCCGATCCCCGCTCCCGACGGCGCACCCTGGCCTGGCGCCTCGCTCGCGGGCGGCGCGAGTCTCGTCGTCTTCGCGCGCTCGCGCCACGTCGGAGCGGCCTGGCGCCTCGTCGAATACCTCTCGGAGCCCCGAACGCAGCTCCGCTTTTTCGAGCTGACCGGCGACCTGCCGGCCCACCGCGGAGCGTGGGACGACCCCCGCCTGCGGGGCGACCCACGGGTCGCGGCGTTCTGGGAGCAGCTCCAGCACGCGCGACCCACCCCCAAGGTGCCCGAATGGGAGCAGATTGCCACTCGCGTGTGGCGCGCCGCCGAGTCGGCGATCCGTGGCCAGGCGAGCCCGGAGCAGGCGCTTGCCTCGCTCGACCGCGACGTGGACCGCATTCTCGCTAAGCGGCGCTTCCTGCTCGAGCGCAGAAAGGCGCGCCCGTGACCCGCGAGAGCCGCGCCGCCTGGTGGTTCCTCGCCCCGTCACTCACCGTCATAGCCGTCTTTTTCGTCCTTCCGGTGATGGGCGGCTTGGCACTCTCGCTCACCGACTTCGACATTTACGCCCTCTCCGACCCGGCCAGCGCGCGCCTGACGTGGTTCGACAACTACGCTCGCCTGCTGGCCGACCCCGTGTTCTGGAAGGCGCTTCGCAACACGCTGTACTTCGCGTTGCTGGGCGGTCCGTTGTCGGTGGCTGCCTCGCTCGCCGCGGCGCTCCTGTTGTCCAGTCGCGCGGTATGGCTGAAGGGGCTGTTTCGCACCGTGTTCTTCGCCCCGGTGGTGACCACGCTCGTGGCCGTGGCGGTGGTGTGGCGCAGCCTGTACCACCCGCGCTTCGGGCTCGCCAACCAGGTCCTCGGCTGGTTCGGCCTTGGCGGCATCGACTGGCTCGGCGACCCGGCATGGGCGATGCCCGCCATCATCATCATGGCGATCTGGAAGAACTTCGGCTACAACATGGTGATCTTCATGGCCGGGTTGGGTGCGATCCCGGAGTCGCTGTACGAGGCGGCGCGCATCGACGGCGCAGGGGTCTGGCGCCAGTTCAGGTCGATCACGCTGCCGATGCTGCGGCCCACGACGTTGTTTGTGTCGCTCATCACGATGATCGGCTACTTGCAACTCTTCGCCGAACCGTACGTGATGACGCGCGGCGGACCTCTCAACGCAACGCTTTCCGTCGCCTTGCTCATGTACGAGCAGGGGTTCCGCTGGTGGAACATGGGGTTTGCCGCCGCCGTCGCGTTCGTGCTCTTCGCCCTCATACTCGCCGGCACACTGCTGCAGCTCCGGCTGCAAAAGGACCGCTCGTGAGCGCCACGCGCGGCTTGCAGGGGTTGAGACGGCGGGGGACGGCTGCAGTGCTGCACCTGGCGCTGGCGGGACTGGCGGCGGCTACGCTGCTGCCGCTGTTCGCCATGGTCTCGGCCTCCCTCATGCCGAGTGGGGAATCGACCATGACACCGCCACCGTGGCTGCCCTCGCGCGTCACGTTCGAGCACTACCGCCACCTCTTCACCCGCTTGAGTCTGGGCCGGACGCTCGCCAACTCCGTGCTGCTCGCCGGCAGCGTCACGGCCCTTTCGCTGCTAGTCAACTCCATGGCCGGCTACGCTTTCGCCAAGCTTCGCTTCGCCGGGCGGGATCGCCTCTTCCGTGCGCTCCTCTCCGCCATGGTGGTCCCTGCTCAAGTCGCGATGCTGCCACTGTTCCTGCTCCTCAAGCAGCTCGGCCTCGTCAACACCTACCTCGGGGTGATCGTGCCCGGGATGGCGTCGATCTTCGGCATTTTCCTGGTCCGGCTGTACGCGCTGTCGTTGCCCGACGAGCTACTCGATGCGGCGCGCGTGGACGGCGCCTCGGAGTGGCGGATCTACCGCTCGGTGATCCTGCCGCTGTGCCGGCCCGTGCTGGTGACGCTCGGAGTGTTCACCTTCATGGGCACGTGGAACGACTTCATGTGGCCGCTCGTCGTGCTCACCGACGACAGGCTCTACACGCTTCCGGTCGCGCTCGCCAACCTCATGGGCGAGCACGTGCAGGACAACGAGCTCATGATGGCCGGTTCGGTGCTCACGGTGCTGCCGGTGCTGGTGCTTTTCCTGGCGCTGCAACGCCATTACGTGGAGGGCATCACGCTCGGAGGGGTCAAGGAATGAGATGGCGGGGATCGGTCATTTCGGCACGCAGCCAGGGCGCACCGTCCACTCTGCTCGGGAAGGTGGCATCCGGGGGCTTTACCCCTTCCCTGGCTCCGGTCCGCAGGCGTCGAAACGGGGAGCGACCCCACCCTTCACCTCGGCAGGCTGCCCGTTGCGCGAGCCCGAAGCCGCAGGCTTCCGCGGTGCCAGCTTCGGCGCTCGCCCACTTGCACACACTCAGGGTGCACGCCTCCAGAAGGGGCAGCGCACACCTTCACCGCGCCCTGGACAACGTGCGTCGAAACTGGTTCCGACACACGGTCCTCGCCGCTGTGCTCGGCTCTCTGCCCCCCTCCTCTCTCGCCCCGCCCATCGTGCTCGACGACTTCGAGCGGGTCGCATCGTGGCAGGCCGCACCGGCCGACGGCGTCAAGCTCGAGCTCGGGTCCGACGTCGGACGCAGCGGCAAGGCACTGCGGATCGCCTTTGACTTCGAGGGACGCGGGGGGTGGGCAGCGGTGCGGAGACCCCTGCCACTGGAGTTGCCCAAGAACTGGGAACTCGCTTTCTGGATTCGTGGCTCGGCCCCGAGCAACACGCTCGAGGTCAAGCTCACGGATCGTTCCGGCGAGAACGTCTGGTGGTCGGTGCACCGGGAGTTCGCGTTTCCCGAAAAGTGGCAGCGGGTTCGCGTGCGGAGAAGGCAGCTCTCGTTCGCCTGGGGCCCGGCCGGCGGCGGTGAGCTCCGGCAGACCGGCTTTTTCGAGCTCGCCGTCACCGCGGGCTCGGGCGGCGCCGGCACAGTGTGGCTCGACGACCTCACGCTCACCGAGCTGCCCACCGTCGAGGGACCGCCGCCGGTGCCGCGGGCGACGGCATCGTCGTCGCTGGCCGGCCGCGGGCCAGAGCTGGCACTTTCGGGCGAGCACGGCGGCTGGCAGTCCGACCCCTCCTCGCCAGGCGACCAGTGGTTGGCCGTCGATCTCGGGATCCCCCGCGAGCTTGGCGGTCTCGTCATCGACTGGCAGCCAGGCGGTACACCCGAGTGGTTTGCGGTGTCGACCTCGGACGACGGCGCGGTGTGGGAGCAGAAATGGCGGGTCCCACGCACCCAGGGCGGGCACTCGAGGGTCTTTCTCGGCGGCGCCGAGGCCCGCTGGCTGCGTGTGACGGGCAAGGCGCGCCCGAAGGAGGGCGTCGGCATCGCCCACCTGACCCTCGAGCCTTTCGAGCTCACCGGCACCGCCGAGGGCTTCCTCAGGGCCGCCGCAGCCGACTCCCGCCGGGGTGTGTACCCCCGCGACCTGCTCGGCGAGCAGGCGGCGTGGACGGTCAGCGGCGCGCAGGTCGGCTCCCGCCTGCACGGGCTGCTCGGGGCCGACGGCGCGTTCGACCCCGCCCCCAGGTCGTTCGCGGTCGAGCCGTTCGTCCGGCTCGAGGGCGCGCTCCTGACCTGGGCCGACGTGGAAGTCGAGCAGTCGTTGCTCGACGACGCGCTGCCCATCCCTGTCGTGACGTGGACGCACCCGTCGCTGGTGCTGGAGATCACCGCGTTCGACAGCGGCGACGATGCCTCGTACATCCTCCGCTACCGCGTCACCAACCGGACAGGACGGAGGCTGACGCCAACGTTGTTCGCGGCGGTGCGGCCGCTCCAGGTCAACCCCTCGAGCCAGACCCTCAACACTGCCGGCGGGGTCGCGCCCAACCAACACGTGGCCTGCGAGGGCGCAAGCATTGTCGTCGACCGCGCCTGGGGCGTCGTGCCGCGGCCGCGCGCCCACCGTTGCGGGGCGACGGACTTCGACGCGGGCGACGTCGTCGCGCTGCTGGCCCGCGGCGCGTTCCCCGGGGCCCCGAGCGGCGGCGGGCCTTTCGGCTCCGCCGCCCTGGCCTGGGAGCTGGACCTCGCTCCCGGCGCGGCCACCGAGGTCGCGCTCATGGTGCCGGCGACCCACGCCGAGCGCTGGACGCCGCCGTGGGGCGGATTGGCCGCCGACGCGAGCCGCGAAGCCGTGGCCGCGTTCGTGGCCGGCCGGCTCGCGGCCAGTCGTGAGCGGTGGCAGGATCGTCTCGCGAAGGTCGAGCTCTCCGGGCCGCCGGAGGCGGCGCCGCTATTCGCCGCCGTCAAGACCAACCTCGGCTTCATGCTGGCGAGCCGCGACGGGGCGGCGCTGCAGCCGGGGACGCGGGCGTACGCCCGCTCGTGGATCCGCGACGGGGCGATGATGGCGGCGGCGCTGCTGCGCCTCGGGCAAGCCGACGCGGTGCGCGACTACATCCTGTGGTTCGCGCCCCACATCTACCCCTCGGGGAAGGTGCCGTGCGTGGTGGACCGGCGGGGCGCCGACCCGGTGCCGGAGCACGACTCGCAGGGCCAGTGGGTGTTCATGGTCGCGGAATACCTGCGCCACTCCGGCGACCGTGTCACCGCAGAGGCCGTCTGGCCCCGGATCGCGGCGGCGGTGCACTACCTCGACGAGCTGAGGCGCGAACGTCGCACCGACGACTACCGCACCCCGGACAGGCTCGCTTTCTTCGGCACCTTGCCGGCGTCGATCTCGCACGAGGGGTACTCGGCCAAGCCGATGCACTCGTACTGGGACAGCTTCTGGGCGCTGCGCGGGATGAAGGACGCGGTGTGGCTCGCGAGCGAGCTCGGGCATCACCAGGAGGCGACGCGCTGGGCGGCGATCCGGGACGAGCTGGCGGGCGACCTGGGCGCCTCGGTGGCGCGCACCATGGCCGAGCACCGCATCCCGTACCTGCCCGGCTGTGTCGAGCTCGGGGACTTCGACCCGACCTCCTCCACCGTGATCCCGACCATCGCTGGGGCGTCGGACCTCGTCCCACCCGGCGCCGAGGAGGCGACCTGGGAGCGCTACTGGCGGGAGGTCGAGCGCCGCTTCGCCGGCGAGCAAGATTGGGAGGTCTACACCCCGTACGAGTGGCGCAACGTCGGCGCCATGCTGCGGCTGGGGTGGCGGGAGCGCGCCGCCAAGCTCGCGTCGTGGCTGCTCGCGGACTGCCGTCCCGCCGGGTGGCGGCAGTGGCCGGAGGTGATCGCCCGCGACCCGGTCAAGGCCCGCTTCATCGGCGACATGCCGCACGCCTGGGTGGGCTCCGACTTCATTCGCTCCGCGCTCGACATGCTGGCGTTCGAAGACGAGCGGCGCGACGCGCTGGTCCTGGGGGCGGGCGTGCCGGCACGCAGGCTGGAGGACGGCGGCGTGTCGGTCAGAGGGCTCGGGACCCGCTGGGGACCGCTCTCGTTCTCGATGGTGAGGACGGCCGAGACCGTGCGCGTACAAATCGGCGCCTTGCCGCGCGTGCCCCGTGGCGGGCTCGTGCTGCGGCTCCCGCTGGCGGTGCGGCACGCCACGGTGAACGGAGTGCCAGCGAGGGTCGAGGGCGGCGACGTGATCGTGCGTGCGCTCCCGGCCGACGTCGAGGTGCGCGAATGAGGGCCGCGCTCGTGCCGTCACTCGTCCTCGCCGTCGCTTCGCTCCCGGTCCTCGCCGGCTGTGCGGTGCCTGCCCACAAGCCCCGCACGCCACGGGGCTTCCTCCTCGAATCCGTGCGCGCCGGTGACCGCGAGCTGCCCTACGCTCTTTACGTACCGCCATCCTTCCACCGGCGGCGCGCCTGGCCGCTCGTGCTCTTCCTCCACGGCTCGGGAGAGTGCGGCAGCGACGGCCTGCGACAGCTCTCCCAGGGGCTTCCGCAGGCGATCCTCGCGGCGCCCGAGAAGTGGCCCACCCTTGTGCTCTGCCCCCAGAAGCCAACACCCGACACCGAGTGGGAGGCGTGGGACGACGTGCTCATGGCGATGGTCGAGCGCGTGCGCTCGGCGTACCCGGTGGACGAGCATCGGATCGCTCTCACCGGGCTTTCCCAGGGCGGCCACGGCGCCTGGGTGCTGGGTGCGCGGCACGCCGACCTCTGGTCTGCCGTGGCCCCTGTCTGCGGATACGTGCCGGTTCGCCGGGGCGCACCGGGCATCGTTCTCGATCGCCAGGCGATCGCCCGCGCCCTTGCGCGGACACGGGTATGGGCGTTTCACGGTGAGGACGATCCCATCGTGTCGGTGGGCGAGACGCGCGAGGTGGCGGCAGCCCTTGAGGATGCGGGCGCACCGCCCCGGCTCACCATCTACCCGGATCTCGGGCACGACGCATGGCTCCCGGCCTACCAGGAGAACGGACTAGCCGTTTGGCTGCTCGCCGCGCGGGCGCGGTAGCGAGCCGGGAGGGTACGACCCTACCCACGGGGCGGGCGCTCTACTTGCTCAGGTTGTGGGCGAGCGCGGCGAGGATGCCGATCGCCACGGCGGACTGGGCGGTCACGGCGATCTGGTCCTGCCACGACAGCTCGTGCCACGCCTGGCTCCACGGTCCGGCCAGGACAAGGCGCGGCGGCCCTCCCGGGCTCACGCTCATGCGGATCGCCGTCGAGCCCGGCTTGCCCCGGCCGGGCAGGCTGCCCATCTGCGCCGCCCAGACCTCCCGAGCCACGGCGTACTCGAGCTTGCTCATCGGCGAGTCCCACAGGGCAAGCCTCAGCTCGCGGGAGGCCTCGTACGACCCGACGGGGTAGGTGTTCAGGTGCAGCGAGAACGTCCGCGGCCCGGCAGGGGGAAAAGAGGCTTCCTGCGCGAGCGCCTGGGCGGGGACACCGACGAGGAGCACAAGCACCAGGGTCGCAAGCCGTCGCATCGCTCACCTCGCAGCCCCAGTGTGACGCACGAGACGCGCCTGCGGCAACCCCCGACCCCAGGGCCTTGCGCTGCCGGACTGAGCTATCGCCGCATCGGCAGGGTGGTCGGATCGGTCGAGAGGTTGTCTACCACCGAGCCCGAGGCCAGGATCCCCTCCCCCACCTCGACGCTCACCCTGGCGTACGCCGCCGCCAGGTCGTTGCGCCCGGCCACGGTCTTGAACGGCTGGTTGGCCTGGCTGCGCTGTCCTGGCCTGAGCGTGCCGTTCTCCACGAGGTACTGCCCGACCTTGGTGCCGTTACCGGCAAACAGCTCGACCTTCACCCGCGCGTCCACGGAACCGGTGTTGGCGACGAGGATGTTGGAGCGGTAGGAGGCGTTTTGCACGAGCTGCGGGATGTACGCCGACTCTCCGGCAGCCAGGCCCGCCCCGGCCGTGAACGCGTCGTAGTCCTGCCCGAACGTGCCTTTGCTCTGGCTCTGGTTGTAGGTTCGCGAGGTGACGATCACCGACACGTCGGGCACGACCTGCAGCGCGCCGGCGTCGTCCTGCTGCGTGAACCGGCGCACCGCGTCGACGAGGATGAGCTGGTTGTACGGCGGCACCTCGACCACGGTCTCGAACGTCGACTTGCCAAAGAAGCGCAACGTCACACTGGATTTCACCGAGTGGAGGTTGAGCAGGCCGAGGTCGGTTCGCCAGCTCGTGCCGCCCGTGCCGGCGAGGTGGGCGACGACGGGAAGCCAGGACGGCTCGGCGCCGAACACCTCGCCTTTCATCACCACCGAGGTGGGATCGTTGGAAGCGGGGTTGTTGTCGACGACCGAGGCGTACGCGATCACGCCGTCGCCCTCCAGCACCTCGAGCCGGGCGTAGCCAGCCGCCAGGTCGTTCTGCCCCGCCGCCTTGAACGGCGCATTGAGCTGGACGCGCTGCCCGGGAGGAATGGGAGATCCGCCGTTGACCACCGGCTCTCCGACCTTCGTTCCCGCCCCGTCGAAGAGTTCGAGTCGCACCCTGGCGCCGCCGGCGCCCGTGTTGGCAATGAGGATATTGCTGCGGTAGGCGGCGTTTTCGCTCAACTGCGGGAGGAAGACCGCCTCCCCCGCCTTGGCTCCCCGCTCGCGCGAAAAACCGTCGTAGCTCTGGCCGAAGGTGCCGGCTGCGCTCCGGTTGTAGGTGCGGGAGGTCACGACCAGCGGCTGGTCGGCGAGGATTTCGAGCGGCCCGGCGCCGACGAAGCCGAACAGCGCGTCGACGACGTCCACGAGGATCTTCTGTTCGCCGGTGGCGATGGTGGTCGACTGCCCCAGTAGGGTGCTCGAGTGCAGGCGCAGGTGCACGATTCCGGGTGCCTGCCCGACGTTGAGCAGCCCCAGGTCGGTCCGCCACTGGCTGCCCGCCGCACCGGGCTGGTGGGCCACCACCGGCACCCAGTACTGGCGGAAACGGATCGGGATCTTCTTCGTGCACTCGCTGCTGCAGCCGGTGGCGTTGGTGACCACGACCCGCAGCTCGACCTCGCCGCCGGGGCCGGCAGTGAAGGTGATGGCCGGGGTTCCCGCCCCGGCGGTGATGGCACCGTTGGTGACGGTCCACACGTAGGTGGCCCCCGAGCCGGCGTCGGGCACGCTGGCGGTGTTCCCGGCGGTGCCCGGCGTCACGAATTCGGGTGCGGTGATCGCGGCCACAGGCGGATCTACCACCGTGACCGTGGCGCTGCCCCCGACGCTGCCGTTGCCGGCGGCGTCCGCCACCGAGGCGAGGGTGTAGACGGTGGTCGCGGCTGGCGAGACCACCCGCGTCGCCGGGCTGGATGCCACGCCGTCCTGGACGAACCCGTCGCTCCACGCGAGCCTCCACGGTGCCACGCCGGTGAGGGCGACCTGCAGCGTCGCTTCGGCGTCGCGGCAGATCGTCGTGCTCCCCGAAAGCGTTGCCGTCGCTCCTGCCGTGATGCTCACCGTGCTCACGTTACGGCCCGCCGCGTTGTACGCCTCGAGCCTGAACACGTACAGCTCGGCGCGATCGGGAGTGAATGTCGGGTTGCGCACGGTGGCCGACGACAGCGCGGCCGTCGAGGCCGCCGGCCGGCGAATGAGCGACCAGTGCCAGCCGGTCGCGGTCTGTGGAGCCGTATCCAGCTGGCGCGGCGTCCCCGGCGTTGCCACCGGCGAGTCCACGATCGCCACGTCGGCAATGGCCGGCTCGCCCCGCCGGATCGCGTTGTTGCCCCGATCCGCGACCCACACGACGCCGGCAGCGAGGGCCAGCCCGGCAGGGCCTTCGAACCGGGCCGTCGGCCCCGAGCCATCCGTGCTGCCGGCCACGCCCGCCAGCCCGGCCACCGTCGTCACCTCGCCGTCAGGTGTGACCCGGCGCAGCGTGTGGTTGCCGGTGTCCGCCACCCAGATCACGCCGCTGGCGTCGACCGCCACACCCACCGGACTCGAGAAGCGGGCGGCGTTGCCGGTGCCGTCGGCTCCGCCGGCGTGACCCGGTAGCCCGGCCACCGTCGTGACCTGCCCGAGGGGGGTCATGCGCCGCAGCGTGTGGTTGCCGGTGTCGGCGATGAAGAGGTTGCCGTCCGCGTCGAACGCCAGTCCGCTCGGCATGCGGAAGCGGGCGACCGCTGCCTCGCCGTCGGCGTCGCCGGAAGCGAGCGGCGCGCCGGCGGCCGTTGCGACCTCCCCGCCGGGCGTGATCCTGCGCAGCATGTGGTTGGCGGCGTCCGCCACCAGCACCGAGCCGTCGGGAGCCACCGCCACCGCCATCGGGTAGTTGAAGCGAGCTGCCGCGGCCGGCCCATCCGCAAAGCCGCGGGCGCCCGGCGAGCCGGCCACCGTCGTCACCGTGCCGTCGGGGGCGACGCGCCGCACGACGTGATTTTCCGAGTCGGCCACTAGGACCGCGCCGTCGTCGGCCCGGGCCAGCCCGGCCGGGCTCGCGAAGCGCGCGTTCGCGCCCGCGCCGTCAACGTGCCCGGGCGATCCGGCCAGACCGGCCACGGTCGTGACCACACCGGCCATGGTGACCTGGCGGATCGTGTGCCCTACCGAGTCCGACACCCAGAAGGCACTCTCGCCCACCTGGCAGAGGCCGTGGGGGTGGTCGAAGCGTGCCATGGGGCCGGTGCCGTCGGTCCAGCCCGCCCCTCCGGCCAGACCGGCGAACGTGGTGGCGGCGCCGCCGCTCGTGACCTGCCGCACTGTATGGTTCCAGCTATCCGCGACCCAGAGCGCTGAGCCGTCGGGGGTGGCGGCGATGCCGCCCGGGTACCAGAAACGGGCGGCGCCGCCCACCCCGTCCAGGTTGCCCGAAAGCCCCGCTTGCCCGGCCAGGGTGGACACCTCGCCCGCCGCGCTCACGCGCCGGATCGTGCTGTTGCTGGTGTCGGCCACCCACAGCGTGGTCCCCGACACCGCCACGGCCCCCGGGAAAAAGAACCGCGCGGCTGCCCCGGTGCCGTCCGCCGAGCCCACCGCCCCGGCGGTGCCGGCAAAAGTCGTCACGACGCCCGCGGGCGTCACCCGCCGGAGCGTGCAGTTGCGGGTGTCGGCCACCCAGATCACGCCGCTGCCATCCACGGCCAGCCCGCTTGGGTAGTTGAACCGGGCCGCGGTGCCGGTGCCGTCGGTCGAACCTGCCCGCCCGAGCTGGCCGGCCAGCGTCGACACCGCGCCTTCCGGCGACACCCGGCGGATCGCGTGGTTCTTCGAATCCGCGACGAGGAGCGTCCCGTCGGCAGCGAGGGCCAGACCGCTCGGCTCCGAAAAGCGGGCGGCGCTGCCGAGCCCGTCCACCGCGCCGGAGACCCCGGCGCTGCCGGCGAGCGTCACGACGCGGCCGTCGGGGTCGATCCGGCGCACCGTGTGGTTGCCGGTGTCGGCCACAAAGAGCCGTCCGGCGCTGTCCACCGCCACCGCCCGCGGTTTGAAGAAGCGCGCCGCGGCGCCGACCCCGTCGAAGCTTCCCGGAAGCCCCGCCACCCCGGCGACGGTCGACACGCTGCCGTCGGCCGCCACCTTGCGGATCACGTGGTTTTCGGTGTCCGCGATGTACAGCGTCCCGACAGCGTCGAGAGCGATCCCCGCCGGCTTGAAAAACCGCGCTGCGGTTCCGGCCCCGTCCTCGCTCCCGTACCCGCCGGGGCTCCCGGCGACGTGCGAAACCGTGAGCGTCTGGGCCGACGCCCACCCGGCCGCCGCCGTCACTCCGGCCAGCAGAGCCAGCCCCAACGCCCTGCGCATCCTCGTCCGCATGTTCCCTCCGTCACCTGATCCGGCGCCTCCAGGCGGCACATGTGCCGCTCGGTCGGGGGGCCACACAGCATACTCCCTCGACCGCGGCTGGCCATTGTCCTACGGCACGCCAGCCCCGTTCGTCGGTGAGCCCGATCACGCGAGGGCGGCGCCGTGGCTGCGGGCGATGTCCGCGAAGAAGCGCGCCGAGGCCTTGGGGGTGCGGCGCTGCGTCGCGAAGTCCAAGTGGACGATCCCGAAGCGCTTGGAGAAGCCTTGGTTCCATTCCAGGTTGTCGAGTAGCGACCAGAGCAGGTAGCCGCGCACGTCGACGCCCAGCCGGATCGCCTCGCGCACCGCCGCCAGGTGTTCGCGGATGAAAGCGATACGGTCGGGGTCGTGGAGCTCGCACTCCACGGTTTCCGGCTCAGTGAGTGCGAGGCCGTTCTCGGTCACCAGAATCGGCAGCTCGCCGTAGCGCCGGTGCACCCACAGCAGGCACTCGAGCAGTCCTTGCGGGTAGACCTCCCAGTCGGTGGCCGAGTGGAAGGCACCTTCCTGCCGGACACGCGCGGCGTTCAGCGGCCAGGCCGCGGGGTCGTAGCGCATCACCCCGCGGGTGTAGTAGTTGACGCCCAGAAAGTCGATCGGCACCGCAAGATCCGCGATCTCGGCCGGTCGCCAGCGTGGCCAGCCCGGCTCGAAGACCTCGGCCAGCTCCTCCGGATATCGGCCCAACAAGGCTGGATCGAGGTACTGCCGGTTCATGTACGCGTCGGCCCGCCGGGTGGCGGCGAGGTCTTGCGGGGAGGCGGAGGCCGGGTGCTTGGGTTCGAGGTTGACCACAAGGCCGATGCGTTGCCGGCAGACGGCCCGGAACGCCAGCACCGCCGCCGCGTGGGCTCGCAGCAGGTTGTGACCGGCGATCTCTGCCTCGCGCAGGCTTGCGTGCCCCGGGGCGAGCACACCGTGCAGGTACCCGCCGTCGGCCACCACCCACGGCTCGTTGATCGTCGCCCACCAGCGCACCCGGTCGCCGAGCGCTCTCGCCACGACCGTCGTGTAGTCGGCGAACCACCCGGCGATGTCCGAGGCGAGCCAGCCGCCGCGATCGTCGAGCGCCGCCGGCAGGTCCCAGTGGTAGAGCGTCAGGACGGGCTCGATTCCGGCCGCCAGCAACCCGTCCACGAGACGGTCGTAAAAGTCAAGCCCTCGGGGGTTGACCCGGCCGCACCCCTCCGGCAGCACTCGGCCCCACGCCACCGAAAAACGGTAGGCCCCGAGCCCGAGCTCGCGCATGAGCGCGAGGTCCTCCCGCCACCTGCGGTAGTGGTCGCAAGCCACGTCGCCCGTGGCGCCGTCCCGGATCCGCCCCGGCACGAGGGCGAAACGGTGCCAGATCGAGGGCCCGGCGCCATCCGCAAGGGGTGAGCCCTCCACCTGGTATGCCGAGGTGGCGGCACCCCACAGGAACCCGACTGGAAACCCCGACCCCACACCTGGGCTCGCCGTGCTGGCCGTGTCCTCCATGCCCCCTCCCGACCCTCGGTTGACATTTCCCGGGCGTCGTCCTAGCGTAGTGTAAACGTTTTCAGCGGCGATTCAACGCCGCCGCTGAACTCTCTTCCGGGGGCTCGCATGACCGAACCAGCGCGTGTGTGGCCAGCCTCGTGCCCGTACGGGCACTTCTCCGACGACGGGCGAGAGTACGTCGTCACCGACCCGCGCCCGCCGCGGCCGTGGTGCAACGTCATCGCCAACCCCCGCTTCGGCCTCGTCGTCAGTCAGGCCGGCGGCGGCTTCACCTTCGTCGACAACTCGCAGCTCGCCGTTCTCACACGCTGGCAGCAGGACCTCAACCACGACAATTCCGGCAAGTTCCTCTTCCTCGTCGACCTCGACACCGGCGAGCGGTGGTCGGCGGCCCCCGCCCCGCTGTGGCCGGCGTACGAGACCTACCGCTGCCGGCACGGGCTCGGGTATACCGTGTTCGAGACCGAGCGCCAGGGCGTTGCCGTCTCGTGGACACTCTTCGCGCATGCCGTCGAGACGGCGGAGATCTGGATCGTCGAGATCACGAACCTCCAAAACCGGCCGCGCCGGCTCGACCTCGTCTCCTACCTGGAGTGGAACTGCGGAGTTGCCCCGGCACCCCGGCGGGAGTTCCAGAAGCTCTTTCTCGAGACGGCGTTCGACCCGGCCCGGCGGGCCGTGCTGGCGACCGCACACATGTGGGAGGTACCCAACCGGCGGTTCGGACACTGGAACACGTCGTTTCCGTACTGGGCCGCCTTGGCTTGCTCGGCGCCGCTCGACGCCGCCACCGGCGACAAGGCCGTCTTTTGCGGGCGGGGGCGCGGCTGTGAGGCGCCGCACGCCCTCGACGCTGCGAGCTGGCCGGCGTTGTTCGGCCGCCACCACGACCCGGTGGCGGCGCTGCGCAGCCGAGTCGAGCTGGCGCCTCGCGCACACACGCAGGTCGTGTTCACGCTCGTGGCTGGAGGCGGTCGCGGGGCAGCGGAAGCCCTCGTGGACCGGCTCTGCCTGCCGGACGCGGCGGCGGAAGCGCTGGCGCAGGCACGGGATGGCTGGCGGGACCGACTCGCCGGGCATCGCATCGCCACCCCCGACCCGGCGCTCGACGCCCTCGCCAACGACTGGGTGCGCTACCAGGCGATCGGCGGGCGCATGTGGGCGCGCGCCGGCTACTATCAGCAGAGCGGCGCCTACGGGTTCCGCGACCAGCTCCAAGACTCGCAGGTGTGGCTACACATCGAGCCCGAGCGCTGCCGCGCACAGATCCGCCTGCACGCCGCCCACCAGTTCGCCGACGGCTCGGTATACCACTGGTGGCATCCGCTTTCCGAACAGGGCCACGTCACCCGCATGACCGACGACCTCCTGTGGCTCGGCTACGTGATCGCCTCGTACCTGCGGGAAACCGCCGACTGGTCGGTGCTCGAAGATCCGGCGCCGTTCCTCGACGACCCCACCGGTACGCCTTTGCGCGAGCACGTGGCGCGGGCGTTCAGGCATGCCTTCGGCCGCTTCTCCCCCCGCGGCCTGCCGCTCATCGGAGCCGGCGACTGGAACGACGGGCTGTCCGCCGCCGGTCTGGACGACAGGGGGGAATCGGTGTGGCTCGGGCACTTTCTCGCCGGCCTGCTCGCCGACTGGGCCGAGATCGCCGCGCGCACGGGACACGACGCACAGGCCGCCGAGTACCGGCAGCGGCGGGCGGCGCTCCTCGACGCGCTCAACGCGCACGGCTGGGACGGCCAGTGGTACCTGCGCGGCACCCTCGACGACGGGACACCGTTCGGCTCCGCCACCAACCGTGTCGGTCGCATCTACCTCAATGCCCAGACCTGGGCGGTTCTGGCGGACGTCGCCCCGCCCGAGCGCGCCGCCGCGTGCATGGCGGCCGTGAAGGCGCACCTGGTGAGCGAGGCCGGCGCCCTCCTACTCGCTCCGGCGTACGACGAGCCGATCCCGGAGATCGGCTACATCACCCGTTACGCCCCCGGGCTGCGAGAAAACGGCGGGGTGTACACGCACGCCGCCACCTGGGCGATCGCTGCCGCCGCCAAGGTTCGCGACACGGAGCTCGTGGGTCGGTTGCTCGACGCGATCAACCCGGTGCGCAAGAACCCCGAGCGCTACTGGGCCGAGCCGTACGTGCTACCCGGCAACGTCGACGGGCCGGATTCGCCGTTCCATGGCCGCGCCGGCTGGACCTGGTACACCGGCTCGGCGGCCTGGCTGCACCGCGTGGTCACCCACTGGGTACTGGGCGTCCGCCCCGAGTGGGACGGGCTGCGCCTCGACCCCTGCCTGCCGCCCGGGTGGGAAGGCGCCCGTATGACCCGCCCGTGGCGTGGCGCCACCTACGAGATCGTGATCGTGCGCGACCCCGCGGCGCCCTCGACTCCGACGGTCACGCTCGACGGTGTGCGCCTGCCGGGAAACGTGCTGCCACCGCCGGCAGCGCCGGGCCTTCACCATGCCGAGGTGCGCTTTTCCGGCTGACGTCGCCCGCGGTTCGAGCCCACGCTGGGCGTGCGCCCGGACCGGGTCTCGGAGGTGGACGTGGTCGTGGTCAACTGAAGCGGCGAAGGGCCGTCCACATGGTCGTCGACGTCCAGGTTCGTTCCGGCGGGGTGGGGGCTACCCGAACAGCATCCCCTGCTCGCCGTCGCTCCCTGCCCGGGGCAGGCCGTGCGGGCGGGCGCCCTCCAACTCGAGCAGGAACCGCTTGACCTCGAGCCCGCCCCCGTAGCCGACGAGCGTGCCGGACGCGCCGACCACACGATGGCAGGGCACCACGATGGCGATGGGGTTGGCGCGGTTGGCTTGCCCCACCGCCCGCAGCGAGCGCGGGTCCCCCAGCCGGCGGGCCAGGTTCCCGTAGGTGACCGTGTGGCCGTACGGGATACGCAGCAGCTCGTGCCACACTCCAAGCTGAAACGGTGTGCCGAGCAGGTGGAGCGGCACGTCGAAGGCGCGTCGCTGACGGGTGAAGTACTCCTCGAGCTGGCGCTGCACCGTCTCGCAGCGCGCTTCGTCCCACACGACCGGGGGTCCTCCCGCCAGCTCGGCCTCGATTTCCGCCTGTCTGCGCCCGCCGGCGAAGCTCAGCCGACGCAGGGCGCCGCTCTCCTCCACGACCGCCAGCGGCGCGCCCACCGGACTCCGGAGGAGGCTCGCCGCGAGGGTTCCGCCGTCTCTGGGGTCGGTCATTGCTCACCTCCGGAGAGCTCCAGTGTACGCGATAGAATCGGGACAGGATGCCGCGCCCGACGATGCTCGCCATGGTCCTCGACGCTCCTGGCCACCCTCTCGCGGCGCGGGAGCTGCCCGTCCCCGAACCCGGGGCGGGGGAGGTGCTCGTGCGCGTGTCGGCGTGCGGGGTGTGCCGCACCGACCTCCACCTCGTGGACGGCGAGTTGCCGGAGCCCCGCTTGCCGGTCGTCCCCGGCCACGAGATCACCGGCACCGTGGAGCGCCTGGGCGCCGGGGTGAGCGGCCTTTCCCCCGGAGACCGGGTCGGCGTGCCGTGGCTGGGGTCCACCTGCGGCGCCTGCGCGCCGTGCCGCAAGGGCCGGGAAAACCTCTGCGACCGGCCGCTGTTCACCGGCTACACGCGCGACGGCGGCTTCGCCGAGTGGGCGGTGGCCGATGCGCGCTACTGCCTGCCTTTGCCAGGCGGCTACGACGACGTCGGCGCCGCGCCGCTGCTGTGCGCCGGGCTCATCGGCCATCGCGCTTATCGCATGGCTGGCGCCGACGCGCTGCGGCTCGGCATCTACGGTTTCGGCGCCGCCGCCCACATCGTTGCCCAGATTGCCGTGGCCGAGGGCCGCGAGGTGTTCGCCTTCACCCGGCCCGGCGACGCCGCAGCGCAGGGGCTGGCGACCCGCCTCGGCTGCGCCTGGGCCGGAGGCTCCGACGAGCCGCCGCCCGTGCCGCTCGATGCCGCGCTCATCTTCGCGCCCGTGGGCGCACTCGTGCCGGTCGCCTTGCGCGCCGTCGCCAAGGGCGGCACCGTCGTCTGCGGGGGCATCCACATGAGCGACATCCCGGCGTTCCCATACCGCCTCCTGTGGGAAGAGCGCGTGCTGCGCTCGGTCGCCAACCTCACCCGCCAGGACGGCCTCGACCTGCTCGCCGCCGCGGCCCGCCAGCGAATCCACACCGAGACCACCGTGTACCCGCTCGCCGAGGCCAACCGCGCCCTCGACGACCTGCGCTCGGGCCGCCTCGTCGGCGCCGCCGTGCTGCGCATCAGGTAGCGTCGCGCAAGGCGGCCACCGCCGACTCAAGGGCGATGAGGATTTCGGCGCGCGTGCCGGTGGGGCGCAGCGGGGGACCGAGGCGCACCTCGGCGAAGAACGGCACGGGGAGGAACGTCCCCTTGGGCAGCGAACGGCCGAGGTTGACGAGGTAGGCGGGCACGATCGGCACCTCCGGGCACGCCTCGGCGAGGTGGGCAACACCGGGCAGGAAACGGCCGGGTTCGCCTTCCCGGCTGCGCGTGCCCTCGGGGAACAGGATCAGCGACTCCCCCGCCGCGAGCGCCGCGCGCATGACCTCGAGCGGGTTGTTGCCCCGGGTGACCCTGTGGCGCGCCACCGGCAGGATGTTGAACAGCGTCCGCGACAGCCACGCCCGCGCCTTGCCCGCCAGGAAGTAGTCGGCCGCGGCCACGGGGCGGATGCGCCCGAGCCGCCGCAGAGGAAAGAGCGAGAGCAGCGCCACCGTGTCGAGGTGCGAGGTGTGGTTGGCGATGAGCACGAACGGGTCGCCCGGCGGCAGGTGCTCGCGCCCGCACACGCGCAACCCGATGAACAATGCCAGGAATGGCCGCACCACCACCGCGAAGAACAACGCCTGGAGAAGCCGCCTCACCCCGCCATGCTCCCCGCTCAGTACCAGGCCCAGTAGACGTAGTGGAAGAACAGCGGGACCGCCCAGCACAGGGAGTCGACGCGATCCAGCATACCGCCGTGGCCAGGGATGAGCGTGCCGAAGTCCTTGACCCCGAAGTCGCGCTTGACGGCCGACATGACCGCCCCGCCGAGGAAGCCGGCGATGCAGACGCCGAGCGCCACGAACGCGGTCTCGAGCGGCGAGAACGGCGTCAAGAAGCGCAGCGGCAGGGCGAGCAGCGCCGCCGAGAGCACGCCGCCGACAAGACCTTCCCATGTCTTGTTGGGGCTCACCGAAGGAAGCACCTTGTGGCGTCCGAAGAGTTTGCCCCACACGTACTGGAGCACGTCAGACATTTCGACCACGAAGACCACGAACAGCACGAGCGCCCGCCCGTCCACGCCCCGCCCGGGCAGCGCCGGGAGCTGCAGCAGGTACCCGAGGTGCGACAGCCCGAACACGAACGCCATGAGACCCCAGTGAATCTGCGATGCGGAGGCGACGAAACCCTTCGTTTCCCGGGCCAGCACCAGCGTCACCGGCAGTAGCAGGAACATGTAGACCGGTACGAAGATGATGAAAACGCCGTACCACTTGACGTGGACCAGCCAGTACTGTGCCGGCACCGCGGCGAACGCCCAGAACAGCGTGGCGTGGTCGTGCGGGCGCGTCTTCAGGAGCGTGACGTACTCCTTGAGCGCCCAGAAGCTCATGAGAGCGAAAAAGACGAGCGAGACGACGGGGTGCACCGCAACCGCGCACAGGAACACCGCGGCCATGACCCACCACGCCCTGACGCGGGCCGAAAGCTCGTCCCAGCTCCCCGCCGGGCGCCACCGGCGCAGCAGCCACACGGCCAGCGTCGAGAGCACGAGCAGCCCCAGCACCACCGCCGACATGGTCAGCACCGGGGTCATCGGCGGGGTCGTCACGGCTTCTCCCCGGCCGCCAGCTCGGCGAGTGCGGCGCGCAGGCGGTTCCAGCAGGTCAGAACCGAAAGCACCGCGGCGGCGCCAAGCACCCACCCCCAACCCTCGAGCGAGCGCGGCCACACCACGGCGAGCACCGCCAGCAGCCCGACCAGGAGCGCCCGGTCCGACTTGCCCATCGGACCCTCGTAGTGGCGGCGGGCGCCCAGGGCCTGCCCCAGCACGCCGCTCATCTCGGTCAGTACGGCGCCGAACCCGAACGCCACGGCTGCCGCTGCGGCGTCCGGCCGCACCGCCGCCAGCGGCAGGTAAAGCGCGAGGTCGGAGAGCACGTCGCCCATCTCGTTGAGGGCGCCGCCCAAGGGCGTGACCATCGCGTGCTCCCGCGCCAGCATGCCGTCCAGGGCGTTGAGCGCCATGCGCACGAACAGCCAGACCGGAAGCACGAGCAGCCACAAGGGGCGGCGGGCCGCCAGCAGGACCAGCCCGCCGGCAGCGGCCGATCCGACCAGCGCCCCGAGCGTGAGGTGGTTGGGCCGCACTCCGGCGCGCGCCATCCCCCCCACGAGCGGCCGCAGCAGCGCCTGGAAGCGCGCCTTGAGGTCGTAGACCGAGGGCATCAGGCGCTGTCGTCTTCTTCGGACCCGGCCTGTTCGGCCTCGAGGTCGATTCGCAGCCTGACCGGCTCGCGGCGGGCGTACTCGACGACCGTGCCGGCATCGTCGAGCCAGTAGTGGGAGCCCAGGCGCAGCAAGGTGTTGCGGACCATCCAGAAAGAGGCGAGCCCGACCGCGAGCGCCACCGCCGCCTGCCAGAGCACGGTCCGGACCGCCGCATCGAGCTGCCCGAGCGAGCCGGCATCCACCCGACCCGGCACGTGCACCTGCGGCTCGCCGGGCAGGTACGTGACCGGGAAGCGCTGTCCCGCCGCCAGTTCGCCGCCGGCCAGCGTCACGTCGTGCCGCCGCTGGCGAATCGAGCCGAACCCCCGCTGCAGCATACCGGCCACCGTGGCGCCCTCCGCCTCGAAGGCGTACGCCCACTCGTACGGCTCGCCGCGACGATCGGCGCGGACGCTGCCGACGACGGCCTCCGCCGCCTGGCCCCGCTGCGCGAGCAGCTCGACCAGCGGGCGCTCGGTGTGCACCGCCCACAGCACCACGCCGGTGCCCACCAGCCGCGCCGCCGCCCCGACAGCGAAGAAGGCAAGCAACGGCCAGACCAGGATTGGCCACGAGTGGTGCATGAACGGCCAGCGGGAGAGCGCCACCCGCCGGGCGGTGTCCACCACCACACCGTGCCCGGCCAGCATCGTACGCAGCGCCGTCTCGTCGGCGGCCTCGAACCGCCGCCGCTCGAAGCGCGCGCCTGCCGCGTCGGCGCCGCTGACCCGAAAGATCGGCATTGGCGCTTACTTCCCCTTGCTCTTGAGCTTCTTGCCGAAGTAGTTCGGGACGATGTGATCCTCGCGTCGGGGGGGCCGCACATAGTGCTCGTCGGGAGCCGGGCGAGGGGGCAGCTTGATAGGGCCCGGGATCACGTTCCTGTACGGGATCAGACCGAGCAGGTGACGGATGCCGTTCAGACGCGCCAGCCGCTTGTCGTCCGATTCGAGCTGGTACCAGGGCGCCTCCTCGATGTCCGTGAACTGCAGCATCATGTCCTTGGCCTTGGAGTATTCCACCCAGCGTTCGCGCGACTTGAGGTCCATCGGCGAAAGCTTCCAGCGCCGCGTCGGGTCCTTGGAGCGGCTCTGGAACCGCGCTTCCTGCTCGGCGTCGGACACCGACAGCCAGTACTTGATGAGGATGATCCCCGAGCGCACCAGCATGCGCTCGAACTCGGGGCACGAGTGCAGGAACTCCCAGTACTCCCGGTCGGTGCAGAACCCCATGACCCGCTCGACGCCAGCTCGGTTGTACCAGGAGCGGTCGAAGATCACGATCTCGCCCGCCGAGGGGAGGTGCCGCACGTAGCGCTGGAAGTACCACTGCGTGCGCTCAACGTCCGACGGCGTGCCGAGGGCGACGAGACGCAGACCGCGGGGGTTGAGAGATTCGGTGATGCGTTTGATGAGCCCACCCTTGCCGGCCGCGTCGCGCCCCTCGAAGACGATGACGACCCGCAGCCCCTGGTCCTTGATCCAGTACTGCCACTTCACGAGCTCGAACTGCAGCTTGCGCAGCTCCTTCTCGAACTCCTTCTTGCCGATGCGCGACGGCAGCTCCTCGAACGGGAAGTCGCCCTTCGCTGGCACGCCGTTGTTCGTCGCGTCCGCCTTGCGCCCGCCCCTCGCCGGCTGGCTCTTGCTCTTCATGCCTGCAACGATACCACCTCGCCGCCACACGGTGGCTGGTGATCCGGACCTCCGTCCCTGGAAAAAGGGAGCCGGTCACCGGCACGAGTTTCTACGGGGCGAGGACCAGCACGGGATCCTGGCTGGAGCCGTCCACCACCGAGAGGTACGCGAGCAACGGGCCATCGGGGAGCACCTCGAGGGAGCCCACCGGTTCGGGTGCCGGCGCGCCGGGGAAGAGGGTCGTGAGCCCGAGCTGCAGGAGGCTGCGGGGTGGGACGTGGAGGTTCGTGCGGGTGGCGAGCACCGTGCCGTCCGCGTCGCGCAGGCGCAGCGTCACGATCACCCCGCGGCCGCCCGACAGCAGCCCGACGTTGCTGCGATACCCCCCGCTCTGGCGCACACCGGCGACGGTGCGAGGCGCCGCCGTCAACGCGTGCGGCCGCACCGGCGGTCCGCCGTGCCCGTACGTCCCGCCTCCCGGCCGGTTGGTGTACGTCCTGGAGGCCGCGACGACCGGCACCGAGCCGGTCACGAGCAGCGCCCCCTTGCCGTTGGTGACGCCGAACAGGGCCCCGGCCACGTCTTCCACCAGCAGGGTGGCGAGGGGCGGCAGCGACACGGGCTCGGCGCCCATGCCACCCCGGGAGTTGTCGAGCCCCTGCGGGAGGTACTCGAACTCGACGACCGCTGGAGCGGCACCGGGGTTGAACAGCGCCAGGTCGGTGCGCCAGACCGTGGCTTGCTGGCCGGGGTTGTGGGCCACGACGGGCACCAGCCACGCCTCGGCCGGCGGAGCGCCGAGCACGAACACCGAGTCGCGCGAGACCTGGTCGACGAGCGAGGCGTACGGCACGCCGGGAGCGGTGAGTTCGAACCCCACGGTCATCGCCACGCCCGGCTGTGCCCGGCCGGGGAAGAGCGAGTCGATCGACCACTGCTGCTGGTCGTGCGGCGAGATCCCGCGCGTGAGCGTCCCCACCTCTCCGGCACTGCCGCGAAAGAGCCGGAACGTCGCGAACACTCCCTGGCTGCCGGCGGTGACGCCGACGTTGGTCCGGTACGCACTGTCCGCGTACAGCCCCGGCACGTAGACGGCACCTGCCGATTCGGGCAGGACTGGCGGGACGCCCTGCCCCAGGTTGCCGCCCGCCTCGACCGCGTAGGTCCTACCGAGGACCGACGGGACCGGCCCCGTGGGCGGCGGCACCAGCCGCACGCCGCCCCGCACGTCGCCAGCCGCGAACAGCGTTGCCACGAGATCGGGCAGGAGGCGGCTCTCGCGCGGCTGCAGCGTGAGGTCGCGGGTGAGCGTCGAGCTCGAGCCGGACGGCTTGAACAGGAGCTGCAGCGCGAGCGGCTCGTCCGAGGGGTTGGCGAGCGCGACGTCGGAGCGCCACGCCGTACCGCCGACCCCCGCCAGGTGCGCCACCACCGGCACGACGCGCGGCGGCTCCGGGGTGCGCACGGTCACGGTGCGCGCTGCCCGCGCCGTGCCGCCGGCGCCGGCGACCACCAGCTCGACGCCGAACGCACCGGCTGCCGCGTAGGCGTGGGTCGGGTTGCGGAGGCTGGAGACGCCGCCGTCTCCGAACGTCCACGCCCAGCTCGAGGCGCCGGTGGAACCGTCGGTGAACTGCACCTCCTGTCCCACCAGCGGCGACTGCGGCGCGAACGTGAAGGCGGCCACCGGCGGCGGCACGCTCGGCGTTCGGGTCGGCGTGCTGGTGGGCGGCGGCGTGATCGTGGGGGTCGGCGTGATCGTGGGGGTCGGCGTCGGCGTCGGTGAGACGGCCGGCGTGGCAGTCGGCGTGGGGGTGCGCGTCCTCGTGGCGGTGGGGGTTGGCGCCGGGGTCGTCGGCGTGGGGGTGGGGGTTCGCGTCGGCGTCGGCGAGGGAGCTGCCCCGGGGTACGTGTACTGCGTGCACATGCGGTCCAGGTCGCTCATCGGGTGGCAGCACATCTCGTACATCAGCGACGAGGGGTCGGCGAAGTGCCCGAACCCCAGCCCGTGCCCCATCTCGTGGGCCAGCATGATCTGGTAGTTGGTCGAGGAGTAACAGCCCACGGTCAGGCCGTTGTTGACCACCACCGCCCAGTTGTCGATCGACCACCACGTCTGCCCGTCGAAGGTGTGCATGCCGGAGGCGTGCGGCCCACCGAAAGCGAGGATGCCGGAACACCCGGACAAGTCCGGGAGGTCGTTGCAGGGGTCGTTGAACACCACGATCCTGGTGTCGGCGGGGAAGTCGGTGCCGCCCGTGCAAGTCAGCGTGTACGCCTTCTTCCCGCCGTACGCGAGATCGAGGCTGGTGCCCGGCACGGAGCTCCAGTCTCCGACCGCCCCCTCCACCTCGGCAAAGCCACCCCCGGGGCGGGACAAATCGCCGGTCGCCTCGGCCCAGATCCTGATCGTGCCCGGAGGATTCGCCGTGTTGTAGGGCCAGCGCAGCGGCGGCGAGGTCATGTACACGCAGCCGGAAGGTATGGCCTCCACCCCGACCGGCACCTCCTGCGGGAGCGCCAGCACCCCCCGCGCGTTCCAGCGCGCCCGCCTGGCCGCCACGGCGCGCAGGTGGTCAAGCAGCGCCTCCTCGCGGCAGGGCACCGGGGGCTCGACCACGACCCCGTCGGGCCTGGCCATCGACTCGAGAGCGCGGTGCTCCGGCACCGGCACGAGCAGGCGCCGACCCTCGAGGCCTGGCGTGCGCACCAGCAAGCCGTAAGAAAGCAGGGCCGGAATCCAGGCCCCGCCGGGCCGCGCGCTGAGAAACAGCAGGTAGACGCTACCGGCCTCGAAACTCGGCGAGCCGGCCACGAACCATCCCGCCCCCCCCATCACCCCACCAGGAACCTGCACGTCGAAGGCGCCATCCAGCGCCACCCGCGCCGCCACCACGTCGAGCGGCTCGAAGCGGGTGGAGGTGAACAGGAGCGGGCCCCGCCGCACCACCTGGCTCCCCCCGGCCCGTGCCAGCACCACCGCGTCGGCACGCAGCGCCAACTCGCCGAGATCCTTCGGCGGGACGAGGGTCGCCGCGCCCAGCGCCGAGGCGACGAGAAGCGCTCCGAGGCCTGCCGCCACGCTGCTCACCGCCTGCCGTCGCATCGCCACCCCCGAACGGCAATGTAAGCCGTCGCGGCGACGGAGAGAAGTACCCCCCGTCACCTCCTCCTCGGCTGCGCTGCTGCGGGTCGGAGACGGATCGGAAGCAGCGGGAAGAGACGCGTTCGGTCATACCGCCGGTGTGCGCCGGCTGCTGCCTCCGACCGGGCGGTCAGGCGGCTTCCCAGCGGCGGGCCAGCAGGCGGGCAGCGAGCATGAAGGCGGCGGCGAGCAGCGCGAGCACCAGCACTTGCGGCCACAGCTCGACGGTCGGGGCGTTGCGCCAGAAGACCTTGAGGTAGCCGTCGAGCGCCCAGCCGTTGAAGGTCAAAAGGCCCGCCTTCTGCATCGTTTCGGACATCAAGAAGCGCGGGAACATCGAGCCGCCCACCGCCGACATGATGAGGATGACGATGGTCGAAAGCCCGCCGAGCTGCTGGCGGGTGCGGCACAGCGTCGCCAGCACCAGGCCGAACCCCGAAGCCGCCGCGGCCGTCACCGCAGTCATGATCGCGAACCCCCCGAGGTGGCTCCGGAGGTCGAGCCCGAAGACGAGCGCGCCCCAGACGAACATGACCGTTACCTGGGCGAACCCGAGCAGCGTCAGGTACACCCACTTGGCCGCCAGCAGCCGGCCCATGCCCAGGCGCGACGTGAGCAGCCGCTCCAGCGTGCCGGCTTCGGCTTCCTCGAGCAGCGCCCCGCCGGCCCCCGAGGCCGAAAAGAGCAGGAACATGACCCCCACGCCGGCGGCGTAGAAGGCGATGATCCCGGTGCGCGGGGCGCGCTCGCGGATGACGTCCACGACCTTCGTGCGCACGAGCCCGCCGGCCATCGCCTCGGCCTCGCCACCACCTCCCGCCCCGTCCTGCGCCCGCGCCTCGAGGCGCTGCTGGGGTGTGAGCGCGCCGGCGTGGCGCTTGAACGCCTCCATGCTGCCGCGCACGAACAGGTCGGGCATCGCGGTCATGCCGACCTTTTGCAGCAGCCCCACGACCATCTGCGCGGCGATCGGGTTGGAGGGGTCGGCGAGGACCTCGACCTCGGGCGCGCCGGGGGCGAGCGCCGGGAAGGCGGCGCCGAAGCCGTTCGGCACCACCACCGCGGCGTCGAGCTGGCCGCCCCGCACCAGCGCGCGGGCACGCTCGCGGTCGAGCGGCTGCCGGGCGTCCCCCGTCTTCGCCTCGCGGCGCAGCTGGAGGCCCTTTTCCTTCTCGAGGGCGGCCAGAAGCCGCGCCGAGGCCGGCGAGGCGTCCTCGTCCACCACCCCGACGTCGACTCGCACCTCGGTCCCGCCCCGCCCCCCGAACACCAGCGCGAACACCGAAAAGAAAGCGATCGGCAGCAAGAACGTGAGCGCCTGCACGACGCGGTCGCGCCGCAGGTGCAGCAGGCTCGCCTTCAGGATCGGGCCGATCATTCGCGCAGCTCCCTTCCGGTCAGCGCCAGGAACACCGCGCCGAGCCCCGGGCGGTGCAGCGCCAAATCCTCCACCTCGAACCCTGCCGCGCGCACCCGGCCGAGCAGCGCCGCCAGCTCGTCCACCGCGTCACCCAGCAGGGCGCGTGCGGTGCGGGAGCCGGGCGCGAGCTCGAGACCGGGCAGGGGCGTCTCGGGCGCGCGGTCGAGTGTGAGCGTCACCGTGCGCCGGCCGCCGAACAGCCGGCCCACCAGCTCGGTGAGCGTGCCTTCGCCGACCACCTGGCCGTGATCGATGACGACGACACGGTCGCACCGCGACTCGGCCTCGTCGAGCTGGTGGGTGGTGAGCAGCAGCGACGCCCCATCGCGCCGCAGCTCCGCAAGCATCTCGTACATGCGCTCGCGGCTTTGCGGGTCGACGCCGACGGTCGGCTCGTCGAGCAGCACGACCTGCGGGCGGTGCAGCACCCCGGCCGCGATGTTGAGCCGCCGCTTCATGCCGCCCGAGAACGTCTTGACGAGGTCGCGGGCACGGCCCTCGAGCCCGGTCCAGCCGAGAGCCCACCCACGCGCTCGTCGACCTGGGCCGGTCAGGCCAGTGGCCAGCGCGTGTCGAGGACCTTCGTGAAGCGGTCGGAGGCCGGGTCGTAAAGCGCGAGGCCGCCCTCGGGGGTCCGAAAGAGCCGCGAGGCGGCGCTGCCCGGCTCCGCCGGCAGTTGATCCTGCAACCACCACCCCGCGTTCGAGATCGGGATGTGGCCGGCCGCGAGCTGGCGCACCGTCCCCGCCTCGAGATCTACCAGTACGGCGCGACCCCCGCGTCCGTTCCACGCCTGCACGTCGCCCACGGTGACGGCGAGTACACCGGGAGCGAGCTCACCGGAGAACCGTCCGAGCCTGCCGCCCTCCACCACGACCGAGCGGACCAGCCGACCCTCGCGGTCGAACAGGTGAAGGCGGGCCGGCTCTCCGGCTGCCGAACCGTGCTCGCTGGCGACGATGCGCCCGTCGGCGAGGAACGTCACGCGCTGTTGTGTCTGGTCGGGCCGGCTGAGGAGGGTGGCCCGCGGCGCTCCCGTGCGGGCGTCGTGCAACACGAGTTCCCGTGCGTTTTTGCGGGGGTGGTACACCAGGCACAGCTCCGCCAGCGGGTCGGCGGGAACACCCCACGCGTCCTGATAGCGCGTACCCTCGAGCGTTCCCGTGCGATCGAGCCTTCCCGAGCGCACGTCGAGACTCCACAGCTCGGCGTCCACGGCGGTCACCGTGGAGGGCCCCGTCTGGGGCCATACGGTCAGCGCCATTTCGTCGTCGGTGACGAAGCGGATCGAGATCTGCCCGCTGCGGCTGTCCAGGCGGCTCGCCCTGAGCAGGGCTCCGTCGGGCAGCGAGTGGACGGTGAGCGTTCTCTCTTCCCACACCGCCAGCCGCTGGCCGCTCGGGGACAGCTGCACCCTGCGCACGCCCCGCCCGAGAATGAGCGGCGTGGCCGCCGGCCGCGGCTGCGGCTCCGACAGCTCGGCGAGGACGACCTGGCGCGGGTCATCCGGGTCGTCGCCGGTGGGCTGCAGCCACACCGCGCGCCGGCCGTCGGCCGAGTACATTGGCTCGAACCACCACCAGTGGGGCGTCCGCTCGAGGCGCACCCAGCGCCCTGTCGCGGTGTCGAGGAGAAACGCGGGCCAGCAGTCGCCCCTGCCCGCGGAGTCACCCGACACCGTGACCCAGGAACCTGCGCGCGCCGGCATGACCTCCCGAAGGCGGGCGAGCGACGAGGGGGTGGCCGCGAACACCCAGGCCGCGTACCCGACGGCCGCGAGAGTGAACGAGCCGAGCGTCCCCCAGAGCGTGGCCGAGAGCGCCCCGTGTCCTCGCCGCGGGTCGGTGCGCCCGACCGCCACCTGCACCCACCCGGCGACGAGCAGCGCGACCGGCACGGCCGCCAGCGACGAGACCAGGAGCCGGGGCATGAGCATCCCCGGGCCGGCGAGCATGAACCGCCGGCCGACCGCCCAGAGGGTGGCGCCCACGGCCACCGCTGCGACCAGGTCGAGCACGATCCAGACCGAGCGGGATCGGCCGATCACCCCGAGACAGTGGGCGAGCGCCAGCACCAGGAGCACGAAGACGGCTGCCGCGCCAGTGAGGACCGCCACGTCCGATGGCAGGCCGGCGACCTCCTGCACCACGAGGTTGCCTCCCGCGAGCGCCGCGGGCAACGCCGCCAGCACGCCGACGAGCACGACGACGAGCCACGAGCCGGCGAGCTTCCCCCACCAGATCGCCCCCGCCGACAGCG
Organism: Thermoanaerobaculaceae bacterium; assembly: GCA_035384965.1. GTDB lineage: Bacteria > Acidobacteriota > Thermoanaerobaculia > Thermoanaerobaculales > Thermoanaerobaculaceae > JAAYVZ01. The sequence goes on from DAOOJE010000004.1 coordinate 48,983, forward strand.
GGCGGGCGAAGTAAAACCCGAAGCGCCGTGCGGCGAGGTCGCTGCCGATCATCGTGACGCCGAGCGCGAACGCGCCGCCCGTGACCAGCGCCGCCACCAGGACCGTGGCCAGCACGTTGCGGGCTTCGGCCGCGACGCCGGCGTCGACCCACGGCAGGAGCGGCGCCGCGAGGGGGATGAGACCGGCCGCGAGTGCGGCCGCGAGCCACATGCGCCGGTCGACGACCTCGCGTTGTGCCACTGCCAGGAACCCTCTCATGCCGCACCTCCCCGCTCCTCGCCGCAGACGGCGACGAAGATCTCCTCCAGGCTCATCGCCCGGGCCTCCGGCTCCACCACCCCGGCCTCGGACGCCAGGCGCCCGAACCCGTCCTCGGCGAAGCGCTCCACGACCGCCTCGAACCCCCACTCGCAGCCCGCCACGCGGACCGCGCCCATGGCCGCGAGCGCCCGTTCCGCTGCGGGCTCGGCCGCCGGCCGCCGCCCGAACGTGATGCGGCGGAACCGCGCCTTCAGCGTTTCCACGTCCTCGTCCAGCACCAGCCTACCCTGTCGCAGGATGCCCACCCGGAGGGCGATCCCCTCCACCCCGGCCAGGTCGTGGGTCGTGAGGAGCACCGTGGTCCCCCGATCCGCCAGGTCGCCGACTAGCTCCTCGTAGAACTCCCGGCGCGCCACGACGTCGAGCCCGAGGGTCGGGTCGTCAAGGACCAGCAGATCCGGCCCGGAGCCGAGCGCCAGCGCCAGCGCGAGCTGCCCCTTCTGGCCCTTGGAGAGCCGGCCGACCGGGACGGACGTCGGGACGTCGAACCGGCGCAACCGCTCGGCGACGCCCGCGCCGTCCCACCGCCGGTACAGCCGGCTGCAGAACGCCACCACCTGGGCTGCGGTCATGCCGGGCGGCACGTCCGGCTCCTCGGGCACGACGCCCACCCGCTCCATGGCGGCCCGGCGCGTTCGCCACCCGTCGGCCCCGAACAGCAGGGCGCGTCCGCTGGCGGGTTTCTGCTGCCCGAGCAGGCAGCGCACGAGCGAGGACTTGCCGGCGCCGTTGCGGCCGAGCAAGGCGTACACCGTGCCCTGCGGCACCTCGAACGTCACTGCGTCGGCGGCCGTCACGGCGCCGTACCGCACGGTGACGCGGTCGAAACCCGCCACCGCGCCGCTCGTCAAGAGCCGATCGTTCATGGTTCCACCTCCTGGGCGCGCGCCAGCGCGGCCCATGCCGCGAGCAGCTGGCCGGTGGCCTCGTCTTGGCTCGCGCCGAGGGCGAGGGCCGTGGCGGCGTAGCGGTGCGCGCCGTCGCGCAGCGTCCGCTCGCGCTCGGCGGACGCGAGGCGCGGCGGCGCCTGGGCCACGAACGTCCCCTCGCCGCGATGCACCTCGAGTACCCCAGCGTCGGTGAGGCGCTGGTACGCCTTCGCCACCGTCGCCGGGTTGATGCGCAGGGCGCGGGCCAGCTCCCGCACCGAGGGCACCGCTGACCCGGGCGCCAGCGTCCCGGCGTGGACCAGCCGCCGCACCCGCTCCTCGATCTGGCGCCAAATGGGAGCGGCATCGGCAGGGTCGATCTCGATCATGGGTGACATCGGCTGCTGCCTCCCTTCCACCCCGTGCCCGTGGGTCGCGTAGTGTATCACTGCTATAGTACACTAGGTCACGCGAGCAGCCGTGTCAAGCCCCCCCGGCTGCCGCGCACGGCGGTACGATTCGGCGGTGGAGCGGCCCCACCTCCTCGGCATGCAGCCGAATGACCTGCTCGCCCACCTGGCCGGTCTGGGCGTGGCGGCGCGACCGTCCGAGGTGAGGCGAATCCTCGCCCACGTCATCACCGCCGGCCGGCCGGGGTTCCCGGAAGCGCGACCGGTGCCGGCGCGCGTGGCGAAGGCGGTCGAGGTCTCGACGCGGCGCGAGCCGCTCGAGGTGCTCGAGCGCGCCGCCGATCCTGGCGATGGCTTCGTCAAGTACCTGCTCCGCTCGCCCGACGGGGCGCTCTCGGAAGCCGTCCTCATCCCGCTCGAGCGACCCGGGGCGTTCACCGTGTGCCTGTCGTCGCAGGTGGGGTGCGCAATGGGGTGCGCGTTCTGCGCCACCGGGCGCCTGGGGCTCGGCAGGAACCTCGAGGCCTGGGAGATCGTGTCGGCGTTCTGTCGGGTCCGCAGCGAGGCACCGGGGCGGGTCACGGGAGCGGTGCTCATGGGACAGGGGGAGCCGCTCGCCAATTACGAGGCGGCGCTCAAGGCCGCCGCGGTGCTCGCCGAAGGGTGCGGCGGCCGGATCAAGGCTGAGGCCATCTCGATTTCCACCGTGGGGGTGGTGCCGGCGATCCGGCGCTTCGCGCGGGAACGGCACCGCTACCGGCTCATCGTCTCGCTCACCTCGGCGATCCAGGAGCGGCGGAACCGGTTGCTGCCGGCGGCGGCGCGCTGGCCGCTCGGCGAGCTGGCCGGCGCCTTGCGCGAGCTGCACGCGGCCACCGGCCAGCGCGTGACCGTGGCCTGGGTCGTGCTGGCGGGGATCAACACCGGCGCCGACGAGGTCGAGGCACTCGGGGAACTGCTGCGCGGCGTGCCGTTCCGGCTCAACCTCATCGACGTCAACGACCCCCGGCCGGCCGGGTTCGGCCGCGCCACGGAGGAGGAGCTGGGCGCCTTCCGCGACCGCCTGCGGGCGCTCGGCGTGCCGGTGGTGCGGCGCTACTCGGGTGGTGCCACCGCTTGCGCGGCCTGCGGCATGCTGGCGTCGCGCTTCGTGGCGGAATGCGGCGGTGGCCCGCGGGGCTTGTGAGAGGCGACGCGTGCGCACGCGCCGGAGGTTTTCCATCGCCCCCCACGCCTTTCCCAACGACGTCACGCCCGCACCCCGGTCGGAGCGGTCTCGCCGCCTGCCCGGACTGCTGGTCTGGGTCGAGCTGACGAAGGCCCGGCTCGTCACCCTGGTGCTGGTGACGACCGGCGTCGGCTTCGCGCTCGCCGGCGGCACGGTCTCGCCGCTGCTGGCGTGGGCGATGCTGGGCACCGCGCTGGCGGCCGCCGGCTCGATGGCGCTCAACGAGTGGCAGGAGGCGCACCTCGACGCCCGCATGGAGCGCACCCGCCGCCGCCCGCTGCCGGCGGGCGATGTCACTCCCGCTTTCGCGCTCGCCGTCGGCCTCGGGCTCGCCGCCGGCGGGGTGGCGGTGCTCGCGGCGCTCGTCAACCTGCTGACGGCCGCGCTCGGCTTCGCCGTGGTGGTGCTGTACACGCTCGCCTACACGCCGCTCAAGACCCGCTCGCCGCTCGCCACGCTGGTCGGGGCGGTGTGCGGCGCGCTGCCCCCTGTGATGGGCTGGACCGCAGCCGCAAACGGCGTCGGGCTGGGGGCCTGGATCCTCGCCGGCGTGCTGTTTCTCTGGCAAATCCCGCACTTTCTCGCCCTCGCCTGGCTCTACCGGGAGGACTACGAGCGGGGCGGGTTCCGGATGCTGCCGCTCGTCGACCGGCGGGGCGACGTGACCGCGCTCATGGTCGTGCTCTACGCCCTGGCGCTGGTTGGGGTCTCGCTTTCCGCGGCGCTGGCGGGGATCGCCGGAAACGCGTACGCGGCCGGCGCACTGGTCCTCGGCGCAGGGCTCGTGCTTTCGAGCCTGGCGCTGGCGCGCTCTCGGGCCGACGCTGACGCGCGCCGCCTGTTCGTCGCCACGCTGCTCTACCTGCCGCTGTTGCTCGGGTTGCTGGCGCTCGACCGGCCCCCCCGCGAGGTGCCGCATCTCGTGGCCCGTGCGACGGTGGCGACGAGTCCGGCCGAGCCATGAGCGTCTTCGCGTCCCCGCGCCGGCCCGGCTTTCTCGCCTCCGGCGGCTGGGTGCTGCTGCTGGCGATGGGGCTCGTCGGGGCGATCACGGTCGCCCACCTCGCGAAGGCGCTGCGCCACCGCTCCCGCGCCACGGGGGACGGGCGCGATCCCCGCAGCTACGGCTTTGCCATGCAGCCCGCCCTCGTGCCTACCGAGGCGGTTGTCGCCGCCGGCCTGCCCAAAGACGGCTTGCCGGCGCTCCACGACCCGCGCGTCTGGACGCTCGCCGAGTTCGACGCCGCGGCGGCGGCCCGGCGGCGCGGCAAGCTGCTCGTCGGAGAGGACCGCGTCATCGGCGTCGTGCTCGGGGGGAAGGCCCGCGCCTACCCGCTGCGCGTGCTGGTCTGGCACGAGGTCGTCAACGACTCCCTCGGCGGGGTGCCGATCCTGGTGAGCTACCACGCGCTTTCGGGTGCCGCGGTGGTGGCGCGGCGCCCGCCTGGGAAGGTGTTCGGTTTCAGCGGGCTGCTGCTCGATTCCTCCGCGCTGGTGTACGAGCGCACCCCGGCCGGAACCGGCGAGAGCCTGTGGTCCCCGCTGCTGCTCGCCGCCGTCACCGGGCCCGCGGTTGGCACCGAGCTGGAGCCGCTTCCCTCGGCGCTGGTGACGTGGCGGCGCTGGCGGGAGAACCGCCCCGACACCACGGTGCTCGCGCCCGACCCACGGCTCGTCAAGGAGTACCGGCGGGAGCCGTACGTCTCGTACCTCGGCAATGACGAGCTGCGCTTCCCGGTCCGCAGGGAGCTGCCGCCAGAACTCGGGCTCGGGCGCAAGACGCCGGTGCTGGCCGTGCGCCTCGGCGGGCGCTGGCTGGCCGTGCCGCACCCGGTCGCCGCCCGCCGCGCCAGTGCCGGCGGCGTGGCGACGCTCGAGCATGCCGGGACGAAGCTCGAGGTGCGCCTGGAAACGCGACCGCCCACCCTGGAGCTGGTCGGCAGCGAGCTGCCCACCGTCCACGCTTTCGCGTTCGCCTGGCACGCGTTGCACCCCGACGACACCGACTGGCTTCCCTTCCCACCCTCGCAGTGACTGGCCGGCCCGGGAGTGCCGTTCCGGCCGTCGGTCACGACCTCGGGGTAATGGCGGGGGCGTAGTCGGGGATCAGCTCGGGCTGATAGGTCTTCGAGTCGAGCAGCGTGAGGGAGACGAAGAGTGCGGCGAACAGGATGGTGGTGCAGAAGACGACGGCGTTGAACCGGTTGTCCCAGCGCAGGTGCATGAAGTACAGCAGCACCAGCATCGCCTTCACGGTGGCGATGGCCAGCGCCACCACGAGGTTGAGCTTGCCCAGGTCGACCCAGGTGGCGGCCACGGTGGCGACCGTGAGGGCCACGAGGGCGGCGAACACGACAAACAACGTGCGCCACGGCACCACGTGCGTCCCGGGATGGGCGGGCTGTGCTGGCGCGTGCATCGTCTCCCCCTTTCCCCTTCCCCGGCCGGAAGGGCGGTCAGTGAATCAGGTACAGCAACGGAAACAGGAAGATCCAGACGAGGTCCACGAGGTGCCAGTACAGCCCCCCGAGGTCCACCGGCGTGAAGTAGTGGCTCCCGAACTCGCCACGGCGGGCCCGCAGCAAGAGCCAGCCCAGCACTACCATACCGGCCACGACGTGAAGGCCGTGCAGGCCGGTCATGGCGAAGTAAATCCCGAAGAAGAGGTGAACGTTTTTCGGCACCACCGGCACGTCGTGCGCGGTCTCGCGGCCGTGGGTCGCGGCGCCCTCCTGCCCGGTGGGCACGTGCGCCTGGGACTGCGGGGCGTAGCGCTTGCCCCAGAGCAGGCCTTCCTTCCACTTGTGGTGGTACTCGACGTACTTGATGCCAAGGAAGCCGAACCCGCACGCCAGCGTGAGGGCGAGCAGCACCTGCAGCGCCTTCTGCGCGCCGATCTGCGCCGCGCGCACCGCCCAGGCCATGGTGAAGCTCGAGAAGATCAACACCAGGGTGTTGATCCCGCCCAGCGTCGAGTCCAGGAAACGGTGGGCGTAAATGAACACCTCGGGGTGGTTGGCACGGTACACGGCGTAGGCGCAAAACAGCCCCGAAAACAGCAGGATTTCCGTGGCCAAGAACAGCCACATGCCGAGCTTTCCGGCCTCGGCCTGCTGCTTGCGCGTGGCGAAGTGGTGCTGCAGGTGAGGGTCGTGGGCGTGCTCCACGGCGTGGCTCATTCCACCCTCCCTCAGTGCCCCGCTGCCGCCCCGCGAACGGAAACGTAGCCGCCGGCACCCGGGTCGAACTCGAAGCGCTCCACGTCGTACGGGTCGCCCGCCACGACCTCGCCGGCGAAGTTGGCGGTCGGCGGGGGCGAGGTGGTTTGCCACTCGAGCGTGGCGCCTCCCCAGGGGTTGGCCGGGGCCAGCGGACCACGAAGCAGCGAGTGGAGCAGCACCGCGGCCGCAATCACGAAGCCGAAGCCGAGCACGTACGAGCCGATCGACGAGGCGACGTGGTAAGGGGTGAACTCCGGCAGGTAGTTGTAGTACCGCCGGGGCATCCCCTTCGCGCCCATGAGGAACTGGGCCATGAACGTGACGTTGAAGCCGACGAAGACGAGGCCGGCGGCCACGTTGGCCCAGCGCTCGCTGTACATGCGGCCGAGCATCTTGGGCCACCAGTAATGCAAGCCAGCGAGAAACGCGACCGCCGTCCCGCCGAACATCACGTAGTGGAAGTGCGCCACCACGAAGTACGTGTCGTGGAGGTGCACGTCGGTGGCGAGCGAGCCGAGGAACAGCCCCGTGAGGCCACCGATCCCGAACAGGAACAGGAACGAGAGCGTGTAGATCATTGGCGCGGCGAGCCAAATGGACCCCTTGTACATCGTCGCCGTCCAGTTGAAGACCTTGATTGCCGAGGGGATCGCCACCAGGAAGGTGAGGAACGAGAAGATCGCCCCCAGCAGGTTGGACTGCCCCGACACGAACATGTGGTGGCCCCACACCAGGAAGCTGATGACGGCAATGGCGATCGAGCTCCAGGCGATGAACCGGTAGCCGAAGATGTGCTTGCGGGAAAACGTCGAGATCGTCTCCGAGATGATCCCCATCGCGGGCAGGATCATGATGTACACGGCGGGGTGGGAGTAGAACCAGAAGAAGTGCTGGAACAGCACCGGGTCGCCCCCCAGCGCCGGGTCGAAGATACCGATCCCCAGGCCCTTCTCGACCGCCAGCAGGAGCACCGTGATGCCGAGCACCGGCGTGGCCAGCACCTGGATGAGCGAGGTGCCGTACAGCGCCCACAGGAACAGCGGCATGCGGAACCACGTCATGCCGGCGGGGCGCAGCTTGTGGATCGTGACGATGAAGTTGAGCCCGGTCAGGATGGACGAGAACCCCAGCACGAACACCCCCAGCGCCATCGAGATGACGGCGGTGTCGGTGGTCGTCGAGTAAGGGGTGTAAAACGTCCAGCCGGTGTCGACGGCGCCCAGGATCATAGACACCAAAGCCAGCAGCGCCCCAGCCACCCAGCAGTAGTACGAGGCCAGGTTGAGCCGCGGGAACGCCACGTCGCGGGCACCGAGCATGAGCGGCAGCACGAAGTTTCCCAGCGCCGCCGGGATGCCCGGGATGATGAACAGGAAGATCATGACGGCGCCGTGCAGCGTGAACATCTGGTTGTACGTCTTGGCATCCATGATCGTCCTGGCAGGGGTGAGCAGCTCGGTGCGAATGAGCAGCGCCAGGATGCCACCCAGCAGGAACGAGGCCAGGATCGACACCAGGTACATCAGGCCGATGCGCTTGTGGTCGAGCGTGAACAACCACGACGCGAGGCCGCGGCGCTCCGAAAGGTAGTTGACGGCCCCGAGGGCGTTGCCGGCTGGAACGGGTGAGGTGACGGCGTCTTGCATGTCGAACCCTCGTCAGTGCGCCTTTTGCAGCGTCTTGAGGTAGGCGATCAGGGCGGTGATTTCCGCGTCGGTCAAGCGGCCCTTGTACGTCGGCATGACCGGCTGGAACCCCGCCACCACACTCGCTTGCGGCTCCAGGATCGACTCGCGAACGTAGTTCTCGTCGGCAATCGCGGTGCCCCCTCCGGCGAGCGGCACCGTCTCGCCGAAGAGGCCCTGGAGGGTCGGGCCGATGCCAGCGCTCCCGTCCACCGAGTGGCACTGGGCGCAGCCGCGGATTCTGTACAGCCGCTCGCCGGCCTCGGCCGGCGGAAGCTTCGACAGCACGTTGCCCTCCTTCTCGAGCCAGGCTTCGAACTCGCCCTCGGGGTGCACGACGACTTTCGCGATCATGTCGGAGTGGCTCGAGCCGCAGTACTCCGCGCAAAAGATGTCGAACGCCCCGGCCCTTTTGGCCTCGAACCAGAGCTTGGAGTAGCGGCCCGGGACCACGTCGCGCTTGACCCGGAACGCCGGCACGAAAAACGAGTGGATGACATCCTCGGAGGTCATGACGAGGCGCACCGGGCGGTTGACCGGCACGTGCAGGTTTTCGTCCACGTGCCCGGTGGGGTAGGTGAACAGCCACTTCCACTTCTGCCCCGTGACCTGAATTTCGTAGGCGTCGGCGGGGACCGTGTTCATGTCCAGGAACACCTTGAACCCCCAGCCGAAGATCACGACCACGAGAACGAGCGGAATGACCGTCCACGTCAACTCGAGCGCCGTGTTGTGGCTGGCCGAGCGCTGCGGCCTCGCGGCCCGACGGCGGTGGTAGCGGACCACGAACAGCACCATGAGCCCCACGATGAGGGCGAAGAAGAACGCCGAGAGCCACAGGATGAAGTGAAAAAGGGCGTCCACCTCGCCCGCGGTGGTGGAAGCCGCCGGCGGCATCCAGAACCCGCCGTCCCGGCCGCCTGCCTGGACGGTCGCACGCAGCGTTTGCAAGACGTTCATCGTTCCCTCTCGCCGGCGCGCCGCTCGCGCCACCACCAGCGCCCCAGCCAGACCCCCAGGCCCAGCGCCGTGAGCGCTCCTCCAGCTTGCATGAGGCGGGTCGCGGCCACCACGTAGCGCCCGGCGCTGGCATCGTAGTGAAAGCACATCAAGAGAATTCGATCAGCCGTCGAGCCGAGTCGCCCGGCGCTGGCCTCGGCGAGCGCGAGTCGGAGCGTGCGGGGGTCGAGCATCACGCCGTACAGGTAGCGGGACACCGCCCCGCCTGGCGTGAGCACCATGAACGCGGCGGCGTGCACATATTCCTTGCGCGCCTCGTTGTAGCTGTACCGGAACCCCACCGCGTCGGCCAGCGCCGCGATATCGGGCTGGCGGCCGACCAGGAAACGCCAGCCGGCCTCGGCCCCGGGCCGCCCGTAGCTTTCGAGGTAGACCTTCTTCTTGCTGGCCGCCAACGCCGCGGTTTCGAGCGGGTCGATCGAGACCGTGACGATGTCGAACTCGCGCCCTGGGCTCCACGGCAACTCGCGCAGCGCCTCCACGAGGCCGTTGAGTTGCAGCGTGCACAGCATCGGGCAACGGTAGTAGTTGAGCGTGAGCAGCAGCGGCCGGCCGGGCCGGAAAAGCTGGCCGAGCGTCACCTGCCGGCCGGTCTCGTCGGTGAACACGAGGTCGAGCGGCACGCGGGCGCCCAGCCTTTCGTCGACCCCGACACCTTCCAGTTCTTTCGGCAGCGGCTCCTGGCGCTGGGCGAGGACCACAGCCGCCGGCAGCAGCAGCGCCAGCGTCGCGAGCCGGACCGCACCGCGCACACGCCTCGAGACGTCCCTCATGGAGCCACCTCGCGCCGGCCTGCACCCGGGGCGCCTGGCGAGCACGGGAGTGGGCCGACATCGCGGGTAAGCACGACGGCGGGCGACGGCATTCCACTGCCGCCCGGAACGCTGTGCGAGCGACGGGACGCCCCGCGCTCCGGCAGACTCCTAGCGTGCGGCACGCGCGGCGTCGAGGCGCTCGGCCTCGAGGCGCTCGGCCTCGAGCCGCATTGCGTCCTCGATCGGGATCGCGACGATCCCCTTCTCGCGGTCGACCCAGCGGTACCCGGTAAGCTGCGCCCTCTGTTCGGCCTGGAGCGCGCGTAGCTCGGCCGGGGAGCTCACCGCCGCCTTGCGCTCGTCCTCGGCCCGCTGGGCGTGATAGAAAAAGGCTTGCAGCAGCACCACCACCATGATGAGCAGAGCCGTCCCGATCGCCCCGATGAACGCCACGGCCTTCGCATTCGGATCGTCGTACGGCATCGAGTCCCCCCGCACGGCATCCTAGCCCGCATCGCTTTCGCCCGGCAAGCTCAGTACCCCTTCAGCATCTCCCCGACCACGACGTTGCGCAGGATTTCCGAGGTGCCGCCCCCGATCTCGATGAGCTTGGCGTCGCGCATGAGCCGCTCGACCGGGAACTCCCGGATGTAGCCGTACCCGCCGAGCACCTGGATGGCCGCCAACCCGGCCCGCGTCGCCACCTCGGAGGCAAACGTCTTGGCGGCGGCCGACAGCTTGCGGGCCCGCACGCCTGCGTCGACAGCCTGTGCTGCCTCGTACACCAGCCCTTCGGCGGCTCGCCACTCGATGAACATGTCGGCAATCTTGTGCGAGACGGCCTGGAACTCGATGATCGGCCGATCGAACTGCCGTCGCTCCCGGGCGTAGCGGAAAGCGTGATCCAGGCAGGCACGGGCTATGCCGAGCGAGATTGCCGCCAGGCCCACCCGCTCGATGTCCAGGTTTTTCATCATCGGCCGGATCGCTTCAGCTTCCACCCCCACCAGGTTCTCCGCCGGCACGAAGCAGTCTTCGAACACCAGCTCTCCCGTCGGCGAGGAGCGCATCCCCATCTTGCGCAACGTGCGGCCGCGCACGAACCCGGAGAAGCCCTTCTCGACGATGAACATGCTGAGCCTGCGGTGGGACTCGGAGGTGCGCGCGTAGGCCAGGAACACGTCCCCGATCGGGCCGTTGGTGATGAACATCTTGGAGCCATTGAGCTTCCAGCCGCCGTGCTGGCGCACCGCTCGGGTCGCCATGCCGGCAGCATCCGAGCCGACGCCGGGCTCGGTCATGGCGAGCCCCCCGACCCACTCGCCGCGAATGCACGGCGGGAGGTAGCGCGCCTTTTGCGCCTGCCCCCCGTTGTGGGCGACGTTGTGCACGAACAGCAACGTGTGGGCAAGGTACGACAGCGCTGAACCGGGGTCGACGCAGGCGAGTTCCTCGATGACGGCCGAGGCAGCCACGGCGCCGAGCCCGGCCCCCCCGTACTCCTCGGGGGCCGTGATGCCCAGCAGGCCGAGCTCCCCGAGCTTCTCGAAAAGGCCGGGCGCCGGCCGCTCGTGCTCGTCCAGCTCGTCGACGATCGGACCGAGCTCGCGGGCTGCGACGTCGGCCACCATTTCCGTGATCTCGCGGTATTCGTCCTTGGGGTTCGGCAGCATGACGACCCTCCGCGCAGCGCCGCCCGCCGCGCACCTTGCCCAACCCGGCCAGGCCCCGGCTTGTTCCGCGCCGGCTGCGCCTGCGGCCTCCGGGCACACCCGGTGGGTAGAATGGCGCCCATGGCACGCTCGCCCCTCCGGCGGACCGCGATCCTTGCCTTGGGGGTGACCGCCTACCTCACCTCGCAGCTCGTGCTCGCGTACACCTTCGGCTTCGTGGGCGGGCTCGCCACGCCGACCGCGCTCGACGGCGCAGCCCGCGCGGCGGTGCCGACCTCGGTGGCGGTCGACCTGGGGCTGCTGGCCGTCTTCGCGCTCCAGCACAGCCTCATGGCCCGCCGCCGGTGCAAGTTGTGGGTCGAGAGGCTCGGGCCCGGCGTCGAGCGCCCGATTTACGTGCTGGCCTCGAGCCTCGCCCTGGGGCTGTCATACGCCTTCTGGCACCCGGTTCCCGTCGCGCTGTGGGACCTCGAGGGCAGCCTCGCCGGCGCCGTACTGGCGGCGCTCAGCCTCACCGGGTGGGGGGCGGTGCTGACGGCCAGCCTGCTCATCGGCCACTTCCACCTGTTCGGACTCAGCCAGAGCTGGGCCGCCTTTCGCGGGCGGCCTTCCCCACCCCAGCCGCTGCGCGCCCGGTCGCTGTACCGGCACGTGCGGCACCCGATGTACCTCGGGACGCTGGTGGCTTTCTGGAGTGCGCCGATACTGACCTGGGGCCGGGTCCTGTTCGCCTCGGCCATGACCGCCTACGTGCTCATCGCGGTGCGCTTCGAGGAACGCGACTTGCTTCTCGAGCACGGGGAGGCGTACGAGGAGTACTGCCGGCGCGTGCCGAGGTTCGTGCCGTCGCTGCTGCCCGCCCGCCTCGACGACATCTCGTGGAACCCCGGCGCCTCCTCGCCCCTGCCGGCGCCCGAGCAGGAGTAGTCAGCCCATCACCGCGAGCAGGTCGGGGCCGGTCAGGACCTGGCCCGGCACCACGCACACTTCCATGATCACACCGGCGGCGGGGGCCCGCACCTCGAGCTGCATCTTCATCGACTCGACAACCATCAACAGCTCCCCGGCCGCCACGGCCTGACCGGGCGTAACGAGGACCTCGACGACCTTCCCGGCCATCGGCGCACGCAGCGCGCCGGGGCGCGGCTTGCCTCCGGTGGCGACCGCTGCCCGGGGGTCGGTGATCACCCACGTCTCGCCCCAGGCCGAAACGGCCAACTCCACAGGGGAGAGGCGGGTGGCGACCACGGTTGCGACGGGGGATTGCCCGCGGCCGGTGCCGGCCACGAGCCGGCGCAGCGCCGGAGAGCAGGCCGGGCACGGCGGGCGCTCCCCGCCGAGCGTGGCGGCCAGCGCCTCGCCGCGCACCGTGAGCACGCCGTCGCCGGCTCCGGCCTCGACCTCGAGGCGCAGCGGCCGGCCGGCCGGGAACGACGGAAAAACCTGCGGCTGCGCGCCGAAACGGGCGACGTGCGGCCCGCTCCACTCCGGTGGGGCTCCGGCCAGCTCGCGCGCCACCTCGCGGGCGAACCCGGGCGAAGTCACGAGCGCGTCGAGAGCGGGCGGAACGCGAGGCGCGCACAGCTCTTCCATGTGCTCGCCGATCCACGCCGTCGAGATCCGCCCGGCCCGGACGTCGGGGTGCAGCGCAATCGCATGGAGAAACGGCACATTGGTGCCACAGCCGTGGATGACCAGCTCTTCGAGCGCGCCCACCATCCGATCGAGCGCCGAGGAGCGGTCGGGGCCCCAGACGATCACCTTGGCGAGCAGCGAGTCGAAAGCCGTGGTGACGCGGGTGCCTTCCTCCACCCCCGAGTCCACCCGCACACCCTCACCGGCCGGCTCGCGGTAGCGGCGGATCGTGCCGGGCGAGGGCAGAAACCCGGCGCGCGGGTCCTCCGCCAGCACCCGAGCCTCGAACGCCTGGCCTCGTGGCTCCGGCAGGTGGAAGCGGTCGGGGGCGGGGAACGCCAGCGGCCACTCGCCTTCGGCCAGCGCGAGCTGGGCGTCCACGAGGTCGATCCCGTACACCAGCTCGGTGACCGGATGCTCGACCTGCAGCCGAGTGTTCATCTCCAGAAAGTAAAAACGACCCTCGGCATCGAGCAGAAACTCGACCGTCCCGGCGCCGCGGTAGGCCGCTGCCTGTGCCAGCGCCAGCGCCGCTCTCCCCATCGCCTCGCGCCGCGCCGGTGTCACGACCGAGGAGGGCGCCTCCTCGAACAGCTTCTGGTGGCGCCGCTGCAGGGAGCACTCGCGCTCGCCCCAGAACACCCCTCCGCCGCGCCCGTCGCCGAACACCTGGATCTCGACGTGGCGAGGTGCCGGCAGGTACCTCTCGACGAACACGGTGCCGTCGGCAAAGGCGGCACGCGCCTCCTCGCCGGCGCGGGCCACGGCCGCCGGCAGCTCCGCAGCGTCGGTGGCGACGCGCATCCCCTTGCCGCCCCCGCCGCCCGAGGCCTTGACGAGGTACGGCGGCTCGATGCCGCGCTCCGCCAGCGCCGCGGGCCACGCTTCCGGGGGCAGCGCCGCGAGCTGGGTCGAGAGCAGGGCGGGCAGCGTCGGCACGCCCAGCTCGCCGGCCAGACGGCGGGCCCCTTCCTTGCCGCCCAGGACCCGCATGCTCTCCGCGGTCGGCCCCACGAAGCCGATACCCGCCGCCTCGACGGCGCCGGCGAACGTCGCGTTTTCGGACAGGTAGCCGTAGCCGGGGTGGAGCAGGTCGGCGCCCCAGGCGCGCGCCGCGGCCAGGATCGTGCCCGCGTCCAGAAACGACTCGACTTCGAGGACTTCGTCGGCCTCGCGGCGGACCGGCGCCCCGGCGTCCGCCGCGGTGGAAATCACCGCCACCCGATAGCCGCGACCGCGGGCGGCGCGCACGATGCGGCGGGCGATCTCGCCGCGGTTGGCAATGACCAGGCGTCTCACGTTTCCGCCCCTGCCTCCCGGTCGAGCGTCGAGAGTCGAGCGCGCGGCCGCACCCCCCCACACGGCGAGGCTACCCCCCGCCCCTGGCGTTCGGGCGCTCGCGGATGTGGCCAGGCCGGGCGAGGCATCAGGCGGGCTCCGCCGGAGGGACCCAGGGGGCGGGTCGCTTGTCGAGGAAGGCGGCGAGGCCAGCCTGGCCCTCGTCGGAGACGCGAGCGAGGGCGATCTCGCGCACGGTACGCTCCTCCACCTCGGGGGAGGGCAGAGGCGACAGCGACAGCAGCAGCGCCTTGGTGCGGCGTGCCGCTTCGGGACCGGCCTGCAGCAGCTCGCCGATCACTTCGCCCACAGCCCGGTCGAACGTTTCGGCCGGCACCACCCGCTGCACGAGCCCCACCGCCATCGCCTCTCGGGCGGTCAGCCGCCGGCCGGTGAACGCCAGCGCTGCGGTGTGCCCCACCCCGAGCTTGCGCACCAGATACGGTCCGATGACGGCCGGGAGCAGGCCGAGCCGCACCTCGGGGAGCGCCAGCACCGCCCGCTGTGCCGCCACGACGATGTCGCAGCACGCCACCAGCCCGAGCCCACCCCCCATTGCCGCGCCGTGGACCGCTCCGAGCAGCGGCACGGGGAGGCTGGCCAGGCGCCGGAACACCGTCGCCAGGGCACGGGCGTTCCCCAGGTTGGCCTCGGGTCCTTCCTCGGCCTGGACCCGCATGTACGCAAGGTCGGCCCCGGCGCACAGCGCGTCCCCCTCGCCTTCCAGCACCGCGACCCGCAGTTCGCCGGAGGGCAGGGCGTGCAGCGTGGCCAGCGCCCTCTCGAGCTCTTCCACCATCTCGCCGTTGAGCGCGTTGCGGGCCCTGGCGCGGGCCAGCACCAGGCACCACACGCCGTGGCGGTGCCGTTCCAGCCGCAGCGTGCGGCCGATCCGGACCTCGTCGAGGGAGCGCCAGCTCATGGGGGGGTCCTCCTCCCGGCCGGCAGCAGCTCCCCTGCGCACGGCCGGTTCTCCGGCGCAATGGTACGCAACAGCGCGGCGGGAATCGTCACCTCGCAGCGCAACAGTGCCTGCGCGAGCGTCTTGCCCTGTGCATCGAGGCGCAGCGAGCGCGTCCCGCCTCCCCCCAGCGCCTTTTCGAGCAAGAAGTTGACCGCCCACAGGTTGGGGACGAGGTGGCGCCGCACCCCGCCGTGCACGAGCCCGGTGAAGCACTGTCTCACGCGGCTGGCGGTGAGGTGGCGCGCCAGCCACGCGAAGCACGCCTCGGAGCGCCCGATGAGCCCGATGTTGGCGGTGTCGCCCTTGTCGCCGGAGCGGGCGTGGGCGATGGCGAGCAGCGGCACGCGGAGCTGGCGGCCGGCGGCGCGCAACGGCGCGGGTCGCGGCGTGCGGCTCGCCTTCCGCCGCGGCTCCGAGGGGGGCACGACAGGCCAGGGGATGGGGCCGCTCTCCCAGGCGCGGTGGGCCGCCGCCCCGCCAGGGGGCTGCTCCCACACCTCGATTTCGGGCAGCGCGGCGGCGCGGGGGATCAGGCACGGCCAGTACGAGACGACTTCGGAGATTTGCGGCGCGCCCCCCGTCACGGCGACGCCCGCCGGCCCCGAAAGGATGAGGCTGGGCAGCAGCTTGCGAAACACCTCGAGGGGGCGGCGGTCGGGGTCGCGGAGCGACAGGCGCAGCAGGATCTCGCTCGGCGTGTGCACGGGGGTGAGGCGGCCGTGGCACGAGTCGTCGCCCACCAGCTCAGTGTGGGTGGCCTCGGGCCGCCCCAGCCCGGCTTGCGCGAGCTCGGCGTCGAGCCTCGCCCAGGCGACGGTGGCGAACGTCCACGCCTTGGCCCGCGCGTCGGGACCGGACACGATGAGGGTGCCGCTCGTCTTGAAGCCGTCGGCGTAGGCGGCCGAGACCTTGAGGTACGGCGTCGGCGGCCGCCCCACCACGCCGCTCACCCGCACCCGGTCTGGACCGTCGGCCTCGAGCCGGATGCTGGTGAAGTCGGCGATGCAGTCGGGCGTGAGGTACGCTTCGGGCTCGCCCATCTCGTACAGGAGCTGCTCCCGCACCGTGGCGCAGCTCACCAGCCCGCCGGTCCCGGGCTGCTTGGTGACGATGAAGCTCCCATCGGGGTGGCATTCCAGCACCGGGTAGCCGAACTCCTCCCATGAGGTCACCTTTTGCCAGTCGGTGAAGTTCCCCCCGGTGACCTGGGCGCCGCACTCGATGATGTGCCCGGCGACGATGCCGGCGGCCAGTCGGTCCCAGTCGTCGGTCCGCCAGCCGAAGGCGTACATCATGGCGCCGAGCGTGATGCCGGTGTCGGTCACCCGCCCACACACCACGATGTCCGGCTCGTGCCGCAGCGCCTGCTGCACCGGCAGCGCACCGAAGTAGGCGTTGGCCGCCACCAGCCGGTCGGCCACGGCGGCCAGCGGCTCCCCGGTGTCGAGGCTAGCCATCGGCTCGCCGCTGTCGAGCAGGACCGGGACCCTCGAAAGCACGTCGTCGCCGCTCACCACGGCGACTCGCAAGGGCAGCCCCTGGGCGCGCGCGGCGGCGCACAGCGCCTCGGCACAGCCACGGGGGTTGACCCCTCCGGCGTTGGTGATGATGCGGGTGCCTCGCGCCCGCAGCTCGCCGAGCAAGGGGCCGACCTGGGCCAGAAAGTCGCGCGCCCATCCGGCGGCCGGGTCGCGGGCGCGCTGCTTTTGCAGGATCGACATCGACAGCTCGGCCAGGAAGTCGATCGAGACGTAGTCGAGACGCAACGGGCCGCACAGCTGCCGCCGCAGCGCCGCCGGGTCGTCGCCCCAGTAGCCGCCGGCGTTGCCGATGCGCAGGATGTCCGGGGGCCGCCCCCCTGCAAGGCGGGAGGTGCCACGTGCCGGGCGGGCGGGAGAAGGGTCTCGACTCTCGACTCTCGACCGGGCGGGCGGGTGGGCGGGCATCGCTTTCCCTCGCCTACATGCGAAAGACACCGACGCGGGTGGGCTCGATCGGGGCGTTGAGCGTGACGGCCAGGCTGGCGGCGAGCACCGCGCGGGTCGCCCGCATGTCGATGACGCCGTCGTCCCAGAGCCGGGCCGAGGCGTAAAACGGGTGGCCCTCGGTCTCGTACTTGGCGCGGATCGGCTCGAGAATCGCCCGCTCCTCCTCGGGCGAAAGGGTCCGCCCCTCGCGCGCGAGCTGGTCGCGCTTGACGGTGAGCAGCACCTGTGCCGCCTGCTCGCCGCCCATGACCGAGATGCGGGAGCCCGGCCAGGTCCACACGAAGCGCGGGCCGAACGCTCTCCCGCACATCCCGTAGTTGCCAGCGCCGAAGCTGCCGCCGAGAATCACGGTGAGCTTGGGCACCCGGGCCGTCGCCACCGCGTGCACGAGCTTGGCGCCTTCCTTGGCAATGCCCGCACGCTCCACCTGCGCCCCCACCATGAACCCCGTGATGTTCTGCAGGAACACGAGCGGGATCATTTCCGCCGTGCACAGCTCGATGAAGTGCGTGGCCTTGAGCGCCGACTCGCCGAACAGCACGCCGTTGTTGGCGACGATCCCGACCGGGATCCCCTCGATGTGGGCGAAGCCGCACACCAGCGTCGTGGCGTACCGTTGCTTGAACTCCACGAGGCGGCTGCCGTCCACCAGCCGGGCGATGACCTCGCGCACCTCGACCTGGCGCCGCAAGTCGGCTGGCCAGATGCCGAGCAGCTCCTCCGGGTCGTAGGCCGGCGGCTCCGGTACCGTGAGGCGCACGGCGGCGGCGGGGCGCTCGCCGAGAGCTCCCACGATGTCCCGCAGGAGCGCGATGGCGTGCGTGTCGTTCTCGGCGAGGTGGTCGGCGACCCCCGACAGCTCGGTGTGCACGCGCGCCCCGCCCAGCTCCTCGGCCGTGACGTCCTCTCCGGTTGCCGCCTTCACGAGCGGCGGCCCGCCCAGGAAGATCGTGCCGGTTCCCTGCACGATCACGGTCTGGTCGCTCATCGCCGGCACGTAGGCGCCGCCGGCGGTGCACGAGCCCATCACGGCCGAAATCTGCGGTATGCCGGCGGCGGACAGTACCGCCTGGTTGTAGAAGATGCGCCCGAAGTGGTCGCGGTCGGGGAAGACCTCGGCCTGCAGCGGCAGAAACGCCCCGCCCGAGTCCACGAGGTACAGGCAGGGCAGCCGGTTCTCGAGCGCGATTTCCTGCGCCCGCAAGTGCTTGCGGACCGTGAGCGGGTAGTACGTGCCGCCTTTCACCGTGGCGTCGTTGGCAACGATCATGCACAGCCGGCCGCGCACCGTGCCAACCCCGGTCACGAGCCCCGCCGCCGGCACAGGTTCGGGGTAGACCTCGTGGGCGGCGAGCAGTCCGACCTCGAGAAACGGCGAGCCGGCGTCGAGAAGGGCCGCCAGCCGCTCGCGCACCGGCAGCTTGCCCTGCTCGCGGTGGCGCGCCTGCGCCTTCTCGCCACCCCCGGCGACCGCTGCCGCCTGCACCTCGGCGAGCCGGGCGCACAGCGTCTCGTTGTGCGCGCGGTTGGCCGCGAACTCGGCGCTTTCGGTGCGAAGCTGGCTGCGGATCAGCGACACACGCCCTCCCGGATGCACCCTGGCCAACGGCCACCACCCCGCGGGGCATTCCGCCGTCAGTCCGCTGGCGCGGGGGCGGGTTCGGCCGGCTCGACGTGGATCACAACGCGGTCGAGCCCCGGCAGGCGCCGGCGCAGCGCTCGCTCGAGCGCTTCCGTGCGGGCGTGGGCGTCGGCGATCGGCAGGCCGGCCGGGACGACCCAGTGCATGGTCAGTGTGAGCCCGCTCTCGCCGCGCGCCAGCGCCACGTCGTGAGCCCGGCCGAATGCGCGCTGCTCCGCCAGCACCTCGTGCACCGCCTCCAGCTCGGCGAAGTGGCCGTGCGGCACCGAGACCGGCGCGGACTCCGCGCGGGCCGCCGGCTCGATATGGGTCACGATGTGGGCCACGCGCGGCAGAGCACGCCGCACCGCCGCCTCGAAGCCGCTCACCTGCTCGTGCGCCTCGGCCACCGACAGCCCGCCCGGCACCTCGGCGTGCAGCTCCAGGGACAGCCTGCCGAGCACGTTGTGGAACCGCAGGCTGTGGACCGGCAGGCCCGCGGCAAGAGCGAGGCGCCGGACGGTCCCGGCCGGGGTCTCGTCCGCCGTCTTGCCCTCGCCGCCGGGCTCCACGTGCACGACCACGTCAGCGCCCGGCAGCAGACCCTGGATGGCGCTCTCGGCGGCGTCGGCAACGGCGTGGCCGCGTTCGACCGGGGTGCCCGGCTCGACGGCCAGCGTCACGTCGACGAACGTCTCGGGGCCCGAGCGGCGAACCCGCACCCGCGTCACTGCGCGGACCCCCGCCACGGCCACGGCGGCGGCCACCGCCTCGCGCATGCCGGGAGGAGCCTCGTCGAGCAGGTCGGCAATCGACTTGCGGCCGAGCCGCAAGCTCACCCAGACGACGATGAGCGCCACGACGATCGCTGCCACGGTGTCGGCGTCGGCGAGCCACGGCAGGCCCAGCCGCGGCTCCAGCCACACGGCGGCGAGCCCCAGGATCACCACACTCGACGACCACACGTCGGTCGAGAAGTGGAGGGCGTCGGCTTCCAGCGCCTGGCTGCCCGTCTTGCGGGCGACACGCCGCAGCGCCCGGGAGCGCGACACGTCCACGGCGATCGAAACGGCCATGACCACGAAAGCCCAGACCGTGACCTCGACCTCGACGCGCTCGTAGAGCAGGCGCTGCCCCGCCTCGTAGAGGATCCAGGCGCACGTGGCCAGCAGCAGCGCCGTCTCGCCGAGCGCCGAGAGGTTTTCGAACTTGCCGTGGCCGTACGTGTGGCGCCCGTCCGCCGGCTGCGCCGAGGCGTGCACCGCCCACATGGTCATTCCCGCCGCCACCAGGTCGAGCAGCGAGTGCGCCGCCTCGGCGAGGATCCCGAGGCTGCCCGTCCACACCCCCACCCCGAACTTCATGCCGGTGAGGAACACGGCGCCGGCCACCGAAGTGAGCGCGACGCGGCGTTTCTCGGCGGCCAGCGCCGACGGACCGGCGGCGGGGGGCGCCAGGGCGGCGGTCATCCGGGACATCATAGGCCAGGCATGGCCTATGATGGACGAGGGTCCTGGCCAGGTGAGGCAGAGGCGGCGCACTCGGATGAGCACATGAAGCTGCGGCTCGAGGTCGTGGACGGCCCCGAGCAGGGGCGGCAGTTCGAGCTCGACGGACCGGCGTCGTTTCTGGTTGGCCGCTCGCCCCACGCCCACCTCCGGCTGGATCCGGCGGCCGACCGCTACGTCTCGCGCACCCATTTCCTCATCGAGCTGCGGCCGCCACGCTGCGTGGTGTCGGACCTCGACAGCGCCAACGGCACATACGTCAACGACGAGCGCATCACCCGCCGCGAGCTGGTGGATGGCGACGAGATCCGCGCCGGGAGAACCCGCATCCGCGTGGGGCTCGTGGGGATGCCGGCCCGGCCCTCCTCGAGCGGCGAGCTGCCGCTGCCGGTTGAAGAGGCGCCGGCCGAGCCGGCCCCGCTGCTGGACGGACGCCCGCCCAAGGAATTCGCGTGTTGCGGGTGCGGACGCGATCTGGCGGTTCACGCAGCCGCCGACGGTCTCGCCCGGGAACTCGCCGACGCCCTGTACCTGTGCCGGGCCTGCGCCGCCAAGCAGCAGATGCCGTCGCTCGCCGGGCGGCGTCTGGGCGATTTCACGCTCCTTCAACCGCACGGGCGCGGCGGCATGGGGGTCGTGTACAAGGCGGTGCACGAGCTGACGCGGCGGATTTCGGCCGTCAAGCACCTCCACCCCACCGCCGCCGAGGATGAGCGGGCCCGCAAGACGTTCGAGCGGGAAATCGACGTGCAGTCAGCGGTGGTGCACCCCAACCTGGTGCGGGTGCTGGCCCGCGGCGAGGCGACCGGGTGTTTTTTCGTCGCGTTCGAGTTCCTGCCCGGCGGCGATCTCGGGCGGCTGGTCGGCAAGGTGGTGGGGGGACCACTGCCGCCTGCGCTCGCCTGCCGGTACACGCTGCAGATCCTGGCCGGGCTCGAGGCCCTGCACGCTGCCGGCTTCGTGCACCGCGACCTCAAGCCCGCCAACGTGCTGCTCAGCCGCCCGTGGCCGGACCCCGCGGCGGTCGCCAAGATCACCGACTACGGCCTCGCCAAGTCGTACGAGGACGCCGGCCGCTCGATCTTCGACTACACGCGCGCCGGCGAGGCGGGCGGCAGCTTGCTGTTCATGCCACCCGAGCAGGTGCTCAACTTCCGGTTCGTCACGCCGGCGGCCGACGTCTACGCGGTGGGCGTGACGCTGTACTACCTCCTGACTGCCCACTACACGGTCGACTACCCGATGCCGGGGGAGCCGATGCGTCCGGGTGCCCGCCGGCGCAACCCCATCGAACTCATCCTGGAAGACCCGCCGGTCCCGGTGCTGTGGCGCACCCCCGATCTCCCCCGCGGGCTCGCGAAGGTGGTGGACAAGGCCGTCCAGAAAGACCTCGACATGCGCTTCGCGACCGCGGCGGCACTGCGGGAATCGCTCGCCGAGGTGGTGCGGCACGAGGGTCTCGACGTCGATGGCACGGCCTGACATCCCCTCACTGACAGCGGCGATGCGGGAGGCGGTCGAGGCCCGGGCCTGGGACCGCGGGCTCGCCTTGGCCGAAGAGCTGTGCGAGGTCGCTCCCGAGGATCCCCGCGGCTGGGTGGGGCAGGCGCTGTGCCTGGCCCGCGCCGGGCGGGTCGCCGAGGCGCGGCCGGTCGCCAGGCGGGCCGTGCTGCTCGCGCCCGGCGACCCTGAAGTGCGGCGCCTGGCAGCCGACCTCGCCCGCCTGCCGGCAGCGCCGGCCGGCCCCGCCAGCCCCGTCCCTGCCACCCTCTTCGAGGCGGAGACGCCAGCACCGCCGGACGCCGCGGCCGGCCCACCGCCGCAGCACTGGCCGGTCGGCACCGTGCTGGAGGGGCGGTGGGAGGTGCGCGGCGCCGCCCGGGGCGGCATGGGGGAGGTGGTGTTCGTCCACGACCGCGCGATCGGGCGGATGGAGGCGGTCAAGACGCCCCTCCCCGAGCAGCTCGCGTCCGAGGAGGGCCGGGCGCGCTTCGTGCGCGAGGCGGAGGCGTGGATCGGGCTCGGCCTCCACCCCAACGTCTGCTCCGCTTACTTCGTCCACCCCATCGACGGCGTGCCCCGCCTGTTCATCGAGTACGTGGACGGCGGCAACCTCGACGAGTGGCTGCGCTCCCACGGCGACGCCCCGCTGGCCGAGCGGCTCGACCTGGCGATCCAGCTCGCCGCCGGCATGCAGCACGCCCACACCTTCGCCTGGGAGGACGAGGCGGGGGTCGAGCACCGGGGTATCGTCCACCGCGACCTCAAGCCCGCCAACGTGCTGGTGACCCGCGACGGGCAGGTGCGCATCACCGATTTCGGCCTGGTGGGACGGCCCGGGCTCTCCACGCTCACGATCCCGCCGCGGCCGGCCCTGCCGCCCGGCCTGCCCCCTGCCACGGTGAGCGGGAGCTGGAGCACGCTCACCATGGGGGATGTGGTCATGGGCACCCCGCCGTACATGCCGCCGGAGCAGTGGGACGGCGCTCACCTCGTGGGCCCCCCCGGCGACGTGTACGCCTTCGGCTGCATCCTCTACGAGCTGGTGGCGGGGCGACGCCCGTTCCAGCTCGAGGGCGGGGCCGAGATGCTCGACCCCGAGGTCCGGCTCGCAGCCTGGGAGCGGCTCCACCGCACCGCGTCCCCGCCCGACCTCGCCGCGCTGGTGCCGGGGCTGGCTCCCGAGCTCGCGGAGCTGGCGCGGCAGTGTCTCGAGAAGGACGCGGCGCGGCGGCCGGCGAGCTTCGCCGAGATACGGGAGCGCCTGACGCGCGTGTACACCAGCGTCGCTGGCCGGCCGTACGAGCGCGGCGAGCCCGAGGCTACAACGCTGCTGGCCGACACCCTCAACAACCAGGGGGTCTCATGGGTCACCCTCGGGCAGCCCCGGCGCGCCGAGGCGGCGTGGCGGCGGGCGCTTGCGGTCCACCCCCAGCACATCGAGGCCTCGTACAACCTCGCGCTCCACCGCTGGCGCGAGGGGGCCACCGACGCCGAGACGCTGGCGGTGCTGGCCGAGGTCAAGCGGGCGCACACCGCCACCTGGCGCGACGACCACTTCCTGGGGCGACTCGCCCTTCTCCTCGGCGAGTTCGACGCCGCGCTCGCCAACCTGCGCGTCGCGGCCGACACCGCGCCCGACTGGGAGCCGTCGCGCGACGCGGCGCTGGCTGCAGCGGCGGTGGCCTGGCGCGACAGCCGGGGCGAGCTCTGGCGCGAGGCGCTCGGCCGCCTCGACGCGCACGTCGAGCGCGTGGCCAGCGACCCGACCGGCGCCTCGCTCCGCATCGTGGCGCTGTCCCGGCTCGGGGAGCTGGCCGCCGCGCGCCGCGCCTGGGAGTCCGCAGCGGCCGCCGGGCTCCAGCTCGACGCCTCCCCGGCCGAGGCGGCGCTCGCCACGATACCCGGCGCCTGCCTCGGCAGGCGCGTCGCAGCGGTGCCGGGCCGGGCCACCGGTGCGGCCGTCACACCGGACGGGAGGATGGCGGTCGTGGTCGCCGAGGACGGGCGCGTCTGCATCCTCGACCCGGCCTCGGGGGAGGTGACACGCACCCTGCGGCCGCCGGGAGGGCGGCCCCGTTGTGTGGCGATGTCGCCGGACGGGCAGGCGGTGCTGCTGGCCGGTGGGACGGAACGGGTCGGGGTCTGGTCGCTCGCCCGCGCTGTCGGGGACCGCCAGCTGGCGCTGCAGCCCGGCATCCTCGCCGCTCTCGCGGTGAGCCGCGACGGGCAGTCGGTGCTGGGGCTGGGCTCGGAGGGCAGCCTCACGGTGTGGGAGCTGGCGAGCGGGGCCAGGATCGCGAGCTGGCGGGCTCACGGCGCCCACGGGACGTGCCTGGCAGTGGCAGCGATCGACCGCGTGGTGAGCGCCGGCGCCGACGGCACCGTGAAGGTGCACGAGCTCCCCTCGGGCCGCACCCTGGCCGCGCTCGAGCTCGGCCCCGGGCAGGTCGTGACCGCCCTCGCCGCCTCGGTCGATCTCTCGCGCGTGCTGCTCGCCACCGAGGACCGCAGCGTGAGGGTGTGGGACGCCCGCACCGGCCGGGTCGAGCGCCGCTTCGGTGGGCACGCCGACCGGATCCCTTTCCTGGCGCTGCACCCCACCGAGCCGGTCATGCTCTCGGCCAGCCTCGACGGCACACTCCGCTTCTGGGACCTCGAGCGCGGCGAGCCGTTGGCCGCGGTCCGCGTCGGCGCCCCGGTCGCGGCCGGCGCCGCCGGAGAGACCCTCGCCCAGGTGCTGCTCGCCCACGGCGGCGGAGCCTCGCTTCTCGACGGCCACCGCGCGCCGGCGTTCCGACCCGGATGGGCGCTCGCCCGGCCGCTCACCACCGACCTCACCCGCGAGCGCCTCACGACCTTCCGCTTCTCGCTCGCCGAGGCCGAGGTCCGGCTCGGGGCCGAGGACTGGCGTGGCGCGCTCGAACGGGTGCGCGCCGCCCGCGCGGTCGACGGGTTCGCGCGCGCCCCGGAGGCGCTGGCGGTGCTGTCGCGCCTCCAGGAGCGCCTCCCCCACCACACCCTTCGCGACGCCTGGGAGGAAAAGTGCATTGCTGCTCACGCCGACCGGGTGACCGCGCTCGCGCTGTCGCCCGACGGCCGGCTCGCGTTCTCGGCCGGGGCCGACGGCCAGCTTGCGATGTGGCGGCTGGCCGACGGCGAGGCCGTGTGGCGCGCCAGTGCGGGCGGCGGGTTTGAGACGGCGGCCGCGTTCACTCCCGACGGCTCGCGCCTCGTCACCGGAGGCCTGTCGCATGCGGTCCGGGTCCGGGACGCCGCAGGAGGGCGGCCGTTTGCCGCATGGACGGGCCACAGCGGCGAGATCACCGAGGTCGTGCCAGCGGCGGGCGGCGAGGTGGTCGTGACTGCCAGCGTCGACCACACGGTGCACGTCTGGGAGCTGGGGACCGGCACCTGCCGGCTCGTCGGCTCCCACCATCGCGCGCCCGTACTGGCGGCGGCGCTCGATCCAGGCGAGCGCTTCGTGCTCAGCGCCGACGACACCGGCACCGTCCTGCTGTGGGGTCTCGAGCGGGGCAACCTGCTGGGCCGGCTGCCGGGCCACACTGCAGCCGTCACCACGGTGGCCGTCTCCCCCGACGGCACGGCGGCGATCACCGGCGACCGGGACGGCCGGCTCCGGTTCTTCGACCTCGCCACCGGCCGCATCGCGCGCGTGCTCGAGACACCCCAGGACCCGATCACCTGCCTCGCGTTCACCCCGGACGGGCGGTTCGTGGCGAGCGGCGGGCGCAGCGGCAGTGTACGGGTGTGGGACCCACGGGCCCGGGAGTGCCTGCAGACGCTGGGCGGGCACACCGCAGCCGTCACCGGCCTGGCGTTCGGACCGGGCGCCCGGTTCCTGCTCTCGGCGTCGGCCGACGGCACGCTGCGAAGCTGGTTTTGCGAGTGGGAACCGGAGGATCGACCCGCCACCGAGTGGGACGAGCGGGCGCTGCCGTTTCTCGAACTCTTCCTGCACCGCCACGGTCCGGGCCCGTGGCGCGAGGACGCCCTCCGTGAGCTCGCAGCCGAGCTCGGCCGGCGGGGTTTCGGGTGGATTCGGGCGGAGGCGGTGCGCCGCCGGCTCGCCGAGCTGGCGCCGGCCTGGCCGGGGCTTCTCGAACCACTGGCCCGGGCCGGCCGCACCGCGGCCACCTCGCGCCTGGCAGCACCGGTGGCGACGGCGCGCGGAGCGCCGCGCTGGCTCGTGGGGCTCGGCCTCGGCCTCGCGGGGCTGCTCGTCGTTGCGGCCGCTGCCGTGTGGCAAACCCATGCCCTGCCACGCTTTGACGCCGAGGCGCTCGAGCGGGTGCGCGCCGGCGTGCAGGTGGCGCTCCTGTCGCGCCACGACGCGGTGCGGGGGGAGTGCGACCGGGCGGCCCTCGACGGCTACGTGCGGACGTTCGCCCACCCGTACGAAGCCGACGCGGCGACGGCGGCGCTGGCGGCCGCCTGCCTCGAGCGCCTCGCCGACCCGCGCAGCGTCGAGCCCCTGCTGGTGCTGGCCCGCCGCAGCGAGGACCCCGGCGAGCCCCCCTGGGAGGCGCTGCGCTCGTACCGCGGTGAACGTGTGGCGGCGACGCTGGCGCGCATGAGCGAGCCAGTGGTGGGCGAGGTGGCGCACGCCCTCGACGACCCCGACCCCGCGGTCCGGGGCACGGCGGCGCGCGCGCTGGCCTGGGGAGGCAGCGAGCCTGCCCTGGCGGCGCTCGAATCGAGCGTCTACGACCCCGAGGAAGGCCCCCGCCAGGCGGTGGCGTCGGTGCTCCCCGCGATGTTCGCCAGCCCGCACATGACGGCCGAAAAGGCGCTCGCGCTCGTCGAGCGGCTGGCGGGCGATGCCTCCCCGGTGACCCGCCGGCTGGCCGCGGAGGCCCTCGCCGTACTCGACGGGGCCGGCGCCCGCCGCCTGGCGAGGCGTCTCGCCGCGGACCCCGACCCCGAGGTCCGGGCTGCGGCGAGAGGCCGCCGCTGAGAGAGATCGAGCGACACCAGGCGGGCTTTACAGCCGCGGCGAGCGGTCGTACACTGAGTCAGCTTTGAAAGGGGGATTCATCAAATGACTGGCAGGCGCTCATTGTGGGCAATGTGTCTTCTCTTGGCGCTCGCGGCGGCAGGGGTCGGGGCCGAGGAGGCTCCCGTCGACCTGACCAAGGTGATGCCGTACACCGCGCCGCCTTCGGTTCCGGCCGGTGGGCCGGTGCCGAACGGGGGCTCGGCCACCCTGGCGATCCTCGACGACTTCAACCGGGCCGATGGCCCGATCGGCCCCAACTGGACCGTTCATGACGGTTCCTGCAACGTCTCCAACAACGCGGCCGTGTGCAGCGGCCAGGGGCGGGCGACGTTCAACGGCGCCCCCGGCACCGGCGACACGGCCGAGCTGGACGTCGCGAACAACACCACCAGCCTGCAGTACGCGGCGTTGCTGCTCAACTACGGCGCGGGCAGCACCAACCTCTTCCTGAAGGTGCAGAACCAGTTCGGCGGCAACCAGTTCGGCCACGCGGCGTGCTACACGGGCAACAATGGGGACTCGTTTGGCCTCGGGTTCTTCGCGCTGAGCTCGCCGTTTTCGACCGCGCACATGAAGGCGACGCGCTCCGGCACCACGGTGACGCTCGAGTTCACCAACATCGACGGCGGCGCACAGCCCGACCAGACGTACGTGTGCACGGGCGCTCCCGCCGCCGAGGGTACCGGGGTCGGCATCGGTGGTTACGCTGGGCTGACGCGCATGGACAACTTCGCGGTCAATGGCGGCGGCCTGCAGCCCGCCGACGTCAGCGGCACCAAGACCGTGAGCGGCGGCCCGTACCGGCCGGGCGGAACCGTCACGTACACGATCGTGCTGAGCAACGCCGGCCCCGGGACGCAGGGCGACAACCCCGGCAACGAGTTCGAGGATACCTTGCCGCCGCAGCTCACCGCCACCGGTGCTTCCGCCAGCTCGGGCACCCTGTCGCGGGTGGGTAACTACGTGACGTGGAACGGCGCCATCCCGTCCGGGGGCTCGGTGACGATCTCGATCAGCGCCGTGATCAACCCGGTTCCAGCCGGCGCCACGGTTTCCAACCAGGGCACCATCCGCTACGACGGCTCTGGCAGCGGGAGCAACGGTTCGACCCGCCTCACCGACGACCCCGCGGTGTCCGGCAGCGAGAACCCCACGACGTTCGTCGTCGCGGCGCCGGAGCCGATCCCGGCCCTCGGGCCGGGAGGCCTGGCGGGGCTCGCGCTGCTGGTCGGCCTCGCCGCGCTGCTGCTGCTGCGCCGGCTCGGCTGAACGGCCCATCGCTGAACGTTCGCGGCCCCGCTCCGGCGGGGCCGCGGCGTTGCTGGCGGCGGCTGCGCGGCACGCCTGGAGGTGGCGCCGGGTGAGTCGGCGGGCGCCCGCACGCACCGTGATTGCCGTACCGGCAGCGGGGGATCGGTGTGTCTTCGGGATCGGCCCGGCGGATCGGCTACAGTACGGCGTGATGGCGCGCTCTCGCTGCCTGCCCCCGGACCCCGCAACCCGGGCCTCGCACCGCTGGCCGGGGCGGGAGTGGGCGGTGCTCTTCGACTGGGGCGACACCGTGATGCGTGTCTTTCCCGGTTCGGTCGGGCCGATGGCAGGGTGGCCGCGCGTGGAGGCGGTGCCGGGCGTGCGGCAGGCGCTCGCCGCGCTGCGGCCCCACGCCGTGCTGGGGCTCGCCACCAACGCCGCGGATTCGTACGCCGAGGAGATCCGCGCCGCGCTGCGGCGAGTGCGGCTGTCCTCGTACTTCGAGAAGGTTTTCTGCTACCGGTCGCTGGGGGTGCGCAAGCCGTCGCGCCGGTACTTCGCGGCCGTGCTCGCCGACCTCGGGTTGCCGTCGGAGCGGGTGGTCATGGTGGGCGACGAGTGGCACGCCGACGTCGAAGGGGCGCTTTCGGCCGGCCTGCGGGCGGTGTGGTACGACCCGTCGCGGCGCGGAGAGTGCCGCCACGAGCGGGTGCGGACGCTGCACGAGATGTCGGCGCTGCCGCGCATCTTGCGTGAATGGGGGGTGACATGAAGCGGCTGATCGGGTTGGCGGCGCTGGGCGTGGCGATGGGGACGGCCGGGGCGGGCTCGCCCGGACCGGGCAACGCAGGTTTCGAGCAGGGGCTCGAGGGGTGGGAGCTGCTCGCGAAAGGCCGGCCGGCGGCCGCCAGGGTGGCCGTCGACACAACGGTCGCGCACGGCGGCAGCGGCTCGCTGCGCCTCGAGTGCGCCGCGGCGTGCGAGGCCACGGTGGCCTCGGCACCGTTGCGGCTGGAGGTGGGTCGCCCGTACCGGCTGCGCGGGGTGATCCGCACCAGGGCGGCGGTCGCCGACCCGCTTTCGCGTTACCCCACCGCGGTGCCGGCCACGCTGTCGATGGCTTCCTTCCCGTTCACCAACCACGCCCCCGCAGTCGGTGCCGACGCCGACTGGACAGCGGTCGAGACGGTGTTCATCGCAACACGCGGCGAGGACCGGGTGCAGCTCCACCTCGGGCGCAACGGCACCGCCACTGGCACGGTGTGGTTCGACGACCTCGCAGTGGAGGAGGTGATCGACATCGCCGCGCTCGTGGCACCCGAAACCGTGCGCTGGCAAGGCGAGGGGTTCCGCTACGACGACCGGGGCTGGATCATGCTCCACGTCGAAGGCGCGCCGCACGCGCGCGGCTTCCAGCACGGGTCGCTCGTCGCCGACGAGATCGTGGCGTACATCTCGAAGCTCGCAATCCAGGAAAACGGCAAGGAGCCGGCGGCCGGGTGGGCGAGCCTGCGCTCGCGCGCCGACCTGCTGTTCCTGCGCGGGTTCGACGCCGAGCAGCTCGAGGAAATGAAGGGAATTGCCGACGGTGCGGCGCGCGCCGGCGCGCGCTACGACGGCCGGGCGCTCGACCTGCTCGACATCGTCACGCTCAACTCGATCATCGACCTGGATTACGCGGCGAGCGGCATCAAGGTGACGCCGCACGCGCTTTCGGGGCGGAGCTTTCTCGCCGCCGCCGAGGAAATGGACATCCCCGACACCCGTCACAAGTGCTCCGCTATCGCCGCCACCGGGCCGGCCACGGCCGACGGCGGCGTCGTGTTCGGCCAGATCTTCATGTGGGGCGGGTACACGGGAGTGCACTTCAACGTCCTGTGCGACCTCGTGCCAACCACGGGGCAGCGCCTCGTCTACCACACGTTCCCGGGCGGGATCCACTCCGGCACAGACTTTTACCTCAACGACGCCGGCATCGTCTTCGGCGAGACCACGGTGGCCCAGACCCCGTTCGAGATCAGCGGCACACCGCAGTCCTCGCGCGCCCGGCGCGCCGCCCAGTACGCGCGCTCGATCGACGACGTGGTGCGCATCCTCTCGGAGCGCAACAACGGGCTGTACACCAACGACTGGCCGATTGCCGACCTCGGGACCGGCGAGACGGCGGTGTTCCTGCTCGGCACGAAGCGCTCGAAGCTCTGGCGCAGCTCGGACCGGCCGGCGCCGTTCGGCACACCGGGCTTTCTCTGGGCCAACAACAACGCCCGCGACGACGGTGTGCGGCGGGAGTACGCGGTGCAACCGGACGACGCCCCGTTCGACCTGGCGTTCGGGGCGTGGAACCGCGACATCGCGTTCCGTGAGTTCTATCACCGGTACAAGGGGAAGATCGACGCCGAAAACACCCTCGAGCTGCTGGCGAGCTCGCCGGTGAACCGCCCCCACGCCTGCGACGGCAAGCTCACCACCACCGAGATGGGCCGCCGCATGGTGTTTCTTGCTCACCACGGGAAGACCACGTTGCGCGAGAAGATCCCGGGCACCTCCCGCCGCATGCCGGACCTGCCGGGCGCGGTCCCGCACCTCGCGCTGGGGTGGGCGCCGCAGAGCCCGGTCGTGGTGGCGCACATGCTCCGGGCGGCGCGCCGCGCGCCGGCCGGGGCTCCAGCAGAGCCGGCACTGGTGCTCGAGCACACCTCAGACCGGTACCGCGTGGACAGGGCCAGGCTCTGGCGGCAAAGCGTCTTTCCGGCTTCCGACCGCGACAACTGGCTGACCTCGGCGTCGGCCGCGTACTGGCGGATGCTGCGCGACCTCCCCGACAGGCCCGAGAAGGCTTTCGCCAGGCTTTCCAACCAGCTCGCCGAGCTCGGCAACCGGTACCTGTACGTCGTTTCTCGCGAGCCGGACCTCGCGCCCGTCAAGGCCGAGCGTTCCTACGAGCGCTACGGCACGTACCAGATCCCCCGCATCAAGGGCACCTTCGCCCTGCACCAGCTGCGGCTCGCGCTCGGGACCGATACCTTCCTCGCGGCCATGCGAGCGGCGCACGAGCGGTTCGGGAACCGCCCCGCGAGCACGGCAGCGTTCCTGGAGGCGCTGTCAGCCGGCGCCGGGCGCGACGTGTCGGGGATCGTGCGGCCGTGGATCGAGCGGGAGGGGCTCCCGGACCCGAAAGTCTCGGCGCGCATCGAGCCAGCCGGAGCCCAGTGGGTCGTCAAGCTGGAAGTCCGGCAGGAGGGCACGCCGTGGCGGCTGTGGGGCGCGGTGGCCATCGATACGGGCGGGCAGCGGCGGCTCGAGGCCGTGGAGCTGGCAGGCCCGCTGACCGCGGTCGAGTGGCGCGTCAAGGACCGGCCGACGCGGGTGCTCTTCAACGCCGGGCGGGACTTCCCGGTCCCCGACACCCGTTACTTTGCGTGGTCCTCGTTTGCCGACGACTTCAGCCGCACGCTCGTCGTCTGGGGCACGGCCCGCCAGGTGGAGGCCAACCACACGACTGCTCTGCGTTTCCAGACCACGCTCGCGGACGCGTTTTCCGAGGTCCTGCCGCCAGTTGTCAAGGATGCGGAGTTGACGGCGGAACAGGCGGCCAGGCACGACCTCGTGGCACTCGGGGAGCTGCGCGACAACGCGCTGCTGCAGCGGCTGGCCGCAGCCCTGCCGGCGGAGCTGGGGCACGGCTTCTTCCGTTTCCGAGGCCGAACCTACGGCCACCCCGACGACGGGCTGTACCTGGTCGTGCCGAACCCCTACAACCCGAAGCGCACGCTCTACCTCGTGGCCGCCAACAGCGCCATCCAGCTCTGGCGCATGACAAAGGCCTACCAGCCGACGCTCCCGAACTGGGCGATCGCTCGCGGCGACGAGATCCAGGAGCAGGGGTTCTTCGACCCCGAGCGCTTCGCCTTCGAGCTCGCCGAACAGTAGCCGCGGGCCTTGCGCCCGCTGCCTTTCGCCGCCGGACCAGGGGCCGCGGCCAGGCTATGCGGGGAGCGTACCGAACCAGCGCTTGAGGGTGCGGTGGAAGCGGTGGACGAGCCCCACCGGCTCGGCGAACATGAGGACGCACTCACCGGAGACGAGCGTCATGCCGGCCTCGCGGGCGGCCTGCTCGGCTTCGGGCGACTGCGCGCCTTGCTGCAGCCAGACGCGGGAGATGCCGGCGGCTGCTGCCTCCCGCACCACGCGAGTCGCCGCTGCCGGCGGGACGTTCACGATCACGCCGCCGGCGGGCTCGGGCAGGGCGGCCAGCGACGCCGCGCACGGCTCGCCCTCGAGGCTCGCGGCCTCCGGGTGGACCGGCAGCACCTTCCAGCCCCGCGCCCGCAGCTCCTTCAGAATCACGTTGCCGAAGCCCCGCCCCGAGCGTGACGCCCCCACCACCGCCAGTGTCTTTTGCCCCAGAAACTCCTCCACCGCCGCCCTTGTCGTCATGCCGCACCTCCCGGCTCGGCATTGTAAACCAGCCAATGTCATCCTGTGGCGATCAGCCAACGAGATTGGATGGTCCGTTTCTGCGAAATTTGGATCTTTAAGATCGCTAGCACTGAACCTATGCTGTATTTGGAGCGGTCCAATGATCCATTGGGCCAGTTGGAGGGGACATGGAGCTGACGATCGATCGCGACGGGCGCGAGCCGGTCTACCGGCAGATCAGCCGCCAGATCCGCGAGCTCGTGGCTTCCGGCGCTCTGCCACCGGGGTTCCGCTTGCCGCCCGAGCGGAGGCTGGCGGAGGCTCTCGGGGTCAATCGCTCGACCGTGCTGCGGGCGTACGACGAGCTCAAGGGCGACGGGCTCGTGGACGCGCACGTGGGGCGCGGCACCACGGTGTTGCCGCCCCGCCGGCCGGCCGCACCGGCGCCACAGGAAGTCCCGCCACTGCCCTGGCGCCAGCTCTTTCGGCAGGTGGGGCCCGAAGCGCTCGACCCGCTCGTGCGCGACCTCCTCTCGCAGGCCGAGCGCCGGGACGGGATCTCGCTCGCCGTGGGCCTTCCGGCCACCGAGCTGCTGCCTGCGGACGAGCTGCGGGCGGCGCTGCACGCACTGTTCGAGAAGGTCGGCCCGCGCTTGCTGCAGCATGCGCCGACCGAGGGGCACATGCCGCTGCGGGAGACGATCGCGACGCTGGTGGCCACCCGCGGGGTCCTCTGCTCCCCGGCGGAGGTCCTCGTGCTCTCGGGCTCGCAGCAGGGGCTCGACCTGGCAGCCCGGGTATTCGTGGACCCGGGCGACGTGGTGGTGGTGGAGGAGCCCTCGTTCTTCGGCGGGCTGCAGGCGTTCCGGGCGGCCGGCGCGCGCCTGGTCGGCGTCCCCGTGGACGAGGAGGGGATGCGCACCGACCTGCTCGAGTGGGTGCTCGGGCGCCACCGCCCCAAGCTCATCTACACGCTGCCCACGTTCCAGAACCCGTCCGGGGCGGTGCTCTCGCTCGAGCGGCGCCACCGCCTTCTCGACCTGGCGGCTCGATTCGGCGTCCCGGTGCTCGAGGACGACCCTTACTCGGACCTGCGCTACTCCGGCGACCCGCTGCCGCCGCTGAAGGCGCTCGACACGCACGGGTGCGTGATGTACCTGTCGACGTTTTCAAAGGTGCTGAGCCCCGGGCTGCGCCTTGGCTTTCTCATCGCCCCGCGCCCGGCCCATCGCCAGCTGGTGCTGGCCAAGCAGGCCGTGGACCTCCACGCCAGTACCCCGGGGCAGTGGCTGGTGGACCGCTTCCTGCGGGAAGGGCGCTACCAGGCGCACCTCGGCCGGGTGCGACGGGCGTACGCGGCGCGGCTGCTGGCCATGGACCAGGCGTTGCGGGCGTGCGCTCCGGCGGGGATGAGCTGGCAGCAGCCGGACGGCGGGTTTTACGTGTGGTGCCGGCTCCCGGCCGAGGTGGATCCACGGCTGCTGGCGGAGCGGGCCGCCGCGGCCGGGGTCGGCTATCTGCCAGGGCGCCCGTGCTTCGCCTCGCCGCCGCCGGAGGAGTACGTGCGGCTCAACTTCTCCCACTCGGAACCGGATCTCATCCGCGAGGGCGTGCGCCGGCTCTGCCGGGCCCTCGGCGAGGCGACGCAGGCGCGCGACGCGGCGGCCGCGGCCGAGACGCGCCCCCTCGTCTAGTCGCTCGGAGGAACGACATGAACTACCCGCTGGCGCAGCGCATGGAGAGGATGAAGGCGTCGGAAATCCGCGAGCTGCTCAAGCTCACCCGCCGCCCCGAGGTGATCTCGTTCGCCGGCGGCCTGCCGGCCCCGGAGGCGTTCCCGGTCAGAGAGATGCAGGAGGTGGCTGGACGCATGCTGGGAAGCCGCGGCTGCGAGGTCATGCAGTACTCGACGACCGAGGGGGAGGCCGACTTGCGGGCGTGGATCGCGGCGCGCATGAACGGCCGGCTCGGCACCTCGGTGACGCCCGACGAGGTGCTCGTCACCTCGGGCTCGCAGCAGGGGCTCGACCTCACCGGCAAGGTGTTGCTCGACGAGGGTGACTCGGTGCTGTGCGAGAGCCCCACCTACCTGGCGGCGATCCAGTGCTTTTCAGCGTACCGCGCCACGTTCGTGGAGGTGCCGACGGACGACGACGGTATGTTGCCGGAAGAACTCGACCGCCGGCTGCGGGCGGCATACCGGCCCAAGATCGTCTACGTCATCCCCGACTTTCAGAACCCCTCGGGACGCTGCTGGTCGCTCGAGCGACGCCGGCGGTTCATGGACGTCGTGAGCCGGCACGACGTCGTGGTGGTGGAGGACAACCCGTACGGCGAGCTGCGTTTCGAGGGTGTGGCATTGCCCTCGCTCAAGGCCCTCGACGGACGAGGGCAGGTCGTGCACCTCTCCACCTTTTCGAAGATCCTCTGCCCGGGGCTGCGCGTTGGGTGGGTCGCCGCGCCCGCCGCGCTGCTCGAGAAGTACGTGTTGGTCAAGCAGGGCGCCGACCTCCACACCTCCACGCTGGCGCAGCGGCTGGCCGCCGACTACGTGCAGCGATACGACCTCGACGCCGCGATCGCGCGCATCCGCGAGCTGTACCGGCGGCGGCGCGACGCGATGGTCGCGGCGCTCGAGCACGAGCTGCCGGCGGGCACTCGCTTCACGCGGCCTGCCGGCGGGCTCTTCCTGTGGCTCGAGCTGCCGGGGGTGGTCTCGGGGCGGGAGCTTCTGGTGCGCTGCCTCGAGCACGACGTGGCGTTCGTGCCGGGGGGCGCGTTCTTCCCCAACGGCGGGCACGAGAACACAGCTCGCCTCAACTTCTCCAACATGCCGGAGCCGCGCATCGAGGAAGGCGTCCGGCGCCTGGCCCGCGCGCTGCGCGAGATGCTCGCGGAAGCCGCGCAGGCTGACAGGGTCAGTTCGTAGCGTGCGTCGCCCGCGGAGGTGAAAGATGCCACAGTCCTACACGATCGTCGACGCGTTCACGAACCGGCCGTTCGCCGGCAACCCCGCCGCAGTGGTAGTGCTCCCCGAGCCCTGGGAGGTAGGGCGCATGCAGCTCGTGGCGCGGGAGTTCAACCTCTCGGAGACGGCGTTCCTGGTGCGCCGCGCGGACGGCTTCGACCTGCGCTGGTTCACGCCCGAGGTGGAGGTGGAGCTGTGCGGGCACGCCACGCTCGCCTCCGCGCACGTGCTGTGGTCCGAGGGCCACCTCGCCGAGGGCGAGACGGCCCGCTTCCACACGGAAAGTGGCCTCCTCCAGGCCTCACGACGTGGCGAGTGGATCGAGCTCGACTTTCCGGCGCGCGCGCAGACCCTGGCCGAGCCTCCGGCGGGGCTCGTCGAGGCGCTGGGAGTCAGGGCCGTTCACATCGGCCGCTGGCACGACGACTGGCTCGTCGAGCTCGCCTCGGAGGTGGAGGTGCGGCAGGCGCGGCCGGACCACACGCGCCTCGCGGCCGTCGGTGTGCGGGGAGCGATGATCACGGCCGCCGCCGCGACCCCGGGGCTCGACTTCGTGTCGCGCTTCTTCGTGCCGGGCGCCGGGATCGCCGAGGACCCCGTCACCGGGTCGGCGCACTGCTGCCTCACGCCGTACTGGGCCGGCAGGCTCGGCAGGGCGGAAATGACCGCTTTCCAGGCCTCGGCCCGCGGCGGGGAGCTGCGCGTGCGCCTCGACGGCAAGCGCGTACGCATTGCGGGGCACGCTGTCACCGTGGCGCGCGGGAAGCTTGTGGCGTAGGCTCGTGGCGAACCGGGGAGGCCCGCATGTCCGACAGCCCCAGCACCTCACCGATGGATGTCGCCGTGGAGCACTTCGAGGGCGGGTACAACTGCGCCGAGTCGGCGCTGCTGGCGCTGTCCGGAGGCCAGACCAGGGTACAGGGCGAGCTGCAGCGCCTGGCCACCCCGTTCGGCGGCGGCGTGGCGCGGCGGGGCATGCTGTGCGGGGCGCTCTCGGGCTCGCTCATGGCGATCGGGCTGCACCTCGGGCGGAGCGGGCCGGGCGACGACGAGGCCAAGGCGCGCGCCTACGCCGCCGGCGAGGCGTTCCTCGCCGCAGTCGAGGCGCGCTTCGGCAGCGTCCTGTGCCGCACGCTCACCGGCCTCGACTTTCACGACCCGGCGAGCCACGACGCCTTCCCGCCCGTCAAGCAGAAGGTCTGCATCCCGCTGCTGCGGTTGGCGGTGGAGCAGGCGCACGCCCTCATCGACCGTGCCGGCGGCGCGGCGTGAGCGGCCGCTTGGGCGGGCGCCGCATCCGCGGTAGGATCGCGGCGTGTTCCCCCCGGGTGCTCGCCGCGTCGCCGCCAGCCTCGCGTTTCTCGGCTTCGCCGCCTGGGTCCTGCTCCGCTTCGACCGCGTGCAGAACCCGATGCCGCTCATCATGGCGGCAGCGGCCGCCGTGTGGCTGGCGGTCCTGACAGCGGCAGCGGCCGGGCCGGGGCTCGCGGTGTGGCGGTGGGTGACGGGCCGGCGCCCGGCGAGCTGGGAGGCCGCGCCGATCGTGCTGGCTGCCGGCTCGGCCGTCCTCGTGGCCGCGGCCGGCGCCCTGGCGCTCGCCGGCTGGCTGCGGCCCGGACCGGTGGGTGCCGTCCTGGCTGCTTGCGTAGTGTGGAGTGCCTGGTCGCTCGCCAGGTCGCGGCCGGGCCCCCCGCCACTCGTCGCTGCCGGTGTCCGCCTCCCGATCCTGCTGCTGGGCACCGCCTTCTCGCTGGCGTTCGCGGTGCTGCTCACCGACGCGCCGTTCTTCGACCAGCTCCACTACCACCTCGGCTTCCCCTTCCACTGGCTCCGCCACGGCACGGTGTTCGTGCTTCCCCGCCACCAGTACTCGTTCATCGCCGGCACTATGTCGCTGCTTTACTGCTACCCGCTGCTGCTGCCCGGGGCGTGGGCGGCGCAGGCGACACACTGGTGGGCCGGGGTGTGCGCCCTCGGGGGGGTGGCCGTGCTGGGCCGGAGGCTCGCGGGACCGCGCGCCGCGGCGTGGGGTGCAGCCGTGCTCGGGACGGCGGCACCGGTCGTCACCAGCGCCACATGGGCCGGCGCCGACCTCGGCGCCGCTGCGTGGGGGGGCGCCGGTGCGCTCGCGGTGGTGCTCGCGCCCCGGCTGACCTGGCAGCGGCGCTGGCGCGCCTACCTCGTGGCCGGAAGCCTGGCCGGGGCGGCGGCCGGGGCAAAGATCCTGGCCGCAGCCACGATCGGCATTCCGACCGCGCTCCTGGTTTTCTGGCTCGCGGATGAAGGGTGGCGCCAGCGAGTCAGGGCTCTGCTCGTCTGGAGCGCCGGCGTGGCGCTGGCGCTCTCGCCGTGGCTCGTGCGCAACCTCGCGGTGACGGGCCGCCCGCTCTACCCGTTCGGGCCGGCGGTGATCGCGCCGCAGGCGCCGGTGGAAATGGCTGGCGACCAGCAGGTCGGGGCGCTGGCCTCGCCCCTCGATCAGCTCGGCCGGCTGTCGACCCTCACGACGTTCGCGCCGGAAGGCGACGCTGGCCCACTGGGGCCTGCATGGCTCGTGTTGCTTGCGCCGGCCGCCTGGTGGGTCCTGCGCGGGCGGCGACGGCTGGCGGCAGCACTGCTGGCGGCCGGGGCGCTGGGGCTTGTGGGCTGGGGCATCGGCCCGCTGTGGGGTCGCTACGCGATCCCGGCCCTAGTGCTGCTGGCGCCGCTGGCGGGAGCCGGATGGGCATGGCTGCGGCGGGGGCTATCCAGGAGCTGGAGGCCTTGGGGGGACCGCCTTCTGGTCGTCATGCTCGCCTGGGGCGCTCTGGGGGCGATCACGCCGGTGCAGTTCGAGCGCCTGGCGTGCTCGCTGGGCGCCGGCAGCTCCGACGAGCTGATGCGCCGCCACGTTTCGTACTGGCCAGCGGTCGGTTTCGTCAACGAGGCGCTCCCCCCCACGGCGCGCGTCCTCATGGTGGCGGAGGCGCGATCGATGTACCTCGACCGGGACCTGATGGTGGAGGACCCGTTCCGGACCCCCTTGCTCGCCGAGCTGGCCAACGCTGCGGCCGACGCGGAGGGGCTCGCGGCGGAGCTGCAGCGTCGGGGGGTCACGCACCTGCTGTTCAACCAGCACGAGGCGGCCCGCATGGCCAGGATCGCCGGCCGGGACGACTACTTCGCCGCGCTGTCGGCCGGTGGGCGGCAGCGTATGATGGAGCTGCGTCGCGACCACCTCGAAACGGTGTTCCGCGACGGCCCCGTGGAGATCATGTGCTGGCGGCCACTCCAACAGGTGCGACGGTGAGCGGGGCGGGCTCGAGCGAGCGCGCTGCCGCGCCCGAGCTGGAACTCACGATCCTCATGCCGTGCCTCAACGAGGCGGAGACGATCGAGACGTGCGTGAGGAAGGCGCGTCGCTATCTCGCCGAACGCGGCATCGCCGGCGAGGTGCTGGTGGCCGACAACGGCTCCACCGACTCGTCCCGGAGCCTGGCCGAGCGAGCCGGAGCTCGCGTCGTGACCGTGGCCGAACGCGGCTAC
Source organism: Thermoanaerobaculaceae bacterium (assembly GCA_035384965.1). Classification (GTDB taxonomy): domain Bacteria; phylum Acidobacteriota; class Thermoanaerobaculia; order Thermoanaerobaculales; family Thermoanaerobaculaceae; genus JAAYVZ01. The sequence continues at coordinate 87,903 of DAOOJE010000004.1, forward strand.
GGCAACGCCCTCCTGGGAGGGATCCAGGCCGCGCACGGCCGCTTCGTGATCATGGGCGACGCCGACGACTCGTACGACTTTCTCGGCCTCGACCCGTTCGTGGAGCGGCTGCGGGCGGGCTGTCAGCTCGTCATGGGCAACCGCTTCGCGGGCGGCATCGAGCGCGGCGCCATGCCGCCGCTCCATCGCTACTTCGGCAACCCGCTGCTGTCGTTCATCGGGCGGTTGTTCTTCGGCAGCCGGTGCGGCGACTTTTACTGCGGGTTGCGGGGGTTCGACCGCGACGCCGTGCTCGGGCTCGACCTGCGCACCACGGGCATGGAGTTCGCGCTCGAAATGGTGGTGAAGGCGACCCTGGCCGGGCTGCGGATCGAGGAGGTGCCCACCACGCTCTCGCCCGACGGCCGCACCACGGCTCCCAAGCTGCGCACCTGGCGGGACGGCTGGCGCAGCCTGCGCTTTTTCCTGCTCCTGAGCCCACGGTGGCTGTTCCTGGTCCCGGGCGCCGCGCTGATGCTCGCGGGCGGTCTGCTCGGCGGGTGGCTGCTACCGGGGCCGCGCCGCGTGGGCAACGTCTCGCTCGACGTGCACACCCTGCTGTACGCCGCCGCGGCCGTCACGGTCGGTTTCCAGGCCGTGCTCTTCGGAGTCCTCACCCGGGTCTTCGCCGCCAGCGAGGGGCTGCTCCCGCCCAGCCACCGCCTCGAGCGGACGCTGCGCTGGTTCCCGCTCGAGGCGGGGCTCGGTCTCGGCGCCGCGCTCCTCGTGGCCGGGCTCGCCGGCTCGGTGTGGGCCGTTCGACTCTGGGAGGCTGGCGGCTTCGGCAACCTCGATCCGTTCCGGATGCTGCGGACCGTGATCCCCTCGGTGCTGGCCGTGACGCTCGGGGTGGAGCTGGTGCTGGCCAGCTTCTTCCTCAGCGTTCTGCGGCTGCGGCGCCGCTGAGCCCGTTCAGGAGTGCCTCGATCCGATCGAGGTGGCGGTCGAGCGAAAACCGCTCGCGACACCGGGCTCGGGCCAGCGAGCCCATCGCGGCACGCTCCCCTCCGTCGAGGGCGAGGCGCAGCACGGCAGCCGCAAGGGCGGCCTCGTCCCCGGCCGGCACCAGCAACCCCGTGCGGCCGTCGTCCACCATTTCCGGTATGCCGCCCGCGGCCGAGCCGATGACCGGCCGGCCGGCCGCCATGGCCTCCATGACCACCCGTGGCAGGGGGTCGGGCGTGAGAGTCGGGACGCACACCACATCGCAGGCCGCGACGACCTCCTCGCCGCCCGGCTGCGGGGGCAGGAGGTGGAAGCGGCGTCCCAGGCCGGTCGCGGCCACGGCGCGTTCGACCAGCGCGCGGTGCGCCGCGCGCCCGCCGCCCGCCAGCACCGCGCCCAGCTGCGGGGCCTCGCGCATCGCTCGCGCCGCGGCGTTCACGAACACGGCCGCGCCCTTGTGCGGTGCGAGCTGGCCGACGAAGCCCGCCAGCACACCCTCGGCCGAGAGACCGAGTGCGGCTCGCGCTGCTCGCCGATCCGGCTCGGGCTCGGGAATGGCGACCCCGTTGTGGACGACGGTGACGCGGTCGCCGAGGCCCTCCTCCCGCACCCACGCGGCCACGGCCTCGCTCACCGCCACGAGCGGAGCGCCGGAGGCCGCCAGCCGGCGCGCCCACCATCGCCGGCGGGCGCCCGGCGGCAGGATCTCGTGCAGCTGCCAGTGCCAGCCGCGGCCGCTGCGCCGGGCTGCGGCGGCGCCGCGCAGGTTGGGCAGGCAGTTGACGTGCACGGCGTCGGGGCGCCACTCGGCGAGGAAGCGGCGCAACTGCCTCGCCCCGGGCTGGGGCCAGGCGTAGCGCAGCCACTTTGCCGCCACCACCGGCCACGGGCGGGGCTCCCAGAAGGTGAGCCAGCACGGCCGCCCCGGCACGGTCTCGACCCGCACGCCGGCACCCCGGAGCGCCTCCGCGAGCGCCCACTTTCCGGGCGCCACCGCCGCCACCCGGTGTCCGCGCCGCACCAGCCCCAGCGCGATCTCGGCGAGACAGCGCTCCGCTCCGGTCGGCGCCGCCGGCGAGGCGAGGTGCGAGAGCAGGGCCACGCGCAGAGGACGGTTCACTGGCCGCAGCCCGTTTCGAGGTCTCGAATCGCTGCCATCGCACATCGAGTCTACTGCCCGCACGCCAGCGCTACAATGCACCGGCATGCCCCGCTCGAGCGGTCCTCCCACACCCCCTGGCCCGGATGTGGGCGGCCATCCGTCCGAGGCGCGAGGCACCGTCTCGCCGGCCCGGGTGCTCGTGCTGGCCACGGCGGGGGTGCGGCGGGTTTGCGCGGCGGTGGCAGCGGCACGGCGCTCGGAACCTGCGGCCCGGGTGGTGCTCGGCGTGGCCGAGGTCGACGCCTGGCGATACCGAGAAGCCGGGGTCGAGCCGTGGACGCTGGGCGAGCACGCGCTCGTCTTCAATCCGGTGCTCCAAGAGACAGTGCGCGAACGAGGGTTCGACCTCGTGGTGGTGCCGGTCGGGCTGCCGCGCGAGGGCTTCGCGACCCTCCCCGCCCTCGTCCGGGCGCGGCCGGCCCCGCAGGTGCTGGTGACCGGACCGGCGGGCTTGCGGCTTCGCTCGCCAACGATCGCGTGGGCGTGCCTCGCGGCGCTGTCGCTCGGGCTGCACCTGCCGATCACCCTGGCGGTCCGGGGCGCCCGGGCGCTGGACGGGCTCGGCCTGCTCGTCGTGCAGGCGGCTGCCCGGCTCCGGGGCCGCCCCGTTGCAATCTCGCACCCTGCGAGCGGGGTCTGCCACGTCATCCACTCCCTCGGGACAGGCGGCGCACAGCGCCAGCTCGTCGAGCACCTGCGCCGCAAGGCAGCGGCCGGTGAGCCCACGCGGCTGCTCGTGCTCACCAACTACAACGACCTCTTCCGGGACGAGCTCGCGGCCCTCGGCATCCCGTTCGAGACGCTCTACGACCGGCTGCGTCGCGGCCGGCTGCGACACCTGCTCGCCTACCTCTTCCCCCGCGTCGCGCTGGCGCTGGTGCTCGCGGCGCGCCTGCGCGAGCTGCACCCGGCTTGCGTGTGGAGCTGGCTGCTGCTGGCCAACGTGGTTGCGGCACCGGCGGCGCGCCTGGCCGGCGCGCCGCGGGTGCTCACCTCGGTCCGCAACCTGAGCGCCTGGAAGGCGTGGCCCGAGTACCGCCGCTGGTGGTACCGCCCCGCCGACCGCGGAGCGGCGGCGCTGAGCGACGGCGTGGTCGTCAATGCTCGCGCGCTGATCAACGACTACGCGGCGTGGGCGGGCGTCCAGCCCGAAAAGATCCACGTCGTGCCCAACGGCATCGACGCCGAGCGCTTTCTCGCCGCGCCGTGGCACGACGTGCGGGCCGAGCTGAGGATCCCGTCCGACGCTCTGGTGGTCCTGACCCTCGGCCGGCTCGCGGCCGAGAAGAACCACGCCCTCCTGCTGCGCAGCTCGGCCGCCCTGCACCGCGACGGCCTGCCTCACACCGTCGTGCTGGCCGGGCACGGCGAGCTCGAGCCGGAGCTGCGCCGGCACGCCGAGGCTCTGGGCATCGCAGAATCGGTCGTGTTCGCCGGCAAGACCGACCGGCCGCAAAGCTTTTACCGCAGCGCCGACGTGTTCGCGCTACCGTCGCGCGTCGAGGGGATGCCCAACGCCCTCATGGAAGCGCAGCTCTTCGGGCTGCCCGCGGTGACCACCGCTGCTGGCGGCGCGTCGGAAGTGGTGGTGGACGGCGAGACCGGTTTTCTGGTCGGCGTCGACGACGAGGCAGCGTTCACGGCGGCCCTGCGCCGCCTGCTCTCCGATGCGGCGCTGCGCCGCGCCATGGGCGAGCGCGCTGCCCGGCACGCCCGGGAGGCTCTGTCGCTCGACCGCACGATGGCGGCCATGGAGGCGCTGCTCGAATAGCTTCGGAGGTCTTCCTGATCAGTCGCGCGCCGGCGCGAACGCCACCAGCAACACCGCCGCCACCCCGAGGTCCTGCACGTTGGCGGCAAAGCGCGGCGGCTCGCTCACCAGCACCATCGCGAGCAGCAGGCCGTACGCCACCAGCCCGGCGGCCGCGAGCGCGCCCAGGGTGCAGGCGTCCATCCCGGCCGGGTGACGCCACGGCCGGCGCCGGAGGGCGAGGGCGAGCCCGAGCACGGCGGCCCATCCGCCGGCGGCGCGCAGGCTGCTCGTGAAGGCCTCCGACACGTCCATGAACAGCCCCGAGGCCGCGGCTGCAGCCCCGGAGCTTTTCCCCTCCGCGGAGGGCGGCCCGGCCTCCCCAGGCGCGGCCTGACCGGAGGCCAGCGCCTGCCGCCAGTGCTTCGGGCTCGCCGCCCAGTCGGCCGGCAGCGGGATGGCCACGCCGATTCCGTGCACGAGCAGCTTGGCGAACGAGCGCGCCACGTGCAGCGCGTAGCCCCCCGGATGTGCGCGAATGCCGTCCACGGCGAGGGCGGTGAAGATGCGCTCCTCCTTGCGGGCGAGGGTTTCCGGGCCGGGCATGGCGCGAGCGTGCCTGGTGACGACTTCCCGGGGGCTGCGGTCGCCGAAGTCGAGCCTTTCGCATTCGCGCTTGATCGAGCCGAAGGTGAGCCAGTCCCCCATGTAGACGCCCGAGTTGGCGTACTTCGAAAAAAACAACGGCATGAACTCCCGCAGCTCGCGGAGGACCTCGGGGTAGCGCCGGCCGTCGAGGTCGGTGAGGTGGCCGACGTGGGCGTACAGCCCGACGCCTCCGAACGCCGACAGCGCCCAGTAGCCGAAGCGCTGCCGGTACGCCGCCGCATAGCCGCCGAGCAGCGTCCCCACGGCCAGCACGTACACAAGCGCCAGCCGCAGCCGTCGGCGCCCGAGCAGCCTTCCGGACGCCGGCTCGAGTGCCAGCGCCGCCAGCACGACGGGAACGAGCGCCACGGCCGTGGGCTTGACGAAGACGTTGGCGGCAGTCAGCGCCGCCAGGCCGAGGGCGGTGCCCGCGCCGAGCTGGCGCCAGTGCCAGACCAGAAGCGCCAGGAGAAGGTCGTACAGGCAACGCGCCGCGTGCTCGGACAGACCGGACAGCTCGAACGCCAGGTTCTTCTGGACGAACGCGAGGTATGAGGCGAGCAGCAGGGCCGGCCACGGGCTCCGCAGTCGCCCCCCGAGCGCGAGCACGAGCGCTCCGGTCGAGACCAGCCAGAGCAGGTTGTGCAGAAGCAGGATCCCGAGCGGGCTCCCGGTCAGCCCGAGACCGGCCGAGACGATGAGCGGGAAGCCGGCCGTGCGCACCTCCGAAAACGGCAACCACGGATGGGCCAGGGCCGGCTCGAGGTAGCTCGCGGTGTCCGGGTACCACACGGGAACGCCGAGGGCAATCGAGGTCGCCAACCGTCCCAGCGTTCCCGTCACCAGCACCGCTCCAACCAGCGCCCATCCCACAACGGTGGCGGGCCGTCGCCGCCACAGTGCGACGGAATTCGGGCCGGACCGGGCAATGACCGCCGACCCTTCGCCTCCGCCACCCGTCATTGCCATGGCTGCCTGCTCCTGGCGACCCCCGGCTGTCAGGCTAGCACACGGGTCCCTTGCCGGGCCGGGCGGTGTAGGATCGGGCAATGAGCATCTCGTGGAGGGCGGTTCGCCCCGCGCCCGCGCGGCAGAGGCTACGCAAGTGAGCTCCGCCACCTTGCCTTTGGAGGTGGCCTGCGTGATCACGGCCATGGGGTGCGGCGGCGCCGAGCGCGTGCTTGCCGCCCTCGCCCGGCACCTGGCTGCGCGGGGCCACGGGGTCAGGTTGCACGTGCTCAACGAGCCCGACGTGTTCTTCGATCTTCCGGCGGCGGTGGAGGTGCGCGCCTTCGCGCGGGCACCGCACGCCGCAGCCGCTCGCGCCACCCGCCCCTGGCGGCGGTTGCGGTGGCTGCGAGAGCAGCTCGCCGCTGCCAGCCCTGACGTTGTGGTCTCGTTCATCGAGGTTGCCAACGTGCTCGCGCTTCTCGCGGCGCGGGGACTGGGGCTGCCGGTGGTCGTGGCCGAGCGCTCCAACCCCCATCGCCACCCCGTGCCATGGCCGTACGGGTGGCTCCGCCCGTGGCTGTACCGGGGCGCCGCCCGGGTCGTGGTCCAGACCGAGGCCACCGCCGCCTGGGCGCGCCGTCTCGTGGCCCCCGAGCGCGTCGCCGTGCTTCCGAACCCGGTGTGGCCACCCGGCGACGCCGAGCCCGAACTCGCGCTGGGGCCCGGCCGGTGGCTCGTCTCGATGGGCCGCCTCGTGCCGCTGAAGCGGTTCGACATGATCCTCGAGGTCTTCGCGCAGCTGGCGCCCCGCCATCCCGAGTGGTCGCTGCTGATCCTCGGCGAAGGGGAACAGCGCCCGGCGCTCGAGCGAGCGGTCATGAGGCACGGGCTGGGAGGGCGGGTGCTGCTGCCGGGCGCGGTGCGCGCACCCGCGGCGCTGCTGCGGCGCTGCGACCTATTCGTGCTGGCTTCCGAGTACGAGGGCTTCCCGAACGCCCTTGGCGAGGCCATGGCGTGCGGCCTCCCGGCGGTCGCCTTCGACTGCCCGACCGGCCCCGCCGAGATCGTCCGGGACGGGGTGGACGGCGTGCTGCTGCCGAACGGCGACCGACAAGCGCTGCAGGCGGCGCTGGACCGGCTCATGGCCGACGACCAGGCGCGGCTCCGGCTGGCTGCCCGCGCCGGCGAGGTGGTCCAGCGCTTTGACGCCGCCCGCATCCTCGCACGCTGGGAAGCGCTGGTCGGCTCGCTCGCGACCGGCCGCCGCACGCCGAGGGGGGCGTAGGGCATGTGCGGGATCGTGGGCCTCTGGTTCCAGCACGGTGAGGGGTGCAGCGCCGACGAGCTGCAGGCGAGCGTCGTCCGCATGCGCGATGCAATTGTCCACCGCGGGCCGGACGACGCGGGGGTGTGGGTCGATGCCGCGGCCGGCATCGGGCTCGGGCACCGGCGCCTGTCGATCATCGACCTCTCGCCGCTCGGGCACCAGCCGATGCTCGGGGCGGACGGCCGGCTGGTCATGGTGTTCAACGGCGAGGTCTACAACTTCGGCGAGCTGCGGGAGGAGCTCGAGCAGCTCGGGCATCGCTTCCGTGGCAGTTCCGACTCCGAGGTGATGCTGGCGGCGTTTTCCGTCTGGGGCGTCGAGGCGGCGGTGCGCCGCTTCGTCGGGATGTTCGCGCTCGCGCTGTGGGACCGGCAGGAGCGCACCCTCACCCTGGTGCGCGACCGCCTCGGCAAGAAGCCCCTTTACTGGGGGCGGGTCGGCAGCGCCCTCGTGTTCGCTTCCGAGCTCAAGGCGGTCTGCGCCCTCAAGGGGTTTCCGCGCCGCATCGACCGCCGGGTGGTCCCGCTCTACCTCCGCTACGGCTACGTGCCGTCGCCCCTGTGCATGTACGAGGGCATGCACGCCCTGGAGCCGGGCTGCATCCTGAGGCTGCGCGCCGGCGGCGACGAGCGCCACACCCGGTTTTGGGACCTCGGGGAAGTCCTCCGGCAGGCTCGCTCCGACCCGTTCCGGGGCAGCGAGGAGGAGGCGGCAGAGGAGCTGGAGCGGGTGCTTCGCGATGCCGTCCGGCTGCGCATGATCTCCGACGTGCCTCTGGGCGCGTTCCTCTCCGGGGGGCTCGACTCGAGCCTCGTGGTGGCGCTCATGCAGGCGCAAAGTCCGAGGCCGGTACGGACCTTCACGATCGGCTTCACGGAAAGGCTTTACGACGAGTCGGCCCACGCCGAGGCCATTGCCCGCCGGCTCGGCACCGACCACACCACGATGGTGGTGACGCCGCGCGAGGCGCTCGACGTGGTGCCCCGGCTGCCGGAAATGTACGACGAGCCGTTCGCCGACTCCTCGCAAATCCCGACCCACCTGGTATCCGCCCTGGCCCGCTCGCGGCTCACGGTGGCGCTGTCGGGGGATGGCGGGGACGAGCTGCTGGGCGGCTACACCCGCTACGCCGACATTGCCCGCGACTGGCGGCGGCGCGAGAAAATCCCCGCCGCGCTCCGCCGCCTCGCCTCCGGAGCGCTGGAGCTCGCCACCCGGCCGCCGCTGGCCTGGAGCCTCGCCGCCCTGCTGCCGCTGCTGTGGCTGCGCGGCAAGCGAGGGGGAAGCCTCGCCGAGCGCGTCCGGCGGCGCGGCGTGCTGCTGGCCGACATGCCGTTCGCCCGCTACTACACGCTGCACGGTTCGTTTGCCCTCAACCCCGAGCCCGAGCTGTGGCTGGCATCGGTTTCCGCCGCCGAGGACAAGCTGCTCGACCCGGCTCGCACCGGCGGGCGAAACGACGTGGTGGAACAAATGATGGCGCTCGACCTCGGGCAGTACCTGCCGGACGACATCCTCGTCAAGGTGGACCGGGCGAGCATGGCGGTCGCGCTCGAGACCCGCGGTCCGCTCCTCGACCATCGCGTGGTGGAGCTGTGCTGGCGCTTCCCGCTCGCCTGCAAGACCGACGGCGTGACCGGCAAGCGGCTGCTGCGGCGGGTGCTCGGCCGACACCTGCCGCGCCCGTTGTGGGACCGCCCCAAGATGGGGTTCGGCATGCCGTTCGGCGAGTGGCTCGTCTCCGACTTGCGCGGCTGGGCGGAGGAACTCCTGGGCGCCGCCCGCCTCGGCGAGTCCGGGCTGTGGTGCGTCGCCTCCGTGCGGCGGGCGTGGCGCGAGCAACTTTCTGGTGTTCACGACCACCGCAACCTGCTGTGGCCCGTGCTCATGTTCGAGGCGTGGCGCCGCTGCTGGCGCGCCGGCTGACAACTGCGGGCGCGGCTTGCGCCGCGCTCACCCCGCGGGCGGAATTTCGAAGGTCGCGATGTTTTCCGGCGGCGGCGGGTAGGCGAGGTCGAGGCGCGAGAGCGTGTCGACCAGGATTTCCGAGACCACCAGGTTGCGGTACCACTTCTTGTTTGCCGGGACCACGTACCACGGCGCCCAGGCGGTGGAACAGCGTTCCAGCGCGTCCGCGTACGCCTCCATGTAGGCGCTCCACTGGGTGCGGACCTCGAGGTCGCCGGGGCTGAACTTCCACTGCTTGCCGGGGGTGTCGCGGCGCTCGATCAGGCGCTTCACCTGCTCCTCGGGCGAGATGTGCAGGAAGAGCTTGACGATCGCCACCCCCGAGTCGGCCAGCAGCTTCTCGAACGCGTTGATGTGGGCGTACCGCTTGCTCCACACCGCTTTGGGCGCAAGCCGGGCGACACGCACGACCAGCACGTCCTCGTAGTGCGAGCGGTTGAAGATCCCCACCATGCCACGGCCCGGGGTCGCCTTGTGCACCCGCCACAGGAAGTCGTGGGCGAGCTCGTCGGGGGTCGGCACCTTGAACGGCGTGATCTGCACCCCCTGCGGGTTGAACGCCCCCATGACGTGCTCGATCACGCCGTCCTTGCCAGAGGTGTCCATGCCTTGCAGCACGATGAGCAGCGCGCGCTCGCCCTGGGCGTAGAGCATCTCCTGCAGCTCGAACAACCGCTCGAGGTTGCGCGCGAGCGGCGCGGCCGCCGCCGCCTTCGATGCACACCCCGGCGTGGCTTCCGGGTCGTGCTCGCTCCAGTCCACGCGGCTGCCCGGCTCAATGCGGAATCGCTCCACCTTCATGTCGTCCCTCCCGCTGAGTCGCTCTCCCAGCGTAGCAAAGGGGAGAGGGTAGAGGGAAGAGGTTCTGCACCGTCAACCCAACCGACCCCGAGTCAGCCTTTCGCACTGCACGCAGGATCCACCTGGACCTGGACGTGGTCGTCGTCGTGGACGGCGTGTCCAGCACCCACCCTCGTCGAGGTCCACGGCCCGCCCACTCGACCGGCGTATCCGAGGAATCACCACCGGCGGAGCAGGCGCAGCCCCCCGCCGTGGGTCACGGCCTGGGCGAGGGCGGCGAGAGCGGGCCGATACGGGCTGGTGGCGGCGGGCTCGCCGTTGATCGTCTCGACGGTGATCGCCCGGAGCGGGCGCATACCCCGGCCGAGCAGCAGCTTCAAGACACCCAGGTAGGCGGGCAGCGCCGGGTGGTCCGGCCCGACATGAATCGTCAGGGCGGCGCCGCGCCGCTCGATCGCCGCGACCAGACGCGGCCCGTGCCAGACGGTCCAGTTGCCGGCCGCCCGCCGAGGCAGCTTGGGCAGGCCGGCGAGGCCGAGCCCGCACGGCGAGGCGGGGTCGAGGGCGGGGATCGCCACCACGCGGTCCGTGACCACCCCCCGTTCGAGGCGGCGCACCGCTGCCGGCGAGGCGAGCTGCAGCCCGCCGATGCCGTCGAAGAACGGTCCGCCGACCGCCTCGCCGCCCAGCTCCATCAGGCGCAGCGCGCGAACGATCCGCCCCCACTGCAGCGCCGGCAGCTCGCGCGCCACCAGCTCGCGGAAGACCACACCGTAGCGCTGGAGGAGCAGCCGCGCACGGTCTCGCACCAGTTCCTCCGCGGCCAGCGGGTCGTCCTCCGCCGGGGCGGGGAGCGTGGGAAGCCAGCTCCCGACGAACGGGCGCGTCCCCTGCCACTGCGCGAAGCGCAGCCGGCGGCGGGCGCCGTGCCCGTGGGCCGGCTCCCCGGTGGCCGGCTCGAATCCGGACTCGATGCCGCGCCGCACCGCGGCGAAGCCGTCGTTGGTCACCAGCCCGAGCCAGGCGAGCCGCCACAGGCGGCGGGTCAGCTCGGCGGAGGCGAGCCCGGTGTGAGCGGCGAGTTCGGCCAGGGTGAACCGGCCGGCGCCGCCCGGAAACAGCGCCCGCACCTCGGCGAGCGCCGCCTCCAGCTCGGGGTCGTCGCCCGCTTCCAGCACCAGCTCGCGGTCGGCCGGCAGCAGGAAGGCGAGCCGCTCGTGGCCGCACCCCGCCCAGGCCAGCTCCGTCTCCGCGAACAGCGCGTCGAGCCAGGCCGGCTGGTAGCCCTCCAGCCGCGCCGGCAGGATCTCCTCCTCCCAGACATGGGCCAGGGCCGGGTACCCCCACAGCCGCTCGAGGCCCTCCTTGAGTCCCTCCACCCCCGGTGCGAGCGTGCCGAGCCCTTGCCAGTCGGCGAGAAACGCCGCGAGCGCCGCCAGCGGCAGCGGTTCGAGGTGCGGCCGCGCCGCGGCACGCTGCAGGCGCAGCAGCCGCTCGAGGTTGCCGGCGTCGCACACCTCGGCGCCCGCCGCCCCGGCGACCAGCTCGTCGACGATGACCTGGCCGCCGTCCCGCAGTGTCGCGACCGCTTCCTCCAGGCGTGGATCGTCGAGACCGAGAACCGCCGGCAGTGCCGCCAGCGGCACCGGCCCGTGCGAGCGCAGCAGGTCGCCCACCAGCCCCTCGAGCGTCTCCCCCGCGTCGGGCTCCTCGTCCCACAGTCGTGCGAGCGCCGCGAGCGTCGGCGGTGGCGCGGGCATGGCCAGATCCGGCTCGAGCAGCTCGCCGTTGACCGGCTCGAGCCCGAGCGCGCGCAGCACCCGCGGCACGGCCTGCAGCGCGCAGACGGCGCCCTCGGACACGCCGGGGGCGCGCACCCCGACGACGCGCTCCCCGAGCTCCGCGACCAGCTCGGCCACCGCCCGGCCGGTGTCGTGCGCCACCGCCTCGCCGAGCTCGTGCCAGGCGGCCGGCGTCAGGAGCACGCGCTCCTCGACGAGGTCGCAGAGCTCGGCGGCGGTGCGCGGGGCGTAGCCGGGGAAGACGCGCTGCAGCTTGCGGCGGAACGTCTCGACGAGCCCCGGCGCCAAGCGCGGCCGCAGGTGCGAGGACTGCAGCAGCTCCGCCAGCAGGTCGCGGCGGGTGCACGAGCCGCCCTCGGCCGCCGAGGCGTCGTCCTCGTACATGAGCTGGTTAGTGCGGCGCCACAGCACCTGCGAGGCGAACGGCGAGGGGTGGTCGGTGCGCACCTCGTGCACCTCGATCGCGCCGCTGCCGAGCTCCACGAGCAGCCGGCGGAGCGCCTCGAGATCGCAGTCGTCCTCGAGACAGCTCCGCCACGCCTCGAGCACGATCGGGAAGTCGGCGAAACCGCGCACCGCCGCCAGCAGCTCCTTGGCGCGCTGGCGGGTGAGCCAGAGCGGAGTGCGCCGCCCGAACCCGGCGCGCGGCAGCAGCAGCGCCGTGCCGGCCGCGGCGCGGAAGCGGGCGCCCCAGAAACCGGTCGCCTCGAGGCGCGAGCGCAGCAGCTCCTCGAGCGACTCCGGCCGCACGAGCCGCAGCAGCTCCCCGGCATCCACGTCGTTCGGCGGGGCGACGATGAGGCAGTCGTCGTCGTGGATCACCGACAGCTCGCCGCCGTGCCGCTCGCTCCACGCCGCCTGCAACGCCAGCGCGAACGGGCGGTTGACCTTGCCGCCCCAGAAGGTGTGGATCACGACCTGGCCGGCCGGCCCCGGCTGCTGAGGGTCGGCCACGTGCTCCACGACCACCCGGTGGAGGTGCGGGAGCTTGCCGGTCGCGTCGCGCTGGCCGACCAGCCACCTCTGGAGCGCCCTGGCCGCGCCCGGCGTGAGGCGGCCGTCGGCGGCGAGCCGCTCGGGAAGGTCGGGGTCGCCCAGGCGCGGCTCGACCTGCTCGAGGAAGCGCGCCACCTTCTCGGCCCGCTCGAACGGGCGGTCGCGCTCGTCGGCGCGCCAGAACGGGGCGAGCCCCGCTGGCCCGCTGGCGGGGCGCACGAGCACGTCGGAGTCGGTGACCTGGACGATCCGGTACGTGCGCACGCCGAAGCAGAACGAGTCGCCCACCGCGCGCTCCCACACGAACTCCTCGTCGAGCTCGCCGAGGAGCGCCCGGGTGTCCGCGAGGCGCAGCCGGAAGTAGCCGCGGTCGGGAATGGTGCCAGCCGAGGCGTACACGCGGCGCGCCGCGCCGGGCCGGCCGCGCACCGTGCCGGCCACGCGGTCGACGCTCACCACCGGGTCGAGCTCGCGGATGCGCCCGGTCGAGTAGCGCCCGGCCAGCATCTCGAGCACGAGGTCGAACTGCCGGCGCGGCAGGTTGCGGTACGGGTAGGCCCGGCGCAGCAGCGCGAAAAGCTCGTTCACGCTCCACGTCTCGGAGGCAGTGGCCGAGACCACGACCTGGGCCAGCACGTCGAGCGCCCCGGCGATCGGCCGCAGCGGCTCGATTTCCCCCGCCGCCACGGCCCCGGCGACCACCGCCGCATCGAGGAGGTCGCGCGCGAACAGCGGCATGAACCGCGCCCGCGCCACCCCGCCCACGGTGTGCCCGGCGCGGCCGATCCGCTGCGCCGCCGAGGCCAGCGAGTGCGGCGTCTGCACCAGCACCACCTCGTCGAGGGCACCGACGTCGATCCCCAGCTCGAGCGAGCTGGTGGCGACGATCCCGCGCAGCGCACCGGCCTTGAGGCGCTCCTCCACGACCTGGCGGATCTCGCGGGCGAGCGAGCCGTGGTGCGAGTACACGAGCTCGCCGCCGGCCGCGTCGTTGAGGAAGCGCGTGAGCTTCTCGACAAGGCGCCGCGAGTTGCCGAACACCAGCGTCGAGCGGTTGGCGCGCACCCGGTCGAGCACCTCGCCGACCAGCGCCTCCCAGTACTCGGGACTCGCCTCGTCGGCGTCCTCGACTCCCGCCGCGGGGAAGCTGACCTTCAGGTCGTAGCGCTTGCGCTCGCCGCTCGCGAGCACCCGCACCGGGCGGGGCAGCGGCGGTGCCAGGGGGTCGTCCCCGGCGGGCGCCGCGCCGCCCACCCACCGCGCCACCTCGTCGAGCGGGCGCACCGTCGCCGAGAGCGCCACGCGCTGCACCTCGCCTGCGAGGCGAACGAGCCGCTCCACCGCGGTGATGAGGTGCACCCCACGCTTGGACTCGAGGACCGCGTGCACCTCGTCGAGGATCACGCACCGCACGCCCACGAGCCCCCCCCGGCCGCCCTCCGAGGTGAGGAGGATGTTGAGGCTCTCCGGCGTGGTGATGAGGATCTCCGGCGGCCGGCGCGTCATGCGGCGCCGCTCCTCGGTGGGGGTGTCGCCGCTGCGCGTCAACACCCGCACCGCCGGTGTGGCGATCCCAGCCGCCTCGAACCGCTCGCCGAGCTCGGCGAGCGGGCGCAGGAGGTTACGGCGCACGTCGGCGCCGAGCGCCCGCAGCGGCGAGACGTACAGCACCCGCGTCGCCTCCCCCGGCCAGGCGCCGGTGAGCAGGTGGTCGAGCGCGAACAAGAACGCCGCCAGCGTCTTGCCCGACCCGGTCGGGGCCGCGACCAGCACGTGTTCCCCCGCCGCGATCGCCGGCCACGCCAGCACCTGCGCCTCGGTCGGCTCCCCGAGCCGCTCCGAAAACCACGTCCGGACCACCGGGTGGAACAGCCGCAGGGGATCGGAGCCGGTCATCGCCACCGTAGCGTAGGCAGCCGCGCGGCGCAGGTCAAAGCCCTCTCGCCCACCCGGCCCCGGAGGGAAACGGCGCCCGCCCGTCGCCGCCCGAGTCGCACACACTGCAGCCTGCACCCGATCCGCCCGGCCCGGGCCGCAAACCACTTCTGGCGTGCCGGACAGCTCGAGGTGCGGGCTAGGAGTCTGTCGGAGAAAGCGGAGGGCCCGCGTTGCGGGCGCCGTGGGGCCAGATGCAAGGCGGAGCGCCGAAGGCGATGTGCTCCATCGGCGAGGCGCGACAACGCCGCAGATGGCCCCACGCCGCCCGCAACCCGAAGGGCGCAGGGGGGTTGCCGGCCGCATGCGGCGTTGCTCGTCGGCTGCGATGCTCCTGCATCGCCTGCCTCCTCGCGCCTTGCCTGCCCCCGGCAAGCCCCCTGCGCGCGGACCCTCCCATTTCTCCGACAGGCTCCTCGCTCGAGGCCGGCGAGTTCGACCCTCCCGGCGGCTCGGCGAGGCGGTCCGCGAGAGGAAGGCTGTTCACCGCAGGTGGCCGGCTCGGGATCGCCTGCAATTGCGAGTGGAACGCGGTACCCTAGGGGAAGGCGGCGGCGGAGGTCGCATGGCGGGACCGAGCGGTGGCTGGACTCGGCTCACACCGCGAATGGCCGAGGTGGCGAGGCGGGTGGTGGCGGAAGAGGGCAAGGCGCGCGAGCACGTCGTCGTCGCCCTCTCCGGCGCGCATGCCTTCGGGTTTCCCTCCCCCGACAGCGGCCTCGACCTCAAGGCCGTACACGCGGCCCCCTCCACGGCGTGGCTCGGATTGCGGCCGCCCCAGCTCAGCCATGATCGGGACGGCACTCTCGAGGGCGTCGAGATCGACTACACCTCCAACGAGATCGGTCAGGTCCTCGAGGGCGTGCTGAAAGGCAACGGCAGCTTTCTCGAGCGCCTGCTGGGCGAGACCGTACTGGCGGCCTCGCCGGAGCTGCGGGGGCTTGCACCCCTGGTGCGGCGAGCGCTGAGCCGCCGCTTCCACCGCCACTACCGGGGCCTCGCCCAGCGGCACCTGCGCGAGCTCGAGCAGCGGCCGACCGTCAGGGGGCTGCTGTACGTGCTGCGCGCTGCCGTGACCGGCACTCACCTTCTGCGCACGGGCGAGATGGTGGTGGACGTCACCGCCCTGCTCGCGGACTACGGGCTGGGCAAGGCCAACGAGCTGGTCGAGCGCAAGCTGGCCGGTGAGCACGTCGAGCTGGGAGCCGGAGAGCTGGGGCGCTGGAAGGAGCCTCTCTCGGACCTGCTGGCCGGCCTCGAGGTGGCGGCGGCCACGTCATGCCTGCCGGACGAGCCTGGCAACGAGCCCGAGCTCGAGGAGTGGCTGCGCAGCTTCCGCCTTTCCCGGCTGACACCCACGTAGCGCCGGCGGAGCACTGCGATACTGACCGCGGAGAAGGGCAATGCACGCGAGCGAGCAGCGGCGAGGCGGAGACAACAGCGGCGTGATCCTGACGGTGGGCTTCGGCACGACGGTGGCGATGTGGGTGGCCGGCTACCTGCTCCGCCTCCCCGGCGTCGAGGTGGCGCCGGCCGTCGTCGGCCCGGTGCTGGTGGCGTTGCTGATCGGCGGCGGGGGGGTGGCGGCCTGGTTCGGCCGTCGCGGGTGGCGCAGCGGTCTGTGGGCCGGCGCGCTGGCCTCGCTGCTGAACCTGCTCGTCCTTGGCAGCCTCCTGGCAGCCCCGGAGCCAAACCGGCTGCGGCCCTCGGCCCTGCTGTGGCTGCCAGGCTCCCTCCTGCTCGGGGCGGGCCTCGGCGCCCTCGGCGGCGCGCTCGGCGCGCGCTGGCGCCGCACCCTGCGCGCCGGGCCGAGCTGGAACGGCGCCTTCGCCGCGGTCGCCGCGGCGGCGACGCTGGCGTTGCTCGCGGTGGGCGGGCTGGTCACCAGCCACGGCGCCGGACTGGCCGTAGTCGACTGGCCCAACTCCTTTGGCTACAACATGTTTCTCTATCCGCTCTCACGCATGACAGGAGGCGTTTATTTCGAGCACGCACACCGCCTGTTCGGCTCGCTGGTCGGGCTCACGACCGTCGTGCTGGCAGTCCGCCTGTGGGTCGTCGAACGGCGCCGGAGCGTGCGCTGGCTTAGCCTCGCGGCCGCCGTCATGGTGTCGGTGCAGGGGGTGCTGGGCGGCCTGCGGGTGACGGGGACCCTCACTCTCTCGACCGACGCTGCCGCCATGGCCCCTTCGACCGGGCTCGCCGCGGTGCACGGCGTGCTCGGACAGCTCTTCTTTGCGACGCTGGTGGGGCTCGCCGTGCTCACCTCGCGGACCTGGACAACCGGGGGATGCGCCGGGACGGTCCCGGTGCCCGCCGCCGACCGCCTGTTGACTGTCGGGCTGGCCGGCGCCGTGGTGGTCCAGCTCGTGCTCGGCGCGCTCCAGCGGCACCTCGCCACCGGGCTGCTGGTGCACATCACGATGGCTGCCGCCCTGGCGGCGCTCGCCGCGGCGGCAGGTGGCCGCCTCGCGAGCCTCGGCCCGCCGGCCGCCCCTCTCCCCGCCTGGGGCACCGCGCTGCTGGTGGTGGCCGTCGCCCAGATCCTGCTCGGCCTCGCGGCGCTTGCGGCCGTCGGCGGTCTCGACGCGGAGGCGCCTCGGGCGGGGTGGCGAGCGATCGTCACCACCCTCCACCAGACGACCGGCGCGATCCTGCTGGGCACCGCGGTAGTCACGGCGCTGCTCGCGCACAGGCAGCCGAGGACGCCAGGCTCGTCCGGCCCGTGATCAGCGCGACCCGGCGCGCTTGATCATGGCGTCGAGCACCGCCTTGGACACCCCCTGCTGCTTGAGCTTGATCAGGGCTTCGGGCGAGACGTCGAGCGCCTCGCTCGGCGCCTGCTGGATCTTGGCGATGACCAGCTCGTCCCCCAGCTCGGCCCGCAGCATGCTCAGCACCGCCTCGTTGGTGAGCGGCTTTTCCCGGGGCTCTTCCGCCCTCTTCGAGGACTTGGAGGGCCTGGAGGACCCGCGGCGTTCCTCGCCGTTGCGCTCGCGCTCGGCGGCTGCCGCGAGCCGCTCCTTGGCCTTGTTGATGCCGTCCTTGAAGCAGGGGTTCCACTCCGCGCGCTTGAACGAGGCCTTGGTCGGAATGCACTCGACTTCACAGCAGTCGTAGGTGAACGTCAGCAGGTCCTCGGGGTCCATCCACGCGTCATCCATGAGCGCCGAGTCGGGCTTCGGGTAAAGCACGCGGACGCGGCCGCCCTCCTCGAAGAACTCGTAGGTCGTGGCGATGAACTCCTTGTGGAAGCCGGCCACGGCCTCACCCCGCTTGAAGGTGCGCTTGACCTTGGACGAGGACTTGCTCTCGTAGCCGGGCGCCCCGTCCCGGATCACCAGCGCCCCCTCGCCTTTGCGCTGGACCACGACCGGCTCGTCCCACTGGGCCCCCGCAGCACCGGCGACGAGCACACCAGCGAGCGCCATGGCTGCCGTTCGACTCCAGCTCATGGGAGACCCTCCCCCGCCCTCATTGTAGCGACACCCCGGCGCCACGCGCGCCCGGTCCCCGGTGCGGCGACCCGCAGCTGCTCAGGAGCTGGTCGCGGCGAGGCGCGCCTCGGCGGCCTCGAGCCGCGCCCGCACGATGGGGGCCGCCTCGGCCGCGGCACCGGCGAGCGCCTCCCGGGCCGCGGCCAGCTCGGCGAGCGCGGCGGCGCGGTCGATCTCCTCGGCGAGCGCGGCACCGTCGGCCAGCACCGTCACCTCGTCCTCCCGCACCTCGGCGAAACCGCCGAACACGGCGACCCGCCGCGCGGTGCCGTGCGACAGGAACCCGAGGACGCCGGTGCGCAGGGCGGTGATGAGAGCGGCGTGGCCGGGCAGGACGCCGAGCTCGCCGAGCGCGCCGGGCAGCGACACCACCTCGGCGTCGGTTTCCACCAGCACCCGCTCCGGGCTCACCACCCGCAGGCGCAGACGGGGCCCGCTCACGCCATCCCCTCCTGCTTCAACCGCTCGGCGTGTTCGAGCACCTCTTCGATAGCGCCCTTCATGTAGAACGCCTGCTCGGGGACGTGGTCGAGCTCGCCGGCAGTGATCATGTTGAAGCCGCGGATCGTATCGGCAATCGGCACGTACTTGCCGGGGAACCCGGTGAACTGCTCGGCGACGTGGAACGGCTGCGAGAGGAAGCGCTGGATCTTGCGCGCCCGCGCCACCGTGAGCTTGTCCTCTTCAGACAGCTCGTCGATGCCAAGGATCGCGATGATGTCCTGGAGGTCCTTGTAGCGCTGGAGGATACGCTGCACCTCGCGGGCGGTGCGGTAATGACTCTCGCCGACCACGGCGGGGTCCAGGATCCGGCTCGTGGAGGCCAGGGGGTCCACCGCCGGGTAGATGCCGAGCTCCACGATCTGGCGGGAGAGCACCGTGGTGGCGTCGAGGTGGGCGAAGGTCGTCGCCGGCGCCGGGTCCGTGAGGTCGTCGGCCGGCACGTAAATGGCCTGCACGGAGGTGATCGAGCCCCGCCGCGTGGAGGTGATGCGCTCCTGCAGCTCGCCCATCTCGGTCGCCAGATTGGGCTGGTAGCCGACGGCAGAAGGCATGCGGCCGAGCAGCGCCGAGACCTCGGAGCCGGCCTGCGTGAAACGGAAGATGTTGTCGATGAACAGGAGCACGTCCTGCTCCTCGACGTCGCGGAAGTACTCGGCCACCGTGAGGCCGGACAGCGCGACCCGCAGGCGGGCGCCGGGCGGCTCGGTCATCTGGCCATAAATGAGCGCCGCCTTGGACTTCTTCCAGTCGGCGGGGTCGATGACGCCCGACTCCTGCATCTCCAGCCACAGGTCGTTGCCCTCGCGGGTGCGCTCGCCGACGCCGGCAAACACCGAGAAGCCGCCGTGCTGCATCGCGACGTTGTTGATGAGCTCCATGATGATGACGGTCTTGCCCACGCCGGCGCCGCCGAACAGACCGGTCTTGCCGCCCTTGGTGTACGGCTCCAGCAGGTCGATGACCTTGATCCCGGTCTCGAACATCTCGACCGCCGTGGACTGCTCCTCGAACGCCGGCGCGTGCCGGTGGATCGGCCACCGCTCCTTGGTTTCCACCGGGCCCCGCTCGTCCACCGGCCGGCCGATGACCGAAATCACGCGGCCGAGAGTCTCCCGCCCGACCGGAACCGTGATCGGCTGCCCGGTGTCGAACGCCTTCATGCCGCGCACCATCCCGTCGGTGGGCTCCATGGCGACGCAGCGCACGCGGCCCTCGCCGAGATGCTGGGCGACTTCCAGCACGACCGACAGCTCGCGCGCCTCCGACCGGTCGTGAACCTCGATCGCGTTGTAAATCGAGGGCAGGTGGCCCTCCGGGAACTCGACGTCGACCGCCGGCCCGATGACCTGGATGACCCGCCCTTCCACGTACGTGCTCGCTGCCATTGCCAACTCCTACCTCTCGGCCAGCGCCTGGGCGCCGGACACGATCTCGATCAGCTCCTTGGTGATGGACGCCTGCCGCAGGCGGTTGTAGGTGAGCGTCAGGCGGTCGATCATCTCGGCGGCGTTCTTGGACGCTGCGTCCATGGCCGTCATGCGCGCCGCGTGCTCGGCCGCGGCCGAGTCGAGCATGGTGCGGAGCACGCCGAACTGCAGGTGGCGCGGGAGCAGCTGGTGAAGCAGCGACGGCGCGGTGGGCTCCAGCAGGACCTGCGCGGGGGTCTCGCCGCTGCCGAGGCCGCCCGTCTCCACCGGCAGCCAGCGCTCCACCGTCACCCTCTGCAGGATGACGGATCGGAACTGGTTGTAGACGAGGTACACCGCGTCGGTCTGCCGGCGGGCGAAGCGATCCGCGAGGGTGCGGGCGAACTCGCGCGCAGCTTCGGCCGAGGGGTTCCGCATTGCGTCGGCGTGGTGAGCCGTCACCGCGACCCCGCGGGCCCGGAAGAAGTCAGCGCCCTTGCGGCCGACGAGGATCAGGTCCACCCGCTCCCAGCCGCGACGCAGCAGCAGGTAGGTTTCCCGCAGCACGTTGGCGTTGAAGGCGCCGCACAACCCCTTGTCGCCGGTGAAGGTCACGAGGGTGACGTGCCGCTCCTCCCTGCGTTCGAGCAGGGGGTGCGAGGCGGCGGGCAGGCGGGCCACCAGCGAGGCGAGCATGCCCTGCAGGGCCGCGGCGTACGGCCGCGCCTCGATGATGCGCTGCTGGGCCCGGCGGAGCTTGGCCGCCGCCACCATCTTCATGGCCTTGGTGATCTGCTGGGTCGACTTGACCGAGCGGATCCGCCGCCGCAGGTCGGCCTTACTGGGCAAGGCCGGCCTCCGGGTGCTCCTTGAGGTACGCGGCCTGGGCGGCGAGACAGGCTTCCAAAAGCTGCTCTTCGGTGTCGCCCTCGAGCTTGCCGGTGCCGGCGATGGCGTCGAGGAGCGGCTGCTGGTGCGTGCGCAGGTACTCGTGCAGGAACGCCTCGAACGGGCGCACCGCCTCGACCTTGAGCCGGTCCAGCACGCCGCGCGTGCCAGCGAACACCGACACGATCTGCAGCTCGACCGGCATCGGCGCGAACTGCCCCTGCTTGAGGATCTCCACGAGCCGCTCGCCGCGCGCGAGCTGGCGCTGCGTCGCCTTGTCGAGATCCGAGCCGAACTGGGCGAACGCCGCCAGCTCGCGGTACTGGGCGAGGTCGAGGCGGAGGCTGCCGGCCACCTTCTTCATGGCCTTGACCTGCGCGTTGCCGCCGACGCGGGACACCGAGATGCCGACGTTCACGGCCGGCCGGACGCCCGAGTAGAAGAGGTCGCTCTCGAGGAAGATCTGCCCGTCGGTGATCGAGATGACGTTGGTCGGAATGTACGCCGAAACGTCGCCCGCCTGCGTCTCGATGACCGGCAGCGCGGTGAGCGAGCCGCCGCCCAGGTCGTCGCGCAGCTTGGCGGCGCGCTCGAGCAGCCGGGAGTGCAGGTAAAAGACATCCCCCGGGTACGCCTCGCGGCCCGGCGGGCGCCGCAGCAGCAGCGAGATTTCGCGGTACGCGGCGGCGTGCTTGGAAAGGTCGTCGTAGAAGCACACCGCATGGCCGCCGTTGTAGAGGAAGTACTCGCCCATCGCGCACCCCGCGTAGGGGGCCAGGTACTGCAGCGGGGCGGGCTCGGAGGCGGACGCGATGACGACGATCGTGTGCCCCATGGCGCCGTGATCCTCGAGCGCCTTGACGACCTGCGCGACTGTCGAGCGCTTCTGCCCGATCGCGACGTAAATGCAGACCGTGCCCTTGCCCCTCTGGTTGATGATGGTGTCGAGGATGATCGCGGTCTTTCCGGTCTGGCGGTCGCCGATGATGAGCTCGCGCTGGCCGCGGCCGATCGGGATCATGGCGTCGATCGATTTGACGCCGGTCTGCATCGGCTCCTTCACCGGCTGCCGGTGCACGACACCGGGGGCGATGCGCTCGATCGGGTAGTTGTCGTCGGGAGCGATCGGGCCCTTCCCGTCGAGGGGACGGCCGAGGGGATCCACGACGCGTCCGATCAGCGCCTTGCCCACCGGCACCGAGAGGATCTTCCCGGTGCGGCGGACCTCGTCGCCCTCCTTGATCGCCTGGCTCTCGCCCATCAGCACGCAGCCGACGCTGTCCTCCTCGAGGTTGAGGGCGAGGCCGTAGACGTCGTGGGGGAACGCCACCATCTCGCCGGCCATGACGCGGTCGAGCCCGAAGACGCGGGCGATGCCGTCGCCCACGCTCACCACGGTCCCGACCTCGGCCATGTCGACGGAGGTCTCGAGCCCCTGGATCTGGCGCCGCAGAATGTCGGTGATCTCGTCAACCCTGATGTGCATGCGTTCGCGCTCCTAGGTGTGATCGGCGCCGGCTGCGAAGCGGCGCAGTTGGGCGTCCAGGGAGCCGTCCCAGACCCGGCTACCGACGCGGACGACGAAACCCGCCAGCAGCTCGGGCCTGACCTCGGCGGCGAGCTCGACCCGCGCCCCGACGAGGCTGCTCATGGAGGCGGCCAGCGCCGCCACCTGCCCCGGCTCGAGAGGCGCCGGCACCTGCACCTTGCCGCGCTGCAGCCCCTCCTTGCGGTCGGTCATCTCGCCGAGCACGGCCGCCACCTCCGGGAGCAGGCGCAGCCGCAGGTGCTCGGTCATGAGCAGCACCAGACGCGCCGTCTCGGCCCGCAGCTCGAGCGCCCGGGCCAGGGTGGCGGCGAGTTCCTTTTTGCGGGCGAGGGGCACCGGGGGGACCTCGAACGCCTTGAGCAGCCGCGGCTCCCGGCGGAAAACCTCGCCGGCCGCAGTCAGCTCGGCCTCGGCCTTGCGCAAGGCAGAGACGCCTTCCTTCTCGATGACGGCGAACAGCGCCGCCGCGTACGGGCGGGCGATGCGGCGGCTCATTGCCGGCCTCCCTGCTGCAGCCGCTCGAGGGTCGCGTTGAAGATGCGCTCCCGGTCCTCGGGACCGAGCTCGCGAGCCAGCAGCTCGCGGGCCAGCTGCACCGCGGTCTCCGAGGCTTCCCTGGCGAGCTGGGTGTGCGCCGCCTCGATCCGCCGCGCCGCTTCCTGCTCCACCTGTGCCAGGAACCTCGCTGCCTCGCTCTCCCCCTGCTGCGCGAGCGCCTCGCGCTCCCGCTCGCCGTCCCGGCGCAGCCGCTCGCGCAAGCTCGCGATCTCCTCCTGCAGCCCGGCCACTCGCGCTTCCATTTCCTGCCGCAGCTCAGCCGCCTCGGCGCGCTGGCGAGTCGCCTCGGCGAGCTGCTGCGCGATGCTCTCGCGGCGACTCGCGAAGAAGCTCCGCAGGGGTTTCCGCAGGAGGTAGGCGAGGCCGCCGAAGAAGAGCACGAAGTTGAAGGTCTTCCAGAAGACCGGAGGGAGGCCCCAGACCGTCTCGGGCCCGCCGGCACCGCCGGAAGCCCAGGCGGGGGCGGTCGCGGCGAGGCAGGCCAGGAAGGCGCACACCCGGGCGAACCTGGGGGCGCTCATCCGCGCACGCTCCGGCCGAGCACCTGCGACGCCAGCTCGCGGGCGAGCTGGGCGGTCTGGGCCTTCAGGCCCGCCCGCGCGGCGGCCGCGGCTTCGTCGAGCTCGGTCGCCAGCCCTGACAGGCGCTGCTGCGCCAGTGTCCTGGCGGCGTCGAGGCGGGCCCGGCGGCTCGTCTCGCCCTCGGCGCGCAGCGCAGCGCGCTCGCGGGTGGCCTCGATGGCGGCTGCCGCGAGTTCGTGCTCGCTCGCAGCGACCGCCTGCTGGAGCTGCGCTCGCGACGCCTCGAGATCCTGCCTCGCACCGCGCACCTGCTGCTCCCGCTGGTCGAGGATGCGGAGCAACGGGCGCACGAGCTGTGTCGAGACGACGAAGAACACCGCCCAGAAGCAGAGCATGATGAAGAGCAAGGACAGATCTGGCGGTGTGATCACTCTGACCTCCCCCGAGGCGGGGTCGCACCCGGCGCTGCTACCGCAGCCGGTCGCGGGCGCTCACGGTACCAAGGGCTGCCCGCCCGGGTCAACCGACGCGAACCACTGACTCGCAACGCGAGCCAGCTTTCAGCTCTTCCCGACCTTCAGGCGGCAGGCTCCGCCGGCGGCGCGGGGTGGGTGTCCGGGCCGGACTCGCGGGCCTACTTCTCGACGTCGGGCGCCCCGAACGGCAAGGTGGGGAAGTACTTCCGCAGAGTCTCCACGACCTTGAGGACGGCGGCGTTGGAGCCGGTCTCGCGCCCCATGTCCTGGAACCGGTACCGAGCCCCCTTGACGATCTGGAAGTTGATCTGGTAGCAGAAGTTCTCGGCTGTCCTGGCCTGGCAGGTGGTCCACACCTTCTCGAGCCCGCCGATCTGGAACTCGAAGTTTTCCCGTGGATCCGTACCGTCCACCCAGGACAGCGAATCGCCCTTGAGGACCAGCCTCCCGGGACGGTTCTTCCTGAGAAACGTCGCCCTCTGCAACACAAGACCGTCGAAGACAATTTCCTCGGGCGGCGCCGCCGGCGCCCCGGCCGCCGGCGCCCTGACGGCGGCGGGAGCCGCCTGGCCAGCCGGCCGCGCGGAGGACATCAAGGCCGCGATGATCGACTCCTGCACGTTGTTGTCCTTGAGAAAACGCAGGTCGTTGACGGACAGGTTGTACGCCTGGCCGGACTGCCTGATGTGCTCGACCACGATCGACTCGGAAAGACCCGACTGGATGAGCTTCACGAGGTCGACGAGCCGCGCATCGTCGGGCTGCACCGGCGCCGGCGTCGGGGTGGGGGCGGGAATCCTCGCCTGCAGGGCCGCGAGCACCGTCTCGGGCACGCCGGCGGCGCGCAGCGTCGCCAGGTCGGCGGGGGACATGTTGACGGTGTTGGAGGGGTTGTTGATCGTGGCGATGATGCCTTCCGCGGGCGCGCCCATCCGGTGTGCCGACAGGATGGAGTTGGCCGTGATCTCCTCGGCACCTGCCGCGACCGCCATCAGCAAGAAACCAACCAGCAGCACTCGTCGCATCTTGAGCCTCCTCTTGCTTTCCCAACTATACCACGGGCTAGCGGCATTCCTCCGCCTCCATCCGACCGCGCGCGACACCGCCCGGCGCTCGCCGAGGGAGCGGGTCCCGTTCCTCGACGCCGTGCCGGGCGGGAAAGAGGCCCGGGTATGACGCCCGGGCCCCGAAACGAGCCGGGCCGAATCTACTCGACTTGTGCGGAAACCGGCACCTCGATGAGCTTGCGGAGCGGGTCGGTGGTCGCGATGCTGAGCGTGCCCTTCTGCAAGCCCTTGGGCGCGCCGACCTGGAGCGACACCGCGATCTGGAACCGCTGCCCGGCCTGGAGCGGGATGATGTCGGTCTTGAAGTATGGGTTGTCGACCTTGGCCTCGGTGATCTCGAGCGTGCTGCCCTGGCGGTTGTTGACCAGCAGCACGTTGCTACCGACCGGGGCATCGGAGCGCACCTTCCCGAGGTTGGCCTGCGGCGGGATGACCTGGACGACGGGCCGCACCGCACCGGTCACGTTGATCGGCACCTCGGGCGCCTTCGCCGCCGTGGTCTTGACCAGCAGCTTGTGGGTCAGCATGCCCTCGGGGGCGTTGGCGGGAACGGTGATCGCCACTTCCCACTGCGAGCCCTTGCGCTCGGGCATGCGCTCGGCCTCGGGCAGCAGCCGGTAGCTGATCTCGTAGGGGCCGCCGCCAGCGTCCACGCCGGTGACCTGGAAGTCGGAGCCGTCGGCCGACACGAGCTTGAGCTTCTCGGTCGCAGCCTCGCCTGCCATGATGTTCTTGAAGACGATGAGCGCCTTCGGGAAGACCTCGATGAACGAGCGGATCTCGGCCTTGACCACGAGGTTGACCTGCGGGTTGATCGGGTCGTTCGAGAAGACGATCACCGCCTTGGAAATCGGGCCCGAAAACGACGACGTCTCGACCTCGGCGCGGATCTTGCCGGTGCCGCCCGGCGGGATCTCCCGGTCGTAGTCGGCCACGGTGCAGCCGCAGGTCGGCCGCACCTGGGTGATCTGCAACGGCGCCTGACCGGTGTTGCGCACCTCGTACACCGCGAGCAGGCGCTCGCCCTTGGCCACCACGCCGAAGTCCTTGATTTTCTCGGCGATGTCGATGACCGGCAGGGGGCCGGCCGACTTCGTCGCATCGGCCGTGGAAGGTGCCTTTTGAGCTAGCGCGACCAGCGGCAGCGCCATCACCGCCGCAGCGATCAAGGAACGAAACCTCATTTTCGAGCCTCCTCTCCTTTGGAACCTGTCCGGCTCCGCCGGAGGTGCTAGAGTACACCGGCGCGACGGAGCGCGCCAACGGCCATGCAGAAACCCTGCCAACTCTACTTCCTGCCGATCGGCGGCACCGCCATGGCACCGCTCGCCGGCCTCATGCAGGAGTCGGGGCTGTCCGTGTGCGGCGTCGACGCCGCCCTCTACCCGCCGATGTCGGAGCTGCTCGCGGAGCTCGGCATCCCCGTGCGGCTCGGCTACGACCCCGCGGCCATCCCTGCCGGGGTCGAGCAGGTCGTGATCGGCAACGCCGTGCCCCGCACCAACCCCGAGGTCGAGGCGGTGCTGGCTTCCGGCCTGCCGTTCACCTCCCAGGCCGCCGCGTTCGGTGAGCGTTTCTGCCGCCCGGCGCGCACCGTGGTGGTGGCGGGCACCCACGGCAAGACCACCACCACGGCACTGTGCACGCATGTCTTCACGTGCTGCGGCCTCGATCCCACGGCGCTCATCGGCGGGGTTCCGCGCGGCGGCCGGCCGTGGCGGCTGGGGCGTTGCGGCTGGACGATCGTGGAGGGCGACGAGTACAACACCGCCTTTTTCGACAGGGGACCCAAGTTCCTGCACTACCACCCGCACCTCTTCGTGGTCGGCAACGTGGAGTTCGACCATGCCGACATCTACCCGGACCTGGATGCCATCGTGGCAGCGTTCCGCGCCGGAACGGCACTGGTGGCCGGCAGCGGCGCGGTGGTCGCCAACTGCGACGATCCGGGTGCCCGCGCGGTGGCCTCGGACCACCCGAACGTCGTGTGGTACGGCCACGACCGCAGAGCCGATCTGCGCTGTGTTGGCTGGGGCCATGCCGACGGCAAGCTGGCTGCGTCCCTGGCCTGGCGCGGCACCGTGTTCTCGGTCGGGGTACCGCTCACCGGGATGCACAACCTGGCCAACGTCATGGCGACCTGCGCCTGTGCCCTCCTGGCGGGGCTCGACCCGCAGGCCGTGGATGCGGCGCTGAGGAGCTTCCCCGGCGTCCGCCGGCGCCTCGAGATCGTGGGTGAAAGTCACGGCGTCACGGTTGTGGACGATTTCGCGCACCATCCCACCGCCGTCCGGCTGACGCTGGAGGGCGCCCGCGTCCGCTTCGGCCGTCGGCGCCTCGTGGCCGTCTTCGAGCCGCGGTCGCTCACGGCCGGCCGGCCGGTCTTCGCGCCGGCGTACGAGGAGGCGTTCACGGTGGCGGATCTGGCCCTCATCGCCCCCGTCTTCCACCGGCAGCGGCTCGGCCCGGCCCAGGTTCTGGACCGCGAGGCCCTGGTCCGGGCCGTGGCGCGGCGGGGCGGCGCCGCCGCGGCCATCCCCGACGACGCGGACCTGCTTTTGGCCGTGCGCTCTCACGTGCGCGCCGGGGATGTCGTGATCTGCATGTCGTCCGGAGACTTCGGCGGCTTGCCGCGCCGCCTCCTGGAAGAGCTGGAGGGAAAGCCATGAGTCCGGCCGTGGCGCGGCTGCTGGCCACCTGCGGCGGGCTCGGCGATCGGCTGCCGGCGCCCGGCACGACCGTCGGCTCGCTGGTCGGGGCTGCGCTCTTCGCCGCCCCGGTACTGCTCGGCCGCCTCCCAGCGCTGCCGGTGGCGGCGGGCGGCGCCGCGCTCCTGCTGCCGCTTTCGGTGTGGGCGTGCGGCGCGGAGGCCCTGCGCCGTGGCGCCGTCGACCCGGGGCCGGTGGTGCTCGACGAGGTCGCCGGCCAGTGGCTGGCGCTCTCCCTGCTCGCCGTGGCAGGGCCGCGCCCGCTGCGGGCGCCCGACGTCCTGGTCAGCCTTTTGCTCTTCCGCCTGTTCGACGTCTGGAAACCGTGGCCGATCCGCCTGCTCGAGCGCCTCCCCGGCGGCTGGGGGATCGTCGCCGACGACCTCGGCGCCGGGGGGCTGGCCGGCCTCGTGCACCTCGCGCTGCTTGCGCTCTGGCGCTAGCCTCCCGCATCGTCGGGGGAGTGCTCGACCACCAGGATGGTGAGGTCGTCGGCGGGCGGTCGCGCGCCGATGTGCTCGTGCAGGCCGCCGAGGATGGCCGCCACCAGCTCGGCGGCTGGCCGCCGGGCGTGACGCCGGATGATCGCGCCGAGCCCCTCAGCACCGAGGGGGTGCCCCTCCTGGTCCACCGCCTCGAGCAGGCCGTCCGAGTAGAGCACGAGTTTGCTGCCAGGGGGGAACGCCACGATTCGGGAAGCCGGCTCCACCGGCAGTCGCGTGCCCAGCGGCAGCGAGGAGAGGAGCACCTCCTCGACCTCGCCCGCGGGCCTGACCAGGAGCACCGGGGGGTGGCCGCAGCTCGTGATCTCGGCCGTGCCGTTCTCGGCGCTCACTCGCGCCAGCACCAGCGTCGCCATGCGGTGCTTCACCGACTGCTGGAGCACGAGACGGTTCAACCGCTCCAAGAGCTCGGCACCGCGGTAACCCTCGAGCACCAGCGTGCCCATGGCCGACTTGACCATGGCCATGAGCAGGCCCGTCGAGACCCCGTGGCCGGCCACGTCGCCGACCGTCACCACGACTTCCCGTCGCGGCAGCGGAAAGACATCGAAGTAGTCGCCTCCCACCTCCGAGGCGGGCAGGAAGTGGGCGCTGATCGCGAGCCCGGCGTGCACGAGGTGAGTGGCGGGCAGGAGGCTTTGCTGGATCTCCCGGGCGAGTTCCATCTCGCGCCTGAGGCGCTCCCTGTCCGCGACCTCGTGGAGCATGCGATCGACGGCCGCCGTCATGGTGTTGAACGCCACCGCGAGGTCGCCGAGCTGGTCGCGGCGCTTCACCGGGATGCGGGCCCCGAAGTCGCCCGCCGCCACCGCCCGCGCGCCCCGCGTCAGGCGCGCCGTGGAACGGGTGATGGACACGATCATGACCACCGCGAAGCCGACCACGATCGCGTACAGCACCGCGAAGAGGATGCCGAGGCCGAGCAGCGCCGCCAGCACCTCGTCGGCCAGCCGGTAGGGCGCCTTCATGAAACTGGCCCACGCCTCGGCCGGCGAGGTCCGCACGACCACCGCCAGCCGGCGGTCGGGCTGGGTCGCGCCGCCCGGCCACTCGATCGGCGCCTCGCTGACCCTCGGCCAGAGGACGAAACGCTGGTGCAGCCACCCCGCCGGCTCGGGCGTCGAGGCCGTGGCGGCTTCCGGGGCGCCGCTTCCGGCAGGGGACGTGGGCTCTTCGAGACGAACCGAGACCGTGGGTTCCTGAGAGCGCTCGTCGATCACGACAGCGTCCCCCAGGCTGGCCTCGAACCACCCGGCCTGGCGCGCCGCAGCCTCGGCCGCATCGCGCATCGGCACCAGGACGGCCACCCAGCGCTGCCGGTCGCCGCTGGCGGCCGCCACCCAGGGTCGCCCGCCGGCCAGCACGGGGCCGGTCCAGGTGTGCAACAGGCCATCCTCCGGCGGCTCCAGACCGTCCAGGCCGGGGCTGGTGGCGAGCCGGGGACCGTCTTTCGCCACCCACTCGAAGGCAGGCAACGGCGCCCTCGAGACAGTGGCCTGCCGCACCAGCACTTCGCGCGGATCCGCCGGCAGCGCCCGCGCGGCGTTCTCGGCCAGGGCCGCGAGGGACTCGTACGTCCGGTCGAGCAAGGTGCCGAACCGCACGGAGGCGTACTGGCCGGTCGCCATGTAGCCGACGACCGCGCCGAGGCAGCCCATGATCACGAACGGAAACACGCCGATGATGAGGTACGAGAGGAACAGCCGCACGCCGACCCTGTACGTCGTCACCCGCCAGAGCCACCCCAGCAGGGCAGCAGCCTCGGCCACGAGCAAGAAAGCCATGAAGAACGTGGCGACGGCGGCGGGCGCGCTGCCCGGCACCAGGCGGCGGAGCGCGAGCGCCGCCGCGGCGAGGACGGCCGTGACCAGCGCCAGCCTCGCCAGCCTCGTGCGAAGCGCGGTGCCGGAAGACCCTTCCGACTGCGGCTTCATCACGCCTTCCTTCCGGACGGGGCGCCCACTCCTCGTCGGCATACGCTCGACACGCTGCCAGTGTACCCGCGTGCCCCCGGCTGGAAGCCGCCGGTTCGCGCCTGGCGGCTCCGCCTGGACACGCTCGCGCCGCCGGTGGTAGCCTCGCCCGAGCGGCCCAGGATTAGACGGTCGGCCCGGCGCGTTGAAGCGAGGGGTCGGCCTCCCCGCCGGCCCAGACGAGAAAGGAGAACCCGATGCTCAGCACCACGATGGAAGCGGCACTCAACGAGCAGATCCGCGAAGAGATGTACTCGTCCTACCTGTACCTGGCCATGGCGGCCTACTTCGAGGGGCTCGACCTGCGAGGCATGGCCCGCTGGATGCGCGTCCAGGCCCAGGAGGAAAACTCCCACGCCATGAAACTGTTCGACTACGTCTTCGAGCGCGGCGGCACGGTGACGCTGAAGGCGCTGGCCGAGCCGCAGGCGACGTGGGCCTCGCCGGCCGCGGCGTTCGCGGCGGCGCTCGGGCACGAGCGGCACATCACCGGCTGCATCCACAAGCTGGTCGAGCAGGCGGCCGCCGAGCACGACCACGGTACCGTCAACTTCCTCCAGTGGTTCGTCAAGGAGCAGGTCGAGGAAGAAGCCAACGTCGAGCCGATTGCCCGCCGCCTGGAGAAGATCGGCGACAACATGGTGGGGCTGCTCTTCACCGATCGCGAGCTGGGGTCGCGCGGCGCCTAGCCGCCGGCTCGGGAGCAGTTTGGGGGCCCGCGCCGCCAGCGGCGCGGGCCCCCTCGTTTTCGGCCGCTTTCGGCACCACGAGCCGGACCACGGCGCCGCGAATCACCTCGTTGTCGCCCAACAATGCAAGCTCATATCTCCAGGCGTACCATCGGCCGCGCGCCACGAGTTCGCGCCCGATCAGCTCGTAAAACGCCCCGCCAAACTCGACCACCTGGTTTTCCGACCAGCTCTTGTCTTCGACCGAAAAGACCTCGAGCGCAACCGGCTGCCCCGCCGGCTGCACCACGATCTCATCCGGACGAGGTGGCCCCAGCATCACGCCGAGCCGGAGGCGGTGCTCCCCGCGAAGCGCCTGCCGGCCGAGCTGCCATCCCAGCCACACCACGCCGAGCCCGAGGCGGCGGTCCCAGAACGCGGCTTCGAGAGCGCGCACCAGCCCTTCCGCGAAGCCGTAGAGCAGCACCCAGGTGGCCGGCTGCGCGAGGTACACCAGGAAGCCGAGCGCGCCCATGGCGAAGAAATCGCGGTGGGTGAGCTGGGGCTGGCGCACCAGGTACTCCCAGGCCGGGCCATAGGAAAAGCTCGACACGGCCCCGACCATCCCCCAGATGAACAGGACCACCGAGACCACGACTTCGGCGTACGCCGAGACAAGGTGCGCCCACGTCGTGGAGTAGGGCTGCAGCCGCGGGTGCTCCTTGATCCGCTCGGGGAGCACCGCGACGGCCAGGGCCGCAACCGCGAAGGCGCAGCGCTCGAGGAGCGTATCCGCCCGGGGCACGGCCGGCTTATACCGCCGCCGCCGGCGAGAGTCCAGGCCGCCGGCCAGGTGGCTAGTGCTGGTGGGAGGGTTCAGCCTGGCCTGGCTTCTCGATACCCAGCAACTCGATCTCGAAGACCAGCGTGCTGTACGGCGGAATGCCCCGGTTGCCACCCGCCCCGTACCCCAGCTCGTACGGCACCACGACCTGCCACTTGGAGCCCACCGGCATGAGCTGCAGAGCCTCGGTCCAGCCGGCGATCACGCCCCTCACCGGGAACACCGCCGGCTCGTTGCGGCTGTACGAGCTGTCGAACTCCCTGCCGTCCACGAACGTGCCGCGATAGTGGCACTTGACGGAGTCGTCGGCAGTCGGCTTGGGACCGTTCCCGGCCGTGATCACCTTGTACTGCAGCCCCGACGGCAAGGTCACGACCCCGGGCTTCTTGCCGTTTTCGCCCAGAAACGCCACGCCTTCCCGCTTGCTCTTGTCGGCCGCCTTGGTCCGCAGCTCGACCTGGTACGCCTGGATGATCTCGCGGACTTCCTTTTCGGTGAGCAGGATATGCTCCCCGGCCAACGCGTCCCGCAGCCCCTTGACGAGGGTCTCGACGTCGACCTCCACGCCCTGCCGCCTGAAACTGTTGCCGATATCCACCCCGATGGCGTAGCTGACCTTGTCCTTCTGGCTCGCCAGCGTCTGCGCCGGCTCCTCGGCCAGCACCGCCACGCCGCACACCGCCACGAGCACGCCGACTGCAACCATGTTTCTCATGCGCTCTCCTCTCCCGCGGGCGCGCACGCCCCGCGAGGAAGGCGCGATTCTACTCCTCGGGATCGATCAGCGCTGGAGGGGTACGAGCGTCGGCGCACCCGAGCGGGTGTCGATGACCGACGCCATGACGAGCAGCTGGACGGTGCCGGTGATCTCGGCCCGTACGTGTTCGGCGCGCGCGAGGCCGAAGGCGTGCAAGGCGTCGTCGAGCTGCAGGTAACCGCCGCCGGCCAGGCGAAAGACCTCCTCGCCAGCCACCTCGCCCCTGGCGAGGACCAGCCGCACGCGCGCCGTGCCCGGCTCCGGCCCCGGGTTGAAGATCGCCAGGTTGGTGCGGAACTGCGGCGTCCGCCGCAGGCCCACGAGGTGCCCGACCTCGCCGGGCCGCAGCGCGGCGCTGCGCGGCAGCGCGGGAATGCCCTGGCCAAACGATCCCCGCCCGGCGGCCGAGAAGATCCGCCCGAACGCCAGCACGCCGTCCGTCGTCAGCACCCGCAAGACGCCGGTGGCGCCGCCGGGCACCAGGTCGTTGCGGTACACCGTGGTGCCTGGCGGAATGTCGTCGAGCGGCGGCTCCGCCTGCAGCCCCTCGACGTTCGCCTGGCCGCCCGGCAGGAACACCACGGCGTACCCGCCGGTGGTCGAGGCGGTGTTGACGAACCACACCTCGGTGCTCCACCAGGTGCCGTCCTGGCCCTGCTTTTGCCCCACCATGGGGATGAACAGCTCCTCGCCGCCCGCCAGCGCAGCCGCCAGGATCACGCTCGCTGCAAGAGCCCACCGCATCGCCACCAGCATACGACCCCCTCCGGCGCCACGCAAGACCGGGAGTCCGGCCTGCGACGCGGAGCGGCAACGCCCCTGTGACCAGTGCCCCCCCACGGAAGCGACGCCCCCGCGAGTCGCCTCCAGGCTGGCGCGGGTCTTGCTTTGGCGTGCGGTGATGAGGTCGATGCGATTGCAGCGCGGCTTCACGCTCGTGGAACTCATGGTCGTGGTCGCGATCATCGGCATCCTTTCCGCCGTTCTCATCTACCGCCTCCTCAACGTCGTCGACCGCGCCCGCCAGCGGCGTGCGATGGCCGACCTGCGCTCCATTGGTGCGGCAGTCGAGGCGTACGCCGTCGACAACCTCTACTTCCCCCGCGGCGGCTCGATCCAGGCCGCCGACCTCGCCGCGGTGCTGGTCCCGACCTACATCCGCCAGATCCCGGGGATCGACCCGTGGCGCCAGCCGTTTTGGGTCGACCTGAGCGACAACGGCACCGGCTACACGGTCTACTCGGGAGGCAAGGATCTCGTCTTCGCCAAGACGGACTGGCGGCGCGGCCCCACCACCGCGTACAGCGCGGACATCGTGTTCTCGTTTGGCGGCTTCGTGCAGTGGCCGGAAGGGATCCAGACCGAGCAGTAGGCAACCGCGCCGGAACCCGCGGGCTGGCCTCGCGACCGGGGTGCCGCGCTCGCTTGCCTGGGTGATCGGACGCCTATAGACTCGGGCCATGCACCCAGCGGGGTCCGTGCAGCTCCGCCTCCCGATCGCGATCATCGCCCTCTCGGCTTTCGCCTTCGGGTCGCTCGGCGTGCTGGCCGTCCAGCAAGTCTCCGACCTCACAAGGCAGCGCGTGCAGCAGGCGGTGCTCGACCTCGTGACACTGCGCGCCCGGGACATCGCCGCGTTCTTCGAGGAGCGGGGCCGCATCGCCACCACCCTGTTCGCCGACCCGCTTGCCGAGGAGTGGATCGCGGGCTATGCGACCTTCCGCCGGCCGCTCGAGGGTGATCCCGGGTGGGATCGGCTGCGCACCGAGTTCGAGCGCCTGGAGCGCGCCGACCCCACCATCACCTCGGTGTTCTTCGCCACCGCCAGCACGGGCGAGTACTTCCGCTCCTCCGGGCGGGTCGAGCGCGAGGGCTACGACACCCGGACCCGCTGGTGGTGGGCGGAGGCCGTGGCGAAGCGGCGCCTGTACGTCACCGCAGCCGGCGTCGACGCCGGGACCGGAGCCCTCGGCGTGACGGTGCAAACCACGCTCGACCGGCCCGACGGCAGCGTGCTGGCCGTGGTGGGGCTCGACATCAATCTCGAGACGCTCGGGCGCCTGGTCGACTCGATCACCTTCGAGGGCACCGGCAACGCCTTCCTCGTGGACGGCGAAAGCCGGATCATCTACTTCCCCGCCGTCGATTTCTCGACCCTTCCCCGAGGCGAACGCGTGGTCTCGCCGCTCGGCACGGTGGACCAGCTCTATCCCGACACGGCAGGGTTCGCGGCACTGGCGAAGCAGCTCGGCGGCGCGCCGGGGCTGGCCCGGGTCCGCTGGCGTGGCGAGCCGCGCTTTGTCGCCCACGTCCCGGTGCGCAGCGAACGGCCCGAGCTGCGGTGGTCGCTCGGGCTGGCCGTGCCCGAAAGCGTCATCACCGCGCCCATCGCCCGCGTCCGGTGGCGGGCGGGGGTGTCCATCCTTCTCGCCGTGCTCGCCATCGCGGGGGTGACGCTGGCCATCACCCGGCGGGTCGACTCCGGCCTGCGCGAGGCCGACCGCCAGCGTGCCGCCGCGCTCGCCGAGGCTAACGCGCGGTTGCTCGAGGCCGATCAGATGAAGAGCCGTTTCTTGGCCACCATGAGCCACGAGCTGCGCACCCCGCTCAATTCGATCATCGGGTTCTCGACCATCCTGCAGACTCGCCTCGCCGGCCAGCTGGAGCCCCGCCACCTCAAGTTCCTGGCCAACATCCGCAGCTCGGGCGAGCACCTGCTGGCGATGATCTCCGACATCCTCGACCTGTCGAAGGTGGAGGCCGGCAAGCTCGAACTTCACCCTGAAGCCGTCCGCGTGCCCGAACTCATCGAAGGCGTCTGCGACATCGTGCGCGCCGGCGCCCGCGAGCGAAACCTCGAGCTGGCCGTCGAGGCGGCGCCAGACCTGCCGGCCCTCGAAGCCGATCCCATCCGGGTCAAGCAGGTCGTCCTCAACCTCGTTGCCAACGCCGTGAAATTCGCCTACGAGGGGACGACCGTGCGGATCACGGCCCAGGCGCTCGACGCCGAGGCCTCGGGGCTCGGCGTGCCGGCGCTCTGCATCTCAGTGGCCGACCGCGGCATCGGCATCGCTCCGGCCGACCAGAGCGCGATCTTCGACGAGTTCCGCCAAGTCTTCCAGGCCGACGGCCGCAACTACGGTGGCACCGGTCTCGGTCTGACCTTGGTCAAGCGCCTGGTCGAGCTGCACCGGGGTTCGATTTCCGTGCAGAGCACGCTGGGCGAAGGAAGCACGTTCTCCGTGGTCCTGCCACTCGCGTACCGGGGGGTCGCGGCGGCCGGCCCGGCCGTGGCGCTGCCGGCGGCCGTCGAGGGCACCCGCATCCTGGTGGTGGAGGACGACGTCGCGGCGTACGAGCGCATCCGCCACGACCTGCTCGGGGCCGGATACAGCGTCGCCTGGAGCCGCACGGGTGCCGACGCCGTGGAGCTGGCGCTCGAGCAGCAGCCGGCCGCGATCGTGCTCGACATCGTGCTGCCGGGCCGCGACGGCTGGGACATCCTCCGCGATCTCAAGTCCCGCCCGGAGGTCAGTCGGATCCCGCTCATCATCGTCTCGGTGCTCGCCAACCACGAGCTGGGGCTGGCGCTGGGAGCCGACGCGTACTTCACCAAGCCGGTGGACCGTTCGCAGCTCCTGGCGCGCCTGGCCGAGCTGGTACCCCACCCTGTCGCCTGGCACCCGAAGGTGCTGCTCATCGACGACGAGCGGAGCCTTCACGAGCTGGTCGAGGAGATGCTGCACGGCCACGGCTACCAGCTCATCCATGCCTTCGACGGCACCGAAGGGCTCGAGCTCGCGCAGCGCAACAAGCCGGACGTCATCATCCTGGACCTCATGATGCCGGGCATCGACGGGTTCGAGGTCGCGGCCAGGCTCAAGCAGGATCGCGAGACCCAGCAGATCCCGATCATCGTGCTCACCGCGCGCGACACCACCCGGGCCGAGCGCGAGCGCCTGCGCGGCAAGATCGAGGTCCTGCTCCGCAAGGGCGACAGCGGCACGACCAGGCTCGCGCCCTTGATCCGCAGCCTGCTCTCCCAGCAGCGGGCAGCGCCCCGAGCGGCCTCCTGACCCCCTCTGCTACCATGGGCCCGAGATGCCCGACCCTGAAGCGCGCGCGGGTGCGGGCGGCATCTTCTCGGTGCCGGAGCTCCTCGACCGCCTCGGCGTCGGCACCTTCCGCAGCACACCCGAAGGCGAACTCCTCCACGCCAGCCGCGCCTTCCTCCAGCTCCTCGGTTTCTCGAGCCTCGAGCAGGCCCGCAAGGTCAACACCCGCGAGCTGTACGCCACACCGAGCGATCGCGAGGACACGGTCGACGAGGTGCTGGCGCGCGGACACATCCGCGACCGGGTGCTCCAGCTCCGGCGCCGCGACGGCGGGCTGGTCTGGGTCTCGCTCACCGAACTCGTCCACACCCTCCCCGACGGCCGGAGGGTCCTCGATGGTCTCGTCGCCGACGCCGGCGCCCGCGTCGCGGCCGCGCAAGACGTCGAAGCCTCGGCCCGGCGATACCGCGAGCTGCTCGAGCAGGCCAACGTGGCGATTTTCCTGGCCGACGCCTCGACCGGGGCGCTGCTGCACGCTAACCGGCGAGCGCTCGAGGTGATCGGGCGCTCGCTCGACGAGGTCCGCCGCATGCACCAGGCCGACCTCCATCCCCCGGAGGAGCGGGCCCGCTACGAGGCGATCTTCCGCCAGCACGCCGCGGTCGGGACAGGGAGCAGTACCGAGTGCGAGGTGGTGGACCGCGCCGGCAACCGCATCCCGGTGGAGATCACCGCCAGCGTCATCGAGCTCGCCGGCCGGCAGGTCGTGCAGGGGGTCTTCCACGACCTGCGGGGCCTGCGCCAGGCCCAGCAGGCGCTCCAGGAGAGCCAGGCCCGCCAGGCCGCGATCCTCGCCGCCTTGCCCGTGGCGGTCTACACCGCCGAGGTGCCGGCCGATCTCGACGCGCAGTGGATGAGCGCGAGCGTCGAGCGCTTCGCCGGCTTTCCCGCCGAGCGCTTCATGCGGGAGCCGGGCTTCTGGGCCGACCGCATCCATCCCGACGACCGCGCCGGGGCGATTGCGGCCTACCGCGAGGCCGTGGCGCGCGGCGAGGCGCAAATCGAGTACCGCTGGCAAGTCGCCGACGGGACCTACAGGTGGCTCTCGGACCACGCCTTGCGGGTCGCACAGGTCGGCCCGCTGGCGCAGGTCATCGGGGTCATCGCCGACATCACCGAGCGGCGCGCGGCCGAGCAGGCCCTCCGCGCCTCCGAGGAGAAGTACCGCGAGCTGGTCGAGAGGGTCTCGGAGGTCATCTTCGCGGTCAGCGACGAGGGCCGTGTCACCTACGCGAGCCCGGCAGTCGAGCGGGTGCTCGGCATGGCGCCGGCCGAGGTCGAAGGGCGGCACTTCTCGGAACTCGTGCATCCCGACGACCTCGCCGAGCTGGTTGAGAGCTTCCGGCGGACCCTGGCCGGCGAACTCCACCCCCTCGAGTACCGGCTGCGCCACCGGGACGGCAGCTTCCGGTGGGTGCGCTCGAGTTCCCGCCCGGTCGTCGACGGCGACCGGACGGTCGGGCTGCACGGCGTGCTCATCGACATCACCCAGCGCCGGGAGGCGGAGGCCGCGCTGCGCCGCTACGCCCGCCGGGTCGAGGCGATGCACGAGATCGACCTCGCCATCCTCGCCGCTCGCTCGACCGCGGAAACCGCCCGGGCCACGCTGGCCCGGCTGCGCCAGATCATCCCGGCCCAGCGCGCCGCCATCATCGTCGTCCACCCCGCCTCCGGCGCCGGCGAGTACGTGGCAGTGGACAGCGTGCCCGAACTCGCCGAGCCGTCCAGCGGCAGGGTCGAACTGTCCCAGCTCCTGGCGGGCGAGCTCGAGCGCAACCGCACCCTCTACCTTTCCGACCTGGCCTCGTACGTCGGCCAGGGACCGGCCCTCGACCAGCTGCGAGCCAGGGGCGTCCGGACCCTGCTCGTCTGCAGCTTCACCATCGAGGCGGATCTCGTGGCGCAGCTCGTGCTTTCGAGCCGCCAGCCCGACGCCTTTTCGCCCGACGACCAGGAAGTGGCCGGCGAGGTTGCCGGGATGCTCGGCGTGGTGCTCCACCAGGCCCGACTGCGGGAACGGCTGGAAGAGCAGCAGCGGATGCTCGCCACGCTCCTCTCGCAGCTCCCGGACGGCGTGCTGATGCTCGGCCACGACCATCGCGTGGCTCTCGCCAACCCTGTCGCCCACGACTACCTCGCGCTGCTGGGACACGCCGACCGCGAGGCGCCGCTCACCCAGCTCGGAGGGGTGCCGCTCGCTTCCGTCCTCACGCCCCGGCCTGGCGGGCTGCCGCACGAGCTGCACACGCAGGGCGCCGAGCCTCGCGTGCTCGAGCTGCGCGCACGCCCCACCGTGAACGGCACCGAGTCGGCCTGGATCCTCGTCATTCACGACGCCACCCGGGAGCACCACCTCGCGCGCAGCCTCGAGCAGCAGGACCGCCTGGCCGTGATCGGCCAGCTCGCGGGCGGGCTCGCGCACGACTTCAACAACCTCCTCACTGCCATCCTCACCCACGCCGAGCTGCTCCTGCGCGACCCCGAGCAGCGGCCGGCGGCGCGCGAGGCACTGCGCGTGATCAAGGAGCAAACCGAGCGCTCGGCCAAGCTCATCCGCTCGATGCTCGACTTCTCGCGGGGCTCGGGCAGCGAGCGCGACCCCCTCGAACTCGGGGCGTTCGTCGCTGACGTCGCGCAGATCCTCGCCCGCACCATCCCCGAGCGCATCCGCATCGAGGTGGATCGCGACGCGAGCCAGGCCTGCCACGTGTACGCCGACGCCACCCAGCTCCAGCAGGTGATCATGAACATCGCGGTGAACGCCCGCGACGCCATGCCCGGACAGGGGGTCCTGCGCCTGAGCGTCCGGCCCCTGACGCTCTCCTCGTCGGACCCGCCGCCGGTGGCCGGCATGGCGCCGGGTCGCTGGGTCCACCTGGCGCTGGCCGACACCGGCTCGGGGATCCGGCCCGAGCACCTGCCGCACATCTTCGAGCCGTTCTTCACCACCAAGGCCCACGGTGCGGGAACCGGCCTCGGCCTCTCGCAGGTGTACGGCCTCGTCGCCCAGAACGAGGGCTTCGTGCAAGCCCAGAGCCGCTGGGGCGAGGGCACGACGATCCACGTCTACCTGCCGGAGCACCGCGGCGCACTGCCCGCGCCCCCACCGCCCGTCGCCGAACTGCCGCCTGGGCGTGGCGAGCTGGTCCTCCTCGCCGAAGACGAGGCGCAGGTCCGCGCCGCGATCGAGCAGGCGCTCGTCACGCTCGGTTACCGCGTCGAGACCGTCAGCGACGGCCGCGAGGCCCTCGAGCGCCTGCGCTCGGGCTCGCGCGTGGACCTGCTCATCACCGACCTCACGATGCCGGTCATGGGCGGCGAGGAGCTGGTCCGGCTGGCGCGGGAGGCGTTCCCGGAGCTGCCCATCGTCGTCCTGACCGGCTACGCGCCGGGGCGGCTCGTCGCCTTGCAGGAGCTGGGCATCACGCGCCTCGCCCAGAAGCCCCTGGGGCTCGCCGACCTCGCCCGCACCGTGCGAGCGGCCCTGGGGTAGGCCGGCGCCCGCGGCTCGCTCGCCGCCAGCCCCGGGGCCTCTCGATCCACCCCGCACCCCAACTGCCAGCCGCCTCTGTCGGGCTTCCCCCGGAGCATGCGAGAGCCTTCATGCATGCTATGCTTTCTCGATTCCCGCGGCAGGCGAAGGAGGACCCGGCGATGAAGGACGACGCGAGAACGGCGGGCGGAGGCAGCACCCTTCGAGCCGTCCTCGACGCGGTGTACGACGCCTCGCTGCAACCCGAGAAGTGGCCTGCGGCTCTCGCCGTCCTGGCGCGCTGCCTGCGCGCTGCGGGCGCCTTCCTGCAGATCGGCGCCGCCGGCCCGCCCTCCGCCACCGTCTCGGCCAGCGCCGGCCTCGACCTCACGGCGCTGCTCGCCTACCGCGCCAGCGACCCGCTGCGTGAGCCCCTCGTGCCGGCCGTCTGCCACAAGGTGGGCGAGGTCCTCCGTGACGGCGACGACATCAAGGCCGAGGTCCTCGCCGCCTCGGAGCTCGCGCGCCTGGTCCTGGAGCCCGCCGGGCTGCAGCACATCATCGGCGCCAGCCTCGCCTGCGACGAGGTCTTCTTCGCCGCCGTCTGGGCGTTCCGCCCTGCCGGGGCTCCGTTTTCGGACGCCGAGGCAAGCGCGTTGCGGGAGGTCGTCCCCCACCTCCAGCGCGCCGTCGCCATCCAGCGCCGCATCGCCGAGGCCGAGCAGCAGGCTGCCACGTCCTCCGCGGCGCTCGACCGGATCGCGCTCGGCGCCCTCATCGTCGACGTGGAGGCCCGGCCGCTGCTGGTCAACCGCCTCGCGGAGCGCATCCTCGCCCGGCGTGACGGGCTGTTCCTCACCCCGGCCGGCCTCGCAGGGGACAGCCAGGCGGCGACGCTCGCCTTGCGCGAGGCGATTCGCGACGTCGTCACCAGCGCCGCGCGCGACGGCCGCACCTCGAGCGCCGGCCTGCGGCTCGAGCGGCGCGCCGGCGGGAATCCGCTCGAGGTCATCGTCGTGTCGCTCAAGGGCCCGCGGCGCACCCCGGTGGCGCAGCAGTCCGCCATCGTCTTCGTCGCCGACCCCGAGCATGCCCACATCAGGCTACCGGGCGCCCCCACCACCCCGCCATGCGCCCGGTGGCCGCTTCCACTGCCGTACACGGGGCCGGCGAGCCCCGCATCTCCCCCCCAGGAGAGATATCGCCGCGCCCCGTACTCCTCGCCTCCCCGC
This sequence comes from Thermoanaerobaculaceae bacterium, assembly GCA_035384965.1. Lineage (GTDB taxonomy): Bacteria > Acidobacteriota > Thermoanaerobaculia > Thermoanaerobaculales > Thermoanaerobaculaceae > JAAYVZ01. The sequence goes on from DAOOJE010000004.1 coordinate 128,965, forward strand.
CGAGCGTATTGGCGGCCCCTCACGAGCCGGTCCAAAGTCGCGGTGCTCTTCGCCGGCGGCACGCGCGGGCTCGGCGAAGAGTTCTCCCAGGCACGGAGATTGCTGGGACAATTCGCCCGGAGGTGGCGATGAGGCGCATGGCGCTGGTCATGGGTGTGGTCGTCGGGCTGACGCTGGGTGCGGGCCTCGGTGCACAGCAGGAGCCGGTGCCGACACCCACCCCGACGCACATCGAAAGGGGCATCGCGCTGTTCAAGGAACGAAAGTACCCCGAGGCCAAGAAGGCGCTGGCGCGGGCGCTGGCGGCCAATCCGGCCGATGCAGCGGCCCACGCATACCTCGGGCTCGCGCTGCTCGACCACGACCGCGACGCCGAGCAGGCGGCGGCGCATCTCGAGGAGGCGGTGCGGCTCGAGCCGAACCGCTCGCAGTTCCACCGGTGGCTGGGGGCGGCGTACTCCCGGCAGGCCATGGGCGCCGGGTTCGCGTCCGCTCTGGGTCTTGCCAGAAAAGCGCGAGCCGCGTTCGAGAAAGCAGTGGAGCTGGAGCCGGCGGACCTCGAGGCGCGCGGCGCTCTGCTGGAGTTCTACCTGGCCGCGCCGGGGGTCGCCGGCGGCAGCGTTGCCAAGGCCCGTGAGCAGGCGCTCGCCATGACCGGGATGGACCGCCACGAGGGGCTTTTGGCCCAGGCGCGCATTGCCGAGCACGAGAAGAACGACGAGGCGGCGGAGCGGTTGTACCGCTCGGCAATTGCCGTCCAGCCCGACCGCGCCGAGGCGTACAACCAGCTCGGCTACTTGCTGTTGCGCACCAGGCGGCGGGAGGAGGCGGTGGCGGTGTTCCGCAAGTACGTGGAGCTGTCGCCCGGCGAGGCCAACCCGCACGACAGCCTGGCGGAGGGGCTGCTGGCAGCCGGCAAGGTGGACGAGTCGATCGCCGAGTACCGCAAGGCGCTCGAGATCGACCCGGCGTTCTCCTCGTCGCTCCTGGGGCTCGCGCAGTGCTACCAGCGCAAGGAGGCGTGGGCCGAGGCGCGGGCGGCGCTCGAGCGCTTCGTCGAGCTGGTGCCGGATGGCCGGCGCGCCGACGAGGCCCGCGCCCAGCTCGCCAGGATCGACAAGAAGCTCAGGTAGGTGTCGCGGCCGGAAGCGGCGCGATGCAGGCGAGCACGAGCGCGGCGGCGCCGGGTTTGGCGGCGATCAGCGGGCCTTCGACTTTCCAGCGGCGGGCGCGCAACGCCCGGTAGTCGACCGGACGCCCGTCGAGGTAGGTGAAGGTGCAGCCGGCCGCCCGGCAAATCGCGTGGGCGCCGGCGATGTCCCAGGCGTTGGCGCCGTCGTCCTGGAGCGCCGCCACGATGCCGCCGAAGATCGCCGGGTAAACGAGGTGCAGCGCCGCACTGCCGTGCCCGCGCACCTTGCCGGGGAAGCGGCTGAGGTCGAACGACCGGTGGGCGCGCGACGAGATCGCCAGGCCGGACAGCCGCGAGAGCGACTCGAGCGGCGCTGGCGCTGCGACTTCCCGGGCACCGTCGCGGACGCGGTTCCTGCTGTCCACGGCGAGCATCAGCCCGAGGCGTGGAGCGTGGACGATTCCGGCCACGGGTACGAGTTCGGCGTCGAGCACCCCGACCGACACCGCCCAGGTCGGCAGCCCCTGGCTGAAAGAGTCGGTGCCGTCGATCGGGTCGATGACGAACGTCCAGGGGCGGCCGTCGGCGAAGTGGCGCACCCGCTCCTCGGTCACCAGGTTGGCCTCGGGAACGCGGGCGTGGATGCGCTCGCACAGGAAGTCCTCGGTGTCGCGATCCACCTCGGTCACGACCGATCCGTCCTCCTTGTACATCCGCTCGGCGAACTCGAGCTGGCGCTGCCGCCGGGCAGCCCGCCGTCCGGCCTCTCGCACCACCGCCTGCAGCCATCGGATGTCGCGCATCGACCCTCCACCGCGCCTGGCGCGGGTGCGTGAGTCTACTCCGCGCGAGTGCTATGCTTGTGGCCAGCCATTCATGCTGGTTGCGGGCACGCCGAGGGAGGGCGCCATGCGGTTGATCACGCGAGGAGATGTGGACGGGCTGATGTGCGCGGTGCTGCTCAAGGCCGCCGGGCTCGTGGACTCCTACGTCCAGGCCCACCCCAAGGAAATGCAGGACGGCACCGTGGCCGTCACCGCCGATGACATCGTCTGCAACCTCCCATTCGCCCCGGGGTGCGGGATGTGGTTCGACCACCACTCGAGCGAGAGCGCTCCCGGCCGCCTCCCTGACACGTTCGTGGGCCGCTACGGCATGGCGCCCAGCGCCGCCAGGCTGGTCTACGAGCACTTCGTGGACGAGCACCCGGAAATCGAGCGCTTCGAGCCGCTGCTGCAGGTCGTGGACCGCTTCGACAGCGCCCAGCTCACGCGCGAGGACGTGGTCAATCCGTCGCCGGCCATGCTGCTCGTGTTCCTGCTCGACCCCCGCACCGGGCTCGGCTACCACCACAGCTTCCGCATCTCCAACAAGGAGATGACGCAGATGATGCCGGATCTGCTGCTCGAGCACTCGCCGGAGGAAATCCTCGCCATGCCGGACATCCAAGAGCGGGTCGAGTACTACCGGCAGACCGAGGCGCGGGCGCGCGAGATCCTGGCTGCGCACACCCGCATCGACGGCAACGTGCTGATCACCGACCTCCTGGCCGTCGACGAGATCCCCCCCGCCAACCGCTTCCTCGTCTACACGCTGCCCGGCGCGGAGGGCACCAACGTGTCGATCCGCCTGTCGCGGGTCAAGGGCGCCGACAAGGTGTCGTTCCAGGTCGCGCACAACATCTTCAACCGCACGGCGCGCGGCGACGTGGGGGCGCTCATGGCCCGGTACGGGGGAGGCGGGCACCGCGGCGCCGGCACCTGCCAGATCCCCACTGCCTCGGCGCAGCGCGTGCTGGCCGAGATGCTGGCGATCCTCAAGGAGCGCTGACCCCTTACAATCCTTCTCCATGCGCGTGCGCGACGAGTTCGTGCTCGATCCCGGCGTCGTCTTTCTCAACCACGGCTCGTTCGGGGCCTGCCCGGTCGAGGTGCTGGCCGCGCAGCAGGCGTGGCAACGAGAGATGGAGCGCAACCCGGTCGAGCTGCTGGCCAGGCGCTCGGCGGCGCTGCTTCGGGAGGCGCGGGAGAAGCTGGCCGGCTTCCTCGGCGCCCGCGCCGACGACCTCGTCTTCGTGTCCAACGCGACCACGGGCGTCAACACCGTGGCGCGCTCTCTCGACCTCGGTCCCGGCGACGAGGTCCTCACCACCGACCACGAGTACGGCGCCTGCGACGCAGCGTGGGAGTGGGTGTGCCGCCGCGAGGGGGCGCGGGTCGTGCGCGTGCCGATCCCGCTGCCGTTCGAGCCCGCGGAGCTGCCGGACCGTCTTCTGAGCGCGGTCACCGCCCACACGCGGGTGGTGTACCTCTCGCACATCACCTCGACCACCGCGCTGGTCTTCCCCGTGGCCGAGGTCTGCCGCCGGGCAGGCGAGCTGGGGATCCTTTCGCTGGTGGACGGGGCACACGCCCCGGGTCACGTCCCGCTCGACCTCGAGGCGGTGGGGGCCGACTTCTACACCGGCAACTGCCACAAGTGGATGTGCGCCCCGAAAGGCGCCGGGTTCCTCCACGCGCGCGCCGAGCACCACGCGAGGCTCGACGCACTCGTGGTGAGCTGGGGGTACTGCGCCGATGCCGACGGCCACGCCGGGTTCGCCGCCTTCACCGGCTCGACGCCGCTCGAGCGCCGGCTGCAGTGGCAGGGCACGCGGGACATTTCGGCGTTCCTGGCGGTGCCGGCGGCGATCGACTTCCTCGAACGCCACGACTGGATCGCAGCGGCCGCCCGCGGGCACGCGCTCGCCGTCGCGACCCGCGATCGCGTCGTGCGCCTCACCGGCCTGCCGGCGATCTGCCGCGACGCCGACTGCGGTCAGATGGTGGCGGCGGAGCTGCCGTGGCGCGACCCCGAGGCGCTGCGACGGGAGCTGTTCGAACGCTTCCGGATCGAGGTGCCGCTCACCGTGCACGCCGGGCGACTGCTCGTGCGCCCCTCGTTCGCGATGTACTCCACCTCGTCCGACGGCGACGCGCTGCTGGCCGCGCTCGAGACCGTGCTGTGAACCGCCGTGCACGGAGCCTGGGGGAGGGCTGCGGAGGGCCTACCGCTTGCTCCGACGGGGTGCTACCGCGCCCGTATCGTCAGCACGGGGCAGCTCGCCGACCGCACGACGCGCTCGGCCACCGAGCCGAACAGCAGGTGCCCGACCCCCGAGCGGCCGTGGGTCGAGAGCACGATGAGGTCCGCCCCCTCGTCGTGGCTCACCTTGACGATCTCGCTGGCCGGGTGGCCGACGACCAGGACCCCGCGCGCCGCGCCCGCGCCGCCGAGGCGAGTCGCGATCACGTCATCGAGCGCCTTCCGCAGGTTCTCGCCGAGCATCTCCTGGTACCTGTCGACGTTGAACCCGGCGTGGAGGGCCGGCATCTCGACCACCGGGATGGGGGTCAGGACGTGCACCACCACGATCTCGGCGCCGAACACCCGGGCGAGTTCGGCCGCCGCTCCGAGGGCCACATACGAGGGCTCGGAGAAGTCCGTCGGGCAGAGGATCTTCTTGACCGGCAGCATGGTCACCTCCCGTGGGCCTGCCTAGGAGCCTGTCGGAGAAATGGGAAGACCCGCACGCAGGGGGCTTGCCGGGGGCAGGCAAGGCGCGAGGAGGCAGGCCATGCTGGAGCATCGTGGCCGACGAGCAACGCCGCATGCACCCGGCAACCCCCCTGCGCCCTTCGGGTTGCGGGCGGCGTGGTGCCATCTGCGGCGTTGTCGCGCCTTGCCGATGGAGCACATCGCCTTCGGCGCTCCGCCTTGCATCTGGCCCCACGGCGCCCGCAACGCGGACCTTCCGCTATCTCCGACAGGCTCTTACAATCTACGTCCCGCGGGAGCCGGCGGCAACCGCGCCGGAGCCTTCGAGGCCCGAGCGCCGGGCCGGCCGTCACTCCGGCTGCAAGACGTGGCAGAAGTACCCGCCGGGGTTCTTTTTCAGGTAGTCCTGGTGGTACTCCTCGGCGCTCCAAAACGGCCCGGCCGGAACGATCTCGGTGACGATCGGGTCCTTCCACTTCCCCGAGCGGCCGAGCTCGGACTTGACCCTCTCGGCGACCCGCCGCTGCTCCTCGCCGTGGTAGAAGATCGCCGAGCGGTACTGGGTGCCGATGTCGTTGTGCTGCCGGTTGAGCGTGGTCGGGTCGTGGAGGCGGAAGAAGTAGCGCAGCACCTGTTCGTAGCTCGTCTTCGCGGGGTCGAAGACGACCTGCACCGCTTCCGCGTGGCCGGTCTTGCCGGTGCACACCTGCTTGTAGGTGGGGTTCGGGGTGGTGCCGCCGGTGTACCCCACCTCGGTCGAGATCACTCCCGGCAGTTCCTTGAACAGGTGCTCGACCCCCCAGAAGCAGCCGGCAGCCAGCGTCGCCACCTCGGTGCCGGCCGGCTGCTTCGGGCTTTCGCCGCCCGACGCCGCCACCACGCTCGCCAAGAGGCCGGCAGCCACCAGCCCCGCCACCTCGACCCACATCATCGTGCTGACCATCGCGTCCCTCCCGCAGGAGACCGGCTCTGGCAAGTCCGGAGGCCGCCGAGTTCCTGCTCTCGAAGTCCAACACGGCCGGCCTGCGCTGTCTTTCCGGCTCCGGACCCCCCGCCGCCACCCCGCGGCGCTCAGCGCAGCTTCGCCAGCTCCTCCAGTGCCTCGGGGTTGGCAATTGTGGGTCCGCCGTCCGCGGTCTCGCCGGCGAGCACCCGCCGGATGGCGCCGCGCAGGATCTTCCCCGAGCGCGTCTGGGGCAGCGCCGCGGCAAACAGCACGCGCGACGGGCGCATTGCGGGGCCGAGGTGCCGCCCGACAAACGCCGCCACGTCGGCCGCCAGCGCCTCTTCCGCGGCAACGCCAGGGCGCGTCACGGCCACGAGCACCAGCCTGGTGCCGGTGACCGGGTCCGGCACGCCGACCGCCGCTGCCTCGCGCACCGCCGGGTGCGCCGTGGCCGCCGCCTCGATTTTGCCGGGTCCGACCCGCTTGCCGGCGATCTTGAGGGTGTCGTCGGCGCGCCCGCTCAGAAACCACTGCCCGTCCTCGTCCACGCGCGCCCAGTCGCCGTGGTTCCAGATCGTCTCGCCAAAGCGCGAGAAGTACGTTTCGAGGTAGCGCTCGCGGTCGCCAAGGAACCCCCGCGTCATGTTGGGAGCCGCGTTGCGGCACGCCAGGTAGCCGACCTGGCCGCGCACCGGGGCCCCGCTTTCGTCCAGCACGTCGACGTCCATGCCGAGCGCCGGGCCTTGAAGCGAGGTCGCCTTGATCGGCGCCACCGGCAGCGGCGCCAGCAGGCACCCCATGAGCTCGGTGCCGCCAGAGATGTTCATGATCGGACAGCGGCTACCGCCGACCCGCTCGAAAAACCACCGGTACCCCGCCTCGTCCCACGGCTCGCCGGTGGAGCCGAGTACCCGCAGCGCCGAAAGGTCGTGGCGGCCTGGGAGGTCGTCGCCGTGCGCGGCGAGCACCCGCACCGCGGTGGGCGCGACCCCGAGGTGCGTGACGCGGTGCCGTGCCACCACCGCCCACAGCCGGTCGGGCGCCGGGTAGTCGGGAGCGCCGTCCACCAGCACCACGGTGCCGCGGTGGAACAGCACACCCAGGATTTCCCACGGGCCCATCATCCAGCCGATGTCGGTGAGCCACAGCATGACCTCGCCGGGACGCAGGTCGAGGTGGTACCCCACCTCCCGGGCGGTGACGGACAGCACGCCAGCGTGGGTGTGTACGGCGCCTTTCGGCTTGCCGGTGGTGCCGGAGGTGTAGAGGACGAGCGCGCGGGCACTGGCCGGGAGCGGCTCCGTGGGCAGGCGTACCGGACCCTCGGCCTCCAGCTCGTGCCACCACCAGTCCCGCCCTTCCTGCCACGGCAGCTCCCCGCCGTCGTGGCGCAGCACGACCATGTCCCGCACGCACCCTGCGCGCGCGGCCGCCGCGTCGGCGACCGGCTTGAGCGCGATGCGCGCGCCCCGCCGGCTCGTGCCGTCGGCGGTGAGGAGCACGCGGGCCCCAGCGTCGGCCAGGCGCACCGCCAGGGCGTCGGGACCGAAACCGGCGAACACCGGCACCGGCACCGCGCCGATCTTGAGACAGGCGAGCAGCCCGACGACCACGTCCACGGTCATCGGCAGGTAGAACCCGACTGCGTCCCCGACCTGCACGCCGAGGCCGGCGAGCGCCCCGGCGAGGCGGCACACCCGCTCGTCGAGGGCGGCGTACGTCAGCCGCCCCGTCTCCCCGCTCTCGCCCTCGGCCACGACGGCCACCTCGTTGCCGTGCCCGGCGGCGAGGTGGCGGTCGAGCACGTTGTGCACGAGGTTGAGCTCCCCGCCCACGAACCACTCGGTCCACGGCAGCCCACCCGAGGCGTCGAGCAACCGCGTGTACGGGGTGTACCACTCGATCCCCAGGTCGCGCTCGACCGCGGGGTAGAACCAGTGGGGGTCGGCGGCGGCCCGCTCGCGCAGCGCGCGGGCGCTGTCGATGCCGTGGGTGCGCATGAGCCGTGCGACGTGGGAGCGCTCGAGGTCGTCGGGGCGGGGGTGCCAGATGAAGTCAGACATGCCGTCGTCCGTCCGCCCAGCACAAGGGCAGGGGCCGGGCGGCTATTCCGGGCGCGGCATCGGGAAGCGCTCGCGCGTGCGCACCCAGTCGTCGCCGCCCATGCGCCCCACCGCGGTCAGGGCTTCGGGCCGCACCTTCCCTTCCGCGTCGAGCACCGAGCCGTCGAGGTGGAGGAGGCGGATGCGCCCGACAATGAGGCTGCCCCCGCCGCTCCCCTCGCCGTAGGTGCGGATCTCCACCAGCTCGCACTCCATGTTGACCGGCGACTCGCCCACCAGGGGCGGGCGTACGAGCCGGGCCGGAACCGGCGTCAGCCCGCTGTGGGCGAACTCGCTCTCGCCGTACGGCAGCCGCGCCGCGCAGGCGTTGACGCGCTCGGCGATCGCCTCGGTCACCACAGCGACGACGAACTGACGTGTGGCCTCGACGTTGCGCAGGGTGTCCTTCTTCTCGCCGGTGCGCCCGGCGCGCTGGGGCGAAAACGCGAGGTACGGGGGGTTGGCCGAGACCACGGTGAAAAACGAGAACGGCGCCAGGTTCGGCCGCCCTCCCTCGTCGACCGTGGAGACGAGAGCAATTGGCCGCGGCACCACGACCTCCACGAGGCGGCGGTACAGCTCGATCCACGACAGCGCGGCGGGATCGAGCGTGCGCCCGTCCGCGCTCATTCCAGCACCCCGCTGTCGTCGGCCGACGCCCAGCTCCGGTTGTAACCGACGTCCTCGACCGCCCGCGCGTGCGCCGTCACCCCGAGCGGCGAGAAGGTGTCGATCATGACCGCGAGCTCGCTCGTGCGCGCGGTGCCGATCGAGGCCTCGTAGCGGCCCGGGTGCGGGCCGTGCGGGACGCCGCAGGGATGCAGCGTCACCGACGCGGGCTCGATCCCACGCCGCGAGGTGAAGTTGCCGGCGGCGTAAAAGATGATCTCGTCGCAGTCGACCGAGGAGTGGGGGTACGGGCAGGGGATCGCCTCGGGGTGGAAGTCGACCACCCGCGGCACGAACGAGCAGACCACGAAACCCTGCCCGGCAAATGTGATGTGGATCGTCGGCGGGAGGTGCACGAGCCCGGTCTTGGGCTGGTAGGCGTGGATCGGGAAGGCGAACGGCCACACCTGCCCGTCCCACCCCACGACGTCGAACGGGTCGTGGGCGTACTCGAACCGCGACAGGCGCCCCTGGCGGTGGACCAGCGCTTCCCGCGGCACACCGAGCGTCGCCGGGCCGCCCTCGGGCCAGCGCGGCTCGCGAAAGTCGCGGTGCGAGTAGGGGGCGTCCATGGTGAGCTGCCCCACCGGGTTGCGGAACTGGCGCGGCAGGTCCACCCAGGAGCGGGCCTCGATCGTCAGCAGGTGCGCCGGCCGGTCGAGGCGCCAGCGGTGGAGCAACGAGCGGGGCACGAACACGTAGTCTCCGGCTTCGAAGTCGAGCACGCCGAGCGGGGTCTCGACCCTCCCTGCGCCCTCGTGCACGAAGGTCAGCTCGTCGCCGTCGGCGTTGGCCACCAGCGTCGCGTCGTCGCGGTCCGGCCGCCCGAGCCACACCCCCAGCTCGCGGTTGGCCACGAGCAAGCGCCGCCCGAGCATCGGCTCGCCGCCGGGCGGCACCGCCGCGGTGCGGAAGTGCCGACGGCGGATCGGCGGGTCGGCGCTCGCCTCGGCCCACCCCGGGTGCTCCCCCGCGTCGGACTCTCCCGCGAGCCAGTGCGGGGGCGTGCGGTGGTACATGATCGTGTAGGCGCCCTCGAAACCCTTGCGGGTGAAACAGTGCTCGAACGCCAGCGCGCCGTCGACGCGCAGCACCGTGTGCGGCTTGGGCGGCACCAGTCCGCGTTGCAGTCGGTGGATCATTCACGCCTCCCGGCGGCGGGCGACGCCGCGCAGCACCCCGAACAGCGCCCCGCCGTCCAGCTCGACGGCGTCCCCCGGGGAGAGGAAACGGTCGAGTTCGAGGCCGCACCCGCCGCCGATCGTGCCGGAACCGAACACGTCCCCGGGCTCGTAGCGCGTACCGGAAGCCGCGACGGCCAGCAGCTCCCCCCAGCTCCAGTGCATCCCGGCCGGGGTGCCGCGGCTCCAGGTCTCGCCGTTCACACGCACCGACAGCTCGACCGCCCCCCAGTCGGGGATCTCGTCGGGGGTCACCAGCCACGGCCCGAGGGTGGTGCCGAAGTCCTTGCCGCGCGCCGGCCCCATGCCGAGCTTCATGACCCGGGCTTGCAGCGCCCGCGCGCTCCAGTCGTTGCACAGGCAGAACCCGGCAATGGCGGCCTCGGCCCGTGCCGGCGTCGGGCTCGCGATCGGCGCGCCCAGCACCGCGGCGACCTCCAGCTCGTAATCCATCTTTGTCTCGCCAGCCGGGAACACCACCTCGGCCCCGGGCGGGAGCAAGGAGCGGTGGTTGCCGCGGTAGTACGTCGGCGTGTCGAACCACTCGGGTGGCATCTCCAGGCCGCGCCGCATGCGCGCCGTCCGCACGTGCGCCTCGTAGGCGTAAAAGTCGAGGAACGAGCCCGGCTCGTCCACCGGCAGGGCATGGCGTGCGCCGGCGGGGTCCCACGCCAGCACCCCCGGCGGCACGGGCGCCCCCTCGAGCGCGGCCAGGACCTGGCGGGCGGTGGACAGCCCCGGCCCTTCCTGGGCGAGCAGCAAGCGCATCGAGTCGGGGCAGCTCGAGCCCAGCACCGTGCGCGCCGCGTCGGCGAGGGCGATCCATCGGAGACCCTCGGCAGTGGGCACCATCACCGCCACACGGGCGCCGGCGGCGGCCTGGATGCGGGCGAGCTTCATGCCGCACCTCCTTCCCCGACCCGCCGCTGTTGCTCGCGCTCGATCGCCTCGAACAGCGCCCTGAAGTTGCCCTCGCCGAACCCCCGGGCGCCGCGGCGGCGGATGACCTCCCAGAAGAACGGCCCGCCCGCCTCGCGCCCCAGCAGCGCCTGCGCCTCCACCGTGAAAATTTGCAACAGGTAGCGGTCGTCCTCGCCGTCAACGAGGATGCCCAGGCGGCGCAGCTCGCCGATGTCGTCGCGGAAGTTGGTCACGCGGCGATCGGCCAGGCGAGCCGGGAGCATGTCGTAGTACGAGCCCGGGGTGGGCAGGAAATCGACGCCCCGCGCCCGCAGGCCCTCGACCGCCGTCACGATGTCCGGCACGTGCAGGGCGATGTGCTGGATCCCCGGGCCGTGGTTGGCGTCCACGAAGGCGTAGATCTGGCTCGCCTCGAAGTTGGGGGGGTACGGCTCGTTGTTCGCGAGCTTGACGCCCGACTCGCGGTCCCACATGACGATCGAGGCCAGCCCCGAGCCCCCGGACCCGCCATGCACATCCGAGGTGTGGAACGTGACGCGCCAGTACTCCTCGAACCCCATGACGTCGCGCAGCCAGGTGACGTGCGGCTCGAGGGTGAGCATGTTGGACGTCACGTGGTCCACGACTTGAAAGCCGAACGGGTTGGCAGCCTCGCCCTCGGGCAGGGGCTCGAGCCCCGGGGGCAACGTCCCGACCGGGTGCTCGATGAAGCGGAACCGCACGTCCCCGAGCGGTGTCGCTATGTCGAACCACTTCTGGGCACCGGAGGCCCCGACCTGGGTCTCGTCCACGAACGTGGCGGCGCGACCGGCCAGCGTCGCCCGCGCCGCCGCCGCATCGCGCACGCGGTACGCCATCACCGCCACGCCTTCGGGGTGCCGACGCAGCCAGCGCGCCGCCCGCGACCATCCCTCCCGCGGCGCCACGACCACGACCTGCACGTGGCCGACTGCCAGCAGCACCGCATCCTCTCCCGAAGCAGCGGCCGCCTCGGCGCTGGCGCGGCCCGTCTCGGCGAACCCCATGCGCCCGACCAGCAGCTCGCGCGCGGCCGCCAGGTCGCTGGCGACGTACTCGAAGTGGTCGACTCCGGTGATGCCCAGGTTCGTATCGTGGCGTGGTTCCGGCATGTGACCTCCCCCGTGGCGATGGTAGCAGCCCGCTCCCGCCTCCCGGGACAACTCGCTGCCGGGCCGTGGCAATCCCCGGCCGCGCCGGCGGGTGTACGCTGGTGATCGATGAGGACCGGCGGACCAGCTCACGCCCGCCGGCTGCACGCGGGTGCGACCGTGGCGTGGCTCCTGCTCGCCGCCCGGGTGGCAGGCTGTCGAGCGCGGGAGCGGCACACCTCAGGCTCGGCGAGCTGGACCTGGCCGAGGCGCTCGTCCGCGAGGCCATGCAGATTTGCGAGCGTACGCAGCGACAGCGCGGCATCCTTTCGAACCTGCTGCGCCTGGCCGAGATCCAGTAAGGGCGCGGCGCCCACCGCGAGGCGGTCGCTACGCTCGACAAGGCGATCGAACTGGCGACCAGGCTGGGCGATCGGCGAGGCGAGGCCGACGCCCATCGCGCTCTCGCGGTTTCCCGGGAAGCCCTCGGCGACCTCCGGGCCGCCCTGGCCAGCCACCGCCGCTTCGTCGCCCTCGACAACGAACTCCTGGGCGCGGACAAGACCAGTCGCCTGAAGAAGCTGCAGATCGTCCACGAGACGGCCAAGCGGGAGCAGGAGATCGCCTTGCTCACTGCCCAGCGCCAGCGCGACCGGCTGCTGCGCTGGATGGTCTTGGGCGCCCTCGCCTCGACGCTGCTGGTGCTGGGCCTCGTGTACAGCCGCTACCGCCTGCGCGTGCGCACCTCCCGCGAGATCGCGGTCAAGAACACCCAGCTCGAGCTCGCCTACGCCCGCGTCGAGGAGCTGTCCCGCACCGACGAGCTGACCGCGCTGCCCAACCGCCGGGCGATCCTCGAGCGGCTCGCCATCGAGCGCGCCCGGTGCGAGCGCACCGGCGGCCCGCTCGCCCTGGCCCTCGCCGACATCGACGACTTCAAGCGCTGCAACGACGAATGGGGGCACGAGTGCGGGGACCAGGTGCTGCGGGCTGTGGCCGACACCCTGCGGGGCGCCGTCCGCGCCACCGACGCGGTGGGGCGGCTGGGCGGCGAGGAGTTCCTGCTGGTGCTCCCGGACACGGACCTCGACGGCGCTGCCCTGGCGGCGGAAAAGGCGCGGGCTGCCGTCGAGGCGGCGACGATCCACGGGGGGGACCACGAGGTTCGGGTCACTGTCACGCTGGGAGTGTGCGCCGCCCAGCACGAGACGGCCGAGGCCACTCTCCGCAAGGCCGACCAGGCCATGTACCTCGGCAAGCGAAACGGCAAGAACCGGGTCGAGGTGGCGGGTCAGTCGATGCTCACCGAGTAGACGAACCCGACCAGCTCGTCGTCGGCGTGCACCGGCACCAGGTGCACGACCGCCATCAGGCCCTCCCCCAGCGGCACCCGGACGACCGCCTCGGTGCCGGCCTGCACGCGCTCGAGGAGGAAGGTGTCGGCGGGGTTCTGGAACGGGTCGAGCTGGTAGAGCATCAGGGCGTTGCCCGGCGGATACCCGCCCACCACGAACCCCCTCGGGGTCACCCACTGCAAGGCATAGCACGGGTACCGCTCATAGTGGCGGCTCAACGCCGCGAGCAGCGCCCGGCGGTCGTCGCGGGAGAACGCCTCCGCGACACCTTGCTCGCCGGCGAGCGCTCGCAGCGCGTCGGCGGCGCCCGGCAGGCCGAGGGCGTCCAGCGTGCGGAGCGGCGACCGCTCCCCGCGGTTCTCCCCCACCACTACCACTCTCCACGCGGTGCCGGCAGCGGCGGCAGAACGCCACGTGGCCCGCAGCTCGAGGGGCTCGCCGGCGGCCGGGGTGAAGGAAAAGCGCAGCGTCCCCTGGCGGGCCGCGGCGATCGCACGCCCGGCCTTGACGAGGTCGGGGTGCGGGGCGTACAGCCTGTCCTCCAGGAGGTTCTTGCCCACCTCTTCGGGGTCCGGGTCATAGAGCAGCCGGCCTCCGGTCTCCATCACCCAGACGTCGAACGGTTGGCGACCCCGTGCGGCCTCCACCCACTCCCGCAGGAGCGCCGTCGGCCGGATCGTCACCGAAACGAGACCGACGAACCGCCCGCTCCGCACGACCGGGGCGAGAACGGCCACCGCGTAGAACCCCTCGAGTGAAAGGAACGCCTTGCTGACCATGGGCTTGCGGACGGCGAGGGCGGACTTGACCCACTCCTTGCCGGAAAGATCGGTGCCTTCCAGGAAGCGATAACCGGGTCCGATCGCCCGCACCACGCCCTTGTCGTCGATGAACGCCACGTGCAGCACATGCGGCACCCAGCGGGCGCGGTCGGCTAGAAACTCCCGCATCGCCTCGGGCCGCTCGCTGCGGGTCGGGGCCTCGCGGGCCGCCGTCCGGGCCACGGCGACCGTGGCCACAAGCCGTTGCTGCACCTCCCGCGCAATTGCCCCCGCCAGCGCCGCCGCCGGGTCAGGAGGAGCGGCACCGCGGGCAGGCACGGCCACCAGGGCCGCCAGGACCAGTATCGCCACCACGGTGGTGCGCGTCATTCCCACCTCCCGCCGGACCGCGCCTGCACGCCGCCGCACGGCCCTCGCCAGCGGCAGCGTAGCACCGCGCCGGCCGTTCCTCAGCCGACCTCGAGGGCGCACACCGATGCAAGCTCTGCGCACGGACGAGAGGCCCAGGCCATACGCACGCCGCCCACCGCCGGCGCGGCCGCCGGCAGGAGGCTCTTCTGGATCCGGGCCGCCGCCACGAGGTCGCGCTGCATCCTCCGGTTCGCGGCCTGCAGGCGTTGCTCGGCGAGCCGCCTCGCCGTGATGTCGGACTGGACGCCGATGAAGTGCGTCACCTCGCCCGCCGCGTCCACCACCGGCGTGATCGACAGCCGGTTCCAGAACGGCGTCCCGTCCTTGCGGTAGTTGAGCAGCTCCACCACGCACGCGCGGCGCTCGGCGAGCGCACGGCGGATCTCGTCGAGCGACGTGCGGTCGGTGTCGGGGCCCTGGAGAAACCGGCAGTTGCGCCCGATCGCCTCGGCCGCGGCGTACCCGGTCACCGCCTCGAACGCCGGGTTGACGTAGATGAGCGGCATGTCGGGCCGGCGCGCGTCGGCGATGACGATACCTTCGCCGGCGGCCGCGAGCGCCCGGTCGAGCAGCTCGGGCGTCGTCTCGCCGAGCGTCGGAAGGGATTGGGAGGGGGCCGCTGTCATGCCACGAAACGATATCAGGTTCATCCGGCAAATCGTGGGGTAGATGAAGCGTCGCCGCCAGGGCAGTCATGCTTTCGGTTTTGGAAGAGAACGAAAGGAAGCTGCGATGGCGACGACGAGTTGCTTGTATCACACGATGAGGTTGCGCGGCTACCGGCATGTGCGGACGGAGTACGTTGGAGGTGTGGTGCGCCACCACGTGAAGCTGCGACGGCAGGAGCGACGGTGCCGGCACTGTGGAGCGGGTGGTTCGATCTGACACTGAACGGTCAGTTCGAGCGGACGTTGCTGGCACTTCCGGTCGGGACGCGGCGGCAGGAGGTCCTGGTGCCTGGGCACCTGCTGCGCTGCGGGCGCTGCAAGAAGACACTGCGCGAGCCGGTTGCCTGTGCCAGGGGCAAACAGCGCCACCTCAACACCGTGGCGCAGGACATCGTGGATTTGTGCGCACTGGCGCCGATCAAGCACGTGGGCTCGAGCCAGTCACTCGCCACACTCGGCCCGGGTGGTCGGCGTCTCGGCCACCCTGACCCGCTCCACTCTCACCCCGTCCGGTACGGCGTACGAGGGCTCCCCGGCGGTGGCGACCTCCATGCCCGGGCGGAACAGCTCCCGGACCCGTTCGAAGAGCCGGCGCGCCAGGACCTCTGCCGTCGGGTCGCCCTGCTCGAGCAACACCACGCGCTCGCCGAACGAACCGAACGCGCCGCGTTGCGGGTCGCCCGACGAGAGCTGCATGGCGTGGTCGAGACGGGCGAACTCCTCGGCGAGCACGGTCTTGAGCGCCTTGCAGTCGCACACCATGTCGTGCGCGTCAAGCGACTTCGCCGCGACCACGACCTCGACCTCGTAGCTGTGCCCGTGCGGGAACCGGCACAGCTCCGGGTGCTTGGACAGCCGGTGCCCGGCGTCGAGCGTGAAGCGCTTGGCGATGCAAAACATGCCCACCGGCCCCCCGATGAGGGAGAGAGTGTGCTGATTGCATCGCGCTCCCGCCACCGACGCAATCGGCATGCCGCGAATCCCACGTGGGTCCGCCGGCAACGCCGAGAATACGCAGTGGGCCGGCCTATTTAGGCGCCACGTACGTTCGCTGGGCGGCCGAGGCGATGTGCGCCTCGTCCCCCTCGAACTGGACGTGGACGTTCCAGGGGCTCTTCCCCGGCAGCGGGATGGACTGACCCGACGCGTCGATGAGCTGCTTCCAGGTTTCGCCGTTCACCTTGACGGTGACCGACTTCCTGATGCCCTTGTTGTCGGTCAGGCGCTTCACGTAAATCGTGAAGCTCCCCGAGGGGGGACCTTGCTCGTTCTTGTACCCGCTCCAGTTCAGCTCGGAGAGTTCGACGCGAGTCTTCGCCTTTACCAGCAGGAGGTTCCCCTCCCCCTCGCAGCCGACGGCGCCCGAATCCCCGGCGAAGGAGGCGTGCACCACGTAGTTGCCTTGCGGCAATTCGGGCAACGCGAACGACACCTTGACCTTCCCGGCCGCGTCGGTGACGCCGCTGCCGGCGTTGAGCGTCCCGTCCGGCACCGTGGTGCCGCTCTCGCCTGCAACGCAAAAGTGGATCTTCTTCCCGGCCAGCGGCGAGGCGCCCTCGCTCGAGGTCAACGTTGCCTCGAGCGATCGCGTCTCGCCAGGCGGGCCGGAGGCGTCCTTGACCTCAAGCTTCGAGAACAGCTTGGCCAGCGGCGCCTGCGTGGCGACACCCGGCCGGACCGCGGTCCGCGGCGTCGCGGGTGGTCCGGCAACCGCCTGCGAGGCCACGAGACACAACAGCGCGCGAGCAGCGATGGAGTCTCTCATGATGCCCTCCTATTTGCGAGCGATGGTCGCACGGGCGGTCTTGCCCAGATACGAGCCGTCGCCGTCGAAGATCACTTCCACTTTCCACGAGCCGATCGCCGCGGAGGCCGGGAGGTTGGGCAGTGCGAGACTGCTGTTCGTGTGCGCCTGGGTGTACGGCTGACCGTCGAGGAGGACCCTGACCGATCTCGCCACCTCGGCCGAGTCGGTCGTGCGCGTCATGACGATCTTGACCCACGCGCCGTCGCTGACGCTCTTGACCGCGCCGCCGCCGGGCTTG
Source organism: Thermoanaerobaculaceae bacterium (assembly GCA_035384965.1). Classification (GTDB taxonomy): domain Bacteria; phylum Acidobacteriota; class Thermoanaerobaculia; order Thermoanaerobaculales; family Thermoanaerobaculaceae; genus JAAYVZ01. Next base: position 145,823 of record DAOOJE010000004.1, read on the forward strand.
GGGTGCGGCCTTGCGGTCTCGAAGACGCGCAGGTCGACGTCCGCCTTGAACACGCCGAACCCGGCGCGTCCCGAGACCGGCGCGGGCCGTCCGGGTCCGGCTTCCGCCAAGGCGAGAAGTTGGTAGGACTCCTGGGCCAGCTCCGGGACCGTGAAGGTGACCTTCGCCCTGCCGCTGGCGTCCGTGGTCGCCGAGCCGGCACCGAGGTTGGCACCGTGCCCCTTGATCGCGAAGGACACCTTCCGGCCCGCGATCGGGGTGGCGCCGCCGGTCAGAGTGGCTTCGAGGATGACCGTCGCCCCGACGGCGCCGAATGCCGGCCTTGGCTCGAGCGTCTCGGACGGCGCCGCGGCGGGCGGCAGCTTGCCCATGATCGGAGTGGCGGGCGGATCCGCCGGGGCCTCTGCCCCTGCGGCCAGGAGCAGAACAGCGATCAGGGGCGTTCGTGAGGTGTTCATGAAATCTCCTCTCTCGGTTACTTCGTTCACCTGAGGTCACGCCATCAGGCGCTACAAGGGGCCACGGCCGCCGGGAAGATCCCGAATCCGTCCCTGGTTCCAGCACCTGACATGGCCACGCCGATTGAGGACACTGAAGCCCCCGTTTCTTCCGTCGAGCCTCCGGCCCATGCCGGGGACATCACGCGCATGCTCGGCGCTGCCCGCGGCGGCGATCGCGAAGCGCGGGATCGGCTCTTCGCCGCCGTGTACGGCGAGTTGCGGCGGCTGGCGAGCCGACAACGCTGGCGGGGGGGTTCGCCCGTCACCCTCAACACCACGGCTCTCGTCCACGAGGCCTACCTCAAGCTCGCCGGCAGCTCGGGCTGGCGCAGCAACGACCGCATGCACTTCTTCGCGCTCGCCGCCAAGGCGATGCGCCAGATCCTCGTCGACCATGCCCGCCACCGAAGGCGCGACAAACGCGGCGGCGGCGCGATCCACCTCGATCTCGAAGGCGTGGACATCCCGGTCGAGCGCCAGGCCGAGGAAGTCCTGGCCATCGACCAAGCGCTCGAGCAGCTCGCCCGGGTCGACCCGGACCTGGCGCGGCTGGTCGAATGGCGGTTCTTCGCCGGGCTTACGCTGGAAGAGATCGCCGTCAACACCGGCGTTTCGGAGCGAACGCTCAAGCGCGACTGGCGAACCGCCAAGGCCTTCCTGCACGAGCGCCTGCGGCCGCGCGGAGAGGAATGAGACCATGGGCAATGCGCGCTCAGGCGACGACGCGGTCCGCTGGGCGCGAGCGCGCGACCTGTTTGTCGAGCTGTGCGACGCCGCCGGTGACGTTCGCGCATCCCGCCTGACCGACCTGGCCGGCGAGGACCCGGCTCTCGCCGCCCGCGTCTCGCGCCTCCTGGACGCCGACCGGGAGGTGGCGGACCGGTTCGAGGCGCCGGCGGCCATTCGGGCCGACTCTCTCGTTGCCGAATGGCTCGAGCGCGGGAACCGGCCGGGCCCGCGGCCGGGAGACACCGTCGGTGCGTGGCGCCTGACCGAACCGCTCGGTCGCGGCGGCATGGGCGAGGTGTTCCTGGTCGAGCGCACTGACCCCTCGCTCCGCCAGCTCGGCGCCATGAAACTGCTCCACCATTGGCTGCGCACCGTCGAGGGCCTGCGCCGTTTCGAGCGCGAGCGCCAGATCCTCGCCCGCCTCGAGCACCCCGCCATCGCCCGCCTCATCGACGGCGGCATCGCCTCGGATGGCACGCCTTTCCTGGTCATGGAGCGCGTCGAGGGCGAGCCGATCACGCGGGCATGCACGCGCCGCAACGCAGGTGTCGAAGAGCGGCTGAGGCTGGTCATCCAGTGCTGCGAGGCCGTGGCGTTCGCCCACCGTAACCTGGTGGTGCACCGCGACCTCAAGCCCGGCAACATCTTCGTCACCGTCGACGGCTCCGTGAAGCTCCTCGACTTCGGCATCGCCAAGCTGCTCCACGACGGGGACGAGCCTGAGGAGCTCACCCGACCCGACCAACGCTTCTTCACACCTCGCTACGCGGCCCCCGAGCAGGTGCGCGGCCTTCCGGTCACCACTGCGGCCGACGTCTACTCCCTCGGTGTGGTGGCGTACGAGCTGCTCACCGGCGAAACGCCGCCCTCCCCCGCCGCCAGTGGGACTCCGGCGCGAAACCATTTGGTCGAGCGGCCGAGCGCTGCCGTGCTCAGGCCGCGCCCTGACGAGGAACGAAGCGCGTTCGTGCCGATCGCCGACCCGGCGAGGTTGGCGCAACGCCTCAAGGGCGATCTCGACGTCATCCTGCTGACGGCGCTCCACCCCGAACCGGAACGCCGCTACGCGTCGGCGCTGGAGTTCGCCGAGGACCTGCGCCGACACCTCGACGGCAGACCCGTGCGCGCCCGCTCCGAAAGCGCCGCCTACCGGTCCGCCAAGTTCATCCAGCGCCACCGCACGGCGGTCGCCGCGTCGGTCATCGCCCTGGTCGGACTGGTCGGCGGGCTGGCGGTGGCGCTCACCCAGGCGCGGGTGGCGGCGCGCGAGGCCGCGCGCGCGAGTCTCGAAGCATGGCGCGCCGAGCGAGTGAAGCATTTCCTCATCTCTCTCTTCGAACTCGCCGACCCGCTCCAGTCCGGAGGCGGCTCGGTGAGCGCGGTCGCGCTGGTCGACGACGGCACGCGGCGGATGGAAAACGAGTTGACGGCGGATCCCAACCTGCGCGCCGACCTGCTCGACACCATCGCCAAGGTGAACGCCGGTCTGGGACGCCTCGAGCCGGCACGCATGATGGCGACGCGGGCGATCGACGAGCACCGCAGACTGGGAGCAAGCGAGGCCGAAGCTGCGCCGAGCCGAGTGACGCTCGGTCGCGTGCTCCAGGGCGAGGGCAAGCTGGACGACGCCGAGAGGGAACTCGTCGCCGCGCTCGCCGCGCTCTCGGAGGCAGGCCAGGCCGGGTCGCTGGCGGCGGCGGATGCCCGGTCCGCCTTGGCCAACGTCTGGTTCGAGCAGGGTCAAGTGGCGCGCGCCGAGGAGGCCGAACGTGCCGTGCTCGCGACCTACGAGCGCGTCGTCGGCACCGAACACCCCGAGACCGCCGTACACATGCGCAACCTCGGCGTCCTTCTCGAGGAGCTGGATCGCCTTCCCGAGGCGCTCGAGATGTACACGCGCTCGCAAGGGATACTCGAACGTCACCTCGGCGCGGAGCACCCGAACGTCGCCATGAGCTACCTCGCCCTGGCCGTGCTGCGCGACCGACTTGGCGAGACGGAGGAAGCCGAGCGCCTGTACCGTCGCTCCCTCGAGATCAGGCGCAACGCGCTCGGCCCCCGTCACCCCGCGTACGGCCAGTCGCTCACGAACCTCGGCTTATTCCTTCTCAACCAGGGCAGGCTCGACGAGGCCTCCGACGCCTACCGCGAGGTGATCGCCCTGTTCGCCGCCATCGACCCGCAGCACTTCGAGGTGGTCAAGGCGATGCACAGCCTGGCGCTGATCGTCATTCGCCAGGGCCGCATCGAGTCGGCGGAGCGCGGCTTTCGCGAGGTCGTGGCGCGTTTCCGCGCCCTGCTCGGCGACGAGCACTCCTTCACCTGGCTGGCCACCGCCAGCCTGGGCGATGCGGTGTCGCGCCGCGGTCGCCACGCGGAGGGCGAGGCGCTGCTGCGCGACGCCCTGTCCCGCCTCGAGACCGTCGCCGGGCCGTCGAGCGAGGAGGCGGCACGCGTGCTCACCCAACTGGGCGCCTGCCTGCGCCGCGCCGGAAGAACTGCCGAAGCGATCGCCGAGCACGAGCGCGCCATGGCGATCTTCACGGGAATCGTCGGTGCCGACCACCCCCAGACGGCGGCAGCGGCGCTGGAACTTGCCCTGGATCTTTCGGCAGTCGCCACCCCCGAGGCACGTGAGCGGGCTCGAACCCTCCTCGCCGGGGCCGTGCCGGCGTTGCAAGAGTCGAATAGCCCCCGCCTGAAAGAGGCGGAGGCAGCTCTCGGCAAGCTCTCCAGCTGATCGCGGCGCGCCAGACCAGGGGCGGTCATGGCCTGAGCGCCTCGAGCCAGTCCCCGACGCGGAAGAACTCGTCGTAGAACCGCCAGCCGTCCCCCTCGCGCTGCATCTGCACCTCACCGTGACCCGTACCCCAATTCGCCTCGCTGCGCACCAGCAGGACCGCCCACTCGCCCGTCTCAAACGCTCGAACGACCCTGAACGTATCCGGGTGGTCCTCTGCCAGTTCCGCCAGGTAGTTCTCGCCTGCCGCCGTCGCCGTGTCGAGGCGCTTGCGGTGGTCGGGGCTGAGCAACGGCCGGACCGCCGCCTCGCTACCCGCGCGAAGAGCCCTGTGGTACGCCAGGTATGCCTGCGCGGCCGGCCCGTCCACGGCCGCTTCCGCACCCGGTGTCGCCGGGGCCACGGGCACCTGGAACGTCACGTGGTAGCTGATCTCCTTTCCCTTGAGCGTGACCGTACCGGCTATCCCCTCATCGCGGAACACCGCCTTGCCCCTCGCGTCGGAGTCCGAGCAGAAGCCGCAGCCGGTCCCGGACCCCCAGAACCAGTTCGCGCCGAGGTACGAGCCGTCGGCAGCGAAGTGCAGGAACGCGACCATCGTCTCGTCGTCCTGGAAGAACTCCGCGATCGCGGTCTCGCGGTCCCAGTACAGGTTCACCCAGTCGGCGTTGAACCCCGCGTTGGAGATCGCGACCTTGATCCCCGGTTGCCCGTCCACCCCGACGCGCGCCGGGAACGCGTACGCTCCGCCGACGTTGAACCACCCCTGTTTGGTTTCGAAGCGCCCGGACGCCTGCTCGGAGAAGGCGACGGAACCGGACAACAGCAATCCCGTCACCGCCAGCACTGCCCACCGGAGCCACATCTCGGATCGAGTCTGCATGATCTGTCTCTCCCTTCTCTCCCATAGACACGGCATCCGCGCCGCCACGGGGCCAGCGCCGCAGCAGCCGGCCGTGCCCGTGTCCCCTTTCCGTCTCGTTCATCGTGAACTTGGGCAGGCTGGTGATTCAGCGAGGAGGCGACGATGTCGAAGGTCCTGATGTCGGTCGCGTGCGCGTTGCTGGCCGCGGCGGCAACCGCCCAGACCCCGAAGGAGCTGCTCGAGATGACGCGCGGCGAGTTCGACGGCCTGGCCGCCACCGCCACTGTCCGCTTCGATGGGCGCGACTGGAGCAAGTCCGAACTGGTCAAGGAGCTGGACCGCCGCGCCAAGGGCCCCGGCGCGATCCCGCGAGGCAAGGAGGTGACCATCGGCGCCGCGCGTGCGCGCGGCGCCAGCGCCACGCAGGCAACGCAGAGCAGGGGTTCCTCGAGGCTGCGGCCGGAGACGCTTCAGGCGCTGAAGACGGCGAAACCCACGGACGGGCCGCAGATCCTCGAGGCCCCGCAGTCGCTGTCTCCGTGCGCCGGACAGGGATACCCCCCGAGCCAGATCATGGGTTGTAATCTGATTTATTCTCCAGGGACCAAGCTCACGCTGCTCGGGCAGTTCCCGGGCGGCGGGATCGACCTCGAACTCGTCTCTCCTCAGGCGTTCCCCAACCTCGACATTCCGGGACTCGAACCGTCCCCTCCTGGCTCGATCCTCCACTTCCGCGTCCCGTGCACCATCAGCGGCGTGAAGGACCACACCGCGAAACTGCAGGCAATTGTTCTCGGCGAGTCGAGCAACCAGGTTCCCGTCCAGTTCAAGGCTTCGCGTGTCTACAGTAGTGCGTCTCCGTCGTGGGTCAGCCAGTCCATTGCCGCGACCGCCGACAGCAACGTCAAGCTCACCCCGGGACATGGCGACGCGCCGGCCTGGTGCAAGGACTCCTTCGGCGCCAAACACTCCGACCAGAACATGGCCTACGGTGTCGACACCCTCAAGGTCGTCGTGCCGGGTTCCTGCACGCTCGTGGGGGCCGATCTCCGCTGGGACACGGTCAACGGGCAGGAAGTTCCGGGGACCTGGGTCATCGAGAAACGCCGCTCGCTCAGCGGCAACACCCTCGAGATCGAGCTGATGTGGGGAACGATCGGCTCTGGCCTTGTCTACGGCATCGAACCGAGGGTCACGGCCATCGCGGGCTTCCCGTGCACGTGAGCCGGCGGCGTGTTCCAGATGGGCCGGGGTCGCGAGTCGGCCGGCCCCAGGCCCGGTGTCCCCATTCGCGCCACCCTGACGTGAACCTGTTCGAAGGGAGAACCACGATGCGCACCCACTTCTCGCTCCGATCTGCACTGGCCGCCGCGCTACTGCTCGTGCCGGCGCTGGCACTTGCGCAGGCGAAACCCAGGCCGACATCGGCCGCGCCGCCGATCGCCCACACCGGTGGCCTGCCCATGGGAGTGATCACCGGAAAGCCGGACTACACGGTCACGATGTCGCCGGCCTCCGGCTGGCCGACCCAGTTCACCGTCACGAACGAGGGCGCCGACTCCACCGCCGCCACCCTCCTCAAGGTGACGGCCACCTTCGTGCCCCGCGAGCCGGCCAACTGCGGCAGTCTGCCGACCAACACCGGCAATATGGTCAAGGACTTCGTCAACTCCCTTAACAACTTCTTCGAGTGTGGGAACGAGGCTGCATGGTATGAAGAGACATGTGGCCAGGCCTTCCCCGAGATCGTCGAACCGATCGCCCCGCTCAGGAACGGCGAGTCGAAGTCGGTCTCCAGGCCGTCAAAAGCCGCGTCGCTGGCGAAGAACGTCGGCCTGATCAAGCCGAAACCAGCCAGCCAGCAACGCGGCACACACATCAAGGAGGTCGGCGTCGTCCTCGTGTGCGCCTGGGACGTCACGGCCACCGCCGACGCCGGTTCCGACGTCCAGGAGGCGTCCGAGGGCAACAACGCCGTCACGCGTCGCGTCTACCGCGAGGTCAAGCTCCAGTAGACTCCACGCTCCGGGCCGCGCAGCGCACGCACGGGGGCTCACGGGCTCCCGTTCGTTCGTCGTCTCCGGAACCCAGGTCGAACGCGCCAGAACGCGACGAGAGCCCGCATCGCCTCGAGGATATGCCCCGGTTGCCGCAGGATCGTCTCCTCGAGCGACGGTGCGTAGGCGACGAAGGTGTCCTTGGCGCCGACCCGGCGCACCGGGGCGTCGATTTCGAGGCACAGCTCGTCGGCGATCCGCGCCGCGATCTCGGCGCCGAAGCCGAAGGACAGGATGTCCTCGTGCACCACCAAAGCCCGATGCGTCCGGCGCACGGACGCCTCGATCGCCGCCCAGTCGTACGGCGCCAGCGAGCGCAGGTCGATCACTTCGGCGAGCAGCCCCGACTCCTCCTCGAGGCGCTTCACGGCCTGAACGCTGCGCACCACGGTGGCGCCGTAGGTGAGCGGAGGGCTTGCTGTCGGAGGAGCGGACGCCGCTGCGGCTGTCGTGGCGGCACTCGGGCTATTCGGTGCACACCTCGGTCACGGTTCCGCGCGATGACCGCGACGGGCTCGAGCGGCTGGCTCGGTTGCGCCCGCCGGTGAGCCTCGAGCGCCTGCACGTGGGCGAGGACGCACAAGCGATCGCCTACGCGGGCCGCAGGCGGGGCGGCACCAGCAGAGCCGGACTGAGCTCGGCCCCGCTCGACCCGAAGGAGTTCCTCGCTCGCGTGCTCATGCACATTCCCGAGCCGCGCCGGCACGTCATCCGGTCCTACGGCGCGTACTCCAACGTCGTGAGGGCTCGGCGCGCGCGGCACGCGGCCGTGACGGTCGGCGGCGAGGCGGCGCCGGCGCCTCCACCCCCGCAGCACGAGCCGGCCAGGCTCGAGTGGCGGGCGGCGCGCCGCCGCTGGGCGGAGCTCATTCGCCGCATCGACGAGGTCGACCCCCTGGTGTGCCCGCGCTGCCACGGCCCGATGCGGATCATCGCGTTCATCACGGAGCCCAGGGTGATCGGGATAATCCTCAGGCACCTTCAGGCCACGGGCGTCGACGCGCGCAGCCCGCCCGGCACCGATCCCTCCTCACGGAAGCGCACGGTCACCGCGTGACCGTCACGCCTCGACCACCCGTGCCGCGCACGACACGAGGCACGAGCCCGGCGAAGCCCCGCCCGCCACCCCGCCGCCCGGGGCTGCTGCCGGCCTCATGCCAGTCCTGCGACATTCGCACCCGCTGAGATCGCCCTCCGGCACGACGGCCCGGCCGGAAATCCCCACCACCTACGCCTCACAAAACCTTGACCCCGCCTCCAGCGAGCCCTACCATGCTGGCAGTGAGAAAGGAAATTCCTGTTTATCGGCCGGTGCATGGATTGATCTCGCCAACGAGAAATTAGGATTGTCCACCCGCTTCATTGGCGGGACGAAAGGCTCGCATCTTGTACTCGATCACCCCGAACTGCGTCAGATGATCGGCGATCACGAGTTTTTCTTCGAGAACAAGGATGGCCGCATCGTGTTGGTCTTCCCGCTTTACGACCGCCTCCTGGTCGGGACCTCGGACCTGCAAATCGAGAATCCTGATGAAGCGTTCTGCACCGACGAAGAGATCGAATACTTCCTTTCGATGATCGCCCGGGTGTTCCCACAGATCAAGGCGGGACGGGAACATATCGTGTTTCAGTTTTCGGGCGTACGTCCGCTTGCCTACAGCCACGTCGAAGACGACCGGACAGATCACGTGCGATCATGCCATAGAGGTGGTCAGCGGCGATTGGACGGGATTGACTTTCCCCGTCTATTCGCTTGTCGGCGGCAAGTGGACTTCGTATCGCGCGTTTTCGGAGCAGGCAGGGGATAAGGCTTTGACATATCTTGGATTGCGGAGACAGAAGAGCACGCGCGACCTTCCGATTGGCGGCGGACGCAGCTTCGCGCGCAATATGGATGAACGGAAGAAGCAAATGGAAGCGCTTGCCGCGTGGACCGGGCTTGACAGGGAGGGGCTGGAGCTCCTTTACGAGCGATACGGTTCACGCGCGGAGGCGGTGGCGGACTATCTCAAACGCGGAAGCGACGAAATTCTAAAGACTGTTCCGGGATACACCCGCCTTGAAATCGCCTTCCTTGCCCTCAATGAAAAGAAATTGCATTTGGATGATCGCGTTTTGCGCTGCGCCATGCTCGCCATGCTTGGGCAATTGACGAAGGCGGGATTGGTTGAATTGGCAGAAGTGACGGGCGAAGCCCTCGGCTGGACGGGGGAGCAGAAAACTGCCGAGGCGAAGCGCGCACTGCCCATATTGGCGGGCAGGCACGGGGTCCGTTTGTGAGGCCGATGGTAGAATTACGTCCTCTATGAATCTTTCCGTAGTCGTTCCTGTTTATCGCGGGGAAGAAACCATCGAGTCCCTCGCAGACCGTCTGGCAGTGATTCTGCCGTGCGTCGCCAAAAAGTACGAAGTCATCTTTGTCCACGACGGCAGTCCCGACCGAAGTTGGGATGTCATCGAACGTCTCGTCGAAAAGTACAAGTGGGTGAGAGGCATCCGTCTCATGCGAAATTACGGACAGCATAATGCGACGTTGTGCGGTGTGCGCGGCGCTCAATGTGAAGTCATTGTCACAATGGATCAGGATTTGCAGCACCCACCCGAGGAAATTCCGACACTGATAAATAAACTGGAGGAAGGCTTCGACGTGGTGTACGGCGCGCCGCGCAAACTGCCGCAGGGATTCTGGCGGAACGTGCTGACGGCGAATATCAAAGCCCTGCTGGCGCGCGTGATGGGTGTGCCGTCGGTGAAGAACATATCGGCGTTTCGCATCTTTCGCGCGCACCTGCGCGAGGCGTTTGTGAATTTCCAAAACCCATCCCTGACTCTCGACGTTTTGTTGTCCTGGGGCACCACGCGCTTTGCATCCGTGCCGGTGGATATGCCCCGCGCCGAACGCTCGAACTACGGTTTCTTTGCGCTTGTAAAGGCCGCCATGTTGATCCTCACCGGTTACAGCACCGCGCCCCTGAGGTTGGCGAGTTGGATCGGTTTCGCAATGACGCTGTTCGGCGCAGGGGTTTTCGCTTACGTGATGTTCATCTATTTCACGGCGGGAAGCCTGCCCGGATTTCCATTCCTGGCATCCCTCATCTCGTTGTTGGGCGGCGCGCAACTCTTTACGCTCGGCATCTTCGGCGAGTATCTCGCGCGCATCTTCAACCGTTCGATGGATCGCCCGTCCTACATCATTCAGGAAACAATCGGTGGGAAGAAGCGGTGAACGTCGTCATCCTTCAACCGTCATACATTCCATGGCGCGGCTACTTCGATCAGATCCGCCGCGCCGACCTGTTCATCTTTTACGACGACGTGCAGTACGACAAGCACGGCTGGCGCAACCGCAACCAGATCAAAACCGCGCAGGGCAAACAATGGCTGACAATCCCCGTTCACAGCAAGGGCGTGACGGAAGGGATTCCCATCAAAGATGTGCGGATTGACTGGTCCAAGCCGTGGGCGAAGAATCATCTCAAAGCATTGACCTTCGCCTATGCAAAAGCGCCTCACTTCGCTTTGTTCGCCCCGTGGCTCGCCTCCGTTTACGAACACCGCGACGAATTCCTGGCAGACTTCACCATCTGGCTGACGATTGAGATTGCGCGCAAGATCGGGATCGCCCACACGCGCTTTATGCGCTCGTCCGAAATTCCCGGCATTGACGGGCAAAAGACCAGGCGGTTGATCCAGATTCTCGAGCGCGTCGGCGCCAAGCATTACATCAGCGGACCCTCCGCGTGGGATTACATCGAGCAGGACCAATTCGACGCGGCGGGCATCACGCTGGAATACATGGAATACAATTATCCCGAATACCCGCAACTATACCCGCCGTTCGATCCGTTTGTGACGATTTTGGATTTGATGTTTATGACGGGCCCGGACGCGTCGAACTATCTTATCGCCCCGAAGGTTTGAATGGAAGCCGGCCTGAAATTCGAGAATTCTCGGGACGCATGCAAAGGAATGACGCATGAGCATTGACGAGACCCAAAGGAAACTGAACGAGTATTTTTCCAAAAAACTCGAGGCCTTCGGAATGACGCCCAAAGGCGTGGACTACAACGGCCCAGAGGCGCAGGAAATTCGCTTCGAGCAACTGGTGAAGGTCATCAATCCGGTTTTCCCCTTCACGGTCATGGATTACGGGTGCGGTTACGGCGCGATGTTCGATTTCCTTCACAGGAAGGGCTGGAAGTTCGAATACTACGGCGTTGACCTGATCGAAAAGATGGTGGAGGCGGGCCGCAAGGCGCACAAGGATTTTCCCAACGCGCATTTCACGACGGACGAGAACGAAGTCCCGCAGGCGGATTATCTGCTGGCGGGCGCAATCTTCAATATCAAACTCGATGCGGCTTATTCGGATTGGCAGTATTTCGTTATGAAAACACTCCGCCGCATGAATGAACTGTGTTCCAAAGGTTTTTCGTTCAACATGCTTACGAAGTATTCCGACGAAGACCGCATGTTGCAGAGGCCCGATCTCTTCTTCGGTGATCCGCTTTTTTTCTTCGATTTTTGCAAGCGCAACTTTTCGCGTAATGTGGCTCTGCTCCACGATTACGGTCTGTACGACTTTACGATCCTTGTCCGCAAGGATGTGTAGGAATGCGCGTCGTTCAGGCGCCGCGCGCCTCGGTGATCCTTTACAACCTGCTCGCTTCCGGCGCGAATTTGCGTCCATGGCTTTTGCCTGCCGATATTTGCCCCGTCGTTCCGTTGACTCTTTTCAGGGCGCGCGTGCCGTTTGCGTTCGTGGATATTTCGGAACGGACCCTGCACATGGATCCGGATCAGGCCGAAGGTCTGATAAAGACGCGAAAATACGGCGGACTTTTGTATGCTCATACCTACGAGGAGGCATCCACGCCGGATGTTTTTTTCAAAACGGTCAAATCGAATCATCCCGGTTTGTTCTTGTTGGACGAGCGCTGTCTGTGCGCTCCAGATGTCGAACCTCCATCGGGCGCGGTCGCCGATTTGATTCTGTTGAGCACGGGGTACGCGAGAATCGTAGAGTTGAATCGCGGCGGCTATGTCTTCATCCGTGAGGATGCGAATGATCGAGCCTCCCATTTGCCGTATGCCCAAAACGACTTGAACGATCTCGAGTCGGCGCATAAACAAGCCGTTCGGGATCGCATGAAGTACGAGTATCGCGACAGTCACTGGCTCGAAACGGATGCCGATTTGCCCGCATGGTTTGCTTATCGGCGGCAAATCGAAGAAAAACTTCTCGCTTCGCTTTCGCATCGTGCGGAGATCAATACGGTCTATTCCGAAAGACTGCCGGGCGGGTTTCGATCGCCTCAGGCGTATCAAACCTGGAGATTCAACATCCGCGTGAAAGACAAGCAGCGAATCCTGGATGCGATTTTTGCCGCCGATTTGTTTGCCGGCTCGCATTACGCCTCTCTTGCCGGTATCATGTCCGATGGCTGCGCGCCGGCTGCTGAATCTCTTGCCGATGAAGTGATCAATCTTCTTAACGACCATCATTTTACACGATCTCAGGCTGAAAGGGTCTGCGATATGATATTGGAGAATTCGTCGTGAATAGTCTTTGCGTTGACTTCAATCGTCCCATCCTCGCCGGCAATGAACTCGAATACATTCGTCAGGCTGTTGAAAACGCGCATCTTTCCGGCGACGGCGCGTTTACGAAAAAAACCCACGCGCTTTTGGAACAGGAACTCGGCGTTCCCAAAGTCTTGCTGACCACCTCCTGCACGCACGCGCTCGAAATGGCCGCGATTTTGCTGGATATTCAGCCCGGCGACGAAGTGATTATTCCCGATTTCACCTTTGTCTCGACGGTCAACGCGTTCGTGCTGCGCGGCGCAGCGCCTCGCTTCGTGGACGTGAGGCCTGATACGCTCAATTTGGATGAATCCAAACTCGAGCAGGCGATTACGCCGCGTACGAAGGCGGTCGTCCCTGTGCATTACGCGGGCGTCGGCTGCGAGATGGACAGGATCCTCGCCATAGCCCATCAGCACGAACTGGCCGTCGTCGAAGACAACGCGCACGGGCTGTTCGGAAAATACAAGGGAAAACATCTCGGCACGTTTGGCGCGCTGGCGGCCCAGTCCTTTCACGAGACGAAGAACTTCACCAGCGGCGAGGGCGGCGCGCTGTTGATCAACGATCCCGGCCTGGCAGAGCGCGCCGAGATCATCCGCGAGAAAGGGACCAACCGCTCGCGTTTCTTCCGCGGTCAGGTGGATAAATATACGTGGGTAGACATCGGCTCATCATACCTTCCATCCGAAATCCTTGCCGCGTTTTTGTTTGCCCAACTCGAACAGCGCGGGAAAATTCAACTGCATCGAAAACAGATCTGGGAAATGTATTACGCCAGCCTGAAAGACTGGGCGTCCGCACACGATGTTCAATTGCCGCATGTCCCCGAAGATTGCGAGCAGGCCTATCACATGTTTTACATGCTTTTGCCGAATCTCGAACTGCGGCAAAAACTCATCGCGTATCTGCGCGGGCGCGGCATCTACTGCGTGTTTCATTACCTGCCTCTGCACCTCTCCGACATGGGACACAAATTCGGCGGCAAGCCCGGCGATTGCCCCGTGACGGAACGCGTCAGCGACCGGTTGATTCGCCTGCCGTTTCACAATGGCTTGACGAGCAATCAGCAGGAAATGGTCATTGACGCGATACGGGAATTCAAATTCCAATGAAGAACGTTCTGGTCACTCCCCTCTTCCACACGGAAACGCACACACGGGCCTGCCTCGAAATCGTAAGTGACGCATTTCACTGAGTTTCGACACCACTATTTTGCTTCTTGGCCTGGATCAGCAACTTGCAGGACAGACTTCGGGCTTTGGCACTACA
>DAOOJE010000005.1:0-55309 GCA_035384965.1 Thermoanaerobaculaceae bacterium
GGGGGTCATTTCTATCGAGCTCCCAAGGGGACATTTCTAAAGAGTGTTGACACCGATGCTCGAGCGCAATTGCAGGAGCCACCTCGCGCCGCTAGACTCGCGCGATGGAGCGCGAGGGTGGCTCGCCCGAAAGCTGGCACGGCGCGAGGGCGCTGGTGTTCGGCAACGTCTTCCAGCCGCCTTTCGTGAACAACCTGATCGGACCGCTGCGCGCCTTCGAGCGAGCCTGTACCGTCAAGCTGGTCGAGCCGCGGCGGCTGGAAGGGTTCGTGAGCACGGGAGCCGCCGCGCCGGCGCCGCTGCCGGTTGGCCCGGCGCTGGAGGCGGTCGGGGGGTTCGAGCCGGACATCGTGGTCTGTCTCGCCGGGGCGGTGTTCGTGCCCGGCGAGCTCAAGGCCGCGCTGCCGCGGTCCGCGGTGTACGTCGGGCTGGCGCTCTCGGATCCTCTCGGGCTGGAGGCGTCGCTCGCGATCGCGCCGTCGTTCGACCTCTTCTACAGCCACGAGCCGTCGTGCTTCGCCGCCTACCGGGCGGCGGGCATTCCGGTTCGCGAGTGCGCTCCCGCCATCGACGGCGAGCTGTTCGCACCGCTCGACGCGCCCAAGCAGTGGGACGTGTTCTTCGCCGGCAGGTGGACCCAGCGCCGGAACGAGGCGGTGGCCGCGCTCTCCAGGGTCTGCCGGGTGCGGCTGCACGGGCACGCCGGCGAGAGCCGCTGGGACCCGCCGGCGCTGCCGCCGCTCGATGGGCCGGCGGAGCTGCGGGCCGGCATCGCCAGCGCCCTGCTGGCGCTGGAGTTCGCGGTCATCGACGACCAGCCGCCGCCGGCGCTCGGCATCTGGCGGCTCACGAACCGGCCGCAGTTTGCGGCGGCGTGTGGCGTGGCCTCGCTCATCGAGGACCATCACTCGCTTGCGCGCTACTTCGAGCCGGAAACCGAGATCGTGCCGTACCGCTCCATCCCGGACCTGGTCGAGCGCGTGATGCGCCTCGTCGGCGATCCGGCCCGCTGCGCCGAGCTCGGACGCCGGGCGCGCGCTCGCGCCCTGCGCCAGCACCTGTGGGATCACCGGGTGGCGGTGATCCTGCGCGACGTCGAGGCGCTGCTCGCCGGGCGGTCGTCAGGCGCGGGCCCGGGCGAACGCCATGCGGACGAGTAGACCGTCAGCGTCGACGAGCGTGTAGCCGGCGGCGGCCATCGTGGCACGCGAGGCGGCGTTGTCGTACCGGATATGGCAGCAAATCTCGCGCAGGCGCCAGGTCTCGACGGCGTAGGTCGTGGCGGCCTTGACGGCATCCTTCGCGAACCCCTTGCCGCGCGCTGCCGGCTCGCCGACGAGCAGCCTCCCGAACTCAGCGCGCCCGCTCGCCCAGTCGATGTCGTAAATCGACACCTGCCCCACAGGCCGCCCTTCCTCCAGCGTCTCGATGATCCACAGGAAGTCGTCGTCGCGCTCGCGGTAGCGCGAAAACCACGCCAGGTGGCGCTCCCAGTCGATCGGCTCCGAGTCGAAGAACCACATCCGGTTGCAGTCGGCGTTACGCCACGCCAGGGTGAGCGGCAGGTCCTCCTCGCGCAGCAGCCGCAGTCTGACGCGCTCGCCGAGGAGCGGAGGCACGTTGCGCTTCATGTCAGCTCCCGGTCGACCGAGGTGACGACCTCGCGCAGGGCGCCCGCCACCTCGCGCACGGCCGCCTCGTCGAGGCGGAGGTGCAGCGGCAACGAGATGACCGAGCGGCTGGCGCGCTCCACGTTCGGGCAAGCGCCAGGGCGACCGGCGTACATGCGGTAGGCGCGGTTGTCGCGATAGTGCACGCCGGGGTAGATCTCGCGCGCATTGAGCCCGACCATGACCCGGTCCCGCTCGGGAACCAGCACCTGGTAAAGGTGCCGCGAGCTCTCGCACCCCGGCGGCACCGGCACCGGGGTGATGCGCGGGGCGCCGGCGAGCGCCTCGTCGTACCACGAAGCGAGGCGGCGGCGGTACGCGTTGTCCTCGTCGAGGTGACGGAGCCCGACGAGCGCGATCGCTGCCATGATCGAGTTGCCGTGGTACTTGAACCCGACGTGTTCCACCTCGTACAGCCAGCGGTACGAGCCGTCGGCGTGCGTGCGCGTGTAGGTGTCCTTGTTGATGCCGAGCCAGGTCCACCGCCGGCACTCGGCGTCCAGCCCGCCGTCCGCGAAGCAGACCATGCCCGAGTCGGCGGTGGGCAAGTTCTTCACCGCCTGGAAGCTGAAGATTGCGACGTCGCCCTCGCCCCCCACGTGGCGCCCGTCGAGGCGGGTGCCGGCCATGTGCGAGGCGTCCAGGATGAGCCGCAGCCCGCGTTCGCGGCACAGCTCGGCGATTTCGGGAAGGCGCCCCGTGGAGCCGCCCAGACCCACGAACATCACGGCCCGGGTGCGCGGCGTCAGCCGCTCCCGTACCGAGGCCGGGTCGAGGCACAGGTACTCGTCGATGTCGGCGAACACGGGCGAGAGGCGCTCGTAAAGCAGCACGTGGTTTGTCGACACGAACGTGAACGGCGTGGAGATGACCGCGTCCCCGTCCCGCCAGCCGTCGCGCTCCTTGAGGAGCCTCACCGCCAGGTGCAGCCCTGCCGTGGCCGAGTTCACGAAGTGCGCGTGCGGCAGCCCCGTGTACTCGCGCCACGCCTGCTCCAGCTCGACGGTCTTGAAGCCGAGACCGGTCCAGCCGCACTCGAGGCACTCGCGGATCGCCGCCAGCGTCTCCTCGATCCTGAAGGTTGGCCTGAACAGGTGAATTGGGTCCCTCACCGGCCCTCCCGACTGCACCGGAAAGGATATCGCACGCGCCGCGCACCCGCCGGGCGATACCTGTAAAATGCGCGCGATGGCATCCGATGCGGTCTTTCGCAACGTTGCCGGCAAGCGGCCGACCCCCTGGGACGACGTGCGGGACGTCGCCGCGTACTGGCACCTGCTGGCCAACCTCGTGCACCGCGACCTCACCGTGCGCTACAAGCGCTCGGTACTGGGGTTTTTCTGGACCCTGCTCAACCCATTGCTGATGATGGTCATCCTGACCGTCGTCTTTTCCCATTTCTTCCGCTTCCAGATCACGCACTACGAGGTCTACTTCCTGTCCGAGTTCCTGACCTGGATGTTCTTCGCCCAGACCACCGCCAACTCGATGGCCTCGCTGGCCTGGAACGGCCCGCTCATGAAGCGGGTGCGCCTGCCCAAGCCGATCTTCGCGCTGGCCGGGACGGCGGCCGGGCTCATCAACCTCCTGCTGTCCTGCGGGCCGCTCGTGGTCATCATGCTGGTGGTGGGGGCGCCGGTGCGGCCGGCCATGCTGGTGCTCCCGCTGAGCTTTCTCGTCATCGGCGTGTTCACCCTCGGCGTCAGCCTCGGGCTCTCGGCGCTCGCGGTGTACTTCGACGACGTGGCGCAGATGTACCAGGTCGGGATCATGGGCCTGATGTACCTGACGCCGATCATGTACCCGATCGACATCCTGCCCGACCGCTTCCGCTGGCTGGTCGAGTACAACCCCCTCACCAAGCTCTTCGAGCTGGCGCGCTACCCGATCTACCACGGCCAGCTCCCGCCGCTCGATGTCGCGGTCGTGTGCGTGGTCCTGGCGCTCGCCGCGCTCGTCGTGGGCTGGGCCCTCTTCCGCCGCCTGGCGGCCGGGTTCTACCTCCACCTGTGATGATCGAACTGCCCCCCTCGTCCGCCATCCTCCTGCGCGACGTCGAAGTTCGCTTCCGCGTGCCGGCGCGCCGCATTCCGACCCTCAAGGAGTGGGCCATCCGGCGCCTCACCAGCCGCTTTCAGTACGAGGAGTTTCGCGGCCTGGGCGGGGTGTCGCTCGAGGTCGGCGCCGGCCGCTCGCTCGGCATCGTGGGCGCCAACGGGGCGGGGAAATCGACGCTGCTGCGCGTCATTGCCGGCATCCTGCAGCCGACCGCGGGGGAGGTGGCGGTGCGCGGGCGCGTGGCGCCGATCATCGAGCTCGGCACCGGTTTCGACCAGGAGCTGTCGGGGCGGGAAAACGTCTTTTTCAACGGCGCGCTGCTCGGCCGCTCGCGCGCCGAGATGCGGGAGCGCTTCGACTCGATCGTGGCCTTCGCCGAGCTGGAGGACTTTATCGATGCGCCGCTGCGCACCTACTCCACCGGCATGGCCGCCCGGCTCGCCTTTGCGGTCGCCACCACGGTCGACGCCGACGTGCTGCTGCTCGACGAGATCCTCGCCGTCGGCGACGGCGCCTTCGTGGCCCGCTGCAAGGAGCGCATCGCCTCGTTCCGCCGGGCAGGGGTGACGATCCTGTTTGTCTCGCACAACCTCGACGCCGTGTGCTGGCTTTGCGACGAGGCGGTGTGGCTGCGCGACGGCACGATCGCCGCCCACGGCCCCGCCAACGAGGTGACGGCCGAGTACACTGCGTGGCTGGCCGACGGCCACCCCCCGTCCCGCCGGCAGGGGTAGACGATGGCCGCATCGACTCGGTCCCGCCCTCCGGCCTTCGGGCGCCTGGCCCTTGCGTGGCGCCGGGTCGCGCACCCCGTCGAGTCGGCGCGCATCCTGGCGCCGTCCGTGCTGCCGGTGTGGCTGCGCGCGCGGCTGACCGCGGCGTTCTCGGCGTGGCGGCGGCCCCTTCGCGTGCCGGAGCAGGAGGCGGAGGTGGCGGCGCTGGTGGCAAGCTGGGAAGCGGCGGCGCGAGCGCTCGCGCCGGCGCCGGCCCGGGCGCTGCCGCTCGTGTCGATCGTGGTCGTGACGTTCGGCAACCGCGCGCTGACCCGCCTTTGCCTGGAGAGCGTCCGCTGCTTCACCGGCGATGTCGAGCACGAGATCGTGGCCGTCGACAACGGCTCGCCCGACGGCACACCCGCACTGTTGCGGGAACTCGCCGCCACCCGACCGACGCTCAGGGTCATCGAGAACGGCGAGAACCGCGGTTTCGCCGCCGCCACCAACCAGGGTGTGAGCGCGACCCGCGGCCGCCTCCTGTGCCTGCTCAACAACGACACGGTTGTCACGCCGGGGTGGCTGGCGGCGCTCGCCGGAACCGCCCTGGACGACCCCGCCCTCGGCCTGGTCGGGCCCGTGACCAACGCCGCAGGGAACGAGGCACGCGTGCGGCGCGGCTACCGGGACCTCGGCGAGCTGCCCTCATGGGCCGCCGGCCGCGCCGCCCGGTGCGCCGGGCAGTCCTTCCCGATCCCGATGCTGGCACTGTACTGCGCCGTCCTGCGCCGCGACGTGTGGGAACGCGTCGGTCCCCTCGACGAGCAGTTCGGCGCCGGGATGTTCGAGGACGACGACTACTCGCGCCGCGTGCGCGCCGCAGGGTACACGCTGCGCTGCCGCCGCGACGTGTTCGTCCACCACTGGCAGCGGGCGGGCTTCAAGCTGCTGGGCGAGGAGGCGTACCGCCGCCTGTACGAGGCCAACCGCGCCCGGTTTCGCGCCAAGTGGGGGTGATGCGCCCTGGTGGGCCGGGCCGCAGGAGCGAGCCCGCGGTCCGTTCGAGCCCGCCGTCGCATCGGCCGGGGCGTGGAGATGGGCGCGCGGTGGCCGTTGTGTGCGGGGGCGAGGGGGACGACCTTCGACTCTCGCCGGGGGGGCGGGTGGCAGCGGGCGCGGACCTCCGGGCCGCGCCGGTGCTATCCTCGGAGGGGTTTCGGGGAGAGTCGTCATGGGCACGATCCTGTACTTCGATCCGTTCGCCGGGGCGTCGGGGGACATGCTGCTCGGTGCGCTCGTGGACCTCGGAGTGAACGCCGACAGCTTGCGCGCGGTGCTCGACGGGCTCGATCTGCCCGGGTGGCGGCTCGAGGCCGAACGTGACCGCCAGCAAGGGTTCGCCGGCACGCGGGTGCGCGTCGAGGTGAGCGGAGACTCCGCCCCGGCCCGGCGTCTCGCCGACGTGCAGGAGGTCCTGAGCGCGGCGCGCATCCCCCAGGGGGTGCGCGAGCGGGCCGTGGCGGCGTTCGAGTGCCTGTTCGAGGCCGAGGCGGAGGTGCACGGCATCCCGGTCGAGCAAACGCACCTCCACGAGCTGGCGGCGGTTGACGCCGTGATCGACATCGTCGGCGTGTGCGCGGCGGTCGAGCTGCTGGGTGCGGACCGACTCGCCTGCGGCCCCGTGCCGGTCGGTTCGGGGACGGTCCAGACGGCGCACGGCCTGCTGCCGGTGCCGCCGCCGGCGGTGAGCCGGCTGCTGCGGGGGATCCCGATCGCCGGGCACGCCGCCGAGGGCGAAATGACCACGCCGACCGGCGCCACTCTGCTGCGCACGCTGGTGCGGGAGTTCGGGCCGCTGCCCTCGGGAACGATCCAGCGCATCGGGGTCGGGCTCGGCACCCGGCAGTTCGCCGGGATCCCGAACGTGCTGCGTGTGTTCCTGCTCGAGGAGGCGGCTCCCCGTCTGGCGGGCCGCTCGATGGTGATGGTGGAGACGACGATCGACGATCAGCCTGGCGAGGTGCTGGGCTGGCTCACCGAGCGAGTGCGCCGGGCCGGGGCGGTCGACGCCTGGTGCCTGGCGGGCGTCGGGCGCAAGGGTCGGCCCGTGGCCGAGCTGCGGGCGCTTGTCGAGCCGCCGTTTGTGGACGCCGTCGTGACGGCGCTGTTCGAGGAAGGCGCGACGCTGGGTGTGCGGGTGCTGGGGTGCGTGCGGCCGGAGATCGAACGCCACATCGTCGACGCACCGACCCGCTTCGGCGTCATCCCGGTCAAGATCGGCGTGTTTGCCGGCAAGGTCGTCTCCGTCAAGCCCGAGCTCGACGTCTGCACCGCCGCCGCCGCCGCTCACGGCGTCAGCCTCGCGGCCGTCCGCGAGGAGGCCGAAAGTGCGGTCCTCGGCGTCGGCCAGCCGTGGGAAGGGTGAGTCACCCGCCCGCTCACCCGGTCAGGTTTCGGATCGAAAGACGCCGGGCGCCTGAGCGGCTTCCGCCGCGCGCCCCGCGGGGGGTCAGAACAGCTCCAGCGCCTCCACGTCGCCCTTGCCCCGGCGCACGAGCTCGGGCTCGTCCTCGCTGAGGTCCACGACCGTCGACGGTTCGTTGACCAGCACCCCGCCGCCGACCACGAGGTCGACCTTCCCCGCAAGGGCGTCGGCGATCACCACCGGATCGAGGAGGAACTCCTCGGCGGCGTTGCGCACCGAGGAGGCGAGCAGCGGCTCCCCCAGCTCGGCCAGCACCGCCTGCACGATGGCGTTGTCCGGGATGCGCAGTCCCACCGTGCGCCGCTTGTGCAGCATGATCTTCGGCACCTCGTGGCTGGCCTGGAAGATGAACGTGTACGGCCCGGGTAACACCCGCCTCATGGCGCGGAAGACGTGGTTCGGGATGCCGCGAGTGAAGCGACTGGCGGTGGCGATGTCGGGCACCATGATCGACAGCCGCTTGGCGCCCGAGATTTCCTTGACGCCGTACAGCCGCTCGATGGCGTCGGCGCGAGAAAGGGCGCAGGCAAAGGCGTAGACCGTGTCGGTGGGGAGCACGACCACGCCGCCGCGCTTGAGCACCTGGACGACGCGGGCAACGAGCCACGACTCCGGCTCGGTGGGATCGATGTGGAGCGGCATCCGGACCTCCCCCCGCTTTCTAGCCCGGCCGACACCCGCGCGTCAAGGTCGACGGATCCCCGTGCCGCGCCGGGCGGGGAACGAGCCTCGGTGCCGCAGCCTCGCAGGGCGGCTACCACCACGTCATGAGATTGGTCGCCAGGAGGTTGGGTGCATCCGGGTGGTACGGGCGGACGCGCACGGTGTAGCCGATCATCCCCGAGCGGTCGCACGGGATCGTGCCCGAGTAGCGAATGCGACCGTTCTCGAGGTTCTCGGCGAGGGTCATCGGGACAGTGGCCGGCTCGGTGATGTCGCGCTCGGCGTCGAGCGGCCCGTAGTAGATCTCCACCGCAACGTCGGGAGCCGCCAGCGGCCCGAGACGCACCACGGCGTGTACGTCGAACCCCTTGGCGTTGCAGTGCGCGCGCGGGCAGGCCGCCTCGACGCTCTCGACCCGGACCTCGCCCCAGGCGCCGCGCACGCGCTGCAGCCAGGCGGCGACGGTGCGCGTCTTCGCCATGCCGTCGGCGGCCAGGCGGGCGAAATGGCGGGCGGCGGGGAGGTAGTAGCGCTCGGCGTACTCCCAGATCATGCGGTTGGTCGAGTAGGCCGGGGTCAGGATGCGCATCGACTTCTTCATGCGGGCGATCCAGGCGCGCGGCAGCCCGTCGGCGGCGCGGGCGTAAAAGAGCGGCGCGATGTCGTCCTCCAGCAACTTGTAGACCGCCGCCGACTCCACCTGGTCCTGGTCGGAGTGGTCCTCGTACTCCTCGCCCTGGCCGATCGCCCACCCGACCTCCGGCTGGTACGCCTCCTCCCACCAGCCGTCCGGGACCGAGAGGTTGAGACCGCCGTTGGGCAGCACCTTCATGCCGGACGTGCCCGAGGCCTCCATCGGCCGGCGCGGCGTGTTGAGCCAGACGTCCACGCCCTGGACGAGGTAGCGCGCCACGACGAGGTCGTAGTCCTCGATGAAGATGAGGTGGCGGCGCAGCTCCTCGTTTTCGCAGAAGCTCACGACCCGCTTGAGCATCTCCTTGCCCTCGTTGTCCTTGGGGTGGGCCTTGCCGGCGAAGATGATCTGCACCGGCCGCTCCGGGTTGAGGAGGATCCTCTTGAGCCGCTCGGGGTCCGTGAACAGCAGCGCCGCCCGCTTGTAGGTGGCGAAGCGGCGGGCGAAGCCGATGGTGAGGGTGCGTGTGTCGAGCACGCCGCGGGCCCGCTCGAGGTCGCGCCGCGAGGCCCCACGCTGCTCCAGCTGGCGGACCAGCCGCTGGCGGCAGAACGCCACCAGCCGCTCGCGCCGGCGCTCGTGCGTGGCCCACAGCTCCTCGTCGGGGATCTGGTCGACGCCGGCCCAGGTCTCGACGAGGCCGGGGTGGCGCCACCAGTCCGGACCGAGGTAGCGGTCGAACAGCCCCCCCATTTCCTTGGAGACGCAGGAGCGCGTGTGGGCGCCGTTGGTGACGTGCCCGATCGGCACCTCGTGCACCGGGATGTTCGGCATGAACCGATGGAACAGCTCGCGCGACACCTCGCCGTGCAGCCGGCTCACCCCGTTGGCGAACGCCGTCGTGCGGAGCGCCAGCACCGCCATGTTGAACCCCGCGTCGCCGTCGCCGCGGCCGAGGGCGAGGAGCTGTTCTCGGGTGATCCCGACCTCGTGCATGTACTCCGCGAAGTAGCGCTCGATCATCTCCGGCGGGAAGATGTCGAAGCCGGCCGGCACCGGCGTGTGCGTCGTGAAGACGCTGCCGGCGCGCACCGCCTCCAGCGCCTCGACGAACGACACCTTGTGCTCGGCCATGAGCGTGCGGATGCGCTCGAGCGACAGGAACGCCGAGTGCCCCTCGTTCATGTGGCAGACCACGGGATCCATGCCGGCGGCGCGCAGCGCCCGCAGTCCGCCGATGCCGAGCACGATCTCCTGCCGGATGCGGTTTTCCTGGTCGCCGCCGTAGAGCTGGTCGGTGATGTCCTGCAGGTCGCGGGGGTTTTCGGGGAGGTTGGTGTCGAGCAGCAGCAGCGAGACACGCCCCACCTCGGCCCGCCACACCTTGATCCGCAGGGGTCGCCCGGCCATCCTTACCTCGACGAAGATCTCCCGCTCCTGGGCATCGCGCGCCGGCGACACCGGCAAGTTGTAGAAGTCGTTGTCCTGATAGCGTTCCTGCTGCCACCCGTCGGCGGTGAGGTACTGCCGGAAGTAGCCCTGCTGGTAGAGCAGGCCGACCCCGACCAGCGGCACCCCTAGGTCCGAAGCGCTCTTGAGGTGGTGGCTGGCCAGCACCCCGAGTCCGCCCGAGTAGATCGGCAGGCACTCGGCGAGCCCGAACTCGGCCGAGAAGTAGGCGATGAGCGGCCGCTCCTTGTAGCGCTTGTTCCACCACGACGTCTCGCGCAGGTACGTCTTGAAGTGCGCGTACGTCCTGTCGTAGTTGGCCAAGAACCCCTCGTCCTCGGCCAGCTCGTCGAGCCGGCTCTGGGCGATCGTGCCCAGCACCAGCACCGGGTTCTGGTACGTCGCATCCCACAGCTCGCGGTCGAGGCGCACGAACAGCGCCCGCATCTCCTCGTTCCACGACCACATGAAGTTGAACGCCATTTCCCGCAGCCCCGCCAGCCGTTCGGGCAGCCTGGGGATGACCTGGAACGTGTTGATCCGCATCGTTCGCCTCCGCCGTGCCGCAGCGCCGCCGCGGCTCGAGTGCTGCCACCGCGGACATGTGACGCTCCAGTAAGTGTAACGCAGCGACCCCGGGCCCCTCCTCCCGCCCTTGGTGGGGAAGCCGCAGGGCCGCAAGCCCGGAAGGAGGGCGGGGCCAGCCGACGCGAGCGGGCGGTCCCCGATCGTCCCGTGTGGCCGCCGGCGCACCGATGGGTCGGCGCGCGCCGGTGCCCTCGAAAACGGCACGTACCTTTCCGCTTCGAAGCCGATCAATGTTGGCATGACGCCGACCGCGCAACCCGCGACCCATCGCCGCCGCTTCCGGCCGGCGCGAAAGGAGGCCCCATGTTGAACTTTGCTGTCGGTTCCAGCTACGAAGAGGCGGAAGCGCTCAACGAGCTGGCCTGGACCGCCCTGGACGCCTTCATCGACGGCCTCAAGCGGGAGCGCTTCGTACGGATGCCGCCCGAGATTGCGTTCGACCACGCCGACCGGCGCTGGACCCTCGTCCCGTTCGCCAGGGACCTCTGTTCCAGCTGCGGCGTCTGGCGGGACGTTCGCTGCAACGGCGACGACGAGAGCATGCTGTTCGCCTTTTGCCCCATGTGCTGGGACCTCGACGTCGAACTGGACGGCAAGCGCCTCGCCAGTGCCTGCCGCAACATCAAGAAGGTGGCACGGGACATCCCCCCGGACACCACCGCGTTCCTCATGATCGGCGACAAGAGCTTCCCGCTGATGTCCCGCGCCCCCGACCCCGTCGATCCACCCCCCGCGAACATCGAGGAGTACGCCGAGCGTGCCGAGGCCGCGTTCGAGACCGGCCGCCAGCTCTTCCTGGCACGGCGGTACTGGAAGCAAGCCGACGCCACCCCTCACGACGACGAGGTAGCCGCCTACTGGTTCGGCAAGGCTGCCGAGTCGGGCCACACCGAGGCGCTGCAGTCGCTTGCCTTCTGCTACGCCACCGGCCGCGGCGTCGCACGCGACGACGGGCGGGCCGTCGCGCTCTACCGCCAGGCCGCCGAGCGCGGCAGCGCCGTCGCCATGGCCGCCGTCGGCGATCACTACAACGAGGGGCTGGGCGTTGCCCGGGACCCCGTCGCCGCCGCCGGCTGGTACCGCCTCGCCGCGCACAGCGGCAATGCCGTCGCCCAGCGCAGCTACGGGCTGTGCCTGCTCCACGGCAAAGGCGTCCCGCCCAATCGCGAGGAGGCGCTCGTCTGGCTGCACAAGGCCGCCAAGGCCGGCGACCCCGATGCCCTCGCCGCCGTCGCCGACCTCGACCCCGCCGCGGCCTCGGCTGCCGCCTCCGAGCGCAACTGACATGGCGGGCACCGCGCTCCGGCGTCCGCTCGCGCCGGACACCCGGCGGGTTGGGGGTGCTCCCTGCGGTAGACTGGTCACCACAGGTGGTGCACTCGTTCGGATCGCGACAGACTGGGGAGGCGCCATGGTTTTCTCGGACGGTCTCACCAAGGCCAATCGCCTGATCGAAGTCGTTTTCCTTTTCCATCGCAACCCCGGCCGCGCCCTCACCTCGAGCGAGATCGCCCACCGGCTCGGGATCAACCAGCGCACGGCCCGCAACTACCTTCTCGACCTCTCGTCGACCGGCCGCCTGCCCATCGTGCGCCACGGCCGGGGCTGGCGCCTCGTCGAGGGCGCCCGCCTGCAAGTGCCGCCCGTGCGCTTTCTTCTCGAGGAAGCTGCCGCGCTCTTCCTCGCCGCGCGGCTCCTGCTCGCCGAGGCCGACGAGCCCAACCGCGCCGTGGCCGACGCCCTCGCTCGCCTCGCCGCCGTCATGCCCGAGGAAGTCCGTCCCGCCTTCGCCGCCGTGGCGGCCCGCGCCTCCCGCGACGGCGGCGCCATGGGTGTGATCTTCCGGACGTTCGCGTACGCCTGGGCGCTGCGCCGCGTCCTGCGCGTCGAGTACGCCGCCCGGACGCGCGGCGGGGCCACGACCTGCGTGGAGTTCGAGCCGTACCTGCTGGAGACCGTCCCGGCGAGCCGCGCCGTGTACGCCATCGGCCGCTCCACCCCACCGGGCGAGCTGCGCGTCCTCAAGCTCGAGCGCGTGCGCAGCGTCGAGCCCACCGGCGCGAGCTTCACCCCCCCCGACCTCCAGCCCATCCTCGACCGCCTTTCCACCGCCTGGGGCGTGTGGCTCGGCAACGACCGTCCCGTCGACGTCGCCCTGCGCTTCGCCCCCGAGGTCGCGGCGCGCGTGCGGGAGACCCGCTGGCACCCCAGCCAGCGCCTCACCATCAACCCCGACGGCACCGTCGACCTGCACCTGACCGTCGCCTCCACCGTCGAGCTGCTCCCCTGGATTCTCGGCTGGGGCCGCCACTGCCGGGTCCTCGCCCCGCCCGACCTCGCCGATCAGGTCGCAAGGGAGCATCGCGAAGCGGGAGAGGGGTACCACGAAGACCGCCGCACACCGTCTGAACAGCCTCCCGAGGTGGACGATGCCTCGTGACCGTAACGCCGATGCCTCGCGCTCTCCCGGCGCTGACATCGATGGCGGAGATCGAACTCGGAGCGAACCGGACGGCTGGGGCCACGATTCGTTTTGGGCACACAGTGCAGGCGATGGTGGGGACTGGCACCGCTTGATCGACCACCTCCTCGCTGTGGCAGAGCGGGCGAGGGGCTTTGCGGAGCCGTTTTGTGCGGGCGAGTGGGCGTACCTCGCTGGCCTGTGGCACGACCTGGGCAAGTACTCCGCAGATTTTCAGGCCTACCTCAAGAGGTCCTCTTCGAGCGACTATCACAGCGCCGAGCTTCGGGGCAAGGTCGATCACACGAGCGCGGGAGCCCAACATGCGGTCATGAGCTACCCGGTACTCGGGCATCTTTTGGCGCACGCTGTGGCCGGACACCACGCGGGTCTTCTCGACACGATCGGCGATGGTCCGAGCCTCGATGCGAGGTTGAGGAAGACTCTGCCGGCCTGGGCGCATGGCCTGGCCCACCTCCCGCAGATCCGTGCACCGAGGCTGCCGCCGGCGCTCGAGGCGAGACTCGCGGACCGCGGCCGAGACCCAGGAGGAGTCGGCTTCTCCTTCGCCTTCTTCACGCGAATGCTGTTTTCCTGCCTGGTCGATGCAGACTTCCTCGATACGGAGGCATTTCTCGATCGCAGCCGAGCGTTGGCCCGCCCAAGTTGGCCTTCCGACATCTTGTCCAGAATGGGAACTGCCTTGTCGGCATTCGTCGAGGGCATCAGGCCCGCGGGTACGGCTGTCGACGCGCAGCGCAGGCAGGTTCGGGAAGCGTGCCTCGTCGCTGCCAACTGCAGTCCCGGGGTCTTCTCGCTCACTGTGCCCACCGGCGGCGGCAAGACCCTGTCGTCGCTGTCGTTCGCGCTGCAACACTGCATCACACACGGCTTGCGGCGGGTCGTGTATGTGGTCCCGTTCACCACCATCATCGAGCAGAACGCTGACGTCTTCCGGGCCGCCTTCAGCCCACTCGTGGAGGATGGACTTCCGGACCCCGTCGTCGAGCACCACTGCGCCGCCGATGTGGACGACGAGAGCGCATCGAGCCGCCTCGCAGCCGAGAACTGGGACGCACCGCTCATCGCGACAACCTCGGTCCAGTTCTACGAGTCGCTGTTCGCGAGCCGGTCGAGTCGGTGTCGGAAGCTCCACAACCTGGCAAGGGCCGTGATCATCCTGGACGAAGTTCAGAAGATCCCCATCGACTTCCTGGCACCGTGCCTCGGAGCACTGAAGGAGCTCGTCGCCAGGTACGGCGCGACCGTGGTCCTTTGCACAGCGACCCAGCCTGCGCTCCATCGGCGCGAAGGCTTCGAGATCGGTCTTGAAGGCGTGCGGGAGATCGTGCCCGACCCGAGGCATCTGTATCTCGCACTGAAGCGAGTCAGGGTCGAGAACGTGGGCGCGCTCTCCGACGACGACCTCGCCAGGAAGCTCCAGGAAGAGCCCCGCGTCCTCTGTGTCGTCAACACCCGTCGGCACGCGCGGGAGCTGTTCGCTCGGATAGACTCCAGCGACGGGGCATGTCACCTTAGCGCCGCGATGTGCCCCGAGCACCGCAGCCAGGTGCTGGCAACCGTTCGGCGCGACCTGAGTGAGGGTCGGCCCTGCCGGGTGGTGACCACGCAGCTTGTCGAGGCAGGTGTCGACATCGACTTTCCGGTGGTCTATCGCTCACTGGCGGGGCTCGACTCGGTGGCACAGGCAGCGGGCCGATGTAATCGGAACGGTCGAGAGTCGGTCGGCACCCTGTTCCTGTTCCGATCGGAGCACACCGACTCCGAGCGCTTTCTCCGCGATACCGCCAATGCCACCCTCCAACTGCTGGGCGGCGAGCACACACCACCGCTGTACGACGACCTGCTGTCGCTCGACGCTGTGGCGCACTACTTCCGGCTGTACTACTGGGACCAGATGCAGCGGTGGGATGCCAAGAGCATCCTCGGCGAGTTCAAGCTCCAGCAGAATCCCAAGATCCCGTTCCTCTTCGGCTTCCGTACCTGCGCCGATCGCTTCCATCTCATCGAGGAGACCGGTCGGGCAGTCATCGTCCCGTGGCAGGAGCGAGGGAGGGACCTCTGCACGGACCTACGCAGCCCCTGGAGGCTGCCGTCAGTGAATCTCTTGAGGGCACTGCAGCGCTTTACTGTCGAGGTCCCTCTGCGCCAGTGGCTTGCAGAGCAAGGACGGGCCATTGAGCTTGTTCATGACAAGTTTCCGGTCCTGGCTTGCTTGGACCCGTACTACGACGAGCGGCTGGGGCTCGTTCTGGACCGGCAGGACATTGCTCCGGCGACACTCGTCATCTGAGCGAAGGGAGGTGGCATGGCATACGGAGTAAGGCTTGAGGTGTGGGGCGACTATGCGGCGTTCAACCGCCCGGAGATGAAGGTCGAACGAGTCTCTTACGAGGTCATGACGCCGAGCGCCGCCCGCGGCATCCTGGAAGCGATCTACTGGAAGCCGCAGATGCGCTGGGTCGTGGACTGCATTCGCGTCCTCGCCCCGATACGCTTCACGCACATTCGTCGAAACGAAGTGGACAGCCCGATCCCCGCAGGCAACGTCGAGGGCGCGATCCGGGGGAGTCCCGCTCCGCTCCGGATGCACGTCGAGGAGCACCGACAGCAGCGCGCAGCGATGATCCTGCGCGATGTCCGCTTTGGGATCGAGGCACACGTCGATGTGTTGGACCCGGCTGGTAGCGATGGTCTGATCATCGCTCACCCGGAGGCAAAGCACCTGGAGGCCTTCAAGAGGCGGGCGGCAAGAGGCCAGTGGTTTCACCACCCGTACCTCGGGTGTCGGGAGTTCCCCGCCAACGTACGCCTTCTTGCTGACGGCGAGGAGTTTGCTGAGCCGCCGATGGAGCTGAACGGTCGCCGCGACCTCGGCTTCATGCTGTGGGATGTCACCTTCGTTCCCGACAGAAAGGGAGAGGTCGTCGAGAGCAACTCGGGTCGACGCCTCCGCGCGGTCCCGAGGTTCTTCCGCGCAACGATGGACGCCGGCCGAATCGCTGTGCCCCGGCTCGAAGAGACAAGGGGGTGAGGCGTGATCTTGCGTGCCCTGTACGAACTCTTCGAACGGTTGGAGGACGATCCGGACTACGACGTGGCGCCGCTCGGCAAGAGCCACCAGAAGGTCTCGTTCGTCGTCGTCATCGACAAGAACGGAAACCTTGTGGAGATTGCCGATGCTCGACAAGTCGTGGATGGAAGGCCGCGCCCACGCCGCGTGCTGGTCCCGGGTGGTGCGAAGCCCTCGGGATCCGGACTCAACCCGTGTTTTCTGTGGGACGCGCCTGGATACCTGCTGGGCTGGTCGCCGAAAGACCCGGAGCGCGCGCTTCGCACTTACCAGTCGTTTCGCGAGCGGCACCTAAGGTACGAATCGGAGATCGGAGCTCCGGAGTACTCGGCGGTCTGCCGTTTTCTCGAAAGCTGGGATCCGAGAGCTGCTGCGGGCCTTGCGATCTTGGAGGAGGTCCAGACCGGCTATGGAGTGTTCCAGATTCGAGGCGATACGCAGTTCGTCCACCAAGTACCGCGCATCGTGGAGTGGTGGGACCAGCAGCTCGAGGCCGCCGACCCCGGGCCCGAGGGTCAGTGCCTTGTCACTGGCAAGACCGCCCCGATAGCACGGTTGCATCCTAAGACCAAGGGCGTGGCGGGCGCGCAAACCAGTGGGGCCACGATCGCAGGTTTCAACGCGCCCGCGTACTGGTCCTACGGTCTTTCCCAGAGTCTCAATGCGCCGACGTCCGAAGATGCGGCACACCGCTACGCGACCGCCCTCAACGCCCTCCTCGACGGCAAGAAGCGGGAGAAGCACCGCCTCGTTGTCGGGGCGACCACCATCGCTTTTTGGACCGAACGGCCCTCGCCGACAGAGGACATCTTCCTACCCTTCCTGTCGTCGGGCTCCGCGTCGCTGGACAGCACCGGAGCGCAGGACGATACGGTGCGGGCGAAGCTGGCTGCGTTCATCAAGGCACTGCGCTGTGGCCGCGAGGCCTACGGTGAGCTCGAGGACGAACCCGAGGCGACCGCGTACTTCATCCTCGGGCTGGCGGCCCCCACTCCCGCCCGCATCGCCGTGCGTTTCTTCCACAAAGGCACCCTTGCGGAGCTGCTTGGCAACCTCAGACGGCATCACGCAGACATCGGGATCGAGCGGCAGTTCGGTGAGGGCTCTAAGCGGCCCGAACCCGAGTTGCCACCCGCCTCTCTGCTTCTCGAGCAAACCTGTCCCCGCAAGAACGGCAAGCCAGATCGCGAGAGAATCCCGCCCCTGCTTCCCGGTACGCTGCTGGAGTCGATCGTGGCAGGTCTTCGCTACCCCGAGGGCCTCTTTGCGGCGGTCATGCGACGCATCACGACCGACCGCGAGGTGAACTACGGCAGAGCTTGCGTCATCAAGGGCTATCTCGTGAGAAACCTGGGATTGGAGGTTCCAATGAGTCTCGACACATCTCGACCTGATCCGGCATATCGACTGGGGCGGCTCTTCGCCGCGCTTGAGAAGACGCAGCAGGACGCGCTCGGTCAGGTCAACGCGACAATTCGCGACCGCTTCTACGCTTCAGCGTCGGCGACACCCGCAACGGTGTTTCCCAGGCTCCTGCGAACCTACCAGCACCACCTGGCAAAGCTCGACGGCGGCCACAAGGTCAACCGCGAGAAGCTCGTGCAGGAGATCCTCGCCCCGCTGGGCGAGATCCCCGCCCACCTTCGCCTATCGGAGCAGGGCCTTTTTGCCCTTGGCTACTACCACCAGATGAACGCGTTTTTTACGAGGAAGACCGATCAGAACGCAGACGCCCAGAGCTGAGAGAGGAGACTGGAAACCATGAACCGCTACGACTTCGTGTACATCTTCGATGTCAAGGACGCCAACCCCAACGGCGACCCCGACGCCGGGAACATGCCTCGCATCGACCCCGAGACGGGGTACGGCCTCGTGACCGACGTCTGTCTCAAGAGGAAGATACGCAACTATGTTGCTCTGACCAAGAAGGCTGCGAAGGGCTTTCGCATCTACTTCCAGGAGAAGGCTGTCCTCAACACTCTCCACGCCGAGGCGTGGGATGCCCACCCGGATCCGGAGACAAGGAGCGCCAAGGACCGGAGCAAGATGCCGAAAGAGGTGGAGAAGGCGAAGCGGCTCGTCGACTTCATGTGCCGCGAGTTCTTCGACATTCGGACGTTCGGAGCGGTCATGAGCACCGAGGTGAACTGCGGACAGGTGCGCGGGCCAGTGCAGATGTCGTTCGCCCGATCTGCAGACCCTATCGTGACCCTGGAACATGCCATAACTAGAAGCTCCGTCACGAACGAACGCGACCTCGAGAAGGAGCGGACGATGGGCCGCAAGTTCACCGTTCCCTACGGGGTCTACGTGGCCCACGGTTTCGTGAACCCATTCCTCGCGGCCCAGACTGGGTTCGGTGATACCGATCTCGCGTTGCTGTGGGAGGCTCTCGCCTCGGCGTTCCAGTTCGACCAGTCGGCGGCCAGGCCTGCCGGCAGCATGGCGGCGCGTGGCCTGCTCGTCTTCAAGCACGACAACGAGCTCGGCCGGGCCCCGTCCCACGAGCTGTTCGAGCGGGTGTCGATCGTCAGGAAGAACCCCGACGTGCCGGCCCGCCAGTTCTCGGACTACGAGCTGAAGGTCGACGAGACCGGGCTTCGGGAGAAGGGCATTGCGGTCGAGCGCAAGTGCTGAGGAGGGCGCGTGTACGCTGAGGACCAGCTCCAACCTCTCTCCGCCTTGCAGCACCTGTCGTTTTGTGAGCGGCAGTGCGCGCTCATCCACATCGAGCAGGTGTGGCACGACAACGTGCTTACCATCGAGGGCACGCACCTGCACGAGCGCGTGGACGAGAGCGGCCGGCGGTTCGAAACGCGGGGCCACCTCCGGATCACGCGCGGGTTGCCGCTCCGCTCGTTCAGGCTGGGGCTCTCGGGCCGTGCAGACGTCGTCGAGTTCCACCGCTTGCCAGCGAACCTCAAGGACGCCGAGCCCGAGGATGGCCTGGCTCCGGGTGTGCCGCTCGAAGGCGCCAGCGGGCTGTGGCGCCCGTTTCCCGTGGAGTATAAGCGCGGCACGGTGTCGGACCCGCTCCCCAACCAGGTCCAGCTCTGCGCGCAGGCGCTGTGCCTGGAGGAAATGCTGGCTGTGGTGGTGCCGGACGGGGCGCTCTTCCATGGGGCGCCCCAGCGTCGCCTGGATGTTGTCTTCGACAACACGCTGCGGCAGCGGACCGAGGCGGCGGCGCTGCGTCTCCACGAGCTGCTCGCCTCGCGCGAGACCCCGCCCGCCACCAAGACTGCTGCCTGCCGAAACTGCTCGCTCGTTGCGCTCTGTCGGCCCGATGTGGGGAGCCGTCGCCGCTCCGCCCGGCGGTACCTGCGCGACGTGGTGTTGGCCACGCTCGGCCCGGACCAGGAGGGAGTCCGGCGATGAAGCGCCACCACAACACCCTGTACGTGACGACGCAGGGCGCGCACCTGGCCTCTGAGGGCGAGACCGTCGTGGTCCGCGTCGAACAGGAGGATCGCCTGCGTCTTCCCGTCCATCTGCTCGAAGGCATCGTCTGCTTCGGTCGGGTCTCGGCCAGCCCGCAGCTCATGGCGGCGTGCTCGGAGCGGGGCGTGTCGATTAGCTTCCTCTCGGAGCACGGCCGTTTCCTGGCGCGGGTCGTCGGGCCCGTCTCGGGCAACGTGCTGCTGCGCCGGGAGCAGTACCGGCGCGCCGACGCCGCGGAGTACTCGGCGTTCGTCGCGCAGGCGATGGTCACGGCCAAGGTTGCGAACTGCCGGACCGTGCTCCAGCGTGCCCTGCGCGACCACGGGGGTGGGGCAGCAGACGGTCCCGTAGGTGGGGCCGTGGATGACCTTGCCAGGGTGCTCGAGCGGTTGGAGGGACCGATGGACCTCGAGAGCGTGCGTGGTGCCGAGGGCGACGCGGCACGCACGGATTTCGCGGTTTTCGACCATCTCATCGTGGCGCAGAAGGACGCCTTCTTCTTCCGCGAGCGGACGCGACGCCCGCCGCTCGACAACGTCAACGCGCTCCTGTCGTTCGTCTACACGTTGCTGACGCACGACGCGCGCTCGGCGCTCGAGGCTGTGGGGTTGGACCCGCAGGTGGGGTTCCTGCACCGCGACCGCCCGGGGCGCCCGAGCCTCGCCCTCGACCTCATCGAGGAGTTCCGGCCTTTCCTGGCGGACCGACTCGTGCTCTCGCTCATCAACCGCCGGCAGGTGCAGGCCGCGGGCTTCGTGCGCAGCGAGACCGGCGGCGTGACCATGGACGACGACACGCGCAAGGCGGTGCTCGTGGCGTACCAGGAGCGCAAGAACGAGGAGCTGAAGCATCCGTTTCTGGGCGAGGACACGACGGTCGGGATGCTCGTCCACCTCCAGGCGCTGATGCTGGCGCGGCTGCTGCGCGACGACCTCGACGGGTACCCGGCGTTCGTTTGGAGGTGACCGAGCCATGATGGTCGTTGTCAGCTACGACGTGTCGACGAAAGAGCCGGGCGGGCCGAGGCGCCTCCGGCATGTGGCCAAGGCGTGCCGTGACTACGGACAGCGCGTCCAGAACTCGGTCTTCGAATGCATCGTCGACCCCGAGCAGTGGGCGCGTCTCCGTTTGCGGCTGCTCGACATCTTCGAGCCCGAGGAGGACAGCCTGCGGTTCTACTTCCTCGGGGCCAACTACGCGCGTCGGGTCGAGCACCACGGCACCAAGGTGGCGATCAACATGGAGGGTCCCCTGGTTGTGTGAGGATGATCATCGGGGATTTGGGAACGCCGCTGGCGTGATAGACTGGACTGCACTGGCCTTGGATTTCGGCAAGCCCGCTAGCGAGCGCCTGCAGCCCTCCCGCGAACCCCCAGCGACCACACGAACACTGGCCTGTTCGCGCTAAGCGCAAGTAGTTCTTTGACAGTAGAATCCATCGTTAGTTGCCGGTAAGGCACGTGGAGAACCGAGCGAGCCTGGTTGGGTTCGCGAAACGGGGCTATGATCTTCATGCGGCTGTAAGATTTGCGGCGGCCGCAGTCGCGCCCCCCCCGGGCGCGCGGATTGAAACTCAAGAGTGTAGGTAGACGTAATGAACACCACGAGGTCGCGCCCCCCCCGGGCGCGCGGATTGAAACGTGACAACGCCGGGAACCTGCGGATACGCCTCGTCGCGCCCCCCCCGGGCGCGCGGATTGAAACATGCCCCCAATATACCTCCCCCCTGCGCGTGGTGTCGTCGCGCCCCCCCCGGGCGCGCGGATTGAAACTCCAGGGCGTACGCCGATCGCTCCTCGGTCAGTGGTCGCGCCCCCCCCGGGCGCGCGGATTGAAACCGGAGCTCATTGCCGCTAATGCCGGGCTGTCTGGTCGCGCCCCCCCCGGGCGCGCGGATTGAAACTAGAAATTGGTGGGCCGAAGCGGTCACAGTTTTGAGTCGCGCCCCCCCCGGGCGCGCGGATTGAAACTCAACGTGGCATTGCACAACCTCGCCCCTCGCAAGTCGCGCCCCCCCCGGGCGCGCGGATTGAAACGTGGACGGGCGGCCGGTCCTATGGTGCCTCGCCGGTCGCGCCCCCCCCGGGCGCGCGGATTGAAACTCCGCGGTCGGCCGCCCGCGTGGTGGCGGCCCACCGGTCGCGCCCCCCCCGGGCGCGCGGATTGAAACAACTGGCTCGACGCTGTCGCCGAACGCGTCGAAGTCGCGCC
The DNA here is from genome assembly GCA_035384965.1 of Thermoanaerobaculaceae bacterium. Classification (GTDB taxonomy): domain Bacteria; phylum Acidobacteriota; class Thermoanaerobaculia; order Thermoanaerobaculales; family Thermoanaerobaculaceae; genus JAAYVZ01. The sequence continues at coordinate 21,468 of DAOOJE010000005.1, forward strand.
CCCCCCGGGCGCGCGGATTGAAACACGAGGCGGTCGGCGTCAAGCCGATCGCGGAGGTCGCGCCCCCCCCGGGCGCGCGGATTGAAACTGCTGACGGGCACGGGATCGTGCCCGCGGGGTGCGGTCGCGCCCCCCCCGGGCGCGCGGATTGAAACGTATGCGCATGCGCCCGGCAGGTCTGGGAATACCTAGTCGCGCCCCCCCCGGGCGCGCGGATTGAAACGATAACGGAGGGGAGAGGGAGAATTGACGATGCAAGTCGCGCCCCCCCCGGGCGCGCGGATTGAAACACTCGTTTGCGCGACGGGTGTCCCAGAACCGTCGACGTCGCGCCCCCCCCGGGCGCGCGGATTGAAACTGCCTTGCCGGGCTCGCGCATCACCCCCCCCCTTGGTCGCGCCCCCCCCGGGCGCGCGGATTGAAACACAGGCGGCAGACTGGGCGTTATATTGGTGCCGGGTCGCGCCCCCCCCGGGCGCGCGGATTGAAACGCGCGCGATTACGGGCCACATGCACGCAGGACCCCGTCGCGCCCCCCCCGGGCGCGCGGATTGAAACATGCACTCGGACACACCGGTGCGTCTGGGACCGAGGTCGCGCCCCCCCCGGGCGCGCGGATTGAAACTTGAGCATACTCGACAACGCGTCATGCAGATCGTTGTCGCGCCCCCCCCGGGCGCGCGGATTGAAACGAGCTGGCTGCAAGCCAGCTCGAGCTCGAGAATCTGTCGCGCCCCCCCCGGGCGCGCGGATTGAAACACGAGCCTCTCGATCAAGTCGCCAACGAGGTGATGTCGCGCCCCCCCCGGGCGCGCGGATTGAAACATCCAAGCCCCGGCGAAAAGCCGGGGCCATTGAGGTCGCGCCCCCCCCGGGCGCGCGGATTGAAACACGGAGACGGGGATCTCCCCTAGCTCCACCCACCGTCGCGCCCCCCCCGGGCGCGCGGATTGAAACTGGTCGCTCGACCCGTCGTTTGCCCAGTCCTTGGGTCGCGCCCCCCCCGGGCGCGCGGATTGAAACCGAGTACGGCCCGGAACTCCTCGGGACCCGCATGGGTCGCGCCCCCCCCGGGCGCGCGGATTGAAACCGCTCCCGTCGGTTGGGAGCGGATGTGTCAAAGGCGTCGCGCCCCCCCCGGGCGCGCGGATTGAAACTCGAAGGTCCGCGTGCTCCAGGTTGGCGCCGCGGGTCGCGCCCCCCCCGGGCGCGCGGATTGAAACCCAAGAGCGCCAATTTCGAGGTTGGCACCCGTGAGGTCGCGCCCCCCCCGGGCGCGCGGATTGAAACACAACCGGCGGACCAGGACTTATATTGGGGGCAGAGTCGCGCCCCCCCCGGGCGCGCGGATTGAAACGCAAGATCAAGGCACGATCTGCCGAGCGCCCGCAGGTCGCGCCCCCCCCGGGCGCGCGGATTGAAACGTACAGACGATCTACTAATTCAAAAGCCAACCCGAGGTCGCGCCCCCCCCGGGCGCGCGGATTGAAACATGAGTTTGTAGATGCAGACGGGGCCGTCTACGAGTCGCGCCCCCCCCGGGCGCGCGGATTGAAACTCGAGTATGCTCGACAGGCATCCATGTATTCCGGACGTCGCGCCCCCCCCGGGCGCGCGGATTGAAACCACAGATAGCGTGGCAGAAAAAACGCCAACGCTCGTGTCGCGCCCCCCCCGGGCGCGCGGATTGAAACGTATGCGCATGCGCCCGGCAGGTCTGGGAATACCTAGTCGCGCCCCCCCCGGGCGCGCGGATTGAAACGATAACGGAGGGGAGAGGGAGAATTGACGATGCAAGTCGCGCCCCCCCCGGGCGCGCGGATTGAAACTCGGAGATCCTCGGGCTGGGCTACGCAAGACACGGGAGTCGCGCCCCCCCCGGGCGCGCGGATTGAAACTGCCGTCATATCCACTCACGCCCTCCGCGGCGCCCAGTCGCGCCCCCCCCGGGCGCGCGGATTGAAACTGCGCGCGCGCCACTGCTAACCCAATCAACAAACGTCGCGCCCCCCCCGGGCGCGCGGATTGAAACGCACCGGTGAGATCAGCGCGCTGCAGAGACGCGCGTCGCGCCCCCCCCGGGCGCGCGGATTGAAACACAATCACGGCGCCGGGGTGTGACCCGGCGCCGGGTCGCGCCCCCCCCGGGCGCGCGGATTGAAACACAATCACGGCGCCGGGGTGTGACCCGGCGCCGGGTCGCGCCCCCCCCGGGCGCGCGGATTGAAACATGTCGGGCTGGTGGATGACAGCGGCTTGGCACCAGTCGCGCCCCCCCCCGGGCGCGCGGATTGAAACTCACCTACTGTCTTATACCTACAGCCACACCACCAGTCGCGCCCCCCCCGGGCGCGCGGATTGAAGCCTGCGCTAGTTAGTCCCACCACCGCGCCCGGTGGTCGCGCCCCCCCCGGGCGCGCGGATTGAAACGGCTGCGCCGTCTCTCGCCGTCCCACCGGTGGCTGGTCGCGCCCCCCCCGGGCGCGCGGATTGAAACGCGTTAGTGCCAGCAGGTGGCGGTCTCTGGGCCGCGTCGCGCCCCCCCCGGGCGCGCGGATTGAAACGCGTACCGGCCGACGCCAGACGGTCGAACGCTACCGTCGCGCCCCCCCGGGCGCGCGGATTGAAACCGCGAAACACGCTCCTAGCGCGACCCCAACCCATAGTCGCGCCCCCCCCGGGCGCGCGGATTGAAACCGGCTCGACGGGAAATATACGTCCACCTGGTACCGGTCGCGCCCCCCCCGGGCGCGCGGATTGAAACTGTGCCTGCTGTGCCCGCTATGCCCGCCCGCTATGGTCGCGCCCCCCCCGGGCGGGCGGATTGAAACGGTCGGCAGCGCCCAGCAGTCGAACGAGGCAACCCGTCGCGCGGTCACGTCCGGTCAAGTGGTGTATGAAGGCGAGAGCGCCGGGTGGAGGCAGGCGATAGCAGACAGGCTCACCTCCTTCGGGAGAGTGGGTTGGTGGATGGTGGGGTGCTGGGGCTGGGCGAGGGTGTCGGCGCTCATTAAGCGGCGGGCCACGGCCCACTCGTGGTGCTGCTCGGCGAGGACCGCACCCACGAGGCGGAAGGCAGCGTCGCGGTTGGGGAAGATGCCGACGACATCGGTGCGGCGGCGGCTCTCCTTGTTGAGGCGCTCGAGCGGGTTTTTGGACCAGATCTGGTTCCAATGGGCCTTGGGGACGCGCGTCAGGAGGTTGACCATGAAGTGCGTCCGGCAGCGCTGCCAGGAAGCGCCGGGGAAGGTCGCCGCCACCGCGTCCTGAAGCCCCTGGTGGGCGTCGGAGATGACAAGCTCGACACCGGAGAGCCCGCGGCTGACCAGGCTCCGGAGGAAGGCGAGCCAGCCGGCGCCGTCGTCCTGGGTGATGACATCGGCGCCGAGGATCTCGCGGTGGCCTTCGGCGTTGACGGCGGTGGCGACGACCACGGCGAAGTTGACGACCCGGCCGCCCTCACGACACTTGATGACCAGGGCGTCAAGCCAGACGAAACGGTAGGGGCCGGCATCCAAGGGGCGAGAACGGAAGTCCTCGACGATCGGATCGAGGCTCTGCGCCATCTCGGAGACCTGCGACTTGGAGATTCCCGTCAGCCCCATCGACTGCACGAGCGGCTCGACCCGACGCGTCGACACACCGAGGACATAGCTCTCCGCGATCACGGTGGTGAGGGCCTGCTCGGCCTGTCGGCGGCGATCCAGCAGCCACTCGGGGAAATAGCCACCCTCGCGCAGTTTCGGGATGGCGAGCAGGATGGTCCCCGCCCGGGTGTCCGGCGCTCCCGATGCCCGTTGCGACGGTTGCTGCGCTCGGGGCTCCGCGTCGCATCGGCAGCACCACACTGGGTTGCGGCCTCTGCATGCATCAGGGTTTGGGCGAACACGGTCAACATCTCGCGCAGGAGATCCTCACCTCCGTCCGCTAGCCTCTTGTGCAGCCATTCGATCGGCGTCATGCTCGGTACGGCCATTGTGCCCTCCTGGGGTCGCAAGATCCGCCCTTTGCTAGCTCAAGGATGGCGCCATGGCCGCTTCCATGTCATCGCCGCTCGCCGCCAAACTCGCCTGTGGAAGCTACCGCGGCTCTCGAAATCGCTACGCGATTCCCACAGCCGCTTGGAAAACGCTTCGCGTTTCCCACAGCTCCCACAGGCCCGACGACAACGGGGGGCGACTCGCACACCACGTCAGGGGACTCTACCCTCGACGGCCATGGGCCTGGCAGGTGCAGCTGGCCTAAGCTGCTTGCAGCGGTCGAGAAGTGACCCAGGGCAATGGTTGGATGCTGACCCACCCTGGGAGGTAGTTGAGAAGGGTTGGTGTGGGGGTTGTTGTTTCTCCTTTCGTCGGTGTCGTTGCTGCCTTCTGCCTCTCCCCCGGGGGGGGAGGCGCGCAGCGCGACGACGTCCGATTTCTGTCTCCTTGTCCGACACGATGGCCCTTTCGTCGTGACGATGTGACTCTGGCTGGCGAGTCGATCGTGCAGGGCTGTCGTGAGCTTCTCGTTGCTCGGGATCTGGACCCACCCGAAAAGAGTGAGTTTCGTGGTGATCAGCGTCGAACGCCGCTCGTGTCGTTCGGCGAGCAGGTTGAAGAGCAGCTCTCCGCCGGTTCGGCCGAAGGGCACGAAGCCGAGCTCGTCTACCCGCGTCCACACGGGTTGCCCCCCGGGGCCACAGCTCCCGACACCTCGGCTCGGGCCGGGAGAGACCTCCCTGACGGTGTTCCGGCTCACCCCCACCACCCTCGCCACCGGCCCAATCGACTGACCCTTCACTAGCATCCGGTGCCGCATCACATGCACCAGCTCCCCCGAAGCGTTCTTGCTCCGGCAACGCCGAGCATCTCGCCCACGCTGCAGGTAACGGTGCCAGGAGTGGGCACGATCCTCAAACGTTGGATGGGTCAATTTCCGAGCGGCGCGTCCGCCCTGTCGGTGCCGACGCGTGGGCGCCGCTCCCCCGCCGACGGACGCGCCGGTCCCCAGCCGCCTATCCGTCGCGGGAGGTGCGCACGGCGCGCTCGAGGTCGGGGTCGCCGCGCTGCAATGCGGTGATGGCGTGGCCGAGGAGCGTCCGCGCGAGCCTGCTCGGCGGCAGCTGGAACTGGGCCGCCAGGCTGGCCAGCGCCGCCCACTGGCTTTCAGGGAGCCGCACCGTCACCGCCCGCATCGGTTCTCTTTCAGCTGGCTTCATGACCGCACCTCCGGCCGTCGGTTGTCCTCTCGTTCCGTTCGTGGCTCGCGGCGGCGGCCACCGCCGGCACGCGCGCGATGTGTCCCTGACACGAAGGTACCACGCCTGCGACCGAGGCCGCGGAGGGCGTGGGCGGGGGCCACCGGGCCGCAACCCCGCAGGGAGGGCGGGGGAAAGAGACGATGCGGGCTTGGGATCCCGGGAACTCGCGGAGGGCGGGTCGCTGGAAGAGCCGTTGCTGTCCGGCGGCCCCCAGAGGGGAAGTGGGAGCTGTCGCTTTCGTGCTCCGTGGCGGGGTGTGAAGTCGGGGGGCGGCGCTCGGTGCGGGCCGGACGAGGGGCAGCATGGGCCGAGCCTCGTCGTCCGCGGCGGGGTGACGGCTCTGCCGGATCGGTGCGACAATCGGAGTCGGCACTCACGGCGCTGGCTGACCTGGAGGAACCGGCTCACCGGGTGGTTGGCGGGCGGCGCGCGGGAGGCGGCGGATGAGCTTCGGCACGGTCGTCGGCATGATCCTGATCTGGGTGTCCTCCCTGGTCATGATGGCCGGCGGGATCATGACCCTCGTGCTGGCGTTCCGGGTGAGCGTCAAATGGGGGCTCCTCGTGCTTTTCGTGCCGTTCGCGAACGTCTACGTCCTCTTCAGGTTCTGGCCCGACACGAAGCGTGCCGTGCAAGTGTCGCTGGCCGGGCTCGGGGGGCTCGTCGTCGGGATCATCGTGCTGATGACCTCGGCCGCGATCACGGGAATGCGGCAGGGCGCCGCAGCCCGCGCCGCGGTGCAGGCGCGCCCGACGCCGGAGGCCGCGTGGGTGCCGGCGATACCGCAGCCGACGCCGACGCCGCTGCCCGAGTTGCCGATCGGTATCCCCGAAGAGACGCCGGCGCCGACGCCATCCCGCCCTCTGCCGCTCTCCCAGGCGGACGAGCACCTCGGCCGCATGGTCGAGCTGGTGATGCGCGACGGCAGCACCTCGCGGGTGATCCTCCACGAGGTGACGGCGACGCACGTGCGCGTGGCCGAGCCGTACGGAGGGGGCGGCATCACGTACTCGGTGCCGCTTGCCAGGGTGGCCGGGTTTCGACCGCTGCGATCCCGCTCTGCCGCGAGGTAGGGCCCCCGGCGCTCGAGGCGGCCTGCACGCTCAGTCGTGCCGGACGGCGATGAGCTGATCGGTCGGGAAGCCGAGCGAGCGCGCGCGGGCGACGAGACGTTCGCGCACCTCCGGGTCGAGCGCGGGTGTGCGGGCGAGAATCCAGAGGTAGCGGCGGCTCGGGCCGCAGACCATCGCCCACTCGTAGCCCTCGGTGTCGAGCGCGATGATGTTGTAGCCGCCGTAGAACGGGCCGAAGAAGGAGACCTTGAGACGACCCTCATCCGGTTCGCCGACCGGGAAGGCCTTGCCTGTGGCCTCCCTCCACGCCCGCGTGCCGGCGTCGAAGCCGCGATTCGCAACGACGATGCCGCCGCCGGCCCGCGGCGTGTACGTGGCGGTGACACGCTCGAGCCCGCGTTCGAACGCGTGGTCGAGACGGGCGATCTCGTACCAGGTGCCGAGGTAGCGCTCGAGCTGGAACCCGCGGACCGTCGGCACGCCGTCGGGCACCCCGGTGCAGCTCCACACGAGGAAGACCAGAACGACCAGCATCGGTCCACGCATCTTCACCTCCGACAGCGACAACCGCTCCGGACGTCAGCGTACTCCGTTCTGCCCGGCGCCGCCGCCCCTCGCGGGCGGTGGGCGAAGCCGGTGCGAGCGGGCGTCACCGTTTCGGGAGGTCGGGTCGCGGGATGGGGCCGCGAGCTGCCCACCGCCGCTCGAAGCACGACCACGCGTGGTCGGGGTCGAGGCCGAGCTCCCGGGCGAGAGTCATGACGAATCCGCGGGCGAACACCCGCTGCGGCAGGGCCGCGAAGTCCTCGCCCTCGATCGCGGCGATGTACTGCGGCCGGATGCGGGTGCGGCGGGCGAGAGCGTCGACCGTCATGCCCCAGCCTTCCCGGACGGCGCGCATCTGCTCGCCGGTAACCTCGGCGCCGGCGTTGAGAGCGGCTGCGAGCGGCGGCGGTCCGGCGGACCGGGGCGGGGGAGCGGGCCGCGGCGAGTCGGCAGCGGAGCCGGCGGGGACACGGAGCTCGAGTGCGGGTGCAGGCTCCGAGGCGCCGGCGGCGCGCAGCGCGCGCTGGTAGGCGACGCGGAGCTGGCGCAGCAGGCACGGTTGCTCGTCGGGGTCGACGATCGAGTAGACGGCGAGCGAGCCGGGGGCGAGGGCGCGCTCGAGGCTCTCGTAGGCGGCGCGGATCTCCTCCACGGAGGCTTCGGGCGAGACCCCGAGCACCTCCCAGGGATCGAGGTGATCCCACCGGCTCACCGCGTGCCCCCCGGAGCCGGAAGGGCCAGCAGGCGGGTGACGAGATGGCCCACGTCGGCGACGGCCTCCGGACCGAGGTTCTCGGGTAGGACCGGCAAGCGTGCCCGCACGGTTCGCGCCAGGGTCTCGCAGTGGTGCAGCACACCGAGCGGCTGCAGGCCGACGCCGAACAGGCGCCGGGCGGCCTGCGCCATGGCGTCGCACAGGGCGAGGTCCTGCGCGGTCCGCGCTTGGTTGACCACGAGGAGCGGCCGGAGCGTCTCCATGAGACGGGCGAGGCGCTGACCGGCGGCAGGCGCCTGCCGGGCCACGTGCGCCAGCAGCTCGGCCGGGGTCCGTGCGCCGGCGCTGCCGTCGCGGGCGGCCTCCCCGATGAGTCGGGTGAGGTCGTCGCCGAGGTCGGCGTTGCGAATGCGGCGCAGGAACGCCACCTTGAGGAAGCGGTACGCGTTTTCGACCGAGAGCGCCTCGGGCGTGACGGCCAGCACGCCGTGCGAGGCAAGGAGGAAGAAGTCGACCACGTCGTAGTGGGTGCCGGCGCCGAGGTCGAGGACGGCGACCTGGGCGTGCAGCGTCCCGATCGCGCGCTTGAGACGGATGCGCTGCTGGTGCAGCAAGTTCGCGTCGGCGGTGGCGCTCCTCGGGCCGGAAATGAGCGTCAGCCCCGGCACGGGTGTGGGCACCGCGAGAGCGGCGAGGGACTCGGTGCGCCGGAAGACGAAATCCGACACGGTCTCCCGGGGGTGGGACATACCGAGCAGGCTGTGCAGGTTGGGGCCGCCGAAATCGCAATCGAGAAGCACGGTCGACAGGCCGCGGCGGGCGCACTCGATGCCGAACAGGGCGGCGAGCACGCTCTTGCCGATGCCGCCCTTGCCGCCGCCGACGGCGACCAGCCGCGGCTCCGCGCCCGTCGGCACACCGGCCTCGGGCGGCACGGCGCCGCTCACGGTGCGCTCCGGCTCGCCCCGCGGGCGGGGTGCTGGGTGCGGGGGCGGGACGTGGCTCGTCGCATGTTCGGACCCGCGGGAATGGTACACGCCCGGCTCGCGTGATGTCAGGACCGCCCGGGCTCGGGGCCGGCAGCGGCTGCGTCGGCCAGGGCCGCGCGCACCTTCACCGTGCGGGGGTGGTCGGCCCCGAGTGTCGCCTCGAGGATCGCCGCGGCGCGGCCCAGCGCCACCAGGGCCTCCGTCGCCCGCCCCTGCGCGTGGTAGAAGCGCCCGAGGTCGGCGAGCGTCGCGGCGACTTCGGGATGGTCGGCACCGGCGAGCGCCTCACGCATCGCCAGCGACTGGAGCAGCAGCGGCTCGGCCTCGGTCGGGCGGGCGCAGGCGGCGACGGCGACGCCGAGTGCCCGCAACGTCTCGGCCACCGCCGGATGCTTGGGACCGAAACCGGCCCGTTCGGCCTCCAGCGCCTGGCGAAGGATAGGCTCGGCCTCGGCGCACCGGCCTTGCCGATCGACGGCCTCTCCGAGGTTGGAGCGGAGCATCGCCACCACCGGATGCGCTTGTCCGAGCGCCCGTTCGCCGATGTCCACGGCCCGCCGGTACTCGGCCTCGGCCTCGGCGAGGCGGCCGAGTTCGAAGAGCACCACGCCGAGATCGTTGCACGCCAGCGCGGTCTGCGGGTGGGAGGGACCGAAGCGCCGCTCGAGGCTGTCGAGCGAGCGCCGGTAGAGGGTCTCTGCATCGGCGAAGTGCCCCATATCCTTGCGGGCAGTGGCGAGGTTCAGCACGACGCGGGCGGTGTCCGGGCTGTCCGGGGCGTCGAGACGGTCGAGCGTCGCCAGGGCCTGGACGAGCAGCGGCTCCGCCGCCGCCGGTTGCCCGCGGTCGAGCAGCGTCACGGCGAGGTTGCTGGCGGCTGCCGCGAACTGGCGGGCGTCGGGGCCGTACGCCGCCTCCGCGAGGCTCAGGGCGGCACGACCCGTGGCCTCCGCCTGCGCGGCCCTGCCGAGGCGAGCCTCGGTGCTGGCGAGCCCGATGAGCGCGTCAGCCTCCCGCTGCCGCTTGCCGTGGCGGCGGGCGAGCACGCCGGCGCGCTCGTAGGTGTCGCGGGCGCGCTCGAGCATCCCCTGGTCGGCGTACGCCGAGGCGAGCGGCAGGAGGACCGGCAGCACGGCGGCGTCGTCGCGGCCTGAGAGTCTCTCCTGGAGCGCCAGGGACTCCTCGAGGAGAAGGCATGCCTTGTCTGGCATCCCGAGGTTGTTGTGAATGCGGCCGAGCGTGGTCAGAAGCCGTGCCTTGGTGGCCGGCTGGCCGGCGAGACCGCTGCGGGCCCGCTCCGTGCCGCGATCGAGCAGCTCGCGGGCGGTGACCCGGCCGCCCGCTTCGCGCTCCGGGTCGGTGGCGGCGAAGAGCTGCACGAGAAAATCGGTGGTGGCACCGGCCAGGGCGGCCTCACGGCGGGCGCGGGCGAGGCCGAGAAGGGAGAAAACCGTGCCGGCCAACAGGCTCGCCGCGGTCACGGTCACTGCCGCGGCGCGCAGCCGGCGCATCGGCCGCGCCCGCAGGCGGCGCAGCCGTTCGAGGACCGCCGCGGCCGTCGGCCGCCGCTGCGGCACGAGGTCCACCAGCTCCCGGATGAGGCTGGCGATCTGGCGGTCGACGCCCTTGATCTCGGGGACGTCGCCCCAGCGCGCCCGCTGGAGGACCTCGAGGGCGTCGTCGGAGTCGTACGGCGCCTTGCCCGTGTACACCTCGAACAGCAGCAAGCCGAACGCGAACATGTCGCTGGCGGCGGTGGCCGTCTCTCCGCAGGCCTGTTCCGGACTCATGTAGCGAGGGGTGCCCACGACATCCCCGGCGTTCGTCAACGCCCCGTCCATCAACGTGGCGCCGGGCTCGAGTCGGTCGGCAGCCATCGCCCCGCTGTCGGCCGCCGCCACCGGGCTGTCGCCGAACCTGCGGGCGAGGCCGAAGTCGAGCACCTTGGCCGTCCCGTCCTCGGCCAGCATCACGTTCTCGGGCTTGAGGTCCCGGTGCACGATGCCGAGCGAGTGGGCGGCGACGAGCGCCGAGCACACCCCCTGGGCGATGTCGAGCCGCTCGGCCGGGCGTAACCCGTCCCGCACCGCCTGCTCGAGCGTCGTGCCGCCGACGCGCTCCATGACCAGCACGTCGTACGCCTCGCCCTCGATGAACTCGTACAGGCGGCAAATGTTCTGGTGCTCGAGCTGGGACAGGATGCGGGCCTCGCGGGCGAAGCGGGCGCGCGAGCTGGCGCCCGCGTGGCGGTCGTGGCGGATCGCCTTGACCGCGACGCGCCGCCCCAGGCGCTCGTCGGTGGCCTCCCACACCTCGCCCATCCCGCCCGAGCCGAGCAGCGCGCCGAGGCGGACGTGGCCGACGAGATTTCCGGTCTTCAGCATGAGGACGATCTCTACCTGGAGGCATCGTACCCCGACTCTCCCCGCCCCGCACCCCTCCCCACATCAACCACGCCCGCAACCACCGGTTCCAAGCAGCCCCGCAGTGAGGGAGGCGAAAGAAGGTGCGGGCGGGGGCGGGCCGCGGGGTCGCAGCCCCGCAGGGTGGGCGGGGGCACGGAAGAAGCTGGCCCGTGTGGGTCCACAGCCCGAGGGCAGTTCCCGGGGACGCGTCGACGAGTGGCGCGGATCGCGCCCCGCCGCAGTACACTGGGACGCTGCTGAGGGGGCCGCCGCATGATTCTCGACAGTCAGGCCTGGCAGTCGCTCCTCGATGTGCACGTCTGTGAGATTTCCTCCCGCCTCGCGCCCGTGAACGGCGAGGCCATGCGCGACGAGGCGTGGTGGGCGAACGAGTTGCGCTCGGCCCTCGGAAGCGCCCTCCGCCAGGTCATGTGCGCGACGCCCTCACGGCCGTGCGAGAGGTGCCGATTCAAGGACGAGTGTGGGTTTCTGAGAATCTGGCAACCGACACGCGGGGACGGGGAACGGGGTCCCGAGTACCGGACGCCGTCCTGGATCCTGGAGTGCCTGAGGCGCCCCGACTCGCTCGATGTCACGATCCGCCTGTTCGGGCCGGCCGTGTCTGCCGCGTGGCAATGGCGGGTGGCGCTCGAACTGGCGGCCGCGCGCGGGCTGGGGCGGGCGAGACAGCGGCTCCGCGCTCTCGAGGAACTGCGGCAGGCGCAGCCGCGTCGTCTGACCGAGCTGTGTCCACCGCAGCCGCCGGAGGGGCAATCGCTTGTGGTCGATCTGGTGTCGCCGCTGCGCCTCGTGCACGGCGGTGAGGCCGTCAGCGCGGCCCCCCCGTTTCCACTGCTGGTCAAGGCTGTCGAGCGGCGAGCGAGGCTCGCCATCCTCGCCTGGCTGGGAGTTGCTGTGGAGCCGATTGCGCCGGCCCGTCTGGCGCTGGCGAGGGTCGTAGGGATCGTGGCGGACAGTACTCAGCTCGTGAGGCTCCGCCGTTACTCGGCGCGGCAAGCGCAATCGATGGCGCTGGCCGGGATCGTGGGCTCCATCGAGTACTCGACCGGCTGGGAGGTGTTCTGGCCGCTGCTGAGACTCGCGCCACTGCTGCACGTCGGCAAGGGCGCCACTCTCGGCTTCGGACGGGTTGCGTTTGGTCAGGGGCGTACGGCCTGACGATGGCGCCAGACCTCCAGCGCGAGCTGGCCGAACGGCGAGGGCGCGAAGGCGTCCTGGCCGTTCGAGTCGACGACGCCTCGCAGCATCGCCTGGACTGCCGCAAAGGTCTGGTTCGCCTCGGTCAGGGGTCGCCCAAGGCGCCGCTCGAGGGCTTCGGGGCTGATCACCTCCAGCTCCAGCAAGTCGTGGATGGTCTCGACGGTGCCGAGATCGAAGCTAAACGGCATCGGGGGGAACTCGATGATTTCGGCGAAGCGCTCGAACCTGTAAACCACCGGGATTCCGTACGCCTGTCCGAACAGCACAGCCATCGCCACCTGCGCCTTGTACCCACCCGTGGCATCGATGACGACCGCGTCGGACCCGCGACGGGCCACCTGGCTGGCCAGTTCGCGCACGAGGTTCCTCAGGCCGGCTACCTTGAACTGGGAGGGATTCGCATCCTGCAACGACGGAATCCGACGGACCTCCGCGACGATACCGAACCGCCTGGACATGAGGGCGCGGAGGATGAGCGCCGCCGCCTCACCCTGGCTCGTATCGCTGTACAGCAGGACGATCTCGCGCACGGCCGCGTAGGCGCTTTCCGCGCGCAGCGCCACGAAGCTGCCGACCTCGGCGCCCAGCAACCGCGGCTGCCCTCGCAGTTCCGCAAGGGTGGCGCCGGAGTCTTCCCAGGCGCCGCGCGCCGCGTGGCGGCAGGCGTTCTCGATGTGAACGCGGTCGTCCGTCAGCGCCGCCCTTTCGCCAGCCGGCTGTCGCTCGAGCCACGTCGCCCAGTCCCGAGCCGCCTGGAGCTCCTCGAGGTTGGTCAGGATGCTCGTGCCCGTGGTCGCCAGAACGCACTCTCGACGGTGTCCCATCGGCTCGTCGCCCTCCGAGGCCGCAAGGGTAGGCAAACCCGCCGGTGCCTGCAAGCCGTGCCGGGGCCGCGGGCGCCGGCCGGAGCCGGCATCTTGACATCCGTGGCACCTACCGCCTATCTTTCTTTTACGCCGCGTTGTGGAGCCGCAACGGCTCCGAGCCAACAAATCCCGAGCAGATCCCCTCGCCCGCCAGACCTGTCTCGGGGACGACAGCGAATGGAGGACCTGATGCGAAACCCACTGTGTCGCGCCCCAGCAAGGACAACACTGAGATGGAGGATGCCATGAGCGAGCCTGATCTCAAGCTCTGGCAAGCCAAGCTGGCCGCATGGCTGCATGATCCACCGGAAAAGGCGCTCATCCTGGCGCGCGCCCGCGAGGGCCACGAAGGGGGCACGGCGGCACGATTGCGGCAATACTGCCTCGGCTCGGAAGAACTCTCGCGGGACCTCGCTCGAATAGCGAAGCTAGCGGACAGGTGGGCTGCTGCCAGCGACCGCCCACAATGGCCCTTGCCCAAGGAAGACAAGGGGTTCGATCGCCATGTTCTGTTCTGGTCGCGAACCGGCGCCGAACTCGTGCATCCCCTTGGCGGCGACCACTACAACCTGGGTGACGTCTACGTCACGACATCCGGGCGCATCGTCAAGGGGGCGTCCGAGCGCATGGAGGGGCTGCTCGCCGGCGCAACCTCGGATCTCAGCCTCGTGGCAGCACGGGAAGTGCCGGAGGGTGTGTTGCGCGAGGTCGCCCTCGACGAACGTGTACTTGACGCGGCCTGTCTGCCGGCCGAAGTGGGCAAGGAGCTGGCTGCCACGGTGCAGGCGCTGCGCCGCGCCGTGCTGGCGCTGTGGCGCCTCGGCCCGGTCAGCCCCCCGGAGGAGCTCGGACTCGGGCCGGTTTGGCGATTGCTGCCCGCGGACTCGCGGGTGCCCGACCATTCCATCTGGGAGCACAACGCACTCGCCTCGGCCTTCGCCGGAGCTCTGGCAGCCGACCCCGACGAGAACCCCGCCTTGCTGGTCGTCTCGATCGGGCCGGTGCAGGGGTTCATTGAGCAGAGCCGCACGACCTCCGATCTCTGGGCCGGCTCGCACCTGCTGTCTTGCCTGACCTGGGAGGCGATGAAGCCGGTAGCCGCGAAGCTCGGTCCCGACGCCGTCGTCTTCCCCTCGCTGTTGGGCGTCCCGCTGGTGGATGTCTGGCTCGAGGAGCAAGGAGTCCGCCTGCCGAACGACCGCAAGAACCCTGCCACCCCGGACTGGATGCACTGGCGCACCGATTCAAACCCGCTGTTCTCGCCGTGCCTGCCCAACCGCTTTGTGGCCGTGGTGCCGGCGAGCCAGGCGCGCGCCCTGGCCTCGGCGGTCGTCGAGGGGGTGCGTTCGTGGGTCCGCAGGCAAGCCGACGAAACGGTTTGCGAACTCTATCGTATCGCCGAGGCCGGCCCCCTTACCGAGGACGTGAAGGGCCAGTTGGCCGACCAGCTTCGGGACTTCCCGGAGGTCTACTGGGCGGCCGTGCCGTTCAGAGAACTGCTGTCGTCGCCGGCCCATGAGCGGGCCAAAGACACTCCGGAGCAACCCACGTGGGTCGGATCGCCCCTCGACCCCTTTGGCCTGGCTGAGGCCTTGCGCATGTTCTTCGGGCCAGTTGACAACCCCGGATTCTTGGGATCCGAGTTCTGGCAGGCACTCAGCAAAGTTTCGCAAGGCAGGCAGGCCGCTGGAATGGAGGCCGGTGCCGTCACCCTGCGCTACGAGCCCAACCCCGGCACGCTCTACCCGGCGTTGCTCGAGCTTGCCGAGCGGGTTCACGCGGCGTGCAAGGCCGCGCGGCAGTTCGCTCAGGTTCGCGAGGAAGGGTACCGATGCACCGTCTGCGGGGAACGGGAGTGGCTGCGCGGGCCCGGCGACGACCAGCCCACCGAGGAAGAGTCACGCAAAGCTCGGCCGCGGCGCAAGTTCGAGTTGCCGACGAACAAGCGCGGCAAGACCCTGTGGACGAAGGTGGCCGAGCGCGACCATGTTCTCGCCAAGTCTGGCGAGCATCTGTGTGCCCTGTGCGCCACCAAGCGGCTGTGGACACGGCGTTTTGCAGATATGGCCGGCAGGTGGATCGAGCAGGCCAAACACACGGAGACCGCGGGCGAGCCTGTCGACGAGCGCCGGACTCGTTCCACGCAAGTCGCCCGCTTCACCGTGTCGACCCACACCATGGCGCTGGCGCCTGACCTCGCCACCTTGCCGTTGCGTCCTTGGCCGGCCGAGAATTCGGCTGCTTTTGCCAGGCGCCAGCACGCCTTCGAAAAGCTCGCGGAGCATGCCGAAAGGGCGCTCGCTGATGACGCCTGGAGCGTCCTGCCCAAAAAGCTATCCGACAGGATCGAAAACGAAGACGGGAAGGTGAAAGCTGTCTGCCGAGCACTCCCTGAGCTCTTCGATCGCGTCAAGGAGGGGGCGGCCGCCAATAGCGCGAAAGATGGGGCGGAAGAGCATGAAGGTCCATCGGAGACCGAACTCGCTCGGCTGTGGAGGCAGGCTTTCGGCAGTTCGCCCGAGCGCTACTACGGGATGATCCTGATGGATGGGGACCAGGCGGGCAAGTGGCTCTCCGGCGACCCTGCGCTCATGTTGCGGCTCGAAGAACTCTGGCACTCGGAGCTGGCAGGTTGGCTGGCGAGACACCACACGCGCGACGACGACCCCGTGCGGCGTGTGCTGGCGTGCCCCCGTCCCCCGAGCCCGGCGTTCCACGCGGCACTCTCGGGCGCCATGAGCAGCTTCGCGCTCGAAACCGCTCGTTGGGTGGTGGAGCGACTCTTCCTGGGGCGCCTTATTTACTCCGGTGGGGACGACGCCCTGGCCATGGTGGCGGTTGATGACTTGCTGCCCTGCATGTTTGCGTTGCGGTGCGCTTTTTCCGGCATCGTGCCGGCAGGAGAAAAGGACAGCGTGTGGGAGCTGTACCGCCAGCTCGGGGCGTTCCTCGGCGACATCGGCTCAGGGTACGTGGGCATCGATCACAGCAAGCGTCCCGAAGACGGTCGCAATCGAAGAATTCTCAAGATCTTCCGGGCCATGGGTGGTCGCGCCACCGCCTCCATGGGGGCCGTGGTGGCCCACCACCAGGCCCCGCTGCAGGCGGTGCTGCGCCGCCTGCGCCTCGCCGAGAAGGCAGCCAAGGACAACGGCCGCAACAGTTTTTCCATCGTGCTCGCGAAGCGCGGCGGGGGCGAGGCCTCGTACACGGCGTCGTGGGGGTTTGGCGGTGTCAAGCTCGACCACCTCGACCCGGACGACCA
This sequence comes from Thermoanaerobaculaceae bacterium, assembly GCA_035384965.1. Taxonomy (GTDB): domain Bacteria; phylum Acidobacteriota; class Thermoanaerobaculia; order Thermoanaerobaculales; family Thermoanaerobaculaceae; genus JAAYVZ01. Next base: position 37,790 of record DAOOJE010000005.1, read on the forward strand.
CCGCGACGTGCCGTACATCGCCGACCGTTGGACCCTCCTCACCCAGAACCTGGTGACGCCGATGGGCGTCCTCCTGCGCCTGCGCGACAATCTGGGCCTGCCCTTCGTGTCGCGCCGCGCCGTCTACCACGCCCTGGAGTGGCTCGAAGATCTGCCGTCGTGGCCCGAAGGGAGCGGCAAGGATCAGCTCGCCGCGTATCGGGAGATGCTGGCCAAGACCCTGGCGTGGCAGCTTCGGCGCCAAGGGATGGACGCCAAGGACTACCGGGAGGAGGGGTACGGCCATCTCCTCGCGCCCGACGAGGATCCAGCCGCCAGCTTGGCCGGCGACATGGTGGCGGTGGCCCTGCGCCAGTGCCAGCCGCGCCCGAACGGCGCGCGGGCGTGGTCGTCGGTGCCGGAGCACCTGGCCGACCTGCTCACCGTGGCGGAGTTTTTGGCGCGGGAGGGCCGGGCGCCGACGCCGCCAGTCGCATCCCGCCGAGAGAGGGGAGGTGAGGCATGAGCACCTGGCTGTACCTCGAACCCCTGGACGTGCTGTACCTGCGGGGCAACCGCGACTTCGGCGGTCCCGGCGACCACGCCGAAGCCTTGATGCCGCCGTGGCCCTCGGTGTTTTCCGGGGCGCTGCGGTCGGCGCTCCTCGCCCGATCCGGGGTGGAGCTCGGGCGCTTCACCGATGAAGGCGCCGAGCACTGCGACCCGGTGCTGGCCAAGGTCCTCGGGACACCGTGGGAGCCGGGCAGCTTCCGCCTCGCCTGCGCCACGCTGGCGCGCTCGATGGGCGACGGCGTGGAGCTCCTCTTCCCCTTTCCTGCCGACCTCGTGGTGAGCGCGAAAACCCCACCCGCGCACCGGCCATGCAAAAAAGATGCGCTGAAGCCGGTGGCGGAGCGGGCTTGGCGCCTGCGGCCCGTGCCGCTGGCGGCGTCGGTGCACGGCGGGCCGACCGCGGCGGTGCCGGTGCTCGCCGCGCCGAGACTCGCCAAACCTGGCTCGGACTGGTGGCTGCGGGCGGCGGGGATGAGCGCCTACCTCGAAGGGAAAACCCCCGAGCCGGAGCAGCTTGTCCATCGCAGAGACCTGTGGGACGATGACTTCCGTCTCGGTATTGGACGCAATCGCGACTCCTACACCACTGAAGCAGGGCACCTTTACACCACCCAGGCGGCGGCCCCCTGCCGCGGCGTCGGCTTCGCTGTGGAGATTGAGGGCTGCCCAGCCGTACTGCTCGAGCCCGTGAAGCTGGTGCGCCTGGGCGGCGACGGCCGGGGGGCCAGTGTGTCCTGCCTCCCCGCAACTCCCTGGAAGCCGCCGAAGGTCGAGAGCCGGCGACTGGCGCTCGTCCTCCTGACCCCGGGGATTCTCCCGCAAGGCTGGCTGCTGCCTGGGACACGCCGCGACGACGACGGCACCTACCGCATTGAATGCGACGGCTTCTCGGCCCGCCTTGCCTGCGCCGCGGTGCCGCGGGCGCAGGTCGTCTCCGGGTGGGATCTGCCTGCACACAAGCCGAAGCCAGCGCAGCGGGCGGTGCCGGCGGGCAGTGTGTACTACCTCGAGGACGTCGATGGCGACGTGCATCGATACCTTGACAACCTCTGGGATCTCATCTGCGACGAGCTGACCCAGCGATCCGGCAGCGACCGCTACGACGCCGTCTGGAAGCAACGAAAGGCAGAAGGGTTCAACAACATTCTCGTCGGCCGGTGGCCGCACGAGACGGCAGAGAAGGAGGGATAAATGTTCGAACAAAAAGCCTTGATGTTCCTGTACTGCGTCAGCCCGGTCCACATGGGTGCGGGCCAGGCCCTCGGCGTCGTCGACAACCCGATCCAGCGGGAGCGCCACACCGGCCACCCGCTGTTCGCTGGATCGGGCATCAAGGGGGCGCTGCGAGACCAGTTTCTCGCCGCCCAGCTCGAGGCCAACGGCAACGATCGCGATGCAGCGAAACGTCTTACCAATCAAATCTTCGGCCCCGAGGCCGAAGCTTCCGATCACGCCGGCGCCGTCGCCTTCTCTGATGCCCAGGTGGTGGCCTTTCCCGTGCGCTCCCTGCGGGAGTCCTTCGTCTACGCCACCTGCCCGACCGCGCTGGCCCGGCTCAAGCGGGCGGCCGAGCTCGCCGGGCTCGCTGTAGGGTGGTCGGTGCCTGCCCCATCGGACGACGATGTCTGTGTCGCGCATGCCAACTCCGGCCTGACCGTCAAAGCGAAACTCGACGGTCGGGAGGTGGATACGATCATCCTGGAGTCCTTCCAGTTCACGGTGATCCCCGAGAGCTCCGCGAAAGAACAGCTTGGCAAGGTGGCAAGCTGGCTGGCCGAGCAGGCGATTCCTGCCGACCAGAGCTACGCGCACTTCCGCAGCAAGCTCGGAAAGCACCTGGTGGTCCTGAGCGACACCCGCTTCGACTACTTCGTCAACAACGCCACCACCGTGGAGCCGCACGTGCGTATCAGCGATGAGTCGGGCACGGCGGACGACGGGGGCCTTTTCTACACCGAAAACGTACCGCCTGAAGCCATCTTCCACTCCCTCGTCATGACCTCGCGGCAACGGGTCAAGCGCGGCGAGGGCTCAGACAAAGAGAGCTCAACCAAACCGAAGAACGCGAAAGAAATCCTTGCTCTGTTGAGGAATGCGCTGCACGAGAAAGTCGTGCAGATCGGCGGCGACGCCACGTCCGGTCGCGGTCTCGTCGTGGCGCGGATCGTCGAGTAGGGGAGGAAGCCATGTCCCAGAGTCTCGAACAGAAGCGCGCTGCCTATGCGTGGGAGCGTGTGTCCGGCTGTTCCGAGAAGTACGAGAAGTTGGCGAAGGCCGCCCCTTCGCTGGTCATGGGCAATGGGTTGCTGCAAACGCTTGCATTCATGCAATCCAAGTCCGACGAGAAGCACTACAAGGACCTTCTTTCTCATATCTTAGTCTGGCTTGCGCGCCAAGATGTCTGTGGTTCGTTCATCACCAAGGGAGATTTCCCAACTGCGGTGCAGGCTCTGACAGCGCCTGACCGCAGCAGCGAGGGGTACATGCGAGCGACGCAGGAGGCCCTCGCTATCCTGCGCTGGATCCGCCAACTGGCGGCAGCCGAGAGGACGGGGCGAACCAAGGCAACCACAGGAGGGCAGCCATGACCTTCGCAGCGCCCCACTACGTGGTCAGGCAACTCCCCAAGGCACGAGGCATCCCTCCGGGGCACTGGTTTCGTTTGTACTTCGCGGGCTGGTGGACGCGTGAGGTCGAAGACTCCCGGATAGCCCTTCTTGAAAGCAAATTGGCCAAGGAACCAGACTCGAAGAAGAGAAAGAAACTGGAGGACGAAATTCAGAAGAGAAAACAGAAGCGAGAGGAGGGAACTGATCTTGGAGAGATCGACAACGAGGCTCGGCACAACTTCCTCTTTTGCGTGTTTTCAGGTGCGCCCCGAGAAGACATAGCGCGCTTTGCCGAGTTCAATTTGGTCGGCTTGCCTGAACTAGCACCGTGTGCAGTGCAGGCCAGCGCGCATCTCGCTGCTCGCCAAAAAGTGGTGGCCGCGCGCGGCGAGGCGTTGATCGAAACAGGGGTCGCCACCGCCCCGTTCACCACCGGCCTCGGCATCGAGCACCCGCTGGAAAACGGCTTCGCCTTTCTCGACCCCTATGGCGTGCCGTACCTGCCCGGCAGCTCGGTGAAGGGGGTGCTGCGGCGGGCGGCGGAGGAGCTGGCGTTGTTCGAGACCGACAGCCAGGGGTGGACGGTCCCGGCCATCTGGTGGCTGTTCGGCTTCGACGCCAACAGCGCCTACTTCGTCGTCAACGACAACGACCCGAAGCCGATTGGCAAGGAGCGCGGTCGCTGGCGGGAGGCCTTCCAAAAGCAAACTCAGGGGCTCATCGGCGAGCAACGCGACCTCTTGGACCACTACGTCGATCTGGCCTGCCCGAAAGAGAAAGATGCACCGAACTCGCCCGTAGATCGCGTGCTGAGATGCCTCCAACCCGAGCGAAAGCCAGCCGATGAAACTAGAAAGATTCACACCCGCGGCGCTCTGGAGTTCTGGGACGTCATCCCCGAGCCCAAAGACGGCAAGCTCCGCATCGACATCATGAACCCCCACTACGGGCATTACTACCAGCCGCGCCAGCCTCCCGGTGGGGAGGTCAATCGCGACTTCCCCCTCCACCCTGGCTACGGGCATTCTTGCGAGCGGGGCCAGCCTCCCGGGGACTGGGGCAGCCCGGTGCCGATCTACTTCCTCACCCTCCCGCCCGGCACCACCTTCACCTTCATCGTTCGCTTCCGCCCGCCCCTCAACTGGCCCGCGCCGGTTCGCCACTACTTCGAGGCGGAAGAAAACGGCACCCCGCGCTGGCAGCGCCTCGTCCAGGCGGCCCTGGAGTTCGCCTTCGACTGGCTCGGCTTCGGCGCCAAGACCGCGGTGGGGTATGGGAGGATGAGTACCTCCACTCTCGGCGCGGCAGCCGCGACCTTTGCCGCTGGCAAACCTGGTCCGGCCAACGAACAGCATCCCTCATCGGCTCATGAGACGCGAGACGCTGTCCAGCCCGAAGGCCCCGCCGCCATGCCCCCTGAACTTGAGCAAATTGGCCAGCTCATGCAAAGCCTCAAGAACCCAGCCACGGAGGGGGCTCAAGTGGAACGGGTGGTGAATGAGCTTTGTCGCCAGCGCAAGCACCCGGCAGCGGCGGGACTTGCGGCTGCCCTTTGGAACAAGGTCAAAACCGTCGGCTGGCTGGCGAGCAAAGTGCGCAAGCAGACCGTTTTCTGGGAACTCGTTCAGAAAGGGGGCGGTTCGTGAACAGCAAGACCGTGACGATTCGACTGGTCACCCCCGCCTTTCTTGGAGGTGCGGACCAGAGCAGCGAATGGCGCACGCCACCGTTCAAGGCGCTCCTGCGCCAGTGGTGGCGCGTCGCCTATGCTCGCCAGGTCAACTACGACGAGAATGAGCTGCGCGAGGCCGAGGGCGTACTTTGGGGCCACGCCTGGCTCACCCGCCCTCAAAGCGGCCAGAAGCGAAGCTGGGCCCTTCGATCGCGGATCTCGGTGGCGTTGACCGCAATGCCGAACCCTTCGGATACCAGCGGCAAGGAGAAAGCGCTAAAAGCAGGCGATCCAGTGCTGCACCCTAAGGTCGACGCGAAGCCAGGAATGAAAGCTGGCCCCGGCGGGAAGGGCGCCATGATCGGCTCGCTCCTCTACCTCGGGTACGGCCCCTTGGGCCCGAAGGGGCAAACGCATCCCCCGGCACTGGCCGCACACCCGCCACAGGAAGCGTGCTTGACGCTTTCGTGGAGAGACGGCACCGACGGCGATGGCGAATGGCTCGAAAAGGTCCTGAAGCTTGTTCACCTCTTCGGGTGTATCGGCGGGCGGTCGCGCAACGGCTTTGGCTCGATCGAACTGATAGGTGACGACGGTAGAGCCCTGGTGGGCCTCGACGACGCAACCACCGTAGCGTCAGAGGTGAGCGCGGATTTGGAGCGATCGCTCAAGCTGGACTGGCCTCACGCCATCGGAAAAGACCAGGACCGGCTTCTTCTTTGGAAGTCGAGGACGGAGCACGAGACGTGGGCCGCGGCCATGAAAGAACTCGCAGAAGTGAAGATCGCCTGGCTGACGTCTATGGGCTACAAACCCCTCCCGGGGGGTGACGCCGCGCCGCGCCATCTCGCAAACTACCCAGTGACTGGGAAGTTCCACAACGTGAAGAAATGGGATGAACACAAGCCCCCTTTCCGGCTTGCGAACCAGCTCCGCTTCAAGGTGCACCGGGTGCAGGGACCGCAAGGCAAAGATAGGTTCGTTGCCATTGCGTTTCACCTGCCTCATTGTCTGCCGGACCCACTTCTGAAAACACTGACCAAGAAGGAGGAGCGGCAGTGGATACGGGAAAACGAGCGTGATATCTGGAGGAAAGTTCACGCTGTCTTGGATCAAAAGATGGCCCGGCTTGCGTGAACTGCATTACCGGCACGACAGTGAAACGACGACGGTCGGCGGCCAGAGCGGATGCGGGCCGGGCGGGGACCGCGGGGCTGCAGCCCCGCAGGATGGGAGGGGGGAAAGACCAGAGCGGGCCTGGAGGCCCGCGCACCCAGGCAGCCCCGCAGGGTTGGGTGGGGGGAAGGCTGGAGTGGGCCTGTGGGGTAGTGGTCCGACAGGTTTGTGGTCGGCCGTACGAGGGAGGCGGGGGATCTAGAATGGGGGAGGCGTGGGGTGAGCAAGGAGGCGGGCCATGCGGGAGATCATCTTCGTTGTCGAGGAAGCGCCGGAGGGAGGCTTCACGGCGCAGGCGCTGGGCCATTCGGTCTTCACCGAGGCCGATTCGATCGCCGAGCTGCACGCCATGGTCCGCGACGCGGTGGCCTGTCACTTCGATGAGGCCTCGATGCCCAAATTGGTCCGCTTGCACTTCGTACGAGACGAGGTCATCAACCTGTGAGGCTGCCGCGCGATCTCTCGGGAGAGGAGCTGGCGCGGCTGCTGGGTCGTCTGGGGTATGCGGCCACGCGTCAGACGGGCAGTCACGTCAGGTTGACCACCGAGCAGGGCGGACAACACCACATCACAATCCCACTTGCCTCGGCCCTCCGGGTCGGGACGCTCGCCGCGATTGTGTCGGACGTGGCCCGGCACGCCGGGCTCTCACGAGACGAGGTGCTCGCCCGCCTGCTGGACTGAAGCAGGTAATGGCTCTTGGATGGGGCGGGCGGGGGGGACCGCGGGGCTGCAGCCCGGCAGGATGGGAGGGGGGAAAGACCGGAGCGGGCCTGGAGGCCCGCGCACCCAGGCAGCCCCGCAGGGTGGGTGGGGGCAAAGAGGGAGCGGACCTCTGCAGGGCGCGCGGCTTGGCGGTGACCGTGACGGTGACCGTGGCCGAGTCCGGGTCTGTGGCCGTGTCGGTGTCGAGGTGGGCCCCCCTCCCACCCGTGCGGGTCTGTTCAGGGCCCGCGGTCCAGGGGTGGGGCTGGGGGTGTCGGTGATTCCGTGAAAGGGGGCCGGTTTTGGGGAGCCGTACGCTGCTTTGCTCCGTTGGTACCTCCTGGGCGGTGGTGCCGGAGGCGATGCAGCTTCTGGGGCCAGATGGTTTTCAGGCGGTGCACGTCTTGACGACGTCGAGCCCGAGGCTGGATGAAGGACTTGCAAGGCTTCAGGAGTATGCCCGCCGCCACCCCGTCCGCGACTTTTCGATTAGCCGCGTCGCCGGGTTCACTGAGCTTGTGAACGAGCGCGACCACGCGCGCTTCGAAGAGGTGCTCTACCGCTGGATCGTGCACATGGCGCCCGATCCGTCCCTCCGTTACGTCTGCCTGGCTGGCGGGTACAAGACGATGTCTGCAGCGATGCAGAAGGCGGCGGCTGTCCTCGGCGCCGCCGAGGTCTTCCACGTCCTCTGCGAGCCTCGCTTCGGCGAAGGACGCAACAGGGAACCGTCCTCTCTCGACGAGGTCGAGCAGGCGATTGCGGAAGGTGCGGTGCGCTTCGTGCGCCTCGGCCCGGAATCCGGCTGGCCGCAGCTCGCCGATGTCCGGCCGGACAGCTTTCCGCTGCGTGTCGACGGGGAGGGGCCGGTGCGCGCCGTCACCGCACCGGATGCCCGGCTGCGCGAGCGCGTGCGGGACATCGTCGAGCGCAGCCGCCGCATCGCCGGCGCCTGGGACGAGCTGTCGAGCCTGCCGTTCGCCTCGCTCGCGACGTGGTCGCGGGCCGACCTTGACTGGCTTGACGCGCCGCTCGACCCAGCGACTGACGCTGCGTGGGTGCGCTCACTGCCAAAGGTGGAGTTGCACTGTCACCTCGGCGGGTTCGCCACCCACGGTGAACTCCTGGAACGGGTGCGGGCCGCGGCGGACGACTCTCGGCGGCTGCCACCGCTGGCCCCGCCCGAGCAGCCCGCGGGCTGGCCGCGGCCGGAGCGGCCCGTCACGCTCGATGCCTATATGCACCTCGGCGACGCTACGGGTTCGGTGTTGCTGCGCGACCCCGGATGCCTCGACATGCAGTGCCGGCTCCTCTATCAGGCGCTCGTGGACGACCACGTTGTCTACGCCGAGATTCGTTGCTCTCCCGCCAACTACCAGGATCCCGACCGGGGGCGCTCCTCGTGGGACGTGCTGTCCGACATCCGCGCCGCCTTCCAGCGGGCCATGGACGAGACACCTGCCGAACGCCGTTGTGACGTCAACCTCCTGCTCATCGCCACCCGCCAGGAAAGCCGCGACCGCTCCCCGATCGCCCGCCATCTCGCGCTCGCCATCACCGCCGCGGAGCACTGGCGGGAAGGGTGCCGGGTGGTCGGCGTGGACCTCGCCGGCTACGAGCACCGCGACACGCGCGCTGCCATCTTCGCCACCGACTTCGAGGCCGCACACCGAGTCGGCCTGGCGGTCACCGTGCATGCGGGCGAAAACGACGACGTGGAGGGGATCTGGCAGGCGGTGTTCAAGCTCTCCGCCCGCCGCCTCGGCCACGCGCTGCACCTGCGTCAGGCGCCGGACCTGCTGCGGGCCGTGGCCGAGCGCGGCATCGGGGTGGAGATGTGTCCCTTCGCCAACCTACAGATCAAAGGGTATGCCCTGGGCGGAGAAGGGGAGACCTACCCTCTCGCCGACTACCTCGCCGCCGGGGTCCTCGCAACCGTCAACTCGGACAACCTCGGGATCTCCGCCGCGACGTTGAGCGACAACCTCCTGCTCGCCGCCGAACTTTGCCCGGGGCTGCGGCGCGTCGACGTGCTGCGCCTCCAGGCCAACGCAGCCCGTGTCGCCTTCCTGTCGCCTGCCGAGCAGATGAGGCTTCGAGCGCGCCTCGGCGCCATCGATTCGCCATGAGGGATTTTGGCCGCGGTGGGTCCGAGATACGAACGAGCGGGCGGGGGCGACCGCAAAGCGGCAGCCCTGGAGCGGATGAGGCAGAGAAAATGCGGGTCTACGGGCCCGCGGTCCGAAACCGGTCCATGGTCCGAGACGGGCCATGGACCCAAGGTCTGGGAGGACGAAAAATGCCAGAGAGAGAACACGTCCTGCTCATCAACCTCGGGCGCGGCAACCCCCAGACTCCGATGGGCTACGCGGAGACGACCTACAGCTTTTCCGACGGCAGCGCCGTCACGACGAGCCTGGCCGGGCTCGCCCTGTGGCGGTGGCTCATCCGCCACGGCCAGGCACCTCGCAGCGTCGTGTTCGCGTGCACCGCCGTGGCCTGGCACGACAAGCAACGAGCCGTCCACGACGAGATCCGCAAGCTCGATCTCCCGGCAGAACGACTCGAGGACCCCATACCTCTTGAGATTCCGCGCTCGCCAGAGCAGGTGTGGGCGACGTTTCCGCCCATCGAGCAGTGGCTGACCCGGCAGGGCGCCACACCTGAAAACCCGCTCACGTTGCACATGGACCTGACCCATGCCTACCGGGCCATCCCCATTGCCCATACGTGGATGGCTCTCTATCTCCAGCGCCGCGGCATGATCATCCCTGGCGTCTGGGGCTACGGTGCCTTCGAGCTCGGCGTCCCAGGCCCAACCCCGTTTCTCGACCTGTCCCACCTGCTGGACCTTGCCGAGTGGGCCACCGCCATCGACGATTTTCGTCGCCGCTTCGACACCCACCGCCTGGGCCAGCTGCTGAGCCGTAATGAGCGCCAGGAGAGCGGGAAGAGGGCGCTGGATGGCACGCTCAGCCAGGAGGAGATCAACGTTCGTCGTCACCTCCGCAAGCTCTTCGAAGCGGCGAGGGCGGCGGGCGAGACCTTTGCCGTCGGCCTGCCCATCGAGACCGGCCTCGAAATCGCGGCTCACCTCGCCGACACGACGGGAGAACAGGTCGAGCACAGCGCCGGGCAGTGGCGGCCGGCGTTGGCGCCTGTGCTCCGCTCGTTGTTCGACGAGCTGCACCCGCTGGCCGTGGATCTCCCCGCGAAAATGAAGGGCAAGACCAGGAAGGAGGAGTTTGCGCTCACCGGCGGCGAGATCGATCGCCAGCTCCGGCTCGTGAAGGTCTGGCTCGAGGTGGGTGCGGTGGGCGATGCCCTCCAGGCGCTGCGGGAGTTGGTCGTCAACCGGGTGCTCTTGGCGCTCGACACCGGAACCGGCAAGGGAGGATGGCTCTCGGAAAGGACCCGCCAGGACGCGGAGGAGCTCCTCAAAGGCGTTCGTCCCCCTCGGAAAGGCGATCCCCCCGCTCCGGCCCGGGACGCGCGGAACCTGGCCGTCATCGGCGACCTCTGGGATCAGATTTGCAACACGCGCAACGATTTCGCGCATGTCGGAATGAGCCAGGGGGTGGTCCTCCCTGCCAGCCGGCGGCAACAGGCAGCGAAACTGGTCGAGGAGTTCTCCCGCCTCGTGTGGGCTGACGAAGCGACGGCCGACTGGGCGTTGCCCGGGGTGACGCCTAAGCGCAGCACCTGACGAGGATCTCGACCATTGCGGGGGGCACCGTGAGCGAGAACCTGGCACGTGTCTCGACACTTCACGCCTCTGGAGCGCTCGACCAGGCGCGCGATGCGTTGCGGGAGATCACGGCCGGGCGGCTCCAAGAGCAAGGCGAGCACCGCGAGTGGGGTCTGCTCGCCGAGCGCCTGGGGCTCGTCGGCATCGCTGAGCGCGAGCTCAACCTCGCCCTGCGTGACGATCCCAAAGACCGGCTCGCCCTCGAGCACCTCGTCGAGCTGGCGCTCGAGCGCGGCGCCTTCGAGCGGGCGGCCAACCTGCTCGAGCGCGTCCTGGACCTTGACCCGCTTGACCTGGCCTCCACCGTCAGGCTCCTCGATCTCTACGACAGTATGGGTGCCACGCCGCGGGCGGCGGCCCTCAGGCAGCGGGCAATCGCGGCCGGGCTTCAACTGCCGCGGCCGGTGTCAGCCGAGCCGGAAGTGGCGCCAACCGACGCCGACCCGGCGCTGCCGACCGATGCCGACCTGGTGCGCTTCTTGGCCGTGTTTGGGGGCCGAGAAGACGTCTACGCCCGCCAGTGGTACTCCCCGCAGAGAGGCGAGGGCGGTTACGCTCCGGTCCGGGAACCCCTCACCCCGCGCCAGCTTCGCCAGCACTTTCTCGGTGACGTGACCCTCGGGGTGTACCCGATCCGGCTCGACGGCACGTGCGTGTTCTGCGCTCTCGACGTCGACCTTACCCGGGCGGCCCTCGAAGAAGCACAGCGCCAACACGAACTCGCCCGCGTCGTGCGGGAAGAACTGCGGACCGCCACCGTCGAGATTGCCTCGCGCCTGCAGGCTGCCGGCCTCCCTCACCTCATCGAAGACTCCGGGTACAAGGGCCGGCATTTCTGGATGTTTCTGGCGGCACCCGAACCGGCGGCCACCCTCGTTGCCCTGGGGCGTGCGGTCATGGCCATGATTGCAACGGCCATCGGTCCGCATCTCGCGCTGGAATGGTTCCCGAAGGCGAGTCGGCCGGGGACTCGAGGACTTGGAAACCTCATCAAGCTTCCGCTGGGCGTGCATCGTCGGACCGGCCGCCGCAGTGTGCTGCTCGATGCGCAGGGCAACGTTGTCGTGAGGCCTTGGGAGACCTTGCGCAATCAACCTCGGCTTGCTCGCGACGTCATCCTGCGCGCCATCGATACCGTCCGGCAAACCAGCCAGCCGGTCGAGGAGGCATCGCTACCGGCAGAAGAGAGTCAGGTCCCGGAGGCGGCAACCCCCCCATCGGTGACGGTGCCGGCGCGGCCAGAATGGACCGCGGCCGACTTCGAGGCTTCGGCCGTTTTCCGGCGCTTGCTGGCGCGATGCGAGGTGCTCGCTGCGCTACGGCGCAAGGCGGAAGAAGAGCGGCGGCTGACCCACGAAGAGACCATCGTCTTGACACACACCTTGGGCCATCTCCCGGGTGGCGTTGCGGCGCTCAATTACCTCCTGGGGCTCTGTCTGAACGTGCCCCGATCCGCGTTCTTGGTCTCGCCCTTGCGCGGCAACCCCGTTTCCTGCCCGAAAATCCGGGCTCGCATCCCGCACGTGACGTCCCGCTGTCGCTGCGCGTGCACCTTTCCCGAGAGTCCCGAGCACTACCCCACGCCCTTGCTCCACGTTCAAGGCCTCGACCCGGAGGAGCTGACGCCCCCCAAATCCCGGCCCGTTCCCGAAGACGAGGTACGGCGAATGCTGTTGCTGCAGCATCGTCTTCGCGAGCTCGATCGGGAGCTTGCAGCCGTGCGCTCGGCGCTGGTTGCCGCGATGCGCGAGCGGCCCGAGCGGCGGTGGGAACTCGCGGAAGGAACCCTTGACCTCGTCGAGACCGATGGTGTGGCCGAACTCCGCTGGACACCCCGAGGAGAGGGCTCTGGTGAGTAAGACCGTTGCCATCACCGAGGTGGGTTGCTCGCTGCACGCCGAGGCTGAGCGGCTTGTGCTTCGCCACGGCGGGCACATCGTGCAGACCTTTCTACTCACCGAAGTCGACCAAGTCCTGCTCTTCGGGCCGGTCGAGGTCACGCATCACGCGATCATGGCGCTGCTGCGTGCCGGTGCCGACCTCGTGTTTCTGACGAGTGGCGGGTCATACCGGGGCCGACTGATTGGGCGGGCGTCGCGCCAGGTCGAGCTACGTGTCGCCCAGTACGACCGGCTGCGCAACCCCGATCTTGCCTTCGCGATTGCACGTGCCATCGTCACCGGCAAGATCAGGAACCAGCGCCACCAGTTGCTGCGTGCCCAGTCGTCCCTGGGCGACGACACCATTGCGCAGGCGCTTGCGCGGTTGCGCTTCCTGGCGATCGACGCACAGAGCGCGCGCGATCGCGAAGAGCTGCTGGGTATCGAAGGGGCGGCGGCAGCGGCGTACTTCCCGGCTTTCGGGCGAGCGATCAAGAACCCCTTGTTCAGCTTTTCGCGCCGCACCCGGCGGCCACCGCGTGATCCGGTCAATGCCTGCCTTTCTTTCGGGTACACCTTGCTCGGCACCATGGCCGAGGGCGAGGCCGCAGCCGCTGGCCTCGACCCCATGCTTGGGGCCTTCCATCAGCCCGAGTACGGGCGGCCGTCCCTGGCGCTCGACCTCATCGAGGAGCTGCGGTCGGTGATCGTCGACGCCGTCACGCTTCGCCTTATCAATCGCCGGCAGCTGGTGCCCGACGACTTTGCTTCGCCGGCGGAGGCGTTGGGGCGAGATCAGCTTGCTGAGGACGCGGTGACTCCGGAAGAAGGTGTGTACCTGGCGCTGAAGGGGCGGAAGATTTTCCTTTCCGAGCTGCTGAAGCGGTTGCGGGAGGAGGTGTACTACCCGCCGCTGAACGCCACCCTGACCTGGCGGGAGATTTTGCGCCAGCAGACCTATCACCTTGCGAGAGTGATCCGCGGGCAGCAGGAGAGGTATGTGCCGTTCGAACCGCGATGAAGCCAGCCGCGTTCGGCGGGATGGGGCGGTGTGATGTACATCGTTGTGTCGTACGACGTCGTGTGCGATCGGCGGCGCGCGCGCCTGGCGAAACGCCTGGTGGGGCGGCTGCATCGGGTCCAGAAGAGCGTGTTCGAGGGCGAGGTCACGGACAAGGGTCTTCAGTTGGTGCTACAGGACGTGCAACGCGAGATCGACCCGACGGAAGACTCTGTGAGGGTGTATCATCTGTGTCGGGGATGTGAAAAGACGATCGACCTCGTCGGCGTTGCTCCGACCTGGGCGAAGCCAGATGAAGACGAGGTCGTTTGACCGAGTTCCTTGACAACGGGCAGCCGATGCGCGCGGGCACGTGCGTCGGCCGGGGAACGGCGATGTGCAAGAACGCATGTCGATGGGTTGGAAGAGCTTTGGCGCCAGGCGAGCGGCCAGGGAGATGACAAGGCGTCAGCCCCCTCCCTGGTTGGCGAAATCCCGCCTGCAACTGCAGGGTTGTGAGCGGGTTGCCAGCGAGCTGAGCCAAACCCCGCCTCGAAAAGAAGAGGATTACGACGATGTACGTAACGAAAACGGCAGCGGGGCGGCGAGTCAGAGCCAAACCCCGCCTCGAAAAGAAGAGGATTACGACGAGGCGCCGTCGGTGCGTGGACCTCGAATACGGCGTACGAGCCAAACCCCGCCTCGAAAAGAAGAGGATTACGACGCGAACGGGTTGTGAGTCAACCCCTTCGCCGGGCTGGAGCCAAACCCCGCCTCGAAAAGAAGAGGATTACGACCGAGAGGAGGGTCGTCTCCGGCATCTCGAATCCCACGCGAGCCAAACCCCGCCTCGAAAAGAAGAGGATTACGACTGAATAAGACTCTAGTGGTGTGGGGTTAGGTCAGAAGCGAGCCAAACCCCGCCTCGAAAAGAAGAGGATTACGACGGATGGCGCCGTCCCAGTCGGGAACAATCTCGAAGTAGAGCCAAACCCCGCCTCGAAAAGAAGAGGATTACGACCTGACCCAGCCGTTGTCCATTACAATGACTCCGCCATCGAGCCAAACCCCGCCTCGAAAAGAAGAGGATTACGACAGGCCGACCTGGAGCGGAACAAAAATGCAATCAAGCTTGAGCCAAACCCCGCCTCGAAAAGAAGAGGATTACGACAATCTCCTTCATTTGTTTTCCCCTTTCCCCCGGCCCTTGGAGCCAAACCCCGCCTCGAAAAGAAGAGGATTACGACAAGGTAAAAAAAAAGCCCCGACCGAAGTCGGGGCTGTGAGCCAAACCCCGCCTCGAAAAGAAGAGGATTACGACGTACACACAGTCAAGCTTCCCGCCCAGGATGAAGCCAGAGCCAAACCCCGCCTCGAAAAGAAGAGGATTACGACCGGCGGCGAGTCCGTCCCTTTGGGGGACGAACAAACAGTGAGCCAAACCCCGCCTCGAAAAGAAGAGGATTACGACCCAGTCGGGAACAATCTCGAAGTATGTACCACTGAGAGCCAAACCCCGCCTCGAAAAGAAGAGGATTACGACACGCCCCTCTAAACTCAAGACCCTCGCGGAGGGCGCTGAGCCAAACCCCGCCTCGAAAAGAAGAGGATTACGACTCGCCTTTCTCCCCCTTTCCACTGGGCGCCGGCTGGTTGGAGCCAAACCCCGCCTCGAAAAGAAGAGGATTACGACGCAAAAAACGGGAGCGGAACGCCGGGCAACAGCACCCGGAGCCAAACCCCGCCTCGAAAAGAAGAGGATTACGACGAGGTCTATTAGGGTTCCGGGATCGATGATCTCGATCGAGCCAAACCCCGCCTCGAAAAGAAGAGGATTACGACGAAGCTGAAGTATCAAATAGCTAACGAAGAGCTCATGGAGCCAAACCCCGCCTCGAAAAGAAGAGGATTACGACACCCGGTGTTGGAAGCTGCCTCAGGAACTCCTCGATCTGAGCCAAACCCCGCCTCGAAAAGAAGAGGATTACGACGATATGGGCGCTACTGGCCCATATCCCTAAGCACTGCGAGCCAAACCCCGCCTCGAAAAGAAGAGGATTACGACTTCCTCCACCTCCGGGACCTCCCGGAGCCCTGGCCAACGAGCCAAACCCCGCCTCGAAAAGAAGAGGATTACGACTTCCGCCGCTTTCGCGGCTTTCCTCCACCTCCGGGACCTGAGCCAAACCCCGCCTCGAAAAGAAGAGGATTACGACCATCCGACGTTGACCGTTTCCACGACGGCCCAACGTACGAGCCAAACCCCGCCTCGAAAAGAAGAGGATTACGACCGGACCGCTCGGCCGGCGTCTCGACGCTCCACCTGGCAGAGCCAAACCCCGCCTCGAAAAGAAGAGGATTACGACGTGAAGCCTCCTCACTTTTCCCATTTCCCTTCCCCTTTGAGCCAAACCCCGCCTCGAAAAGAAGAGGATTACGACGGAACTCCTCAATTTGGGCGGGTGTCCCGCCCACCACACGAGCCAAACCCCGCCTCGAAAAGAAGAGGATTACGACAGAGAAGGCTGGCGGTAGCGAGCGAGTGTGTCCAATTTGAGCCAAACCCCGCCTCGAAAAGAAGAGGATTACGACCTCTTTTTCATTTTCTCTCTCCCTTCCGCCCGGCCTCGCGAGCCAAACCCCGCCTCGAAAAGAAGAGGATTACGACTGCCGCGGGCTCACATAATGAGTGGTGTGCGGTGATGTGAGCCAAACCCCGCCTCGAAAAGAAGAGGATTACGACTTGGGCGGGTGTCCCGCCCACCACACTGGACCTTTCCGGGAGCCAAACCCCGCCTCGAAAAGAAGAGGATTACGACTTTCGCGGCTTTCCTTTCCGCCGCTTTCGCGGCTTTCCTGAGCCAAACCCCGCCTCGAAAAGAAGAGGATTACGACTGCCGGTGTAGGCGCCGCGCTCCACCTCCCAACCGCGAGCCAAACCCCGCCTCGAAAAGAAGAGGATTACGACGCGAGCGAGTGTGTCCAATTTGCCACACCGCGTTGCGAGCCAAACCCCGCCTCGAAAAGAAGAGGATTACGACAAGGGAGGGACCCCACCCGTACGCCCCAAGCCAGCGGAGCCAAACCCCGCCTCGAAAAGAAGAGGATTACGACTCCCGTGGAGCCTCTTTCTTTTCATTTCCCTTCTCCCTGAGCCAAACCCCGCCTCGAAAAGAAGAGGATTACGACTGGAGATCCCGGCCCGACCAATTGACGCCTTCCCAATTGGAGCCAAACCCCGCCTCGAAAAGAAGAGGATTACGACATCCCGCTAGCGGCGCGCTAGCGGTGCGCTAGCCTAGAGAGCCAAACCCCGCCTCGAAAAGAAGAGGATTACGACTACCGCTTGGCCCCGCATCCCGGCTTGTACTCTTGGAGAGCCAAACCCCGCCTCGAAAAGAAGAGGATTACGACCTTGAACATTTCCTTTCTCCCTTCCGCCCGGCCTCGCGAGCCAAACCCCGCCTCGAAAAGAAGAGGATTACGACGGGTGGGGTTATCTAGTCAGAATCCATCAGCTGGGCGGAGCCAAACCCCGCCTCGAAAAGAAGAGGATTACGACACTCGCCCCGTATCCGCATCATAATCCGCTCCCAAAGAGCCAAACCCCGCCTCGAAAAGAAGAGGATTACGACCTGCTCTCCCGCATCATCTTCGTCTTCGGCAATCACCAGAGCCAAACCCCGCCTCGAAAAGAAGAGGATTACGACTTGAGCGTTTCCACGATGGCCCAACGCACATACGCGTCGAGCCAAACCCCGCCTCGAAAAGAAGAGGATTACGACTAAAGTCGGAATGGTCAATCACCGAATCCCACATATCAAGAGCCAAACCCCGCCTCGAAAAGAAGAGGATTACGACTTCGCCCGCCTAAGGTCGGCGCGATCGAAGCGGGCCCCGAGCCAAACCCCGCCTCGAAAAGAAGAGGATTACGACGGGCATGACACATATTCCCTTACGACTTCCAAAAGGAGAGCCAAACCCCGCCTCGAAAAGAAGAGGATTACGACCTCAGCCGCCGCGCTCCGAACGGCGCGCAACTGCGCTGGAGCCAAACCCCGCCTCGAAAAGAAGAGGATTACGACTCTCGATCGCCCTCTTCTGGGCGTCATCTAGGTATTCCGAGCCAAACCCCGCCTCGAAAAGAAGAGGATTACGACTACCGCTTGGCCCCGCAT
>DAOOJE010000005.1:55409-123574 GCA_035384965.1 Thermoanaerobaculaceae bacterium
CGTCTTCGGCAATCACCAGAGCCAAACCCCGCCTCGAAAAGAAGAGGATTACGACGAGCGCAAAAAGGTAAAGCATCTTCGCCTCCACACGCGAGCCAAACCCCGCCTCGAAAAGAAGAGGATTACGACGAGCCGGGGCGGTGAGAGCAAGGGTGGGGTTATCTAGTGAGCCAAACCCCGCCTCGAAAAGAAGAGGATTACGACGGATATGGGCGCTACTGGCCCATATCCCTAAGGACCTCCGAGCCAAACCCCGCCTCGAAAAGAAGAGGATTACGACGCCGAGGCCACCGGGCGGCCGCCTCCTTGATCGTGATGCGAGCCAAACCCCGCCTCGAAAAGAAGAGGATTACGACGGCCGAAGCCGGGGCGGTGGGAGCAGAGCGTAGCTTACGAGCCAAACCCCGCCTCGAAAAGAAGAGGATTACGACAGTCGCACCTGCGCAGGTCCCGTCCCGACAGATCCTGCGAGCCAAACCCCGCCTCGAAAAGAAGAGGATTACGACCTACTGGCCCATATCCCTAAGGACCTCCTCCACCTCCGAGCCAAACCCCGCCTCGAAAAGAAGAGGATTACGACTCGCCAGTACACCCTTCCGCGAATTTTCGTCTTCATTGAGCCAAACCCCGCCTCGAAAAGAAGAGGATTACGACCTATCAGGGTCCCGGGATCGATGAGCTCGACCCCGGTGAGCCAAACCCCGCCTCGAAAAGAAGAGGATTACGACTCATTTCCGTACCCGGACGCCGCCAGTTCGTCCAGGGGAGCCAAACCCCGCCTCGAAAAGAAGAGGATTACGACTTCCACTGTCTTTTCCTCCTTCCGTGGCCGGCGGTTCCGGAGCCAAACCCCGCCTCGAAAAGAAGAGGATTACGACCGCGCGTAGCCATCCAGAATGTCGCGCATGCATGGCCGCGAGCCAAACCCCGGGTACTGTCCCCTTGCGTGTGTAAAAGAGGAGTGGTCATCCTGAGGGTGCTCTAGACGGTTGCTGCGATGGAGCGCAGCAGAAAGGAGTCCCAGGGTGGCCAAGAAGAGGATGACTGGAGAAGAGCGAGTTGGCAAGGTGTTGATGGAAGGGGAGCCGGATGCGCTGCGGGCGATGGTCAGCGTGTCGTTCACGAGGTGATGGCGGAGGATGTGGAGCTGATCGTCGGGGCGGGTCGGTACGAGCGGAGTGCTGGGCGGACGGGGTGGAGGAACGGGACGCGGAGGCGAGAGTGGGATACGCGGGTGGGGACGGTCGAGCTCGAGGTACCGCGGGTGCGGGGCGAGGCTGGGTACTTTCCGAGCTTCCTGCAGTACCGCCGCCGCTCGGAGCGTGCACTGGCGGCGGCGCTGGTGGAGATGGTGTTGAAAGGGGTGAGCACGCGCAAGGCCGAGGACGTGCTGGCAGTGATGGGGGTGCAGGGGATTTCGCCGAGCCAACTCTCGCGGTTTGTGGGTCGGCTGGGCGAGCATGTCAAGGCATTTCGGGAAGCGCCGATTGACGACGCCTACCCATACGTATGGCTGGATGCGAAGTACGAGAAGGTCCGCACGGACGGGGTGGTGCGGACGCAGGCGGTGCTGGTGGCGATCGGGGTGCGGCAGGACGGCCTCCGAAAGGTCTTGGGCGTCAGCATCTGGCCGGAGGAGACGGCACCTGGGTGGCGTGAGTTTCTCGAGAGCCTCGTTGAGCGGAGGCTGCGAGGCGTCAGGCTGGTCATCTCGGACGCCCACCTGGGGCTTCGTGACGCTGTGCGCCGCGTCTTCGTCGGTGCGACCTGGCAGCGCTGCCGGGTGCACTTCATGCGCAACGTCCTCGCAAAGGTCAGCCGGCACAAGCAGCCGATCGTGGCGTCGCTGGTGAAGACGATCTTCGCCCAGATGAGCCAGGAGGAGGCGCGACGGCAGCTTGCCTGGGTACTCCAGCAGCTCGAACAGGCGGCGCCGGCCGTCGCACAGCTGATCGAGAGCGCCCAGGACGACGTGCTCGCGTACATGAACTTCCCTGAGGAGCACTGGTCGAAACTGCACTCGACCAACGTCCTCGAGCGGCTCAACCGGGAGCTCGGCACCCGAACGCGCTTGGTCGGGATCTTCCCCTCACAAAGCTCGCTGCTGCGCTTCGTCACAGCCCTGCTCATGGAGATCGACGACGACTGGAGCATCGACAAGCGCTACCTGTCCGAACGCTCGATGGCGCTTCTGCAGGCTGAGCGGCCGTCGCTCTCCGCTCCGGCCGCTCAGCTCGTCGGATGATAGGACCGAACTATGCACCCCACGATCACCTCTCCCAACTTTTCCACACTTGACGGGGCGCTACTCCAAGGTGCGTCGACCTCTCTCCAACCCCCTCTATTTTCATCCCCTGTGGCGACGATCTATAGTCATGAACGACTGGCCCCGAAGGACTCGAAATGCTCATGTCGGATCGCCTCCCTGGACATTCGAGCGTTTCTGTTGGAGCATTGACGCCGCCACTGCCAAGACGCAGGGGTTACAGGAGAAGGCGGTCGTGAGTGCACTGACGACAGGAATCAAAGAGCGAGTAGCGGCGGCAGTTGCCTTCTACTGGCGCTCTCGCCAGCAGCAAGCCAAGCGCCAAAGGGAACGGGGTGGCAGCGACCAAGGCGCCCGGGCCGCTGTCACAGCCGGCTACCAGATGGGCGGGTTTGCGGGCCTCATCACGCACCTCTTGGTCGAGGCTGGTGTGAGCCGCACTCACATCTTCTACGAGCGGGCGCTCGAATTGCCGGGATTCTTCCGGCCCACCAAAGAGTGGGACCTGCTCGTCGTCCGCGATGGCCAGCTCATCGCGGCCCTTGAGCTCAAGTCTCAGGTCGGCCCGTCCTTTGGCAACAACTTCAACAACCGCACCGAGGAGGCAATGGGGACCGCTCTGGACCTCTGGACTGCCTACCGTGAGGGCGCGTTCAACCGAACCGTCCGCCCTTGGCTCGGCTACCTGTTCCTGCTAGAGGATTGCGACAAGTCCCGCTCTCCGGTGCGCACGGTCGAACCTCATTTCAGCATCTTCCCGGAATTTAGAGGAGCCTCGTACGCCGAACGCTACGAGCTCTTCTGCCGAAAGCTCGTCCGTGAGCGCCACTACAATGCGGCGGCCTTCCTTCTTTCGCCACGCGAGGAAGGCCAACGCGGTATATTCTCTGAACCCGCCAACGACCTTGCGTTTGCTCTCTTCGCTCGATCACTCGTCGCTCACGCCGCCGCTTACGGTGCGGGGGATTAAACATGCGCCCAGCCGGAGCGCTTCGCGAGCTGCCCACTACCCACCGTCTCGTCCAGGCCGACGCCCGTTCTATGCCCTTCATCGGCGACGAGTCGGTGCACCTAGTCGTTACTTCCCCGCCGTACTGGAATCTCAAGCGCTACAACGACAGCGAAGCGCAGCTAGGCCACATCAAAGACTACGAACAGTTCCTTGGCGAGCTAAGCAAGGTATGGGCGGAGTGCTACCGCGTCCTTGTTCCTGGCGGCCGCGTCGTGTGCGTCGTCGGCGACGTATGCCTCTCCCGGAGGGCGTTCGGTCGCCACGTCGTATTTCCGCTTCACGGCGACATCTGCGTCATCTGCCGCAAGCTCGGCTTCGACAACTTGAATCCGATCATCTGGCACAAGATCGCCAACGCTAGCTACGAAGTGGAAAACGGTTCAAAGTTCCTTGGCAAGCCTTACGAGCCCAACGCTGTCATCAAGAATGACATTGAGTTCATTCTTATGCAACGGAAACCCGGCGGCTACCGCAAACCGACCGAAGAGCAGCGCAGGCTCTCGATGATCGACAAGAAGGACTACGACGCATGGTTCCGCCAGATCTGGAGCCTCGGCGGCGCCTCGACGAAGGAGCACCCGGCGCCGTTTCCATTGGAGCTCGCGTCGCGTCTCGTGCGCATGTTCTCCTTTTGGGGCGACACCGTGCTCGACCCGTTCTCCGGCACTGGCACAACCATGCTGGCCGCCATGAAGTGGGGACGAAACAGCATCGGGGTCGAGGTCGATCGCGACTACTGCCGCATCGCGGCACGCAGGCTCAAGCAAGAGGCTGGCGGGCTGTTTTCCGAGGCCATCCTACGGTTCGAGAGACTCGTCGACGACCCCGTCAACGGGCCTCAAGTGCGAGAGGACGAGGCGTGCTATAAAGCAGCTCACAGGCCAACGAAGTGAAACCCCGTCGTACCCAGCTTGCGGGGCGGTGAGCCGGTTGGTCTTCCTGGGGCACACGAAGATTACCTCACTGGGCTTGCCCCGTTTCGGTGGACAGTAGGATAGGTTTGTCGCCGTAGGGTCTGTGGGGAGTGTGGGAAACGGGGAAGGGGCCCCGTTTTCCACACCTCCACAGGCCACGGCGCAGGACATCGCGAGGTGAGGAGATACCACGGACACGACCAGCGTACCCGCCGGAGTATCGGCGGCAGATGATCGAGCTTGTGCGCGCCGGGCGGACGCCTGAGGAGCTTGCACGGGAGTTTGAGCCGTCGGCGCAGGCGATCCGCAACTGGGTCAAACACGCCGATCTCGACGAGGGGCGTCGGGAGGACGGCTTGACGACCGTCGAGCGGGACGAGCTGAAGCGGCTGCGTCGGGAGAACCGCCAGCTGAAGATGGAGCGCGAGATCCTGGCAAAAGCCGCGGCCTGGTTCGCTCGGGAGACCGACTCGGTACCGCCGAAGTCTTCGGGTTCGTGAAGGTGCGCCAGGCCAACTACCCCGTGACCACGCTGTGCCGCGTGCTGGGTGTCTCCCCCAGTGGCTCCTACGCGTGGTCGAAGCGGCGCCCATCGCGGCGAGCGCGCCATGACGACGTCCTGTGCGATAGGATTCGGGCGATCCACCAGCGATCGCGAGGCACCTATGGCACCCCGAGAATCCACGCCGAGCTCGCCGAGGAGGGCGTGCGCGTCGGTCGCAAGCGGATCGCACGGTTGCTGCGCGCGCTGGGTCTGGAAGGCGTGAGCCGGCGCAGAGAGTGCACGACCACGCGTCGTCGTCCCGACGCCCGCCCGGCGCCTGATCTGGTCGAGAGGAACTTCAAGGCACAAGGCCCCGATCGCCTGTGGGTCGCCGACATCACCTACATCGCCACATGGATGGGCTTCGTCTCCCTGGCCGTGGTCATGGACGCCTGGAGCCGCCGCATCGTCGGCTGGGCCATGCGGAATCACCTCCGTACCGAGCTGGTTGTCGAGGCCCTCAACATGGCGATCTGGCAGCGTCGGCCGAAGGACGTGATCCACCACTCCGACCAGGGCTCGCAGTACACCTCGCTCGCCTTCGGCACGCGCTGCCGCCATGCCGGCGTACGGCCGTCGCTGGGATCGGTCGGCGATGCCTACGACAATGCACTGTGCGAGAGCTTCTTCGCTCGCCTCGAATGCGAGCTGCTTGATCGCCACTCGTTCCGCACCCAGGCCGAAGCGTGACACGCGGTGTTCGAGTCCATCGAGGGCTTCTACAACCCCCGTCGCCGCCACTCCGCCCTCGGCTACCATTCCCCCATGTCTTACGAAAGGAGGCACCATCTCGTCGACTTGGCCGAAAGCGCTTGAGTGTCCACCAAACCGGGGCAACTCCAGCACCACGGCCGCGTCGTACACCCGCGGCCGCTCCCGCCTCGCCCGCACCCACGCATCCCCAACCACCACCACCTGAGGCCCCACCCGCACCCTCCGACCCTCCAGGCGCAGCAGCAACGCCGCATAGGACCGACGGTAGCCCGTCTGCACCACGAATTCATCCAAGAGCTTGCCTCGCTCTTTCTTGCCCTGGCAAGCCCGGTAACGCCGGCTGAAATGCTTGATCGGCACTGTCCTGTCACTCATCGGCGGCCTCATCTCTGCCTCCCACCTCGGGAAGCATGCTCTCCAACCAACCCGGTTCGAATCGTTTCCTATATGAGGCAACGAATCCCCTTCGAGTCGATTCCCGATGAGGCAACGCGCGCGACCGCGGTATACTGAGATGCCGACAAACCCGCGGGGCCGAGCGTTGCTTGCCGAGGGCGATCCTCGCCCGCGGCTTCCGCCGGCGGGGGGCAGGCATGAAGAACTTCTCCTGGAAAAAGTCACTTGTTGGAGCGGCGCTGGTGTGCGCCGGCGCGGCGGTCGTCGCCGTCATGACGGTGGCGCGCTCCTCTCGCAGGACGGCGTCGCGGCCGTGGCCCGGCGCCGCTGGTGGGAGGGCGGAGAATCCGGACGCGCGCGCGGAGCACGAGTGGGCGATGCTGCGCGACCCGGCAACCGGGTCGATCCCGCGCGGGATCGCCCGGGCCGAGATCGAGTTCGCGAGGCGAGCCGCGGCCGAGGCGGAAGAGGCCGGAATCCTGCCAGTGGGCACGAGTTGGCTCTCGCGCGGCCCCGTCAACGTCGGCGGTCGAACCAAGGCGCTCGCTCTCGACGTCGGGAACGAGAACATCATTCTTGCAGGCGGCGTCTCGTCGGGCATGTGGAAATCGACGGACGGCGGGAGAAGCTGGCGCAAGACCACGGCGCCATGGCAGCTCCACAGCGTGTCGTGCATCGCGCAGAACCGGGTGCCCGGCAGGCAGAGCATCTGGTACTACGGGACGGGTGAGTACTCTTCGGGCAGGGGAGGCAGCGCCGCGGGCCCGCTCGGAACCAACGCGTTCTACCGCGGAGACGGCATCTTCAAGTCGATCGATGGTGGGGAGAGCTGGACGTTGCTGCCTTCGACGGTGTCCGGGACGGCCACCGCCACCGACGACTTCGACTACGTCCACGGTCTCGCGACGTTCGGTCTGGACGGTGTTTACGCCGCGACGTCGACCGGCCTGTGGAAGAGCCTGGACGGCGGCGCCAGCTGGGAGCACGTGCTGAGCTTCGGACCGAAGTACCCTTCGACGGAGGTGGCTGTCGGGATAGACGGCACCGTCTGGGTGACCATCGGCGGTGACGGCCCGGACGCCGGCATCTACCGCTCGTTCGACGGTGTGCACTGGACGAGGATGGTGCCGCCTGGCTGGCCCGCGAAGACGCTGCGGACTGTCATCGGTCTGGTGCCGTCCAACCCGAACAAGGTCTTCTTCTGGACCGACGAGGACGGCCTCACCACCCACCTGTACCGCTACGTCGAGGGCGCTGGCTGGACCGATTTGAGGGACAACCTGCCGTGGGGAGGGGACATCACGACCTACGGCGCCAACATGCTGGTGATCGGTGTCAAGCCGGACGACGAGGACACTCTCTTTCTCGGCGCGGTCAACATGTTCCGCACGACCGACGGCGGGCGGAGCTTCCTGCTGGTCGACGATCTCAACCACTGGGGCCGTTTCCATGTGGACCAGCATGCGTTCGTCTTCTACCCCTCCAACCCCAGGCGGATGCTGGTCGGCAACGACGGCGGTGTTTTCCGCACCGATGACAACCTCACGAGCCTCGGACAGTACGAGCAGATCGCCTGGGAGCCACTTAACAACGCTTACCTGACGACGCAGTTCTACACCGTCGCGGTCGACCGCGGTACCCCAGGGAGCCCGCTGCTCGCGGGTGGCATGCAAGACAACGGCTGCATGTACACCGTATCCTCCGACCCCGGCGACCCGTGGCGGCTCCTGGTCTGGGGAGACGGTGGATTCATCT
The DNA here is from genome assembly GCA_035384965.1 of Thermoanaerobaculaceae bacterium. Classification (GTDB taxonomy): domain Bacteria; phylum Acidobacteriota; class Thermoanaerobaculia; order Thermoanaerobaculales; family Thermoanaerobaculaceae; genus JAAYVZ01. The sequence continues at coordinate 63,011 of DAOOJE010000005.1, forward strand.
CGATCGCGGACGGCGGCACGCACATCTACACGTCTCTCGGCGCCACCCTGGGCGTGTACCGGAACACCCTTGTCGGCGAGCAGATCGAACTCACCGAGGTGACACCGGCCGGCGCCCTGATGGGGGTCTGGATGAACCCGATGATCCTGGACCCACACGACTCCCGGATCATGTACTTCCCGGCTCGACGTGAGCTTTACCGCAACTCCGATTTGACGCAGATTCCGCACGTCTTCCCACCCCAGCCCACGAGCGTGAACTGGACCAAGCTCGTGAACGTCAACCACTACACGACGGCTCTCGGCATGTCGCCCGCCTTGCCGAGGAGGCTGTACTACGGTACCAACGAAGGCATGTTGTACCGGCTCGACAACCCTCACACCGGCCAGCCGGTTCCTGTCGCGCTCTCGCAGGCGGGGCTGCCGTCCGGAGGCTACGTCCACTGCATCAACGTCGATCCGAAAGACGCCGACAAGCTCCTTGTCGTGTTCCCGAACTACGGCGTTGTCAGTATCTTCTACTCGGAGGACGGCGGGCAGCACTGGGTCGGGGTCGCCGGCAACCTCGAGGAACGACCCGACGGTTCTGGCAACGGCCCGTCCGTCCGCTGGGTCGAGACCCTGTACGTGCAGAACAGACCGGTCTACTTCGCCGGTACGAGCGTCGGCCTGTTCTCGACCACCCGACTCGAGGGCATGGACACACGCTGGGTCCTGGAGGGGGCGAGGACGATTGGCAACGTCGTCATCGACATGATCGACGTCCGGCAAGCGGACGGTCTGGTGGCGGTCGGATCCCACGGCAACGGGGTCTACACCACCCGGGTCACCGAGCTGCCGGTGCAGCGACCGCGGCGACACCTGGGGCGGGCCTGACACGGCTTGGGTGTGCGCCGGACCGGGGCCGCGTGAGCGCTCCTTCGGGCGTGCCGCAGTCGCCTTCGCCGGGTGGTAGACTTGGTGCGAGGCTGGCGGCACCCGGCCGAGAAGAGGAGGCGACGGCGATGGGTACGGTTCGAACCAGGGCGCGCGCGCTGTGGGCGGGGGCTGCGGGTGCGGCCGTGGTGGCCGCAGTCGTGGGGCTGTGGTCCCGACCGGCCGCGCCGGCCTTTGGGCAGCCGGCGAGCGTGGCGGCAGGGGAGAGCTTGTTCCTCATCCCTGCGGCGGCGCAGCTGGCCGGGGCGGCGGGGACGAACTGGCGGACCGATCTGGAGGTGGTGAACCCCGGGACGGCGCAGGCGGCGTTCACGGTGGCGCTGCTCAAGCACGACAGCGACAACTCGAGCCCGCAGACCAAAAGCTACACTCTCGAGGGGGGGCGGGCGGTGCGGTACACGAACGTGCTGTCGTCGATGTTTGGGTTCAGCGGGAAGGGGACGCTGCGCCTGACCGTGACCTCGGGAGCGGTGCTGGCCTCCTCGCGGACCTACAACGTCATGACGGCGGGGAACCCCCTGGGGCTGCCGGCGGGGGCGACGTTCGGGCAGTACGTGCCGGCGGTGGCGGACAGCGAGGTGGTGGGCAGCGGGTCGGCGGCGTATCTCATCCAGCTCACCCACACCCCGAACCCGTTCACGAACCAGCGGGAGGGATTTCGGACCAACCTGGGGTACGTGAACGCCACGGCGGCGACGATCAGCCTGACGGTAGAGCTGTACCGGGGCGACGGGGTGAAGCTGGGGAGCTACAACGACTCGCTGCCGGCGTACGGGTACAAGCAAGTGGACAAGGTGTTCGAGCGGGTGACGAGTACCGCGGTGACGGACGGCTACGCGGTGGTGCGCACGACCACGGCCGGCGGCGCCTTCCTGGCCTACGCCTCGGTGGTGGACAACGTGGTGGGGGACCCGGTGTTCATCCCGCACCGGAAGGTGGCCGGGGGCACCTCGCCCACCCCGACGCCGACCACACTGCCGGCGGGGACCAGGCCGCTCGGGACGATAGAGACCGCCAACGACATCATAGCGATCCTGGGGGCGGGAGGGAGCGGTGGTTTCCCGACCATCGAGCAGGTGGTGCGCGATGTGCAACAAGACGGCATCGAGGCGGTGCTCAACGACCTGGTGACGAACAAGCCCAACCTCGTCTCGCGCGTGCCCTCCGGCATCCGGGTGAGCTACGGCTCGGGGTACAGGACGCAGCAGGGCGACCTGCTCACCGGCACCGTGACCGCGACCTACTCCAACCTGAGCGTGACCTCCTCCCGGGTGACCGGGAACTACGCCGCCACCTTCTCGAACTTCACGAAGAACGACGGCTACGCGACGATTCAGACCGTCAGCGGCGCCGTGGACCTCAACGTGACTGCTGCCGGGAAGGTGTCCGGGAGCGTCACGATCGACGGCAGCGGCAGCTCCCCGGTGGGCGCCACCACGATCAGCGGCACCGTCCAGGTGAACACCAGCACCTGCGCCAAGTACCCGATCGGCGGCACGGTCACGATCCGCCGCGGCAGCGAGACAAAGACCATCACGTTCACGCAGAGCTGCGACGGGAGCTTCCAGTTCACGGGCCCGGCTTTGGACCATGCGTACTTCGAGCTCCGCCCGCGGACCTGCGACGGGGCCGGCTACGCGCCGTGGGGGGTTAAGATCGGGCTGGCGGCCGATTCTGGGGCTTTGACCGTCGACCCGAAATGCCTCTACAATACGGGTATCCGTGATCACCGTGCAAGCGGGACGCTGACCGGAACCAGTGCCACCCTCCACTTTCGGAGCTGGATAGGAAATGAGTACTTCTACCAGGGAACTTTCCAGGGGACCTCGACCAACGGTGTGTACTACCGGGGCAACGCAACCTACACCGTGACGGAGTACAACTCCAACGGCACCGTCCGCTGCACGAGCCAGCTCTTCACCGCCCCGACAAACGACGTCTGGCTCAACAAACTGCCGTACTCGTACTGCGACTAGCAGCGCCGAAGGTGATGCGCGAGGGAAGGGGGTCGGCCCTGGGTGGCGGGAGCGGAGCCGGCGCAAGGGCGCGCGGTTGGGCTCTCTTGCCGATTGACGGCCTCGTGGCGCTGAACCTCGCCATCGCCGGAGTGATGGCGATCCTCTTTTATTACCAACACTACCGGCGGCACGTGCTGGCGGCCAACCTCGGGGAGTTCCTGCTCTACGCCGCCATCACGCTCGCCGTGACGGTGGCGGGATGGTGGCGGGCTCGCCGCCTCGACCTCGGGTGGGCGCCGCTCGTATCCCTGCAGGCTCTGATGGTCCTGCACTTTGCGGGCGGCGTCGTGGCGCGCGACGGGATCCGCCTGTACGACGTGCCGGTGGCTTTCGGGGTGTCGTTCGACAAGGTGGTTCACTTCGCAGCCGGTTTCGTCGCCGTCCAGCTCTTCACCGCGCTGGCGCGCGGCCGGCACCGGGACCTCCCGCCGTTTCCGGCCGTCTTCGCGGTGCTCGTGGCGCTCGGGGGGGGGGCCGCCTGGGAGCTCGTCGAGTACCTGGCGTACGCTCTCATCCCCCTCACGGGTGTCGGCGGCTACGACAACAACATGCAGGACCTGCTGGCCAACGGGCTGGGCGCCGTGCTCTTCGTGGCCCAGCCGCGGCGCTGGCAGGACGTGGAGGCCGGCCTGTCCGGGGCGGGTGTGCGGGCCGGGCGGCCGACTCGGGCGGGGGCGGGCTGACGGTCATGCTGCAGCTCGCCGCCAAGGATCTCGCGAGCCGCCCGGGCCGCTCCTTGCTGACCGCGGTCGGCATCGGTGTGGGGGTGGCCACCTACCTGATGGTCTTCGCCTCGATGCGGACCTACCTCTCGCAGTTCCGGGTGCTCAGCTCGCTGCTCGGCACCTCCCTGCTGGTGCAGCAGGAGGGGGCGCCGTCGCCGTTCTCGTCGTTCCTGGCCCCGGTCGTGGTGGCTCGCCTGGCGGCGGTGCCGCGCGTGCTGGCGGCGCATCCTGCAGCTCTGGCTCGGGTCAGGGCGTTGGGGGCCAGCTCGCTGGTCGTTGCGGGCTTCGAGCCCGACGGAGCGCTGGCGCGGCGCATCCCTCTCGTTGCCGGGCGCCTGCCTCGCCCGGGCGCCGGGGAGTTGCTGGTCGGAACGGCCGCCGCCGAGCGGCTGCAGGTGCGGCCCGGGCACGTCCTGTCGCTGCGGGGGTTGCAGTTCTCGGTGGTGGGGGTGTTTCGGACCGACCTCGGAATGCTGGATGCGGGCGGCCTCACCGACATGGCGGGTGCCCAGACGCTCGGCAACCTGCGGGAGGCAATCAGCTTCGTGCTGTTGGAGGTCGAGCCGGGGCGCGAGAGCGAGGTGAAAGCCGCCGTCGCCGAGCGGCTGCCCGGCGTGGAGACACTGGATGCCGGCGGCTACGTGGGGACCATCGGGGTGTCGCGCATCACCAACGCCTTCATCTCGCTGCTGGGGGTGGTGGTGGTGCTCATCGTGACCCTGGGTGTCGCCAACGCGCTGCAGGCAGCCGTCTACGAGCGGAGAGAGGAACTGGCGCTGCTGCGCGCCATCGGCTGGAGCCCGGGCCTGGTCGCACGCCTGATACTCCACGAGGTGGCGTTGCTCGCGGCAGGCGGCTGCACGATCGGCCTCGCCCTGGCTTTCGCCACGCTGCAGGTCCTGCGCCTGGTGGGGCCGCAGACCCTTCGGACCTCGGGCATCCTGCCCGGGTATGTGCCGCCCCCCATCGCGCTCGCCGGGGTGCTGGTGGGTTTCGCGGCGTGCTTTCTGGGGGCGCTCGGGCCGCTCGTGCGGGCGCTACGAGTGCGGCCGTGGGAAGGGCTGCGCAGCCCGTGAGCGAGCCCCCCATGAACTTGGCGGCCAGCCCCGGCCAGGATCGCCCCGCTGCGGCGCGGGAGGCTCGTGGCGTGCGACTGCAGGCCGTGGACGTGCACAAGCGGTTCGAGCGAGGATTGGTGACCGCCCTGGCAGGGGTGAGCTTGACCGTGGAGGCGGGGGAGCGGGTGGCGATCACGGGGCCCACCGGTTGCGGAAAGTCGACGCTGCTGGCGCTTGTGGCGTTGCTCGAACGGCCGGACCGTGGCTCGATCGTCCTGGACGGAAAGGATGGCCGGACCATCGCCTCGCCGGAGGCCTGGCGCGCCGAGACGGTGGGGCTGGTGTTCCAATTCCACCACCTGCTGCCGCACCTCGATGTGCACGACAACGTGGCCCTGGCGCTCGCCCCACGGAGGGCGGGACGGCGCGAGGTAGCGGAGGTGGTCGGGCACGTGCTCGAGCGGGTCGGGCTCGAGCACCGGGCGCGCACGCGGGCCGCGTACCTTTCAGGGGGCGAGCGGCAGCTCGCGGCGCTCGCCAGGGCCCTGGTCGCCCGGCCGCGGTTGATCCTCGCCGACGAGCCGACCGGCAGCGTTGACTCGGCCACCGGTGAGCGGGTTCTGGAGCTGCTGCTCGAATGGTCGACGGAGGCCGGCGCGACGCTCGTCATGGTGACCCACGACCCGCTCCTCACCCGCCGCGCCGACCGCGTGGTGCACCTGCGGGACGGCAGGCTTGTCCCGACCTGACCCCCACCCGAGAGGATGTGGCGGCGGGCCGGAAGCGTCCCACGGGGCGGTGCTTTTCTGCCACCATTGCTCCGACGTGCTGGAGGACAGCCATACGGTGGAGGGGACCCTGGGCCACGGCGACCACAGCGGCGACCTCGTCCCCAACGGCTCCGGCACGATCTCTCGAATCGCTTTCCCCCGCGTTCGACAGTTGCGAGCCGTCATGGACAGGGTTGGAAAACGCAAGTTGCTGGTTTGGCGCGACGTCGCCCGGCCGGGGATAGGTGCAGACGACGAAATGCATGGGCACACGTCTGAGGACCGGGGGTGTTGGCAGACCCAGCCGCTGGTTCCAGACGCGAGGTTCGTACCTCCGCGCGACTCGGCGCACCAACAAGGACGGCTCCACCACCCGCTGCGTCCAGCTCGAGCACAACTCTGAGAAACCCGGGCCGCCCGCGCGAATGCCAAGACCCTCTAAGACTTTGGCCGAGCCGAACAGGTTGACGGGGCGCACCGTGAGGCGACGCTTCGCGAGCTGCGACCGGTGTACCACCGCAAGGAGCAGCGCATCCGGGCGTACGCGACCGTGTGCTGGCTGGAGCTCGGGTTGATCCGGCTCGCCGAGGTCCGGACTGGGAGATCGATGCACTGGTGTAATTGTCGTCAGTGCACTCGTGTAGTTGACGCCGGGCATTCCTGGAAGCTGGGCTGAACCTGCGGGGGCCGGTGACGCGCCGGCCCTGATGGTGCAGGCCGGACGCCAGGAGGGTCGGCTCACGAAGTGCCGCCGCGGCTTCGGGTCATCCTCTTTTCAGGAGCTTCTTGCTGGTCTGGCCCAATGCCCGGAATCGGAAAGAGGAGGCAGCCAGGACCCGCCGTCCCCTCACCAACGTCCTCGCCGTGGCGCTGATCAGCGGTGCGGTCGCCGCAACCGGGCTCGCCGCCTTCACCGGCACCGACGTCTTTCTGCCCTCGGTGCGCGAGCGGCCCGGGGTGCCGCCCGCCGTCTGGTACACCTCCGTCTGGGTGCACAACCCCAGCGAGACGGCGGCCATCGTGACGTTCCACCTGCTGGAACGCCAGGAGAACCTGACCCCGAAGACGTACGTGGACAACGGCAACGTGGTCACCGACGCGAACCGCTTCGCGGAAGTGACGCTGCCGGAGTGGTTCGAGGCGCTCGATCGGGACTTCCGGTACCAGCTCACGGTCATCGGCGATGGGGAGGAGTGGTTCCACGCCCGCATCGCTCGCAAGATCGAGGGGAACTCCTTCACCATCCAGACCAGCGCGCCGCTGGCGGAGGTGTCCTGGCAAGTGACCGGCATCCTTCAGGATCGTTTCGCCAACACGTACCGAGTCCAGGTGGAAGAGGACAAGCCCGCCGAGAAGCGAGGCACGTACCTGCACCCCGATGCGTGGGGCCAACCGGCGGAGCGCGGCCAGGACCACGAACTTCTCTCGGGTCGGCCGGTTGCGCTGGAGTCGAAGGTCCAGCGGTAGCGGACGGATCGGGTCCCCGCCGCACTGCCGAATGATCCTTTCACAGCGTGCTTCAGACGACGCGTGCAGGCTCGAAGCCCCGGACCGCGGCGCTCGGGGTCGACGCTCCGCTCGAGCAGCAGGTCGGCGAAGCCGATGATCGAGTTGAGCGGTGTCCGCAGCTAGGGCTCATGTTGGCGAGGAACTATTCCTTGGTCCGCTCGGCCTTGCGGGCGGTTAGGTTGGCCTGCTCCAGCGCGTGGGCGTGCTCCCTGCACGGTGGAGCCCACCCAGATCCTCCCCAGGCGGTCCTCGGCCAGGCGGTTCGCCGCGCTCCCGGCGAGGCCGTCGGCGACTTGGAACGAGGGCACCCTCGGCCGGGCTCGCTGGTCCTGGACGTCGACCTACGCCAGCCCGCCTGGCGTCCCGACCCAGAGGTCGCCCGCGCGGCTCGCGAGAAGGGTGAGCGCCTGGTCCGCCGGCAGGCCGTCCTTTGTGCCAGGACCTCGTTGTACCCGCGCTCGGGGCTGAACCGGCACAGGCCGGCCGATGTCCCGACCCACATCCGACCCTCACCGTCGCGGGCCATGTCGCAGACCCAGTTGGCGGGCAGGCCGTTCTTCTCGGTCCAGGCCGTCAGCTCCTGGCGGTCAAGGCCGATCGGGTCGGGGCGGAGCCGGGCGAGGCCGCCGAAGGTCCCTACCCAGACGTCGTCCCCCTGCCGGGGAGCACGGCGAAGACCTTGGCGTCGGGCAGCCGTGGCGGGGCGTGGTGCTGCGCAGGCTCTCGGTGAGCAGACGGACCAGGTCGTTGCGGAGGGCGATCCACAGCACGTGCTCGCGGTCTTCGAGCAGGGCGTGGACCACGCCGTCGCAAAGGCCGTTCTCGGTCGAAGGCGATCGGCACGTGCGCATCTCGAGGAGGTCGCAGAGGCTCACCCCGGTGTGGGTGCCGACCACGAGCTCCCCGCGGTGGTTGACGAGGAGGGCGTAGACGTAGTCTTGCGCCAGGCCGTCGGCGCGGCTGACGGAGCGTCGAGAGGTTGCCGCCCCCGAGGCCGTCAGCGGTGAGCTGGAGGTGTCCGCTGCTGCTGTGGGCGGCGGTGAGGAAGTGCGAGACCCTCAGCAGCCGTGCCGTCGGGCCGGCCGAGGGCAGGGTGGTGGCGCGGCCTCGGCGGGGAACCGGGACGGGAGGAGCGGACAGGGTGGGCGCGCCTGTCGCCAGCCGCTGGCGGATCGTCTCGACGGGCGCGGCGAGGACCGCCGCGGTTTCGTGTCCACGCGGATGTCGGGCGAGCCGATGCGGCTCGCAACGTCGCGAGGCAGCACGTTGAAGATGCGCTCGTCGATGATGAAGAGCCTGGCCACGCCCAGACCACGGTACCGCTCATCGACGGCGCGTCGGCACAGCAGCGCTCCGCCCCTGACTTCCGTTATCGGGTAGAGTGATCCCAGGGAGCGGCGCCAAGCCGGAGGAGGTGTCGTGATGCGTTCGCTGTGGTGCGCAGTGGCGGTCCTCGTCTCGTCGTCGGCGATGGGAGCGGCGACGTTTTGCGTGGACGGGCGCAACCTCTCCGGCATGGCAGACGGTTCGGCGGCACGGCCGTTCGTGACCGTCCAGGCCGCGGTCGACGCGGCGGTCGCGGGCGACACGGTCGCGGTGGCTGCCGGGCACTGCCGCGAGGCCGTGCACGTCCGCGGCAAGGGGCTTTTCTTGCTCGGCGGGTTCGCGGGCGCGGCCTCGTACGACGGCACGGCGGCCGGCGACTTCTCGACCCGCTCCGGCGATCCCTCCGCCACCTGGATCGAGGGCGTCCGAACGGCGCCGGTCATGCGGCTCACCGATGCGCCGGCGAGCACGCTCGACGGCTTCCGGATCACGGGCGGGCAGCGCGGTGTGCTCGTCGACGACGAGGCGTGGCCGTCGATCGTCGCCGACGTCGTGATCTCCCACAACTTCGTGGAGGACAACCTGCGCTCGCGGGCCGGCCGCTGGAGCCCGGCGCTCGCCACGTGGGTGCACGACTCCGACTCGAGCCCCGCGATCGACGCCGGCGACGCCGCCCGGCCCTTCGATCTCGAGCCGGAGCCGAACGGCGGGCGCCTCAACCTCGGCTTCGAGGGCAACACGCCCGAAGCGAGCAAGAGCGATTCTGGCCTCGGCCCCCGGGCGCGCCGGCGCCTTGGGCGTGCCGGCGGCGGGTGATACCCTTGATCCAGCGAGCCCTGGAGACCGAGGTGGGTGAGACCGCCCGAGGCGTATGCCGGGGGCGGTGCGGTGCCCGGGGCCGGGGGAGGGAGACATGAATCCCGAGGATCAGGCCCCCGCCGCCCCAATCACCGAGGACTGGGCGCCCTCCGTCGTGCAGGGGCCGCGGGGGGGGCCGCTCGACTCGGAACTCCCGGCGTCGCGGATCGGCCGCTTCATCGTACTGCGCCGTCTCGGGGCGGGCGGCATGGGGGTGGTGTTCGAGGCGTACGACCCCGAGCTCGAACGCAAGGTCGCGATCAAGCTCCTGCACCACTCGCCCGGCCAGATCGATGGCTCCTCGCCCGAGGCGGCCCGGTTGCAGCGCGAGGCCCAGGCGATGGCTCAGCTCTCGCACCCCAACGTGGTCACGATTTACGACGTCGGAACGTGCGGCGGGCGAGTCTTCATCGCCATGGAGCACGTGGAGGGGATGGACCTCAGGCAGTGGCTGTGCAGGCGCGAGCGGCCGTGGCGGGAGACGCTCGGCATGTTCCTGCAGGCCGGGGAGGGCCTGGCGGCTGCGCATGCCGCCGGCCTGGTCCACCGCGACTTCAAGCCCGGCAACGTGCTGGTGGGCGGCGACGGCCGGGTTCGCGTCCTGGACTTCGGGCTGGCGCGGCCGGTGGGGCAACGCCCGGCGGGAGCCGCGGACCCGCGCGCCTCGGGGCCGGCTCCGTCGGCGCTGGACTCGCCGCTCACGGTCCCGGGCGCGATCATGGGCACCCCGGCGTACATGCCACCCGAGCAGCTGGCCGGCCGGCAGGTGGACCCCCGTTCCGACCAGTATGCGTTTGCCGTCGCGCTCTACGAGGGGCTCTACTCGCGGCGCCCCTTCGGCGAAGCCGACGCGTTTCCGGGGCTGAGACCGGAAAGCAGGACGGCGCCTCTGCCGCCACCGGCGCACCACCCCGTCCCGTTGCGAGTGTGGCGCGTGCTGCAGCGGGCGCTCTCGGCCGATCCCGCGGAGCGCTTCCCGTCCATGGCTGCCCTCTTGCAGGCCTTGCGCCGGGCGGCTGCCTCGCGCCTGCGGCTCTGGGGGGCGGCGGCGGCCGGGCTCGGTGCCGTGGCGCTGGCGGCGGTCGTTGCGACCCGCGAGCGAGCGCTGCCGGCGCCGTGCACCGGCGGCCCCGAACGCTGGGCGGCAGTCTGGAACGTCGAGCGTGCCTCGCGAATGGGGCGGGCGTTCGCTGCCACCGGCAGTCCCATCGCCGCTGCAGCGTTCGAGCGCACGGCCGATGCGCTCGAACGCTACGGCCAGGGGTGGATCGCGGCCCGCACCGAGGCATGCCTGGCCACGTACCTCCGCCACGAGCAGTCGAGCGAGCTGCTCGACCTGAGGATGGCCTGCCTGGATCGCCGCCTGCGGGATGTCGCGGCGCTCGTGGCGGTGCTCGAGAAGGCGGACGCCGAGGCCATCGTGGAGGCACCGCGAGCGGCGCTGGCCCTCCGTCCGCTCGAAGGGTGCTCGGACGCGGAAGCGCTCAGGGCGCCGGTGCCCGTGCCGGCCGACCCGGAGGGACGGCGGCGGGCGGCTGTTCTCGCCGAGCGCCTCTCCCGGGCGCAGGCGGAGGCGGAGATCGGCCATCTCGATCAGGCGCTGGCCGAGGCGCGCGGGGCACTGGCCGAGGCCATCGCGCTGGGCCACGATCCGCTCGCCGCCGAGGCGCATGTACTGGTGGGCGACGTGCTCGACCGCCTCGGCGAGTACGAGCGGGCCTCCGGCGAGCTGCGGCTCGGACTGGTCGCGGCGCAGCGGGGGCGGCACGAGGAGGTCGTGGCTCGCGCCCTGGCGCTGCTCGTCTGGGTCGACGGATACGGCCGCCAGCAGCCGGAGTCGTTCGAGCTCCTGGCCGAGCTGGGTTCGGCCACGCTGGAGCGGCTCGGGGGCCGGGAGTTGCTGCGCGCCGAGCTCGCGCAAGGCCTCGGCTCGGCGCTGCAGGTCAATCGCCGGCTGGAGGAGGCGCTCGAGCAGTTCCAGCTCGCGGGCACGCTGCGAGCGGCCAGCCTGGGAGAGTCACACTACCTGGTCGCCGCGACGCGCACCAACACCGCCACCGTCTACTACTTGCAGGGCCGGTACGAGGAGGCGCTGCGCATCAACCGCGAAATCCTGCCGGTCTTCGAGGCGGCGCTGGGTCCGGAGCATCCCGCGGTGGCGATTAACCTCGACAACATCGGCGCCTCGTTGTCGGCGCTCGGGCACGCCGAGGAGGCGCGAGCGGCGCACGCCCGCGCCCACACCATCCGGCGAGCCCTGCTCGGCGACGACAGCGTGCTGACCGCGTCGAGCCTGGCCAACATCGCGTTCATCGACTTGGAGGCCGGACGGGTCGAGGCCGCCCGCGCCGCGTTCGTGCAGGTGCAGGCGGTCTTTTCTTCCAAGCTCGGCGCCTCTCACCCCTACCTGGCCTTTCCCGAGGCCGGGCTAGGGCGCTGCCTGCTCGAGCAGGGCGATGCGCTCGCCGCGGTTGGGTCTCTCGAGTCAGCCGTGCGGAGAATGGGCGGCCAAGGGGTGTTCGCGCCGCTCGACACAGCCGAGGTGCGCTTCGCCCTCGCCAGGGCCTTGGGGGCGCTCGGCCGCGACCCCGGTCGAGCCCGGCGGCTGGCCGAGGAGGCGCTGGGCGGGCTGGGAGGATCGCCCCGGGAGGTGGCGCTCCGGAAGAGGATCGAGGTCTGGTTGGCCGCGGCTTGATCGTGGTCCTACAATGAGAGCCGGGGGAACCGAGTGAGCCAGGCGAGGTGGATCGGTGTCGAGGCGTGCTGCCGCATGTACCGCTTGGTGGCGGTGGCGGCCGGGGTGTTCGCCTCCTCGGTCTCAGCGCAAACGCCGTTTTCTCAACACTGGGAACCCCGCGACGGGCTCGCGCAGTATTCCGTGTCAGTGCTCGCGCAGGACGAGCTCGGCTACGTCTGGATGGGCACCGCGGCCGGAGCCTCCCGCTTCAACGGCCGTCGATTCCAGAACTTCAACGGCAACAACGGCTTCGTCAACCGACCGACGCTGGCGATCCTGCCGCTGCCCGGGAGGGTCCTGCTGCTCTCGGAGGCCGGGGGGCTGTACGAGGCGCGCGGCGAGAAGGCGGTGCGGGTCGCCACGGAGGCGCCGGTCATCGGGCTGCTGCCCGACCCGGGTGGAGGCCAGCCTTGGCTCATCACGGAAAGCGGCGTGGTACAGCTTGGAGGACAGGGCTTGCTGTGCTTTCCGGAGGGGGTTGTGCCGGCGCGGCAGCCGCAGCCGAGCAGCGCGATCGTGGACGGCCATGTCGTATTCCCGATCGGCACTGCCGTGCTGCGCCTCGGAGGCGGCGAGCTGGCGCTGGTCGCGAGGTTCGAGTCGGCGGTGCTGGGGGTCGTGGCCGCCGCCCGGGGAGTGGCCGCGGTGCTTCCCGACCGTGTGGTGGTTCTCGGGGGGCCGGGGGAGGGGGGGCCGGTGCTGTGGCAGGCGCCTGCGGCGCTGCGCGCCACCTGTGGCGCGGCGAGGGGCGGGCGAGTGGTGGTGGGCACCACGGCCGGATCGCTCGTCATGCTCGAAGAGGAAGGGGTTCGCGAGGTGGCGGCCCGAGGCTGGCCAGCCCACGCCGTGCTGTCGGTACTGGTGGACCGCGAGGGCAGCGTGTGGGCGGGGCTCGATGCCGGGGGCGTGGTGCTCGTGCCACGGACCCCCTTCACCTCGTTCACGGAGGCGGACGGGGTGGGCACCGGCGATGCCTTCTACACGATTTTCGATCCGTTGCGAAAGGGTGTGTGGACCGGCACGCGCAACGGCGGCCTGGCGTTCATCCGGGGCCGGGAGGTGCGGCGGCTGACCGAGGCGCAGGGACTCCCCTCCAATCGCATCAGGGCGATGCAGCTCGCGCGCTCGGGCGAGCTCCTGATCGGCACCTTCAACGGCGTGGCCGTGCTCGACCGGCAGGATCGGCTGCGAGTGACGCTCCCGCCGTGCGGGACCGGGTTCCGCATGCTGTTCGAGGCGCCCGACGGCACGGTGTACGCCGGAAGCCAGGACGGTGCGCTCGTGGCGCTCACGGGAGGGGGAGGCCGCTGCCTGGACACCTCCGCCCTGCCAAAGCCTCTCGTGTTCCAGACCATGGTCGTCCACGAGGGGAAGCTGCTGGTGGGGACCTCGCAGGGGGTGTTCGAGCTCGTGGATGGCACCACCCTGGTCGGACCGTTCTGCGGCGGCGCCGAGGTGCGCTGGTTCGGCATCGACGGCGAGGGGGCGTTGTGGGCCCCTTCCCGCACCCGCGGAGCCTGGCGCCTCGAGGACGGGACGTGGACGAACTTCGAGGAGCCGCAGGGGTTCGACCGAGAGCTGCGGTTCGTGGCCATCGCGCCCGACGGGGTGCCGTGGTTTGCCGGCGAGCACGGGGTCTGGTCGTACCCCGATGCGCATGGGACCCGCCTGACCACCGGCCACGGCCTGAGTTCGAACAACATCTACCTCCTGCGTTTCGACCACCTCGGCCGCCTGTGGGTGGGCACCGATCTCGGGCTCGACCTGGTGGAGGGCGGGCGGGTCGTGGCGCACTTCGACTATCGCGACGGGCTGGCGGACAACGAGCTCAACGGCAACGCTTTGGCCTGGGACGACGAGGGGCGGCTGTGGTTCGCCACCATGCGCGGAGTCTCCAGTCTCGACCCGCGGGCGATGACGGACCGCGGGTTGCCGCCGCTGCTCGACCTCTCCGGCATCGAGGTCAACGACGAGGAGGTCGACCTCGCTCGGAAGGGCGGGGGGTATGTCCCGATCGAGCTGGACCACCGCCGCAACTCGCTGCGCTTTCACTTTTCGGCCCAAAGCTTCCGGAACCCCTCCGGAATCCTGTACGAGCACCGGCTCGAGGGCTTCGACGACGGATGGTCGCGGCGCTCGCCCACGGAGTTCGCCCATTACCCCAAGCTCCCGCCCGGGCGGTACACGTTCCACGTGCGGGCGGTGGCGTCGGACGGCACGGTGTCCGAGGCTCGGACCGTGGCGGTGCGCATCGTTCCGGCGCTGTGGCAGCGTCCTGCCGCCCACGCCGTCCTCGGCGTGCTGGCCGTGCTGGTGGCGGCGGCGCTCGACCGCTACAGGACGCGGGTGGTGCGAGCACGCAGTCTCGAGCTCGAACGGCTGGTCACCGAGCGCACGCGCGAGGTGGAAGCTCGCCGGGACCAGCTCGAGCAGATCAACGAGCTGGTCAAGGTCATCAACTCGCGGCACGCGTTCGAGGATCTTCTCGCGTTCCTGCTGCGGCACGCCGGGATCATCCACGGCGTGGACAAGGCGCTGGCGCTGGTCGCCGACCGCGACACCGGCACTTTCCACGTCCGGGCGGTGCTCGGCTGGCAGGCGGAGGAGCTGGCGGGGGTCGAGCTGACAGCGGAAGAGGCCGCCGAGCGTTACGCCGACCCGACCGGTCAGGTGTTCGAGGACATCTTCGTGATCCAGAACCGCGGCCCGCGGGCCGGGGAATCCAGGTTCCCGTTCCAGCCTGCCTGGAAGGCAATGCTGGTCATGCGCATCCGGGTCGAGGACCGGGTCGAGGGGTACCTGGTGTTCGACAGCATGAAGGACGAGGACGCGTTCGCCGACCGCGACCTGCTGCTCCTGCAGGCGCTCCGCGAGCACATCCGCTCGGCGTTCATCAAGACCCGCATGCTCCAGGAGCTGCAGCTCCTCAACGAGAAGAAGAACGAGTTCCTCGGCATGGCAGCCCACGATCTGCGCAGCCCCTTGGGGGTGATCCAGGGCTGGACCTCGGTGGTCATGCGCCAGATCGCCTCCGGGCGGCTCGACCCCGAGCGTGCCGTCCGCGACCTGGGACGCGTCGTGCTGGTGGCGCAGCAAATGAGCACGCTGGTAAGCCGTCTGCTGGATGTCGCCGCCATCGAGTCCGGCACCCTCGAGCTGGCCCGCCGGGAAGAGGACCTGCTGTCGATCCTGCAGGAGTGCGAGCAGCTCCACGCCCACTTCGCGGCCGAGAAGAACATCGCCCTGAAGATCGAGGACGGGGTGGCCATCCCGCCCGTGCTCGCCGATCGCGACCGCATCATCGAAGTCCTCAACAACCTGCTCTCCAACGCCATCAAGTTCACCCAGCCCGGAGGGCGGGTGCGGGTGTACTGCGAGGTCCGGCCCGGCGAGGTGCTCACGCATGTGGAGGACACCGGGGTCGGCCTCACCGAGGAGGATCTCCGGCGGGCGTTCCGCCGCTTCGAGAAGCTGTCGGCACGGCCGACCGGGAAGGAGACCTCCACGGGCCTCGGCCTGGCCATCGCCAAGCGCATCGTCGAGGCACACGGCGGAAAGGTCTGGGTGCGCAGCCGGAAGGGCGAGGGCTCCACCTTCTCGTTTTCGCTCCCGGCCGTGGCCTGAGCACCGTCGGATCCGGGGTGTCCTCGCCGCCTCGGCGGCCGGCGCCGTTCTTCCGTGTTCTGCACCGCCAGCCCTGCTGCTACTCTTGCCGGGGAGGCGGCGGCATGTCGGCAGAATCGATTCCGGACGGCGGGGTTCCAGGCGGCAGGACGAGCCCTCTCGGCAAGGTGTTTGTCGGCATCGCGGGGATCATCGGGGCGGGCAAGACCACGCTCGCGACCGCGCTCGGGCAGCACCTCGGGCTCGATGTGCACTACGAGCCGGTGATCGACAACGAGTACCTCGATGACTTTTACCGCGACACGAGGCGCTACGCGTTCGCCATGCAGATCTACCTCTTGAACCGGCGTTTCCAGCAGCACCAGGAGATCATCTGGCGAGGGCGCGGCGGCGTGCAAGACCGCACGATCTACGAGGATGCGATCTTCGCCAAGACGCTGCGCGACATGGACCTCATGGACCCCCGCGACTACGAGACGTACGTGAACCTTTTCCGCAACCTCTCCAACTTCATGTGCCGGCCGAACTTCATCATCTACCTGGAGGTCACGCCCGAAAACTCGTTGGAACGTATCCGCCGGCGCAATCGTGGCTGCGAGACCGGAATCACCCTCGAGTACCTCACGCGGCTGTACAACGGCTACGAGGAGTTCCTGCAGGAGATCAGCCGGCTCGTTCCGGTGCTGCGGGTGCGCTGGGACGAGTTCTGGGAGGTCGAGCGGCTCGCCGAGGCGATCACGCGGGAGTACCAGCGCGGCTCGTTCCTGCGCGAGGTCGCCCGGCTGGCCTGAGCGCCGGCCGGGCTCGGCAGCGGGGCGAGACCGGTAGTACAATGAAGCACAAGGCGCGCGAGCGCGGACATCACGCGAGTCGGGGGTGGATCATGAAGCGAGTAATGGTGGGTCTGATGCTGATCGGAGCGCTTTCCGCCACGGCGTGCGGCGGCAAGAAGCTCATTGTCGGTGTGGTTCTTCCGGAGAGCGGGGTCGCCAAGACCTACGGGCCGTCGCTCAAGGCCGGGATCAAGCTGGCGTTCGACGAGGCGGTGGCGAAGAACTCGCCCCGGGGGATCGAAGCCCGCTACCGCGACTCGATGTCGAACCCCGAGTACGCAATCAAGGAGGTCCAGGAACTCGTCAAGGGCGGCGCGATCATGATCGTCGGCGGCGCCACCTCGGAAGAGGCCAAGGCGATGATCCCCGAGGCCCGGAAGGCGAACGTGGTCCTCATCTCGCCCTCGGCCAGCGAGCCGGGGCTGGCCTCGTCAGGCAACCCGTTTTTCCGCATGTATCCGTCCGACGACACCGAAGCAGTGGTGGCCGCGCGCTTCCTCGTGGGCGACCGCAAGGCCGGGAAGATCATGGTTCTCTTCCAGAAGGGGCTTTATGCGTCGGGCATGCTGCCGGTGTTCAAGGACGAGGTCGTCAAGCTCGGGGCCGAGGTCGTGGACGAGCTGCCGATCGGCCCCACCGACTGGGACAAGAACATCACCGAGGCGCTCGGAGCCAGGAAGCCGGACGCCGTGTTCATCTGCGGCTACGGCGAGGAGACGCTGGCTACCCTGTCACTGCTGCGCGAGGCCAAGTTCCAGGGGGCCGTGTGCGCCAGCTCGGCGATCGGCACGAGCAAGATCATCGAGCGGGCCGGCGAGCTGGCCGAGGGGGTGTTCGTGCCGGTGCTCTCGATCGATTTCGACGCCCAGACCGAACCGATCAAGTCTTTCGTGCAAAAGTTCAAGGCCGCCAACGGCGGAGCCATGCCCGACGTCTACGCCGCCCACGGCTACGACGCCGCGATGATGGCGCTGGCTGCGCTGCAGGATCCCCGGCCCAAGGACACCAACGAGATCCTCCACCGCCTCCTGAGCATGGGCAGCAAGCAGGGTGTGACCGGGTCGTTCAGCTTCGACGAGGTCGGCAACTCGACGCACCGGCCCCGCATGCACCAGATCAGGAAAGGGGAGTTCGTGGACTGCGACCCGACGCCGGCTTCGTAAGCACGGGTCGCGCCTGCCGCCCGTTGCGGGCGGTCATGCCGCCTCGGCCGCGACGGCTTCCGGGCCGCCGGTCGAGGCGGCCTGGCGTGAGAGCCGGCGATCAGGCTCGAACTGCGCACCGCCGGTGGCTTCCGGGTGTCAGCGGACCTTGAGGGTGACCGTGCCCTCCCCGTCGCGCAGCCGCACGAAGTCGCGGCCGATCTCCTCGACCACGAGCCCCTCGACGATGCTGCCGGGCACCACCTGCGCGCCGTTGATGCCCGCGAACGGCGCGGAGGGCTTGAAAACGACGTAGTCGAGGTGCAGCCGGACGCGGCCGAGGTCGGCGTCGAGCACGAAGACCCTGTCGCCGCCCGCGAGGGTGGGCGCTGCTGCCGGAGGCGGGGCGCTCGGCAGGGGCGGCGGCGCCGTGCCGGATGACAGGTTGCGGGGTGAGGCGCCGGTGAACGTTGCTTCTTCCGGGGTCCCGGGGGGAGCTACCACGGGCCGGGTTGCTCCCGCGGGAGGGGGGCCGGAGGCGCCGGCAGCGGCCGCCGCGGGAGGGATGGTGGGCACGCCAGGGGCGACCTCGGCGGGGCCGGCGGCGGCAGGGGGCCGTGTCGCAGCCGGGCGAGCGCTGGTCCCGACGGCCAGCCAGGCCCCCAAGGCGCCGGCGAGGCCGGCAGCGGCGACGAGTGCGACCAAGAGCAACGGGCGGGGCGAGAGGCTGCGCCTGGCCGGCGGTGTCACGAGGCCGGCCGGTGCAATCCGCCCCTGGCGCGCCGCCTCGCGGGCGGCCGCCTCCTGCCGGGCTTTCCGCAACGCCTCGCTGACCAGGCTCACGGCTCCCGCCCCTCGAGATCCCGGATGCCGCGCCGGACCTGGCGCCACCCGAGGTGGTCGCGCCCCTCGACAT
The DNA here is from genome assembly GCA_035384965.1 of Thermoanaerobaculaceae bacterium. GTDB lineage: Bacteria > Acidobacteriota > Thermoanaerobaculia > Thermoanaerobaculales > Thermoanaerobaculaceae > JAAYVZ01. Next base: position 81,462 of record DAOOJE010000005.1, read on the forward strand.
AGCCGCACAGCAGCGCCTTGTCGCACACCGCGTTGATCAGGCGGGGGACGCCGCGGGAGTAGCGGTGGATCGACCGCAGCGCCGCCGCAGAAAACGTCGGACGCCCATTGGCTCCCGCCACGGCCAGCCGGTGGTTGATGTACGCCTCCACCTCGCGCCGATCGAGGGGGCCGAGGTGGTACCGCACCGTGATGCGCTGGCGGAGCTGGCGCATCTCGGGTCTATCCAGGCGCTCCCGCAGTTCGGGCTGGCCGATGAGCACGATTTGCAGAAGCTTGCGGTCGTCGGTCTCGAGGTTCGAGAGCAGCCGCACCTCTTCGAGGAGATCGTCGGAAAGGTCTTGCGCCTCGTCGATGAGCAGCACGACGTCCTGGCCGGCGGCGAGGCGAGCGAGCAGGAACTCGTCGAGCCGTTGCAGCAGCCGCGCGCGGTCGTTGCCGCGGTCGGACAGTCCGAACTCGCGCAGGATCGTGCGGAGAAGCTGCACCCCGCTGCCCACCGGGTTGAGAATGAGCGCCGTCGCGAAGGCCTCGCCGAGGCTTGCGAGCACCGCCCGGCACAACGTGCTCTTGCCGGCCCCCACCTCCCCGGTGAGCTGCACGAACCCCTTGCGCTGCGTGACGCCGAACAGCATGTGCTCCATGGCCTCGCGGTGCTGGCGGGAGAGGTACAGGTACCGCGGGTCAGGCGTGATCGAGAACGGCGGGGCCGCGAGGCCGTAGAACTCTTCGTACATCGTCAGCGCGTGCCGGCGGTGCTCGCCGGCAGCCCATTCTACCCGCCCGGTGCCTCGAGCCTCTCGCTCGGTTCGCGCCGGCGGCTCACCGGACCGCGGTGGCCCGCTCGGGCGCACACTCGAGGAGGCGGTCGACGAGCTCCGAGGCGGAGTTGTCCATCTCGACCTGGAACGCCTCGACCTGGCGCAGGAAGTGGTTGTACAGCCACACTGCCGGGAGCGCCACCAGCAATCCCAGCGCCGTGGTCACGAGCGCCTCGGCGATCCCGGCCGAAACGGTCTCGATCCCGCCGGTCCCTGCCTTGCCCATGGCCGCGAACGCGTTGATGATTCCCACGACGGTCCCGAACAACCCGACGAACGGCGCCGTCGCGCCAATCGTGCCAAGGGCGCCGATCCCCCGGCGAAAGTCGGCGGCGGCAAGAATGGCGGCCCGCTCCGAGGCCCGCCGCGTCGCCTCCAGCAGCTGGTCATGGGACAGGCCTTCGATCCGGAGCTTCTTCTGATACTCCGCGAGCCCGGCCGAGACGACCCGCGCGAGGTGGGAGCGCGTGTACGAGCGGGCCCCCAGGACCAGCTCGTGCACGCGGTCCTCCTCCCAGAATCGGGTCGCGACGCCCACGAACGCCATCGATTGCCGGCGAGCCCGGCGGTAGGCCACCAGCCGTTCGATCGCCACGGAGGCGGAGTAGAGCGACATGGCGAGCAGCACCGCGACGACCGTGAGCGCGACGCCGCCCATCTGGGCACCGAGCTTGACGAGATCCACGGACATGGCCTCCTCCTCTCCTGCCGGCCCGACCCGCGGCCTGCGCCGACCCATTTGCGGCCTGCCGGCTCGTCCTTTTGGACACTCCGGGCGCCGCCGCGGAAACCCGGAGTGGAGCGCGGCGGCCGCTGCGGCACGAGGGCACCGGGGAGCAGACTCGCTCGACGTCGAGGAGGCCCCATTGCACGATTCCGCCTGGCGCGCACCGCGGGCAGCGCGCGAATCGTGTGCCTCACGCCCGGCGACCTTTTCCTTCCGGTCCTCATGAGGCCTCGACGGCGAATCGGGTCTCGGTGCGGTAGGATTGGACATGTCGTCCTGGCCGCTCCGGATCGGCAAGTACGAGATCCTCTCCGAGCTTGGCAGGGGCGGTATGGGGACCGTGTACAAGGCCCGCGACCCGGTGCTCGACCGGGTGCTTGCTCTCAAGACGATGTCACCGGGTATCCTGGCAGAGGAGGGGATGCGCGAGCGCTTCCTGCGGGAGGCCCGCTCGGCGGCCCGTCTGCAGCACCCGAACATCGTCATCATCTATGAGTTCGGCGAGGTCGACGGAGCCCCGTTCATCGCCATGGAGCTGCTCGAGGGGGAGGACCTGGCCGACGCGGTGGAAAAGGGCCGGCTGCCCGACCTCCCGGCCCGTCTCGGCGTCATCATCCAGCTCTGCGACGCCCTGGCGTACGCCCACCGCCACGGGGTGGTCCATCGCGACGTCAAGCCGGCCAACATCCACGTGCTCCCCGACGGCGCGATCAAGGTCGTGGACTTCGGGATCGCCTCGCTGGAAGGTGCGGGAGGCGTCACCAGGACCGGTGTGCTCCTCGGCACGCCCGGCTACATGGCGCCAGAGCAGTTCGCGGGCGAGGGGATTGACCACCGGGTGGACCAGTGGGCGGTGGGCGTGCTGCTGTACGAGCTGGTGTCCGGCCGGCGTCCGTTCGAGGCCAACACTGTACCGTCGCTCATTTACCGCATCCTCCACGGCGAGCCGGCGCGCCTCGACCCCAACGCGCTGCGGGTGCCGCCGTCGCTGGTCGCGGTCGTCGAGCAGGCGCTGGCCAAGCAACCGGCTCGGCGCTTTCCGGACCTCGACGCGATGGCGCAGGCACTGCGCGCGGTGCGGGACACTCTCACGGCGCCGGTGCTCGTGGTTGCCTCGCCGGCGGCGCCGCCCGGCACGGCGGAGGCCGCTCTCCCGCCGCCGGCGCCGCGGCCGTCCCCGCGGCTCCCGGCGACGGGGCGGGTGTCGTTCGTCGAGGAGGCGGTCTTCGGCGAGCCACGGCGGTTGCAGACCATCGCCCTGGCCCCCGGCGACACGACCCTCGCCGCCGGCGGCACCGACGGCGCGATTTACCTCTGGGACCTGCAGTCGCGCACCCGGGTGGAGACGCTGCGCAACCGCGTGCACCTGCGAACGGGGCACGGCGCGCTCACGACCGGCCTGGCGTTTTCGGAAGACGGTTCGCTGCTGGTGTCGGCGCACCTCGATGGGGCCATCTACCTCTGGGAGGTGGAAAGCGGGCTGGAACTCGACGTGCGGCTCGGCCACGACGGCGCGGTCGGCGGGGTCGCCTTGCCGCCGGGCGGGACGACGCTCGTCTCGGGCGGCGCCGACGCGACTCTCAAGTTCTGGGACCTGCCAGCGCTGCGGAGGGGGGACGCGAGGCGCGAGCTGCGCCGGCAGCCCGACGCCATCACCTGCCTGGGGCTGGCGGGGCAGGGGCGGGTGGTCGTGACGGGGCACGCCAACCGCAGCCTGCGCGTCCACGAGACTGGGGGCGACCACCGACTCGTGGCCACCCTCCACGGGCACCGGGCCCCGGTGGCCGCCCTCGCCGTCTCCCCCTCGGGCGACCTGGTGGCGAGCGGCGGGCGCGACGGCTGGGTCCGGATCCACCACGCTCCGACACGCGAGGTGCGAGCGGCATACCAGGAGCACGCCCGCGCCGTGGCGGCACTGGCGTTCTTTCCGGACGGCAAGCGGGTCGCGAGCGTGGCGATGGACAGCACCGTCGTGATCTGGGACCCCGAGCAGCCAGAGATGCCGCTCGGCCTCGCCGGCAAGCCCGACGAGAGCTTTGCCGGGCTGTGCGTCACCGGCGACGGCGCCCGCCTGATCTGTGCTTGCGCCGATGGAAGGTTCAGAGTCTGGCGCGCCGCCGGGAAGTGACCCCGGGGGAGCACGCGTTGTGCGGGCCAGGGGGAACCATGGATACGATCGAGAGCATCATCGACGAGAAGGGCCGGACGGTGTTCACGATCCGGCCGCAGGCTTCGGTCACCGAGGCCGTCCAGCTCATGACCCGGCGGCGTGTCGGCGCCGTGCTGGTGTGCGAGGAGGACCGCTGTGTCGGGATCTTCACCGAGCGGGACCTCATGAACCGCGTCGTGCTCACCGGCCGCGATCCGGCCGCCACGCCCGTGGCCGAGGTGATGACGCCGGAGGTGGCATGCGTCGAGCCCGGCACAACGGCCGCGGAAGCCATGGCGATCATGACCGAGCGCCGCTGCCGCCACCTGCCGGTGGTCGAGGGCGGGAGGGTCGTCGGCATCGTTTCGATCGGCGACCTCGTGCGGCGCGAAAGCCGCAGCCAGCAGTTCGAGATCCGTATGCTCACCGACTACATCCAGGGCAAGTACCCGGGATAGAGGCCCGGTTCGCGGCCGCAACGCGAGCCAGTCCGAGCGGCTCGCCACCCGGCGGGCTCTCCGGGCTCGTCGACTCGCCAGGGTTCCCCATTCACACCCGCTCGGCGGCGGGGGAGGCGAGGTGGCGGTGTGGGGCGGGTGGGACTCGAACCCGATCGGACGGTCTGGGGTGCTGTGGTCCCGGACCACGCCGCGCGCGCCTTTCCAACGCCCGGGCTCGCCTTGCTTTCAACGGCGCGATCCCCTAGAGTGTGGCCGCCCCTGCAGCGCCGGGGCCCGAGGCCACATGCGAGCGACGACTGACAGCCACGAGCGGGGGTGCGCCCTGGACAAGCTGAGGGCGCCGGTCACCGTGCTCGTGGGCCATTTCGGCTCCGGCAAGACCGAAATCGCCGTCAACCTCGCCGTGGCGTTCAGGCAGCGGGGGGAGAGCGTCACGCTTGCCGACCTCGACCTCGTCAAGCCGTACTTCCGGTCCCGGCTCGCCCGCCAGGAGCTGGCGAGCCTCGGCATTCCCGTCATGGTGCCAGAAGGCGAGCGCGTGTACGCGGACTTGCCGATTCTCGTGCCGCAGGTCAAGGGGCTCGTCGCCACCGCCGGCAACGGCGCCGGCCGGGCGATCCTCGATGTCGGCGGCGACGATCTGGGGGCGCGGGTGCTGGGCGCCATCGCGGGACTCACGGACCCGGCTCGCACCGACGTCCTCTTCGTCGTGAACGGGCGCCGGCCGTTCGCCGAGACGCTGGAGGAGGTCGCGACGATGCTGCGCGAGGTGGAAGCCGCTTCCCGGCTGCGGGTCACCGGGCTCGTGGCCAATACCCACCTCATGGACGAGACCACGCCGGAGATTGTCGGCGAGGGACTCGACCTGGGCCGGCGACTCGCCGGTCTGACCGGCGTTCCCTTGCTGTTTTGCGCCGCCCTCGCGACGATCGCGGGCCTGCCCGCCGTCCGGGCGGTGGTGGGCGACCTACCAGTCCTGCCGCTGGTGCGGCGCATCACGCCGCCGTTCGCGGTCAAAGCGCGTCTGCCCGTGCCCTCCAGGGGCGCGGCGGTGGTGTAGAGAGAAAGGAGCGACGAGTGCCAACCCCAATCATCGCCAAGGATCTCTGCAAGGGGTGCGAGCTGTGCGTGCACGCCTGCCCCGAGGGCGTCCTCGAGATGTCCAGGGAGATCAACGCCAAGGGCTACTTCTTCCCCGTCGTGGCGCACCCGGAGAAGTGCACCGGGTGCCGCTTCTGCTTGCTGGTGTGCCCCGACACGGCCGTCCAGGTCGAGGCCAAGGGCAAGGCCACGGTGCGGACCGAGGGGCTGACCGCCAAGCAGTTCCACTACTGCCCGGGGTGCACCCACGGGGTCATTCACCGGCTCGTGGGGGAGTGCCTCGAGGAGCTGGGCATCCGCGAGCGGGCAGTCGGCGTCGCACCGGTGGGGTGCTCCGTGCTCGCCTACGACTACTTCAACTGCGACATGCACGAGGCCTCGCACGGCCGGGCGATGGCCGTGGCGACGGGCATCAAGCGGGGGCGCAAGGACCTCGTGGTCTTCACGTATCAGGGCGACGGCGACCTCGCCTCGATCGGCATGGCCGAGACGGTGCACGCGGCCAACCGCGGCGAGAAGATTACCGTGATCTTCGTCAACAACGCGATTTACGGCATGACCGGCGGCCAGATGGCGCCGACCACGCTGCCCGGCCAGGTCGCCTCGACGTGCCCCCTGGGCCGCGATGTCAACCACGCTGGCTGGCCGATCCGCATCGTGGAGTTGCTGCAGTCGCTGCGCACGCCGGCTTACCTCGCGCGCGTGGCAGTGCACGATCCCAAGGCAATCCTGGCCGCCAAGCGCGCTATCCGTAAGGCGTTCAAGTACCAGATCGACGGGGTGTGCTTCTCGCTCGTGGAGGTCGTGTCCACGTGCCCGACCGGCTGGGGTATGCAGCCCCACGAGGCGTGCGGCTGGCTCGAGCAGAACATGATTCCCTACTACCCTCTCGGCGAGGTCAAGACCCCCGAGGCGGCGGCCTGAGGCGGGGAGGAAAGCATGCACAGCGAGATCATCATGGCCGGGTTCGGCGGGCAGGGCGTGCTGCTCATCGGCAAGCTCCTGGCCTACGCCGGCATGAAGGCCGGCAACGAGGTGACCTGGATGCCCGCATACGGTCCCGAGATGCGCGGCGGGACGTGCAACTGCACGGTGGTGCTGTCGGACAGGCCGGTGGGCTCGCCGATCACCCGCAGCCCGCACGCGCTCATCGTGCTCAACCTGCCGTCGCTCGACAAGTTCGAGTCGACGGTGCGTCCGGGCGGCGTGATCGTGGTCAACACGTCGCTCATCAACCGTCTCCCGGCTCGGACCGACGTGCTGACGGTGCCGGTCGCGGCCAATGAGATCGCCCAGGAAGAGGGCACGCCGAAGGCGGCCAACATGGTGGCGCTGGGCGCCTTCCTGGGCGCCACGGGGCTGGGCGACCTGGGCGTCGTGAAGGAAGTGCTGGCCGAGACGTTCGCCAGCCGGCCCAAGCTGGTCGGCCTCAACCAGACCTGTCTCGACCGCGGCTACGAGATCGGCAAGACCTGCGCGGCGCAGGCGCGAAGCTAAGGAGCGCGAGATGGCCAAGAAGCTCATGAAGGGATGCGAGGCGATCGGCGAGGCGGCGATTCAGGCCGGCTGCCGGCTGTTCTTCGGCTACCCCATCACCCCCCAGAACGAGATTCCGGAGTACCTGTCGGCGCGGCTCCCGCAGGTGGGCGGCACCTTCCTGCAGGCCGAATCCGAGGTGGCCGCCTCCAACATGCTGTACGGCGCCGCCGGCGCCGGCTGCCGCGTCTTCACGTCCTCGTCGAGCCCCGGCATTTCCTTGATGATGGAGGCCATGTCCTATATCGCCGGGGCCGAGCTGCCGGTCGTGGTGGTCAACATCATGCGCGGCGGCCCCGGGCTCGGCGGGATCCTGCCGTCGCAGTCCGACTACTTCCAGGCGACCAAGGGCGGCGGGCACGGCGATTACCGCGTCCTCGTACTGGCTCCGTCGACGGTGCAGGAGGCGGCCGACCTCACCCAGGACGCCTTCGACCTCGCCGACCAGTACCGCAACCCCGTGATGGTGGTGGGCGACGGCCTCATCGGCCAGATGATGGAGCCGGTCGAGTTCAAGCGCTCGGTCACTCCGGAGGATCTGCCGCCCAAGCCTTGGGCGACCACCGGATGCGCGGGCCGCAAGCCCAACATCATCAACTCGCTGTTCCTCGACCCCGAGCAGCTCGAGGCGCACAACTGGCACATGCACCGAAAGTACCAGGAAATGGCCCGGGAAATTCGTTGGGAGGACTGGAAGCTCGAGGGGCCGGTCGACGTGCTCATCGTGGCGTACGGAACGGTGGCGCGCATCTGCAAGACCGCCATCGAAGCCCTGCGCGCCCGCGGCGTCAAGGTCGGGCTGTTCCGCCCGATCACCCTGTTCCCGTACCCCGAGGCGCCGCTCTCGGCGGCGGTGGAGAAGGCCGGGAAGGTGCTGGTGACCGAGCTTTCCACCGGGCAGATGCTGGAGGATGTCAAGGCCGTGGTGGCGGGGCGGAAGCCGGTCAGCTTCTACGGGCGCGTTGGCGGCATGGTGATGACTCCGGAAGAGATCGAGCACGAGGTGTCGAAGCTCGTCGGCCAGGCGTGACGGGCCGAGGAAAGAGGTGTACACATGCAGACCCGCGAGGTGATCCTCGAGATCCTTCGGAAGGCGTACCAGATCGAGGTGGACGGACACACCTTCTACGCCATGACCGCGGCGCGTGCGCAAAAGCCGGCCGTGCAGGAGCTGTTCGAGAAGCTGGCGAGCGACGAGGTCCAGCACCAGGCGTTCCTTCGCGACGTGGCGAAGGGTTACGACGAGAAGGGCCTGGCGGCGTTCCGCACCGGTCGGGCCTCCGACTGGTCGGCGATCTCGGATGCGGTCTTCTCGGGCCGCTTCCGCGAGCAGGCGGCGGGGGCCGAGTTCGAGCTGGCCACGCTGTCGATCGGCATGACGCTCGAGAACAACGCCATCGCCTACTTCACGGGCGCCGCCGCGCAGGCCACCGAGAAGGAGGTGCAGGAGTTCTACCAGTTCCTTGCCGACTGGGAGAAGCAGCACCTGGAGGCGCTCCGCAACCTGTACAACGCGGTGCGTCAGGACTTCTGGGGGGAAGGCCGGTTCTCGCCGTTCTGACGGTCAGCACGACTTCGGGCGCCCGGGAAGTGGAGTCACGGAAGGTCAGTCCCGGGCGGCCTCGCCGGACGGCCAGCGGTGGCCGGCTGCACTCGGGCTGGCTGGTGTCCCGGACTCGGGCCGGGGCGGGGCGGTCGCCTCGGTCAGCGGTGCTCGTGACGGACCCCGGGCGCTGACTCCCGCGGGTCGGTCGTCGGTGAGGCCTGGAGGGCGATCCGCTGCTCCTCCCGTGGTTTCTCGCCGATCTCTCGGGCCACACCGAAGAGCACGGCCCGCTCGCCCCAGGTTCCGCGGGAGGTCGTGACCTCCACGGGAAGGCTCCGGCCGTCTCCGGCCACGAGCGGCAACTGGTACGACGAGACTCGGCCCAGCGCCACTGCCGCGACGGTCTGGTCGACGATCGCGAAGCTCTCGGGGGGGTGCAGGACGCGGAGGTGCCGGCCGACGAGCTGCTCTCGGGTGTAGCCGAGGTGTGCGCAGGCGCTGCGGTTGACATCCAGCAGCACGCCCTCCGTGTCGGTGACGAACACCAGGTCGCGCAGCGAGTTGAAGAGTGCTGTCAGCTCCTCTTGCCGCTGTCTGACCGCGCTTTCGGCGCGGATTCGCCGGATGGCGTTGGCGACCTCGGCGGCGATCGTCTCGAGCGCCGGCCGGACACCGGGCGGCACCTCGTCCAGGGTGTGGCTCGCCAGGTTGAAGCAGCCGACGAGCGTCCCTTCGTGCTCGATCGGCAGGGCGGCGGCCGATCGCAGACCCTCGCGCTCCCATTGCGCCCGGGAAGGCCCGCTCACGTCACCGACCGCGATGTAGATGGCGGCCCTGGAGGCCAGGGCCTGGAGGCGGGGCGAGCCCGGTTCGACGCGCCTGACCCTTTCCACGAAGGCGGGGCCGATCCCCTCGAAGTAGGCGAGGTCGAGGCCGCCGTCCTCGGAAGCGAGGTAGATCCCGCCGGAGTCCAGCCCCGACACCTCGAGCGCCGCGCGCAGGCACGGCGGCAGCGCCGCCTCGAGGCTCGAGGCGGCGGCCAGCTCCCTCGCCAGGTCCCGCTGGACCCGCGCGAGGTGTTCGGTGCGCTTGCGCTCCGTGATGTCGACGATCGAGGCCTCGACGACCGTCAGGTTCCCCTCGGCGTCGGGCGTCAGCGTTGCGTTGACGAGACCCCAGACGGCGGCGCGGTCGCGCCGCAGCAGCTCGGTCTCGTGGTTGCGCAGGCGGACAAGTTGCCCGAGCTCGTCGAGGAAGGCGCGGCACTGTTCCGGCGTCGGAAAGAGCTCCTCGAGCCGGCGCTCGAGGACCTGGGCCGGGTAGCCGAACCCCAGCATGCGGGCCAACGCCTCGTTGCACTCCAGGACTCGCCCTTCGACCGTGCAGCGCAGCAGCCCCGCGACGTTGTGCTCGAACAGCAGCCGGAAACGATCCTCGGCGAGGCGCAGGCGCTTTTCCTCGCGGCGCTGGGCCGTGAGGTCATTGGCGCCGGCGACGGCGCACAGGGGGTCGCCTTCGCTGTCGCGCACCGTCGAGACGGCGAGCCGGAGGTCCGCGAGGGAGCCGTCCTTCCGGTAGGCCAGGCACTCCAGCTCGAAGCCCTCACGGTCGCCCTGACCGAGACTCGCGAGCAGGACGTCGCTGGCGGCCTGGTCATCGCCGTGCAGGAGGTGGGTGAGACGCCGGCCGACCAGCTCCCGTTCCTCGAGCCCGAGGATGGCAGCGAGGCGGCGGTTGCACTCGAGGATGTGCCCGCTGGCGAGGTCGAGTGTCGCCAGCCCTACCGGCGCCTCGGCAAACAGGCGCTGGAAGTGGAGCTCGCTGACCCACCGGCACAGTTCCTGCCCGCCGCTTTCGCATACCAGAAGCGCCACGACGTTGCCGTCGGGCGAGCAGGGGTGGAAACGAACGAGGCACCCGAGCTGGTGACCCTGCGCGTCGAAAATGCGCTGCGACAGCCAGCGCCCGCCGCCGCTCGCCGCTCGCTCGGGGGAGCAGTCGGGCAAGATCTCGGGGAGGGCCCTCCCGGCCAGGCTGTCGCAGGACTGCCCGAGCAGCGACTGGGCGGCGCGGTTGGCCGCCAGCAGCCGCCAGCCCGGGGAAAACACCAACGCGGCGCAGGGCAGCACGTCCAGGCCGCACGCTCGCCCGTCGGGGCCGTTGCCGGGAGCAGCAATCTTGCTCAAGGATTGCAGTGTAGCACGGAATCGGGAAAGACAGTGCTCGCTCAGCCGGCCGGCGCGCGGTCTGTGTTCTTGCCGAACAGCCACGCGACCAGCACGCCGATCAGGTACAGGCCGATCATCGGAAACGCGAAGACGCACTGAGTCGGGATGTCGGGGGTCGGGGTGATGACGGCGGCGATGATGAAGATCGCCAGCACCGCCCAGCGGAAGTGGCGCAGCAGGAAACGGTGACCCACGACGCCGAGGCGGGCCAGGAAGCCGATCAATACCGGCAGCTCGAAGATCAGCCCGAGGCCCAGGATGACCTTGCTGGCCAGCGAAAAGTACTCGTTGATCGTGATCACTTGTTTGAAATCGGCACCCACGGAGAGCAGGAAGCGGCACACCATCGGGAACGCGACCGCGTACCCGAAGTACCCCCCCGCCACGAAGAACAGCGTGGTGGCGAAGATGAACGGCACGGCGACGCGGCGCTCGTGGCGGTAAAGGGCCGGGGCGACGAACAGCCACACCTGGTGGAGGATCACCGGGGAAGCCACGAAGACTCCGGCCAGCGCCGCAACCTTCACGTAGAGCATGAACGGGTCGACGAGCCCGGTGAACGCCAGCCTGTCGCCCTCGGGAAGGAACTGGGTGAGCGGGCGCGCCAGCCACGCGAAGATCGGCCTGGCGAAGAACCAGCACGCGAGAAACCCGACGAACAGCGCGCTCAGGCACACCACGAGGCGTCGACGAAGCTCGTCGAGGTGGTCGACCAGCGACATGCGGACGAGTTCGTGGTCCAGCCGGGGCATGCCGGTGCTCGGGGATGACACTAGCGAGGCTCCTCGCGCAAAGACGGGCCGGTCGTCTCCACGGGCGCGGCCTCGGAGGTCGGCTGGCCGGGTGCGTCGGGCTCCAAGGGGGTCGCCGGCGGCTCCGGGGCGAAGCCCGCGTCGGCAGGGGGCGTGGGCGGTTCCGCGGCGTAGGGGTCGGCGACGGCCTGCTGCAGCTCGCGATGGGCGGCGCGGAGGTCCTCCGCCGCCACCTCGTCCTCGAGCGTGCGCTTGAGGTCGTTGGAAGCGCGCCGAAACTCGCTCAACGCCTTGCCGACCGTGCGCCCGATCTCGGGGAGCTTGCGCGGCCCGAACAGGAGCAGCGCCACGATGAAGATCATGACGAGCTCCGGGATTCCCAGCGAACCGAACATGGCGTGCTCCCTCCGGGCCGGACCCGGGAGACCCCGAGTATAGTGTGCTACTCTCCGCTTCCCAAGGGGGGTGCGATGAAGGTCTCCACCCGGGTCGTGCTTTCGCTCGCCGTGATTGCCGTGGGAGCCCTGGCCGGGGCGGTCGCTGGCCCGGCCGCCCACGGAAAGGGCGACGCCGACGCGTTCCTGAAGCGCTACAGCGAGGTGCTGCGGGTCCTGCAAGACAAGGGCCCGCGGGAGATCGAGACCTCCCAGGTCGTGTACTCCAGCCTCAACGGCATGCTGGACCTGCTCGACCCTCACACCAATTTCTTGCCGCCCTCGACTTACGCCTCGATGCGGGAGCGGCAGCAGGGGTCGTTCCACGGGGTCGGCGTGCAGATCTCGATGCGCGGCGGGAGGGTGACGATCATCACCCCGATCGAAGGCACCCCGGCGGCCCGCATGGGGCTGCGCGCCGGCGACATCATCGACGCGGTCGACGGTGTGTCGACCGAGGGGATGGACCTCGACGAGGCGGCGCGACGGCTGCGCGGGCCCGAGGGCTCGACCGTCCGCATCACGATCATCCGCCCCGGGCTGGCCCGGCCCCTCGAGGTCTCGCTGCAGCGAGGGCGGGTGCCCACCGATTCGGTGCGGTACGCCTTCCTGATCGACCCGGCCACCGCCTACATCCGCATCAGCGACTTCACCCGCACCACTGGGGTCGAGGTGAGCAAGGCGCTCGACCGCCTCGTGGCGGAGGGGGCCACCCGACTCCTGCTGGACCTCCGGGACAACCCCGGCGGGATCGTCGACTCGGCGGTGCAGGTCTCGGGGATGCTGGTCGAGCCGGGGCAACTCGTGTTTTCCACCAAGGGCCGGACCGCCGACTCCTTCCAGGACTACCGCGCGTCCCGCGACGGCCTGCACTTCGCGGGTCCGGTCGTGGTGCTCGTCAACCGCGGTTCAGCCTCGGCGGCGGAAATCGTGGCCGGCTGCATCCAGGACCACGACCGCGGCCTGGTGGTGGGCGAGACGACCTTCGGCAAGGGCGTGGTCCAGACCATCTACCCCCTGCGGGACTCGGCGCTCGCCCTCACGACCGCCAAGTACTACACCCCGTCCGGGCGGTGCATCCAGCGGGACTTCGACTCCTTCTTCGCCTACGTCAACCCCGACAGCAATTCGGAAGGCTCGACGGCGATGCCCGGGGGGGACGGGCCAGCGTACTTCACCGACAGCGGCCGGAAGGTGTACGGCGGCGGGGGAATCGCGCCCGACGTGCAGGCGAGCGCCGGGATGTACGCCGAGCGGGTGGCGCGCCTGGTGAGCCAGGCCGCGTTCTTCCACTTCGCGGTCGGCTACCTCGTGGATCAGCCCGACAAGGCCGCCGCGGCGCGCGCGTTTTTGGTGACGCCGGAGGTCTGGCAGCGCTTCCGCGACCGGGTCCTGGCCGAGAAGTGGCTGTCAGCCGCGGAACTCGATGCGGCCCTCGCCGACGAGAACGAGAGGCGGGACATCGAGGTCAACATCCAGGCCGAGATCCTCAACGCCGGGCTGTCGCTCGCCGACGGGTACCGCGTCCTGCAGCGGGTCGACAACCAGGTGCAGGAAGCGCTGAGGCGCTTCGACGAGGCGAAGACGCTGGCCGAGGCCGCGCGTGGCGCCCGGAGCGCCCGCCGGTAGCAGGGAGACTGCATGGCACCCACCACCGAGGCTCTCGATCGACTCCGCGGCGCGCTGCGTCTCGCCACGCCGATCGTCGCCCTGTACGACTGCGACCCGGGCCCCGCCTTCGAGCCGCTCGTCGAGGCCGGAGGAAGGGCTTGCTGCTTCGCGTACTACGGGCGCTGGATGGCTGGCGAGACGCTGGTGGTGCGCCGCGGCGACGACTCGTTTTCCGCTCCCCGCCACGGCTGCCCCGGCATGCAGCGGGCGCTCGGGTTCGCCGAGAGCTACCCGCCGTGGATGGCCAACTTCCTCACCGACGGCGGCAACGGTGCGCCGATGGGCGAGGGGCTCAAGGCGTCGCCCCGGCTGGCACAGGAGTTCCTGGACCGGGCGCGGCCTCCGCGGCCCAGGGGCGACGCCGTGCTCATGGGCCCGCTGCGCCTCGAGCGCTGGGCCGACGTACGGACCATCACGTTTTTCGCCGACCCCGACCGCCTCGCGGCGCTCATGACGCTGGCGTCGTTCTGGTCGGGACGAGACGACGAGATCGCGGCGCCGTTCTCGTCCGGGTGTGGCCTCATGTGGCGCGAGGTCGCCAACCAGGACCGGGATCGGGCGGTGCTCGGGTGCACGGACATCGCAATGCGCCGCTTTCTGCCGCCCGAGATCCTGAGCCTCACGGTGTCGCCGCCCCGCTTCGAACGCATGCTGGGGTATCCCGACCTCGCCTTTCTCAACCGGGAGTGGTGGGGAGAGCTGCTGCGCTGCCGCGGGCTGTGACGGCGCCAGGGCCGGGCGGACACGCTCCCGCGTGCCCGGTCAGCGGTTGAAGAGCCGGCGTCCCCAGCGCTTGAACGGACCGAGCGGGACGAATCGCTCCAGCCTTGTGCCGAGCTGGACCAGCCCGTCGTAAAGCAGCGACCGGGCGGCCGGGTGGCGGAAGCACTCGCCGCAGCGCGGCAGCTTCGCCCAGTCGCGGGCCCGGAACGCCGCCGCGAGCTCCCTGACGCGGTCCGATCGCACGATGTCCTGCACGGTCTGGGTGCGCATGTCGCCGATCCGCTGCTGGCCGTGGGCGTCGTAGCAGCAGTGCGTCACGCCGCCGTCGGCGAGCACGATGAACCAGCGGAACGGATAGCCCTGGAAGCACCCGTAGTACGCCTGGTGCCAGCTCGTCGCCTCCACCGTGTCGAGCGGCTCGCAGGTCTTCTCGATGACCTCCGCGTTGGGGAAGCGGTCGAGCTCGAAGAAGCGCGCGAAATCGCGCGAGTCTTCGCGGTGCGTCTCGTGGGTGATGAGGCGCTGGATTTCGATGCGGAGCCGGCTGCCTCGGGCCTGCTCGAGGAACCGGCGGATGTTGGCAGTCACCTGCTCGAAGCTGGCGCCGCGCCGGATCTGGTGGTAAAGGTCGGGCCGCAGAGTGTCGACGCACAGCCTGATCCTTTGCAGCGAGGAAGCTAGGAGCGCCTCGCCAACCGCGGGCGTGAGCGCGACGGCGTTGGTGGACACCGAGCAGCCGGGAAAGAGGTCGATCGCCTCGCGCAGGCGGGGGTAGAGCAGGGGGTCGCCCATCTCGTGCAGCCAGTTGACGGTCAGGCCGTTGGCCCGGAAGTCGGCGGCCACCTTCTCGACGAGCTCCCACGGCATGTCCTGGAGAGGGCGCTGCAGGTTCGCCATCGGGCACACCGCGCAGCGGAGGTTGCAGCGGCTCGTCAGCTCGACGGCGATCTTGGCGCTGGGCAGGTCGAGGATCGGCCTCATGGCGGACACAACCGCGCAGCCGGCGGGGCTGTTCCAGCCCGTGGGGCCCGCTTCGTGGGCTGGTATTGTACGCTCGCAGCGAGCGCGGCGCGTCCCGCCAGCGGAGACGGCGCCCCGCCTGGGGAGGGCCTGTGAGGACGATCATCGAGCCATTCCGCATCAAGGTCGTGGAACCGATCCGGATGACCAGTCGCGAGCAGCGCCGCCGACTCATCGCGGAGGCGGGCTTCAATCCGTTCCGCCTGCGGGCCGAGGATGTCCTCATAGACCTCCTCACCGACTCTGGCACCGGTGCGATGAGCACGGCGCAGTGGGCTGGCATCATGGAGGGCGACGAGTCATACGCGGGCGCCCGCAGCTTCTTCCAGTTCGAGTCGGCCGTGCGCGACATCTTCGGGCACCGCCACGTCATCCCGACCCACCAGGGCCGGGCCTCCGAGCGCCTGTTGTGCGCGGCGCTCGTCAAGGTCGGGGATGTGGTGCCCGGGAACACGCACTTCGACACCACGCGCGCCAACATCGAGGCGGCCGGGGCCGAGGCCAGAGACCTCAAGATCCCCGAGGCGGCGGATCCCGACAACGAGCATCCGTTCAAGGGCAACATCGACGTGGAAACGCTCGAGGCTCTCATCCGCACCGCCGGCCGCGAGCGGGTGCCGTTCGTGCTCATCACGGTCACCAACAACTCCGGGGGTGGGCAGCCGGTCAGCATGGCCAACCTGAAGGCGGCCCGGGAGGTGTGCAGCCGCTGGGGGGTCCCGCTCATCCTCGACTGCGCCCGCTTCGCGGAAAACGCCTACTTCATCAAGCTCCGGGAGCCGGGGTACGGCAGCAAGGCGCCGATCGACATCGCGCGCGAGATGTTCTCGTGCTCCGACGGCGCGGTGATGAGCATGAAGAAGGACGCCTTCGGCAACATCGGCGGGGTGATCACCGTCAATTCGGACGAATGGGCGGAGCGCATCCGCACCCACCTCATCCTCACCGAGGGGTTTCCGACGTACGGCGGGCTCGCCGGCCGGGACCTCAGCGCGCTGGCCATCGGCATCAAGGAGATCCTGGACGAGGACTACCTCCGCTACCGCATCGCCTCGACGGCGTACGTGGGGACCCACCTGGCCGCGGCCGGCGTGCCGCTCCTGCGGCCGTTCGGCGGCCATGCCATCTACCTCGACGGAAGGCGATTCTGCAGCCACCTTCCCGACGAGCAGCTCCCGGGCTGGTCGCTGTCGGTGGGGCTCTACGAGCAGGTGGGGGTGCGGGCGTGCGAGATCGGGAACGTCATGTTCGGCCGCCCCAGGGCCGACGGCAGCGGCTGGGACTGGCCGGCGCTCGACCTCGTGCGGCTCGCCATTCCTCGCCGGGTCTACACGCAAAGCCACATGGACTACGTGGTCGAGGGCATCATCGAGCTGTTCGGACAGCGAAAGGGCATCCGCGGCCTGCGATTCGTGCACAGGCCGGCGGTTCTCCCGCACTTCACGGCCACGTTCGCGCCGGCGGAGTCGTAGGCGGCGCGTGTCAGTGTGCGGAAGTCGAGCCGGGTGAAGCCGCGGCCCGCGGGCAGGAGTCAGGGGGTGAAATGCGTGCCCGCCTCACCGCGCAGCGCCTTGCCGATGTTTTCCGGACTGGTGATGATGGCGTGCTTGCCGCCCGCCTCCAGGTACCAGACGATCGCCTGCACCTTGGGGGCCATCGAGCCCTTCGCGAAGTGCTTACCCTCGGCGAGGTACTGCCGGGCCTCGTCGAGCGTGACGTGGTCGAGCCACCTCTGGTCCGGCCTTCCCCAGTTGATCGCGACCTTCTCGACCGCGGTCGAGATGACGAACAGTTCGGCCCCGATGGCACGGGCGAGCAGCGAACTGGCGTAGTCCTTGTCGATCACCGCGGCGATGCCGACGTACTCGCCCGCGCCCTTGTCGATGACCGGGATGCCGCCGCCGCCCACCGTCACCACCGCGACGCCGGCGCGCAGCAGCGCCTGGACGGAGTCGAGCTCGACGACTTCCTTCGGTAGCGGCGAGGCCACCACTCGCCGCCAGCCACGCCCGGCGTCCTCGATCACGTTCCAGCCCAGTTCGTCCCGGCGGCGCAGGGCCTCGCTCTCGCTCATGAACCCGCCGATGGGTTTGGTGGGGTTGGAAAACGCCGGGTCGTCGGCGTCCACCAGCACCTGGGTCACCACTGTCGCGCACGGCTTGGCGATGCCGCGCCGGAAGAGTTCGTTCTGCAGGGTTTGCTGCAGCGCGTAGCCGATCGCTCCCTGGGTGTCCGCGACGCAGACCTCGAGAGGCACCTCGTGCAGCCCCTCGACCTTGGCGGCGATCTCCGACCGGCGCAGCGCGAACCCGACCTGCGGCCCGTTGCCGTGGCCGATCGCGACCTCCCAGCCGGCCTCGATCATGTCGGCGATGTGACGGGTGGTTTCCTTGGCGGCCTGGTACTGATCCTCCACCGTGCGGTGCTTCTCGTCCTTGATCAGGGAGTTGCCACCGATGGCGACGACGGCGATGCGCTTGTCTTTCCGCTCGGTCATCGAAGTCACCTCAGACCGCGCATCATACCCGCCGGGGGGCGGAAGGTGAACCCCCGCCGCCGGCCTGGCAGCGGCCGCCCCTCAGCGGGCGGCGGGTGGGGCCGGCAGGGAAAACGAGAAGCGGGCGCCGTGCCCCGGCCGGCTGGTGACCCACACCCGGCCGCCCTGCATCTCCACGAGCTTCTTGACGATGGCCAGCCCGAGTCCGGTCGACGGCTCCCCGCCGGTCGGCCGTGCCGAGAGCTTCCCGAAACGGCGGAAGGCTGCCTTGAGGTCCTCGCTCGATAGCCCCGGACCGGTATCCTCGACGTGGGCGACGAAGCCGTCGGGGTCCGGCTCGCACCACACCGTCACCGAGCCGCCGGGCGGGGTGAACTTGAGGGCGTTGCTGACCAGGTTGGAGAGCACTTCGAGGACCCGGTCGCGGTCCGCCAGCACCAGGGCCTGGCCTTCGCCCGGCAGCACCTTGAGGACGATGCCCTTGTCGGCGGCGAGGCGGCTGAACACCTGCTCGCACTCGCCGAGGAGCCCCTGCAGGTCCTCGACGCCGGGTCGAATCTGGACCTTGCCGGACTCGATCGCCGAGATGTCGAGCAGGTCCGACACCAGCCGATTCATGTGGTCGGCCATGGCCACGACCCGGCCGAGATCGCGGACGCCCTTGTCGGGCTGGAGGGTGCCGTTCTGGATCTGGCGCAGCGTGATGCCGGCCCACGCCCCGATGAGCCCGAGGGGGCCGCGCAGGTCGTGGGCGGCCATGCCGAGGAACTCGTTCTTCTTGGCGTTGAGGGCCTGCAGTTCGGCGAGCGTCTGGGCCTTGATGAACGCGGAGCGAATGTGTTCCCGCAGGCTGTCGAGCAACAGCACGTCGCGCTCGGCAAAGGCGCTCTCCTCGCGGGTGCTGTCGAGGATCAGGTAGCCCTCGACCCTCTCGCCGACGCGGATGCAAAGGATGAGCATCGCCTGCGGCTGGCCGGGGGGCGAAGACGGCTCCTCGGCGTGGGTGTGGCGCGTGCTGCGAGCCACCAGGATGTCGGGGTAGATCTGCTCGGCGTCGCGCTCGTAGCGATCCCGGGCCTGCTCGGCCGTCATCTCGAGGCTCTCGAGTTCCTCTATTGGCCAGCCCCACGCGGCCCGGAACCGAAAGACGCCGGCTTCGCGGTCCCAGATGAGCGCCGCGGCCTTGACGACCCCGCGGATGAGCCGCATTTGCGAGAGCAGCGACGAAAGCAGGTCGGTGAAGTCGTGATGGGAGTTGATGGCCTTCACGATCTCGTTGATTTGCTGAAGCCGGTCGCGGTGCTCGGCGAGCAGGTCCCGGCTCCGCGCGAGTTCGCTCGTGCGCTCCTCCACCACCCGTTCGAGCTTGCGCCGCTCGGCGTCGAGGCGCCGGATGCGGGCGCGGTAGGCGGCGACCCCGAGCCCGGCGAGCGCCAGCCCGGCCGCGGCCTGGAACCACCAGGTGCTCCATGCCGGCGGCGTGATCACGACGGGGAGGGTGGCGCCGGCCTCGTTCCAGACCCCGTCGTTGTTGCTCCCGACGACGTGGAAGACGTAGCGGCCCGGCGGAACGTTGGTGTAGGTGGCCGCCGTGCCGGCCGCCGCCTCCACCCATTCCGGCTCGAACCCCTCGAGGCGGTACCGGTAGCGGTTGCGCGCCGGGTCGGTGTAGTCGAGCGCGGCGAACCCGATCGAGAAGAAGTTCTCGAAGTGCGCGAGCCGGATCTCGCCCAGCTCGTGGAGCGGGCGGGCGAAGCGCACCTCGCGGTCGGGGCGGGCGAAGCTTCGGATCACCACCCGCGGGACGTTGGGGTTGGGCTGGACGCGGCTCGGGTCGAACGCCGAGAAGCCGTCGAAGCCCCCGAACAGCAGGGTGCCGTCGCGGGCTCGCGCGCAGGCGCCCGGGGTCGCGAGACTGGCCTGCAGGCCGTCGCCGGGTGTGAAGGTCCGGAACGTCCCCGCCGCAGGGTCGAAACGGGTGATGCCGCGGTCGGTGGCGAGCCACAGCCGGCCCGATGCATCGCTCTGGATGCCGTAGACGTTGTCGGAGGCCACCCCCCCGGGGTCGCCGAGGCGCGTGAACGCCCCCGAAACCGGGTCGAAGCGGTCGAGCCCGCCGGCCGTGCCGATCCACACGGTGCCGCGCCCGTCCTCGTGCAGGCTCCAGACGCGGGCGTGGCTCAGCGAGCCGCGGGAAGAGGACCAGGGCGAGAATGACTGGCACGAGCCGGCGGGGCTGGTGCATCGCAGCAGACCGCTGCCGTCGGTGCCGATCCACAGCCGCCCCGTCGAGTCCACCAGGAGAGCCGTCACGGTGGCGCCGGCAGCAGGATCGCCGGAGGGGTTGCGGGAGCCGGTGGCACCGTCGACCGCGAGAAGGCCGCTTTGGGTGCCGACGAGGACGCTGCCGCCGGGCAGGGGGTGGAGGCCCAGGATGCCGCCGTCCTCGCGGCCCTTCGCCGTGTCGAGCGCGAGCCGGGCGGCCAGCGACACGTGGCCGTCGAGATCGAACCGCACGAGCCAGTCCGGCCGCACCGCCGCCCATAGCTCCTCGTTGCGCTCGCCCGGCACGAGCCTCGTGACCGCCCCCTGCACCGCCTCTGGCAAGCGCGGGCCGCCGAGGCGAATGGCGGCGAACCGCCGCTCGAGCGGGTCGAACCGCACGAGACCTCTGTCGGTGCCGATCCAGAGCCGGCCGCGGGCGTCCTCGTGGAAGCACCAGACGCGCCCGAGGGGGAAGCTGCCCTCTGTCCCGGTGACGTTGACGAACTTGGCGGGCTTGAGATCGAGCCTGTCGACGCCGGCGCCGTGGGTGCCGATCCAGAGCACCCCGGAGTGGTCCTCGAACAGGGCGTGGATGTCGTCGTGGCCGAGGCTTCCTGCCTGCGCGGGATCGTGCCGGAGGTGCTGGAGACGGCCGGAGGCGAGATCGAGCCCGAGCAAGCCGGCGTCCCGGGTGCCGACCCACAGCGTCCCGGAGTGGTCGGAGAACAGCGCCGAGCCGGAGGCGGTGTCGAGCAGTGCCGCGCCCTCGATGGCCTGACCCGGCAGCAGGAAGCCGCGCTCGCGGTCGAGGACCCGGAGGCCCTGGCTGCTGGCGACCCAGAGCCTGCCCAGGCGGTCGATGGCGAGGGCGCGGACTCTCCCGGGCGGCAGTGCCTGACCGGCTGGCACGGGCCTGCCGGCCGCGACCAGGCGCCCGGCCCGCCGATCGAGACGGAACAGGCCCCCGCCGGTGCCGACCCAGAGGGTCTCGAAGAGGTCCTCGCACACCGCCCACACCGCCGCATCGGCCCCGGCCTCGCCACCGCCCTCCGGCACGTAGCGGGCGACGCGCAACGTGGAGCGGTCGACGCGGTCGAGGCCTCCGGCCGTCCCGACCCACAGAGTGCCGGTCCGGTCCTCGAACAGGGCGAGCACGCGGTCGTCGGAAAGCGCGGCCGATCCTTCCGCGCCGCCCCTGAGGTGGGTGAAGGTGTCGGTCGAGGCGTCGAGCCGGTTGAGCCCGCCTCCCCATGTGCCAGCCCAGAGCGTGCCCCCCGAATCCACGAGCAGCGCGGTCACGGCCTCGTCGCTGAGCGAGCGGGTGTCGCCAGGGGTGGGGCGAAACGTCTCGAAGCGCAAGCCGTCGTACCGCACCAGGCCCTTGTCGGTGCCGAACCACAGGAAGCCGACGCGGTCCTCGGCCACGGCGTTGACGACGTTCTGCACGAGGCCCTGCTGGACCGTGACGTGCCGCAGGACCGGTCGGCTCGGGAGCCGCTCGAGGAGCGGCTCGGCCGACCCGGCGCCGGCGAGCGCGCCCGCGGCGAGGAGCGGCAACCAGGAAAAGCGCACGGCGGAATACTACCAACTCCGCCCCCGAAATCACGGCTCGACGCGGATCTCCTGGGGCAGCGCCCAGAGCCCGGCCCGCAGCCCGAGCCGGAACGGACGCCTCACGAGCGCGAAGCGGGCGTGGTAGTACACCGGCAGGTACGGCCGGTCGTGGCCGATGGCCGCCATGACCTCTCCCACCATGCGGCCGCGGCGCGCCGGGTCGGTCTCCTGGGAAAGCGCCTCGATCAGCGCGTCGGCAGCCTGGCTCGAGTAGCCGCTGCCGTTCTGCAACCCGAGCCGGCGCTGCACGCTGCGGCTGTGGACCATGCTGTCGAGGAAATCGGAGGGGTCGCCGACGCGGAAGTTCCAGCCGAAGACGAATAGCTCCGTGTCGGCCTCCATCATGCGCCGGTACGACAGCTCGTACGAGGCCTCGACGGGCTCGGCCACGATGCCGACGGCCGCGAGCTGCTGCACCAGCTCCCCGACCGCCCTCGTGTCGACGGCGAGCGCCAGCAGCTCGAAGCGCGCGCCGGGCGCGACGCCGGCTTCGTCGAGGAGCCGGCGCGCTCTGTCGCGGTCCGGCGGCTGGCGCCGCTGCGCCAGGTCGGCGCCGAACACGCGCGCCGGGAGCAACGTCCACGCGGCCGAGCCGCCGCGTTCCGGAAACGCTGCCCGCGTCAGGGCCTCGGGGTCGACAGCCAGCTCGATCGCCTCGCGCACGCGCGGGTCGGCCAGCACGGGCTTCGTGACGTTGATGCCGAGCATGGTTGTGCCGAGGGTCGGAATCTCGACCACCTCCCAGCCGCGCGGCAGCGGGCCCCTGCGCACGTAGTCGAGCGTGACCCCCGACATGACGTCGAGGCGGGCCGCGCGCAGCTCCTCGCTCAGTTGCTCGCCGACCGGCACGAACCTGACCTCCACCTCGGCCATCGGCGCCGGTTCGCCCCAGTAGCGATCCCAGCGCCTGAGCACGATGGGGCCGCGCTCGCGGCCGGACTCCCAGCGATACGGGCCGGTGCCGTTCGGCCGCTGGGGGTCGAAAAACTGCGGCGCGATCGCCACCATGCCGATGCGGTGCAACAGCAACGGGGTCGGGGCGCGCGTTTCGACCTCGACCACTCCGGGGTCGTCCTCGGCCTTGCGGACCTGCTCGACGACGTCCATGTACGTGGCCACGGTCATGCCGATGTCGAACCGCACGCGCTTGAAGGTGGCGACCACGTCGTCGGCGGAAACCGGGCGGCCGTCGTGGAACAGCACCCCCGGGCGCAGCCGGAACCGCCACAGGGTGGGGGAAGGGTTCTCCCACTCGACGGCAAGGCGAGGCTGCACGCCCCGCTCCGGGTCGAGGGCGACCAGCGGCTCGTAAACGGCGGACAGCAGCGCCCCCGTGGTGGAGTCGTTGTGGTTGTGGGGGTCGAGAGTCACGAGCTCGTGCTGGTAGGCGAGGCGTGCGAGCCGCGGCGGGGGGCCGCCGCAGGCTGCCGACAGGATCACGAGTGCGAAAAGAAGAGCCGACCGCGCCATGATTCGAAGTGCATGGTACCGCACCGGAGGGCTTGGCGGCAGGGACCGCCGCCGGAAAGACGCAACCTCGCCGGCGCATTGGCGTATGCGCGGGAGGGAGGATCCATGTCCGCACGCGTGAGACTTGCTGCAGTCGTGACGCTCGGCCTGGCGCTGGCGGTGGCCGCGCAGGCGCAAACCAAGATGCTGCGGTTCCCGGACATCCACGGTGACCGGGTGGTGTTCTCGTACGCCGGCGACCTGTGGACGGTGCCGAGTACGGGGGGGACCGCGACCCGGCTCACGGCCCACCCCGGGCTCGAACTTTTCGCTCGATTTTCGCCGGACGGCAGGTGGATCGCGTTCACCGGCCAGTACGATGGCGACGAGCAGGTGTACGTGGTGCCGTCGACCGGCGGCGTGCCGCGGCAGCTCACGTTCTACCCGGCGCGTGGTCCGCTGCCCCCGCGCGGTGGCTACGACAATCTGGTATACGGCTGGACCCCCGACGGCGCGGCGGTGCTGTTCAGGTCGATGCG
Source organism: Thermoanaerobaculaceae bacterium (assembly GCA_035384965.1). GTDB lineage: Bacteria > Acidobacteriota > Thermoanaerobaculia > Thermoanaerobaculales > Thermoanaerobaculaceae > JAAYVZ01. Next base: position 104,994 of record DAOOJE010000005.1, read on the forward strand.
CGACTCGGACGGCATCGTGGACGAGGGCAAGCTGTTCACGGTGCCGCTGGCCGGCGGTCTCCCGGTGGCGCTGCCGATGCCCACTTCGGGCGCCGGCGATTTCGCGCCGGACGGCCGGCGGCTCGTGTACTCGCCGCTCTTCCGGGACTTCCGGACCTGGAAGCGGTACGAGGGCGGGTGGGCGCAGGACCTGTTCATCTTCGACCTCGCCACCAGCCAGGTCGAAAAGATAGCCCACTCGAAGCGCACCGAGCGCGATCCGATGTGGCTTTCGGACGGCATCTACTTCGTTTCCGACCGCGACGGGACGCTCAACCTCTACCGCTGCGACCCGACCTCGAAGGCCGTCTCGCAGCTCACGCACAGCACCACCTGGGACGTGCGGTGGGCAAGCTCGGACGGGAAGCACCAGATCGTGTACGAGTTCGACGGCGAGCTGCGCGTGTTCGACACGGCCAGGGGGGTCGAGCGCGCACTTTCGATTTTGGTTCCCGACGATGGCGTAGCGAGCCGTCCCTCGCGCCTGGCGGTGGAGAAGTTCATCGAGGATTTCGAACTGGCGCCGCGCGGCGAGCGGGCGCTGTTCGTCGCTCGCGGCGACGTCTTCACGGCGCCGATCGAGCACGGCCCGACGCGCAACCTCACCAACAGCTCGAACTCGCACGAAAAGTGGGCCCGCTGGTCCCCTGACGGGTCGCGCATCGCGTTCGTGTCGGACCGCAGCGGTGAGGACCAGCTTTACATCGTGGCCCAGGACGGGTCCGCGCCGCTCGAGGCGCTCACTACGACCCATGTGGGGATGATGTACGCGCCGGCCTGGTCGCCCGATGGCAAGCGGCTGGCGTTCGGCGACAAGGACGGCAAGGTCTTCGTCGTCACTGTGGCGGACCGCAAGGTGGTCGAGGTGGCGGAGGATGCGCGCGGCGAGATCCAGGACTACACGTTCTCGCCCGACGGCCAGTGGCTGGCGTTCTCGATGTCCGACCGCAACGGCAGCCGGTCGCTGTGGATCTGGGGTGTCGCCGACGGCGTGGCACGCCGCGTCACCGAGGAGTTCTGGAACGAGACGAGCCCCGCCTGGGACCCCGACGGCAAGTTCCTTTACTTCCTGTCGGACCGCGAGTTCGCGCCGTTGATCTCCGCCGACTGGAACTACGCGATCACCCGCACCACGGGCATCTTCGCCTTGACGCTGCAAATGGACGGCCCGAACCCGTTTCCGCCGCGATCGGACGAGGTCAAGCTCGGAGAAGGCAAGCCGGGGGGCAGCGACGCCGCGGCGGGCCAGAAGAAGGACGACAAGGGCAAGGACGCCGCGAAGCCCGAGGTCAAGCCGGTCAGGATCGACTTCGAGGGGATCGCCGGCCGGGTCACCAGGGCGCCGATTGCCGCCGACAACTACGATGGGCTCACCGCGACCAAGGGGTTCTTGCTCTACGAGCGTTCGGGCAGCCGCTTCTATGGTCGCGAGTCGTACGCCAGGCCGACGCTGCGCATTCTCGACCTCGGGGAGCGCGAGGAATCCACGCTGGCCGAGGGCATCGACGGCTTCGCGGTCTCGGCCGACGGCTCGAAGGTGCTGGTCCGCTCCGGCGGGGCCTATAAGCTGTACGATGCCAAGCCCAAGGCCAAGGACCCCAAGACGGTCTCGACCAGGGGGCTGTACGTGGACCGGGTGCCGGCCCAGGAGTGGGCCCAGATCTTCGACGAGACGTGGCGTCGCTACCGCGACTTCTTCTACGCCCCTAACATGCACGGCTACGACTGGGCGGCGCTGCGCGAGCAGTACCGGCCGTGGGTGAAGTGGGTGGGGCACCGCTCCGACCTCAACTACCTGCTGGGCGAGATGGTGGCCGAGCTGAACGTCGGCCACGCGTACATCCAGGGAGGCGACTTCGAGCTGCCCGAGCGACCCAAGGTCGGCCTGCCGGGCGCCCGCTTCGAGGTCGATCCGGTTTCCAACCGCTACCGCATCGCTCGCATCCTGGCTGGCCACAACCAGGAAGAGAGCTATCGCTCGCCGCTCACCGAGGTCGGGGTGGATGTCCGGGTCGGCGATTACGTGCTGGCGGTCGACGGCCGTCCCCTGACCGGGGCCGACAACATTTACCAGTTGCTGCGCTTCAAGACCGACCCCGTGTCTCTCACGGTCAACTCGAAGCCCTCCCTCGAGGGCGCGCGCAAGGCGACGTATCGGCCCGTCTTTTCGGAGGCAGACCTGCTTTACCTTGGACAAGTCATGGCCAACCTCGAGAAGGTGAACGCGCTGTCGGGAGGGCGTGTCGGCTACCTGCACATCCCCGACATGGGCGCGCCCGGGATCTACGAGTTCATCAAGTGGTTCTACCCGCAGATCCGCAAGGAGGGGCTGGTGGTCGACGTGCGCTCCAACGGCGGCGGCAACGTCAGTCAGTGGATCATCGAGCGGCTCGACACCACGCTGCTGGGCACCCGGTTCGCCCGCAAGGCCGAGCCCGGGACCTACCCCAACGTCGTCTTCCACGGCCACAAGGTCTGCCTGCTCAACGAGACCTCCGCGTCGGACGGCGACATCTTCCCGCACATGTTCCGGCAGGCGGGGCTCGGGCCGCTCATCGGCAAGCGGTCGTGGGGTGGCGTGGTGGGGATTTCCGGGCGGGGGCCGCTCATCGACGGCGGGCAGGTGTTCGTGCCGCAGCGCGGCACCAACGCCGCGACGGGCGAGTGGGTGATCGAGGGGCACGGCGTCGAGCCGGACATCGAGGTGGACAACGACCCGGCCTCGGTCATCGCCGGCCGCGACCCGCAGCTCGAGCGGGGGGTGGCGGAGGTGCTGAAGGCCATGGCGGCGCAGCCCATGAGGCTGCCGACCAGGCCGCCCGACCCCGTGAAGACGAAGTAGAAGCCCTGGCCCTCGATCACGCCGGTGAGTGCGCCACGCGCATGCAGGGGAGGCGCTTGCCGCCGTCCACAGGAGGAGGCCGCCTCGGGTGGAGGTGTGGAGGAAGGGGAGAGGGTGGCAGTGCCGAGTGGAGGGTGCGGCGGAGTGCTCTCGACTCTCGACCGGTCATTGGTGGTGCGGGTGGTTGACACGCCCGGCGGGAGCAGGTGACAGTGGCGCTCCCCGGAGCCCGGGGGTCATGAGCCCTGTCGAGATCCTCCTGCTCGCGGTCGGGCTGGCCATGGACGCCTTCGCGGTGTCGCTGGGCGCCGGCGCCGGTCCGCACGCCGTCGGCCGCCGCCCCGTGTTCAGGTTGTCGTTCCACTTCGGGCTGTTCCAGTTCATCATGCCGGTGGCCGGCTGGTTCGCCGGCGCTCGTGTCGCCGGCCTCGTGGAGAGCGTGGACCACTGGATCACCTTCGGCATCCTGGCGTTCGTGGGCGGGAGGATGGTGGCCGCCGGTCTCGGCGGCGGGCAGGAGGTGGGGCGGGCCGACCCGTCGCGCGGGTGGACGCTCGTCCTGCTGGCGGTGGCCACCAGCATCGATGCCCTGGCAGTCGGTTTCTCGCTCGCCCTCCTCAAGGTCTCGATTTGGCTGCCGGCACTGGTGATCGGCTTGGTTTGCGCGCTGCTCTCGGTAGCGGGGATGCGCCTGGGCCGGGTGCTGGGTGCGGCCGTGGGAAAGCGCATGGAAGTCGTCGGAGGCCTGGTCCTGCTCGCCATTGGCGTGCGCATTCTGGTCGACCACGGCGTGTTCTGACGCCTGGTCCGCGACTATACTGGTCCGGTGCTAGGCTTCGATTTGCCCACCTTCCTCGCGGCCATCACCTCCGCGGCGCCGCAGGCCGGTGATGTGCTATTGGCGGTGGGGCTGCCCCCGCAAGTGCAGATCGAGGGCGCCCTCGTGCGCCTGCAGGTGGCCGGGCTCGAGGCGCTCACGCCGTTCCAGACCGAGGCCATCGTCCTGCACCTGCTGGCGGTGGCGCCGCCCACCGCGGCGGCGCGAGTGCGCGAGGCGGGCGCGGCGAGCTTTGCGTACTCGATGCCGGGGGTGAGCCGGTTTCGAGCCTCGGTGTTCCTGCAGCGGGGCACGTTTGCCGTGGCGCTGAGAACGATTCCGGAGAGCGTGCCGGGCATCGGCGAGCTGGGGCTGCCGGCGGCGATGAGCGAGGCGTGCAAGGAGCGCAAGGGGATCGTGCTCGTCAACGGGCCGGCGGGTTCCGGCCGCAGCACCTCGCTGGCGGCGATGCTGACCGAGGTCAACGAGACTCGCCCATGCCACGTCGTGACGGTCGAGGACCCTATCGAGTTCCTGCACCGCCACCGCCGGGCCACGGTCAACCAGCGCGAGGTCGGGAGGGACACTCCGACGCTGGCGCAAGGCATGGCGGACGCGCTGCGGCAGGGGGCCCAGGTGCTGATGTTCTCCGAGCCCCACTCGGCCGAGGACACCCACCTGCTGCTGGAGGCGGCCGAGACCGGCCACCTCGTGTTCACCTCGCTACGGGCGTTCGACACCGCGTCGGCCCTCCGGCGGTTGCTGTCGTTCTTCCCAGGAGACGAGCGAGCCGACGTGCGGCTGAGGCTGGCGCGCTGCCTGCGCTGGTCGTTCACCCAGCTCCTCCTCCCGCTGCGCGGCAAGCGGCAGCCGATCGTCGAGGTGTGGCGCCTCACACGCGCCACGGCCGCCCACCTGGCCGAGGGGCCGCTCGACTCGGCGGCGCTCGGGGACGTGTTGCGGGACGGCGAGAAAGAAGGGCTCATCGGTTTTGACCGGGAACTCGAGAAGCGTGTACGTACCGGCGAGCTGGATGTCGAAACGGCTCTCGCCAGTTCTGTGCTGCCGCAGCAGCTCGAGCTGCGGTTGCTCGACCTGCGGGGGAGCAGGCCATGAGGCGCGTGGTGCTCGTCCCGGATCCGCGGGTGCGGCTCGAGGCTGCGGCGGGCGCCCTGGCGGCGGCCGGGCTGGAGGCCGTCGTGGCGACGGGGCTGGCCGACGCCCGGCGGCTGGTGGAGGGCGGTGCGCTTGGCGTCGTGATTGGCGTGCCGGAGGGAGGGTGGGTGGGAGAGGAGCCGGCGACGCTCGCGTCGTGGCCGACGGGGGTGCGGCGCCGGTGCGTGGTGGCGCTGGCCGGTCCCGGGTTGCTGACCGGAGACGGCGTGCGGGCGTTCCTGCTCGGCGTGGACCTGCTGGTCTCCGCCGGGGACCTCGGAAAGCTCGGCGAGATCATGGCCTGTGCGCTGCAGACCAAGGGAGCGCTGCTCGCTCCCCTGGATCCGGCGGCGGCTGCCCGCTTCGGGGCGTAGAACGCTCCCCCACCGATGGACCACTTTCCGCTGCCGCGACCGGACGAGGCGGAATAAACTACTTGTGCGCCAGGCTCGTACATGCGCGGGGGTGGGCCGGTGGTCGACGCAGTCACCAAGCTCGGGCAGCTCAAGTCCTCGGTCGGCCGGGTCATCAAGGGCAAGGCGGAGGTCATCGACTGGACGATCGCCGCTTTGCTGGCGCGCGGCCACGTCCTGATCGAGGACGTGCCGGGGGTCGGCAAGACCACCCTGGCGCAGGCGCTCGCTCGCTCCCTGAGCCTCGCCTTCAGCCGCATCCAGTTCACCTCCGACACCTTGCCCTCGGATGTCATCGGCGTCTCCCTGTGGCGGGCGGAGCGGGGCGAGTTCGAGTTCCTGCCGGGGCCCGTGTTCACCAACGTCCTGCTCGCGGACGAGATCAACCGGGCGACCCCGAAGACGCAGGCGGCGCTGCTCGAGGCGATGAACGAGCGCACCGTGACGGTGGAGAAGACCCGCTACCGCTTGCGCGAGCCGTTCCTGGTGCTGGCCACCCAGAACCCGGTGGAGTACCTCGGCACGTACCCGCTGCCGGAGTCGCAGCTCGACCGCTTCCTGCTGCGCATCGCGCTCGGGTACCCGGCTGCCGAGGAGGAGCTGGAACTGCTGCGCCGGGGCGGGGTCGAGGACGAACTCGAGAGTGTCGTGCCGGTCCTCAGCGAGAGCGAGACGGTGGAGCTGCAGGCGCGGGCCAGACAGGTGCGGGTGGCGCCGCAGCTCGGCGAATATCTCCTCGAGCTGGTGCAGCGCACCCGCAAGCACCCCGCTCTCGCGCTCGGGGTGTCGACGCGCGGCGCCCTGGCTTTGCAGCGGGCCTGCCAGGCGCTGGCGCTGGTCGAGGGCAGGGAGTACGTGATCCCGGACGACGTGGCCCGAATGGCCGTGCCGGTGCTGGCGCACCGCGTGCTGCTGGCCGGCGGCGAGCCGGGCGAGGGGTGGAGCCGGAGCGAGAGCGAGCGAGAGATCATCCGCGAGGTGCTCGCCTCGACGCCGGTGCCGCTGTGAGCTCCGGAAAGTTCGATGACCGCTTTCCTGGATTCAGGCTGCGCCCCACGCCCGCCCTGTGGGTGTTCCTCGTCGCCATGCCGCTGCTTGGCATTTCGGCGCTCAACACCGGCAACAACGCTCTCTACCTGCTCCTCTCGCTGCTTCTCGGCGCGTTCGCTGCCTCCGGCGTGGTGTCGCGCCACAGCCTGCGCCACCTGAGGGTGGAGTTGCGGCCGGTGGGGGACGTGTTCGCCGGTTCCCCGGCCCGGTTTCGCTTGCTGGTGCGGAACCGCTCGCCGTGGCTGCCGGCGGCCGGGGTAGTGTGCCGGCTGGCCGGCATGCCTGGGCACGCCCTGGTGCCGACTGTCCCGCCCCGGTGTGAGCGCGTGCAGACGGTGGCCACGATGTTCCCGCGGCGCGGGTTGCATCGCCTCCCGGCGGTGGTGGTGGAAGTGCGGCTGCCGCTCGGCTTCTTCGTCAAGAGTGTGCGGTGGCCACAGCGCGGCGACCTTGTCGTGTACCCCCGGCGGGTCGCGGCAGCGCCGGCGCGCTGGGTGAGCCTGGCGCGCCTCGAGGTGGTGCGCCGGCATGGAGCGGCGGAGCGGGGCGGTGACGTCGATCAGCTCCGGGAGTTCCGCACCGGCGACGACCGGCGCGACATCCACCAGAAGCAGACGGCGCGTCAGCAGCGGCCCATCGTCGTCGAACGGCGGGAGCGGCGGACACCGAGCCGTTACCTCGTGCTGGACCGCCAGCTCCCCCGGCGCGACGACGCGCTGCTCGCGGAACGCTTCGAGACTCTCGTGAGCGAGATCGCCTCGGCCGCCGTCGCGGAGCTGCAAAGAGGCGGGCCGGTAGGGCTGATCGTCGGCGCGAGCGTGGTGCCGCCGGCCGCGGGCCCGGCCCAGGCCCGGCGCCTGCTCACGCTGCTCGCCCTGACGAGGGCGGCGGGACCGGGGGAGGACCCGCTGCCGTCGACGGTGCGCGGCGAGGGCGTCTATCGCCTGGTCGAGGGGCGGCCGTGAAGACGCTCGAGCGCCAGCGCTGGCTGGCCGGGCTGGCGTTGCTGGCGGCTGCCCCGCTGCCCGTGACGGGGATCTCGACCTGGCCGTTCGTCCTGCCGTACGTGGCGACCGCCGCCTGGATGCTGCCCAGGCGACGGGTCATCCGGCCGCTCCCCCCGTGGATCGAGAACCTCCTGGCGCCGCTCGTTCTCGTGGCGGTGGTGGCGGCGGGAGGGACCGAGGCCGGGGTGTTGCGGCCGGTCTCCCACCTCGCGCTGCTGGTCGCGACGATCCGGCTGCCGGGAGCGGCCGAACCGGGGAGGGGGCGCCTCGCCCTTGCGACGACCGCCATCATCGCCACGGCAGGGATCGCATCCTCGACCCACCCCACCTTGGTCCTCTACCTGCTGGTGGCACTGGCGACGTGCGTGGTCGCGGCCGGGCGGGCCATCCTCCTCGGGCTCGCGGCCTCGGGGCGAGAGGCGGCGGAGAGCGGGACGGCCTGGCCGCCGGTGCGCGCCACCGCCGCCACGCTCCTCGTCGCAACGGTGGTCGCGGTGCCGCTGTTCGTCGCCCTGCCCAGGTTGCGCTCGCCGTTCGTGGGCTCGCGCTCCGGCACCGCCAGCGTGAGCGGGTTCCGCTCCGAGGTGACGCTGCACGGGATCGGCACCATCAAGGTCTCGGAAAAGCCGGCGTTGACGGTTCGCTTTCCCGGTCAGGAAGAGCCACCCCGGGCCTGGCTGCGGCTGGAAGGGGCAACCCTCAACCACTACCGCGGAGGGACCTGGGTCGAGGGCCGCCACGCCTGGCCGTTGCCGTTGGCGAGGCAAGGCCTCACCATCGACCTCTGGCCGGCCGGGTCGGAGGCGACGGTGCGCGCCGAGATCACGCTCGAGAAGGCCGGCGAGAACCTCTTCGTGCCGACCGGCACCGTGGCGCTCGAACCACCGCTGTCGGTGGAGGTGGCGCAGACGGCGATGGGAGTCCTCCGCATCCCTCGCGACACCGGGATGCCGGTGCGCTACGCCGCCGTGTTCGAGGCGGCGCAGCCGCGCTCGCCCCCGCCCGAGGATGTCGACCTCGAGGTGCCGCAGGTCGTGCGCGAACGCATCGCCCCGCTGGTTCGCGAGGTGATCGGCGAGGCGCAGACCCCGGCTGCGATCGCGGCCTCGCTCGAGAGACACTTGCGGACGAGCTACGGCTACACGCTACGCCCGCGGGCGTCGTGGCGCGACGACCCGGTGGTGTGGTTCCTCTTGCGGGGGCGGGAGGGGCATTGCGAGTTTTTCGCCTCGGCCATGGCCTTGATGCTGCGGGTGGCCGGCGTGCCGGCCCGCATCCAGGTCGGCTTCGCCGGCGGCGAGCTGCAGGCGGACGGCAGTTTCCTGGTGCGCGACAGCCGGGCCCACGCGTGGGTGCTGGCCTGGGTGAACGGCCGCTGGCAGGTGTTCGATCCAACGCCTCCGGAGGGGCAGCCGCTGCTGGAAGGCGGAGGGTCCAGGCTGCACGTGCCCTGGCGCTGGGAGGACGTGGAGGCGGCGTGGGACCGCTGGGTCCTGACGTTCACGCTCTTCGACCAGGCCGACCTTGCCCGGGCGCTGGTCGCGTGGCTCGGCGACCATCGGCGGGCCCTGGCGCTGGCGCTCGTGGCGCTGGCGATCCTGGCCTCGACGTGGGGTCTGGGGAGGCGCCGCCTCGCGCGCCGGCCGGCCCCTGTGGACCGGCGTCCGGGGCGGGAGGACGCCACGACGCGCGCTCTCGAGCGGGTGATGGTGGCCGCCGCCCGGCGCGGCCTCGAGCTGCCGCCGGCGCTCTCGCCGCGGCGGTTCGGAAGCCTCGCTGCGGCGAGGTTCCCCGCGGCGGGGCCGGCGATCGCATGGCTCGTCGAGGTGCACGAGCACAGACGCTACGCCGGGGGCGGTCCACCCCCGCGCCGTGCGCTCAGACGCTGCGTGCTCGCAGCGGTGCGCGCGATGGCGGCCGGTCAGCCCGACGGGGGGCGGGTTGCCGCCTCGGGGCTCGGCACCGGGCCGGCGAGCCAGGCCGACAGCCACCACGCAGCGGCCAAAAACGGGAGCGCCGCCAGGAGATCCACGAGGTAGTGGTACGTCAGCAGTACGGTCGCGGCAATGAGCAGCGATCCGATCGGCAGCAGCACGTCGTAAACGTCGCGGGCCCGCCGCCGGGCGCAAATGAGCGTGGCGAGCGTCACCATCGTGTGGCCGGAGGGGAAGGCGTCCGTCTTGGTGGTCTCCATTTCGTCCAGCACCATGCGGAGCCTGCCGCCGACGAGCCCGTGGGGAAGCGACTCCCAGCGGTCTTTGGCCACGGTTGCCCGCGGTCCGTACGCCGGCACTATGAAATAGCCCGTGTACGACACCAGGAAGGCGAGGACGATGACGGCAGTGACTCGCTGGACGGCGGGGTCGCGCCGCCGGACCAGCACGACGACGAGCGCCAGGGGCAGGAAGAAAAACGAGGAGTACGCCAGGCTCAGGATGTCCACGGCCAGCGCAGGCAGCGGGATCGAGTAGAGCGCCGCCTGGACCTCGCGGCCCAGAATCGCGGCGTCCCAGCGCATCAGCAGCTCGTCGGCGATGCGCGGGTTGAGGATCGGGATCAACGGCCCGAGGTTGAGAAAGATGAACGGGATAAAGGGGGTGGGGAGTAGCTCGCGAGTCCAGTACCTGACGCCGCGGTCGGCCTCGCCGAGCGCCAGGGCGACGCCCCAGAGGACGGCCGCCGCGAAGGCGAAGCGCAGGCCGTGCGCGAAGGCGAAGGGGGAGAACGGCGACCAGGCGAGCGCGGCCATGAGGAGGAGGGCGATGGCCAGGCCGCCCTCGGCCACCCGCAGCCGTCCCTTGCGGCGGCCCGATCCCGGCTCTAAGATGGCTGACATGCTGGCACGTCTCCTCGCCGCGCTGCTCACGCTCGCGCTGTCACCGGCCGCGTGGGCCGGGCAGCGGGTGGTGATTCTAACCTTGAAGGACTCCATCCAGCCCGCCTCGCTGCGCTACCTCGAGCGCGGCCTGAAGGCGGCCGAGACCTCGGGCGCCGCAGTCACGGTGGTCGAGCTCAACACGCCCGGCGGGCTGCTTGTGTCGCTGCGCGAGATGACCACGGCGATCACGACCGCGTCGCGGCCGGTCGTCGTGTACGTCACACCGAGCGGCGCGCACGCCGCCAGCGCCGGGTTCTTCCTGCTCATTGCCGCCGATGTCGCGGCGATGGCGCCGGGCACCAACTCGGGCGCCGCCCATCCGGTCGGCGGGCAGGGCGAGGACCTCGCCAAGACCGCCGCCGAGAAGGCGGCCAACGACGCCGCCGCGCTCGCCCGCTCGCTGGCCGCACAGCGGGGCCGCGGCGTCGAATGGGCGGAAAAGGCGGTGCGCGAGTCGGCCTCGTACACCGACCGCGAGGCGCTCGAGCACGGGCTCATCGACCTCGTCGCCGCCGATAGGGGGGAACTGCTCAAGGCGCTCGACGGCAGGGTCGTCAAGCGCTTCGACGGGCGCGAGGAGAAGCTCGTGCTCGACGCTCCCGAGATCGTGAGCGTGGAGCCGAGCGGCGCCGACAAGCTGTTGTCGGCGATCGCCCACCCCAACATCGCCTACTTGCTGCTGCTGGCCGGGATCGTCGGCATCTATTTCGAGCTCTCGCACCCGGGGGCGATCTTCCCCGGCGTCCTGGGCGGGATCTCGATTCTCCTGGCGCTCTACGCGCTTTCCGTCCTGCCGGTCAACTACGTCGGCGTCATGCTCATCGCTCTCGCCATCGGCTTTTTCATCGCGGAGGTCAAGGTGACAAGTTACGGCCTGCTCACCGTGGCCGGCCTCGTCAGCTTCGTGATCGGATCGCTCATGCTCATCGACTCCCCGATTCCGGCGCTGCGCGTCGGGCTCGAGGTCGTCCTGCCGGCGGCCGTGATGGTCGCCGCCATCGTCATTTTCCTGCTCACGCGGGTACTGCGAGTGCACCGCAGCGTGCCGCTCACCGGGGCGGAGGGCATCGCCGGCGAGATCGCCGACGTCGTGGTGGCGCTCGCACCGCGCGGCAAGGTCTTCGTGCACGGGGAGTACTGGGACGCGATCGGCTCGGGTGAGCTGCCGGCCGGCAGCCGGGCCCGGGTCGTGCGGGTCGAGGGGAAGCTTTTGGTCGTCGAACCGCTCGGGGACGCCGAGGCGTCCTCGCACTAGGAGGACAGCATGCCACCACAAATCAATGCCGGCGTCGTCATTGCGGTGTTCATTGGCGTCATCCTCGTCATCAAGTGGATCAACATCCTCAACGAGTACGAGCGGGGCGTGATCTTCCGCCTCGGCCGCGTGCTCGGGCAGCCGAAGGGGCCGGGGTTCGTGTTCGTGTTCTGGCCGATCGACCGCATGGTCAAGGTCGGGCTGCGGACCGTCGTGCTGGATATCCCGCCGCAGGATGTCATCACGCGCGACAACGTCTCGGTCAAGGTCAACGCCGTCGTCTACTTCCGGATCATGAACCCGGTCAAGGCGATCATCGAGGTAGAAAACTACGTGTACGCCACCTCTCAGCTCGCCCAGACGACGCTGCGCTCGATCCTCGGCGAGGTGGAGCTCGACGAGCTGCTGGCCGAGCGTGAAAAGCTCAACCAGCGCCTGCAGGAGGTCATCGACCGCCACTCCGACCCGTGGGGCGTGAAGGTCGCGCTGGTCGAGGTCAAGCACGTCGACCTGCCGCAGGAGATGCAGCGTGCCATGGCTCGCCAGGCCGAGGCCGAGCGCGAAAAGCGTGCCAAGATCATCCACGCCGACGGAGAATTCCAGGCGGCGCAGCGCCTGTCCGAGGCGGCGCAGGTCATGCAGCGCGAGCCGGCCACGTTGCAGCTCCGCTACCTGCAGACTCTCACCGAGATCGCCACCGAGAAGAACTCGACGATTGTCTTCCCGCTGCCGATCGACACGCTCAGGCCGTTCCTCGATATGGCGAAGCGGTAGCGTCCACCGGGGGGCCACGGCACCGATGCCGAGTCGTTACTATGAGATCATCATCACGGGCCGGCAGCTCGCCGGGCTGCTGGCGGCGCTGGTGGTGCTGCTGTTCGCCGCCTTCGGCCTCGGGGTCGCGGTGAGGTTCCTGGAGCCGGAACCGGTTCAGGCCGTGCCTGTTGTGGCCGTGGCGCCGAGCCCCACGGCGACACCCGAGCCTCCGGCCCCGTCTCCGGAGCCGACCGCCGTCCCGACCGAGCCCCCGCCGCCGCCCGTGATCCCGACCTCGGCGCCCACGCCGCCGCCGCCAGCGGTGGCGCCCGAGACCCCCCTGCCCTTGCCTCCGCCTCCCACCGCCGCACCGACGCCGCGCCCCGAGCCGACGCCGGTCGCGCTTCCTGCGGCCGGCGGCGTGTGGGTGCAGGTGGCGGCGGTCTCGCGCCCGGATCTCGCGGAGGGCGTCAAGCAGCGCGTCATGGCGTTCGGGTTCAGGCCTGAGCAGCTCCGGGTGTTGACGACCCGACAGGGACTGTTCAAGGTGCGCCTCGGCCCGTTCCCGGACCTCGAAAGCGCCGGCCGCGTCGTCGGCCGGTTGCAGGAAGCCGGCTTTGAAGGGCCGTTCATCGTCAGGGAATGAGCGGCACCGTCCTGCCGCAGTGGATTCGAGCCCGCAAGCTCCAGCTCGGCGGATTGCACGATATGCGCCGACTCATGGCGGCCGGCAAGCTGCACACCGTGTGCGACGAGGCGCGCTGCCCCAACCGCTCCGACTGCTTCGGGCGCGGCACCGCGACGTTCCTGATCATGGGCGAGACGTGCACGCGGGCCTGCCGCTACTGCGCCGTGGCGCACGGCCGCCCCGGACCGCTCGACCCCGGCGAGCCGGCCGAGGTCGCACGGGCGGCCCGCGAGCTGGGGTTGAAGCACGTGGTCGTCACTTCCGTCGACCGCGATGACCTCCCGGACGGCGGCGCGGCACACTTCGCCGCCACGGTGCGGGCGCTCGCGGCGCTGGACCCGAGACCGGCCATCGAGGTCCTGACTCCCGACTTCCGGGGCGATCTCGCAGCCGTGGACGTCGTGGTGGCGTCCGGGCCCGACGTCTACAACCACAACGTCGAGACGGTGCGGCGCCTGTACCCGGCGATGCGTTCCGCCGGTCGCTACGAGTGGGCACTCGAGGTGCTGGCGCACGTCGCCCGCACTGCGCCCCGGATGGTCACCAAGTCCGGGCTGCTGGTCGGCCTCGGAGAGACCCCCGAGGAAGTCCAACGGACTCTCGAAGACCTCCGAGGGGTGGGGTGCCGGATCGTCACGGTCGGGCAGTACCTGCGGCCTGGACGCGAGCAGGCCCCGGTCGCCGCCTACTGGACCCCCGAGGAGTTTGCAGCTCTCGAGGCGTTCGGACGCACGATCGGTCTCGAGGTGGTGGCCGGCCCGTTCGTGCGCTCGTCGTTCCGCGCCGAGGAGGTGCTGCAACGGGTGGCCAGCACACCGGCCGCGGGGTCCGCGGGCCGGAACCCGGAGACCGAGCCCCTGTCGTCCGGCTGACTTCAGAGCGTCTGCAGCTTGCGCTGCTTGGCGTACGCGAGGCCGACGGAGAGGCGGGCGTAGCGGACGCTGCCGGAGCGCGACGAGTCGTTGAGTGCGTACAGGTTGATGCCAGGGGTGAGGGCGAGCGCGCCCTTCAACGACACCAGCCGGCGCAGGTCGAGGTCGAGGCGGCTCCGGGTTGCGCCGTTGCCGGGCAAGCTCTCGACCGGCCATTGCGCGTCCACACCTGGGCCCCCGCCGCGGGTTGCACGAGAAAACGACTGTCCCCCACGACGCCGGCTTTCGACTCTCGACTCACGACGTTCGACCGGGCGCGCGGGGAGCCGTTCTGCTACCCTCCGCGAGGATGCGGTGGCAGCGGTGGCGCCCGTGGGTCATGGCGGCCGGGGCTGGAGCGAGCCTGGCGCTCGCCATGCCCGGTCCGGGGTTCGTGCCCCTGGTGCTGCTGGCGCCGGGGCTGTTGCGCCGGGCGCTGGCGGGGCTGGCTCCGCGGCGGGCGTTTCTCGTCGGGTGGGCCGGGGGTGCCGTGCTGTGGGCAATCGCGGTGGCGTGGGTGCTCGTCGTGCTGACGCGCTACGGCGGGCTCGGCTGGCCGCTCGCCATGCTCGCGCTGGTGCTGATGAGCGCGATCCTCGGCTGGATGTGGGGGCTCGCGGCCTGGCTGGCGGTGCGGGTGCCCGAGAGCTGGCGGGGCTGGGTGCTGCCACTGTTTTTGGTGTCGTTCGAGACCGTGCAGCACCTGCCGCCGTGGATCTTCCCGTGGAACCCGGTGGCGGCCGTGGCGACGCCGTGGCCGTGGCTGCTGGCGCCGCTGCCCGTCGTCGGTGCGCCTGGGCTGTCACTGCTCCTGCTGCTTGCCGGCGGAGCGCTCGACCTGCTCGCGGACCGGGTCATGCGGCGCGCCGGTGCGCTTCAGCTCGCGGCCACGGCGCTGGCGTTCGCGGCAGCGAGCTTGCTCGCGCCGCCGTTTCGCCCGGCCGGCGAGGCGCTGGGCGTGGCGGCGGTGCAGCCCAACGTGCCGCTCGAGGTGCGCTGGGACCCGGAGAACGAGAAGGCGATCGAGGAGCGGGTGTGGCGGCTTTCGGCCGAGGGAGCGAGCCGCGGGGCGCGCCTCGTGGTGTGGCCAGAAAGCGCGGTGCCCCGGTACGTGCAGCCGGACGGGGCGTACCGGCGGGCGATCGAGGGGTTCGCGCGCCGCCACGGCGTCTGGCTGGTCGTGGGCTCGATCGGCTTCGGCGCCGGCGAGGGGGAGTATCACAACTCGGTGTTCGTGGCCGCGCCCGGAGGCCTCGTGCCGTTTCGCTACGACAAGATCCACCTCGTGCCGTTCGGCGAGTACCTGCCGCTCGTGGGCAAGGTGCCGTTCCTGCGGCCTCTGGTGCGCGAGGTGTCGTCCTTCACACCCGGCACTCGCGCGCTGCCGCTGCCGGCGGCCGGCACCGCCCTGGGGCTGCAAGTGTGCTACGAGGTGACGTACCCCTGGCTGGTGGCCGACGAGATCCGGCGCGGTGCCGAGCTGCTGGTCACCATCACCAACGACGGTTGGTACGGCGACAGCGCGGCGCCGCGCCAGCACCTGGCGCTGGCGATCCTGCGCGCCGCCGAGAGCCGTCGTTTCATGGTGCGCGCCGCGAACACCGGAATCTCCGCGCTCATCGATCCCCGCGGACGCGTGGTGGAACGTCTGGGCATCGACCGCGAGGGCGTGGTGGTGGGCGAGGTGACGCCCGGCCGCGGCATCACGCCGGCCGTGGCGGGTGTGGTGTGGATCCGCGCGGGCCTCCTCGCCATGGCGGCCGGTGCTATTCTCTGCGGGGCGCGCCGGCGGCGGCACGTGAAGCCGTAGCCGCGCGCGGGGAGACACGATGCTCGAGGACGTGATCGCGCAGGCGCAAGAAGTTCGGGAATCTCTCGTCTCGGTGCGGGGGTACCTTTGACGCGCCGCGCCTGCGCGAGGAGCTGGAGCGGCTGAGCGCCGAGACCCAGCGCCCCGACTTCTGGAGTGACCAGAACACCGCAAGGGAGCACATGCGGCGGCAGCGCGCCGTCGAGGCCAAGCTCGCCGCCGATGCGTTCCTCGCCGAGGCGGCGGAAGAAATCGAGGTCCTCGTCGAGCTCGCGCGCGAGGACCCGACAGGGGAGGAAGAGCTGACGGCGGCGCTCGCCCGCATCCGGCCGCGGCTCGAGCGCATCGAGATCGAAACCAAAATGACCGGCGAGCACGATACCGCCAACGCTTACCTCGAGATCCACCCGGGCGCCGGCGGCACCGACTCGGCGGACTGGGCCTCGATGCTCCTGCGGATGTACCTCAAGTGGTGCGAGCGCAGGGGTTTCGAGGTCGAGGTGCTGGACTCGCAGGAAGCCGAGGAGGCCGGGATCAAGTCGGCGATCTTGCTGGTCAAGGGCGAGTACGCGTTCGGCTACCTCAAGGCGGAAAACGGCATCCACCGCCTGGTGCGGATCTCGCCGTTCGACGGCAACGCCCGCCGGCAGACCTCGTTTGCTTCCGTGCACACCTATCCCGAGGTGGACGAGGAGGTCACGGTCGAGATCGACGAAAAGGACCTCCGCATCGACCGCTTCTGCTCCTCGGGGCCGGGTGGGCAAGGCGTGAACACGACCTACTCGGCGGTGCGGCTCACGCACCTGCCGACCAACATCGTGGTGAGCTGCCAGAACGAGCGCTCGCAGATCAAGAACCTGGCGACCGCCATGAAGGTCCTCAAGGCCCGGCTGTACGAGCTCGAACTCGCCAAGAAGGAGGAGGAGCTCGAGAAGATCAAGGGCCCCAAGAAGGACATTTCGTGGGGGCACCAGATCCGTTCGTACGTGCTGCACCCGTACCGCATGGTGAAGGACCTGCGCACCGGTTTCGAGATGGGCGACACCGACCGCGTCCTCAACGGCGACCTCGACGGGTTCATCGAAGCGTACCTCAAGTGGGTCGCCACGTCAGAGCGACAGTGAGCGCACGGCCCCCCAGGCCGCAAGCCGCGGGGCGGGGGCTGCGCCTCCTGTGGGGGTCGCCCCTGCCGCCGATGCGGTCGGGGATCGCCGACTACGCCGCCGAGCTGCTCCCGCACCTGGCGCAGCATGCCGATGTCCGGGTCCTGACCCCGCCCAGCTGGGACGGTGGTGACACCTTCGCCGGACTGCCGATGGTCGCCCCGGACCCCGGAGCCGAAGGCCTCCAGTCCGGCCCCACCCCGCTCCTCCACCTGGGCAACAACCCCTACCACCTCTGGATCGCCGGATACCTCCGCCGGCATGGGGGTCTCGTCGTGCTGCACGACACGGTGCTGCACCACCTCCTCGTCGAGGAGGCCGCAGCCGAGGGCGAGTGGGAGCGCTTCGCCGCCGAGCTTGCGGGTGCGTACGGGCCGGCCGGCGCGGCGCTGGCCGAGGGGCGCCGGTGGGGGATGCACGGGCCGCGCGACCCGTTTCTGTTTCCTGCCCGCTCGGTGCTCCTGCAGCGGGCGCGCGGGGTCATCGTGCACAGCCGGCAGGCGCTCGCCGAGGTCCGACGCGACTGCCCCGGTTTGCCGGTGCGGCAGGTGCCCCTGGCGCTGGGGGCGCTCCCGGCCGGCGACCGTCAGGCCTGGCGTGCCCGGCTGGGGGCGGGGGACGCCGAGCTGGTGCTGGCGCACCTGGGTTTCCTCACCCCGGCCAAGGGGCTGGACGTCATTCTCGAGGCGATGCTCGCGCTGCGCGAGCTGGCGGTGCCAGCGCGGCTGGTCGTGGTTGGTGAAGGCAGCGAGCGGGCAGCGCTGGAAGGGGCGGTGAGGGCCGCCGGACTGGGTGAGGTGATCCGCTTCTGGGGGTTCGCCTCCGAGGCCGAGCTGGGCGGGATCCTCGCGGCCGCGGACCTGGGGCTGGTTCCCCGATTTCCGACCGCCGGGGAAACTTCCGCCGCCGCGCTGCGTTTCCTCGCGGCAGGTGTGCCCGTGGCCGTGGCCGGATACCGTCAGTTTCTGGAGCTGCCGGTGAATGCGGCGTTCCGGCTTCCGCCCGGACAGGCCGGGGCGGTCGAGCTGGTGCGGCTCGCGGCCGGGCTTGCGGGAGAGGGGGAGCGCCTGGCGCAGGCGCGAGCCACGGCGAGGGCGGCCTGGGAGCGTGGCGGGCATCCGCCTCCGCAGGCGGCACAGAGCCTGGCGCAGGCGCTCGGGGAGCTGATCGGTGAGCTGGCTTGAAGAGGTCGAGAAGCTGCTGCAGGCGGTGCCCGTGCAGCGCGTTGCCGCCACGGGCGGCCTGACGCGGTCGGCGGTGCTGGTGCCGCTGTACGTCGCGCAGTCGGAGCTGTGGGTGCTGCTGACGCGGCGCGCCGACTCCCTACCGCACCACGCCGGGCAAATCGCCTTTCCCGGGGGGGCGTGCGAGGAGGGCGACGTGGACGAGGTGGCAACGGCCCTGAGAGAAACGGAGGAGGAGATCGGCATCCCGGCTGAGCGGGTGCTGGTGTTGGGCCAGCTCGACGACCTGGCGACCCCGACCGGCTTCGTGATCTCGCCGGTCGTGGGTGCGGTGCCCTATCCTTTCGAGACCCGACCGGCCGCGGGTGAGGTGGAGGCGGTGCTCTCGGTGCCGTTCTCGTTCCTCGCCAACCCCGAAATGGTCGAGCACCAGCTCCTCACCCACGAGGGCAGGCAGGTGGTCTCGCCGGTCTATCACTACCGTGGGCACCGCGTGTGGGGCGCCACGGCCAGGATCATCGCCGACCTCGTTCAGCGCCTCACCGGCACCGCACCGGTCAGGGCTCCGTCACCGTGACTGGAAGGCTGAGCGTTAGGAGCGTGATAGGTAGGG
>DAOOJE010000006.1:0-115225 GCA_035384965.1 Thermoanaerobaculaceae bacterium
CCAGGGGACATTCCTATCGAGTCCACCAGGGGACACTATCAAGGAGTCGCGACACAAACGTGCCGCTCGCGACGGGCCTTCAGGGGGATGGCGCGCACCCCGGGGCGACACCCTGGCCGGACCCGTCGCCTCGCGAGGTCATCGTCCCCAAAGGCTTCGGAGCGGCAACCCTTCAGGCGGTTGGGAAATCCGGCTTGAAGCTACCGGGGATCTCAGTCGAAGACCGGCTCGGGCTCCTGGTCGGGGTCGCAATCCGGCACGCCGCTCGCCATCTCCACGACCCACCGGTGGAAGTTGGGCTCGGCGTTGCCGACCGGAAACTCCAGCACCTCCGGCAGCTCGTACGAGTGGATCTCGCGGATCGCCTCGGAAACGGCCGCGAACAGAGCCCGCCGCGTCTTGACGAGCAGCAGGTACTCGCTGTCCTCGCACACCTTGCCGTTCCAGCGGTAGATCGAGCGGAGACAGGGCACGATGTTGACGCAGGTGGCCAGGCCCCGCACCACCAGCTCCTCGGAGATCTCGACCGCCTGCTGCTCGGTGCCGACGGTGGTCACGACCACCGAAATGGGTTCGGGCTCCCCCATGTGGGAAACGGTAGCCTGATACCGGGTGTGCGTCAAGCCAGCGCTGCGGGTGGACAGCGCCGGGGCGGGAGCGTACATTGAGGCTGGACCGTCACCGGGGGCGTACCGGGTTCGACGGGGGACAGTTGGGGCGCTGGCAGCGTGCCGTGGTCCGCCGCCACGTAAATCAGGCGGAAACACACACCTGCCAACACTGAGCTGGCACTGGCTGCGTAAGCGCGGCCACGTCGTGATCGCCGGTCCCCGCCTGCGGGCCTGATCACGGCGCCGACCAAAGCGGGCTGGCTCGCCGCTGCGCCCGGGTGCGGCGAGCGAGATCTCCGGGCTGGTCATCAGGCGAGGGCGCCCACGCCCGCCCTGGCGGCGAGATCAAAGCGTGGGATGCGCACGGAGACACCAGCGCTCCAGGTCCTTCGGACGGGGGTTCGATTCCCCCCGCCTCCACCACGCACCCCGGCCCCGCACCCCGCGGGGCCTTTTTTCAGGTGTGAATGTGAGATCCGTCACACCTCCGAGGGCCACCGTACCGGTCGCGGTCGTGCCTCTGTTACACTCTGGGCATGCTCGCTTTGCATGGCGGCCGGGCGTCAGCCGTCGGGGCCGTGCGCACCGCTGCCGGAGAGGCGAGTGGAGGAGACCGTCCATGCGCATGACGCAGCCGCGCGAGATCACCGAGAGTTTCCGGCTGGATCGAGTGCTCAAGTCGAGTCGCTCGGGCATCGTCTTCAGGGCCACCGAGCTGGCGTCCGGGAGAGGGGCGGCGATCAAGCTGATTGCCCCGTCCTGTCCAGCCGACCTCCACATTTGCCAGGAGCAGTTCCTGGAAGCGATGGACGGCTGGCGCGACACAGCGCCACCGGCGTTCCCGGCCCTTTTCGATTTCGGCTTCACCCCTGACGGCAGCGCCTTCATGGTCATGGAGTATGTCGAGGGCACCCCCCTCGACGCGCTCATTGGGATCGATCCGCCTCGCCTGCTTCGCCTCGCTCTCGGCTGGGCGGACAGCCTGGCTCGCCTCGCCGAGCGCGGCGTCTTTCACGGCAACCTCACGCCCCAGAACCTCCTCGTGCGCTCGCCCGGCACCGGGGAGACCCCGTTGGTGCTGGGTTTCGGCACCGCAGCGTTTCGGGTCTTCATGGGCGAGCTGACGGGGGCCGTGCTCGCCTCCGACGCGCTCGAGTACGCGGCCCCGGAGCTCATCGACCCTCATGGCGGGCTGGCCCGGGCCAACGCCCGCTCGGACATGTACTCGCTCGCCGCCGTCCTGTGCCGTGCGCTCGAGGCCAAGGTCGCGACCTCCCCCGAGCGCACGGTGTCGGTCCTGCTCTCGCCGGCCGTCTCGCAGGCGCTTCCGGCCGCGGGCGCGCTCGGCAACCTGCTCGTGCGGCTGCTCGACCCCGAGCCCGAGCGGCGCCTGTTCTCCTGGGGGGACGTGATGGCCGAGCTGGCCTCGCTCACGCCGGCAGCGGCTCCGGCTGGCGCAGCTGCGGTCGCTCCGGAGCCCGCGCCGTCCGGCACCCTCTTCCTGGCCTTGCCCGAGTTGCCTCCTGTACCACCGGCCGGGGCCGAGGTTCCCACCCCGGCCGAGACTCCCGAAACGCCGGCCGAGCTGGCCGAACGTACGCAGGCCATTCCGGTGGTGGCTGGTGAGCCCGAGACCGCGCCGCCGCCCGGGGAGGGCGGGGAGGAGCTCTCACCCGAGGCAGCTCCGACCGTTCCGCCGGCCCCGCCGGCTCCCGCGACGGCGCCCGAACCGTCCGCAGCGCCCGCTGCGGTCGAGACCGCCCCACCGCCGTACGAGGCGGAGCGCACCATGGCGGTGCCGGTCCACCGCCTGGTCGAGCTGCCGGCGGCGGAACGACCCGCCCCCGAGCCGCAGACGCCCCCTTCGCCGGCTCCGCCCGCAGCGGTCGCCGGGCCGGAACCGCCGGCGTTCGGGCCGCCCGCCGCCCCGCCGCCGCCGGTGTTCGGGCCGGCCGCGACCGACTCGACGCCAGCGGTGCTGTACGACACCGACAAGGGCAGGGTGGCGGTCCAGCCGGTGGCCCCGCCGCCGCTGCCGGCGCCGGAGCAACCCTCGGACGCCGGTCCGCCGCCAGCTCCGGACTGGCAAGCCGCGCCCGAGACGGCCCCGATTCCGGAGCCGGTCCCGGCGGCCGTGGCGCCCAGCGAGCTGGCCGCGCCGGTGCTCGAGCCGGACATCGCGTCGGCTGCATCGGCGCCCACGACGGCCCAGGTCACCGGCCGCCAGGCGATCTCCGCCCCGGCCGCCGCCCGCCGGCGGCGCTCCCTGTGGCCGCTCTGGCTGGTGCTGGCCGTGCTGCTGCTGGGTGGAGGCGGGCTCGGGTTGCTGTGGTGGAAGAGCCAGCAGGCCGAGCTCGAAGCCCGCCGCCGTTTCGTGCCGCCGACCCCCAGGCCGGCGACCCCCGCCCCGACCCCGATTCCCAAGCAGCCCCCGGCCGTGCTCGCCCAGGTGCGGGCCCTCGAGGAGGCGCTAGCCGCCGCCGACCTGAAGACCGCCCAACAGGTCCTGGAGTCCATCACCGACTACGAGGAGCAGCTGCTGTCCGCCGCCGACCGCGAGCACCTGCAGGGACTCCGTGAGGCCTACGGGGAGCTGCGAGTGCGCTCGCTCGGCAGCGATCTCCAGCGGGCCCTGGAAGCCGGCAACGTGCGGGCAGTTCAGCGGGTCATGAACTCCCTCACGCGCGAGGAGCAGGCCGCGCTGGCCAGGGATCCCGACCGCGCGCAGGCTCTCGAGGAGGCCCGCCGGGCGCTCAACGTGCTCCGGCTCGCGCAAAACGCGGAGCGCAGCGGGGCGTGGGTCGATCTCCTGCAGCAGGCCGGGGCGCTGCGGGAGATCATGCCCAAGGCCGAAATCGCCGCGGAGCTGCGCGAGAAGGCCGCCAGGGGCCTCGAGGCCGAGGCCACGACCGCGGCCGAGGCTGGCAACTACCAGCAGGCCCAGGAGCGGCTTGTCGCCCTCGCCAGGGCATGGCCCGATCGTCCGGGGGTGCAGGCTCGCCTCGAGCGCCTCCGGGCCGACCAGGAGGCTGACCAGAAGGTGGTTGCCGCTCTCGCCCAGGCCGAGCAGGCCGAGCGGCAACAGCAGCCGGAGAAGGGCCTGGCGGCGCTCCAGGCGGTGCGGCCCACGGCCCGGCTCGAAGCTCGCGTGGCCGAGACTCGCCGGCGTCTCGCGGCGCAGCTCCGCCAGCTCGACGCCCAGCCCCCGAAAGTCGAACTCCAGCGCGGTGCCAGGCTCGAGTACGAGAAGGGCAAGATGGCGCGCATCCCGTTCGTCGTCACCGACGACCACGGCATCAAGTCGGCCAAGATGTTCGCCCGCGTGGAGGGGGGCGGCAAGTACGCCGAGATGAACCTGACGCGCGGCAGCGGTGACGAGTGGATCGGGGAGATCACGGCCGCCTTCCACCGCAACGAGAACGTGCAGCTCTTCGTGGTCGTGACCGATCACTCCGAGCAAGTGGGGGTGCTGGGTAGCGCCGACAAGCCGCTGCTGCTCAAGCGCAAGAAGGTGCTCGGCATCTTCTGACGGCCATGGCCGTCAGGCGGCGCCGAGGTTCCGCAGCGCTTCCGCGGCGAGCGCCTGCGCGGTGTCGTGGGCCTCGCGGCTGGTGGGCGCCTCGACCATGATGCGCAGCAGCGGCTCGGTCCCCGAGTAGCGCACGAAGACTCGCCCGTCGTCCCCGAGTAGCTCGGCATGGGCGCGGATCGCCGCCTCGAGCCCCGGCACCTCGTGAAGGGGGGTGCGCCTTGCCACCCGCACGTTGACCAGCACCTGCGGGAAGTGCTCGAGCGTTGCCAGCTCCTCGAGCCTGCGCCCCCGCTCACGCGCAATGGCAAGGATGTGGGCAGCAGTGAGCAAGCCGTCGCCGGTCACGGCGTGATGCGCACAGATGACGTGCCCGGACTGCTCGCCCCCCAGCGCCGCGTGCTCCCGCCCCATCGCCTCCCAAACCTCGCGGTCCCCCACCGGGCACCGCACCAGGCGCAGCCCCAGCCGGCGGCAGGACAGCGCCAGCCCGAGGTTGGACATCACGGTCGCCACCAGGGCTCGGCGCGGCAGACGCTGCGCGGCGTCGAGGTCGCGCCCCCAGACATCGAGGAGGTCGTCGCCGTCCAGGATCCGCCCGACCTGGGTGACCATCACCGCGCGGTCGGCATCCCCGTCGAGAGCGACTCCGGCGTCCGCTCCCAGCGCCTGCACCTCGGCGGCGAGCTTCTCGGGGTGCAGAGCACCGCACCCCAGGTTGATGTTCGTGCCGTCGGGGCTGGCGTGCAGCAGCCGCACCTCCGCTCCGAGCCCGCCCAGCACGGCCTCGACGAGGGGTGCGGCCGCCCCGTGTGCGGCGTCGACGACGACCCGCACACCGGCCAGCGCGGCGGGCGGCAGCGTTCTCGCGACCAGCCTCGCGTAGCGCTCGCGAAGACTCTCGTCGACGGGAGGCAGCGGCACGATCCCGGGCTCGGCTGCAATCTCGCCGATGCGGCTTTCGAGCTCGGCCTCTTCCTCGAGCGGCCACTTCACGCCGCCCCCGGTCACGAGCTTGATCCCGTTGTCGGCCGCCGGGTTGTGCGACGCCGAGACGATGACCCCGGAGCCGAACCCGCCAAGCGCCTGCACGAGGTGGGACACGGCGGGGGTGGGCAGCACCCCGCCCCAGACGACTTCACCGCCAGCGGCGGCAAAAGCTCCCCCGACCCACGCCGCCAGTTCCGGCGTGGAGGCACGAGTGTCACCAGCCAGCAGCACCCGCCGAGGCTTGCCCCGCGCCGCGAGCTGCTCGGCCAGCGCCCGGCCCAGCCGGGCCAACGTGGGCCGGTCGAGAGGGTGCTCGCGGGCCACGCCGCGAATGCCATCCGTGCCGAAAAGCCGAACTTTCACGCCTAGCGTCCTCCCTGGTGGGGCCGGTTGGCGGCGGGGCCGACCCTCGCCACCACCCGCACGGCGAGCGGGTCGATGACTCGCACGAGCGGATGCGGCGAGCGCACGGCGACCAGCGCCTCGACCGGGCCGCTCGCACCGTCCACGTCGAGTGGGTCGGTGGTGAGGCCCGGAATGCGCTCGAGCTGCGCTCGCGGCCCGGAGACGAGGGCAACAGCCGGCTCCACGACCACCTCCTGGATCTCCAGACCCTCGGCGGGGAGACCCGCGAGCCTCGGCCGCACCGGGATGCGCCGCTGGACCAGGCGCTCCAGCCACAGCGGGACCTGGGCGGGAGACACCGCCAGAACCTCGACGAGGGCCGGCACCTGCACGTTGCGCGCCTCGACCGGGAGGTCGTTCTCCCCCTCGCGAGCGCCGCGGAGGTCGAGAACGACCCCGACTTCGGCCGCGCTCAGCGACCGCAGGAGCTTGAGCGGGCCCCGCACGCGCAACGTCATGGAGCGCGGCACCTCGGAGGTGACGACCATCTCGGAGGGGACGTTGACGAGCGTCAGCGAGGTCTCGATCTCGCGCTCGGAGATCCGCTCGCGGCGCTCCAGCGCGTTGGCATACCAGACCAGGCACGCGAGAACGAACGCCACCCCCAGGCTCGCGAGCTTGCGCGGCAGAGGTCTCATGGCTCGGCCCCCGGGCGCCGCAGGACGAGCAGTTCGAGCAGGAGGTCCCGCAGCTCCCGCTGCTCGAGATCGGCGTGCAGCCGTCCTCCCACCGCCACCGAGAGGGCGCCCCGCTCTTCCGAGACCACCACGGCCACCGCGTCGGTCTCCTCGCAGATGCCGAGCGCCGCCCGGTGCCGCGAGCCGTATACGGTCGACAGGTCGGCCCGCGTCGAGAGGGGCAGGAAGCAGCCGGCCGCGGCGATCCGGTTGCCTTGCACGATGGCGGCTCCGTCGTGCAGCGGGGTGCCAGGCGTGAAGAGGTTGACGAGGAGGTCGTACGAGAGCTGGGCGTCGAGGGGGATACCCGTCTCCACGAACGTGCGCAGCCCTTCCCCTCGCTCGATGACCACCAGTGCGCCGTAGCGCCGGGCCGCCAGCGTGTCGCAGGCGAGCACGATGTCGTTGACCAGCACCTGACGGGGCGAGAGCGTGGCCGCCCAGCGCCACAGGCGCGTCCGGCCCATGCCCGCGAGAATCCGGCGGATCTCGTGCTGGAACAGGACGATGACCACGAAAGGCAAGTAGAAGAGCGCCTTCGACAGGATGACCGAGAGCGTGATGAGGTCGAGCGCGCGAGCGGCGAAGAAGGCGGCGGCCAGGACCAGGATCCCCCAGAGCATCGGCACTGCGCGGGTGCCCCTGATCGCGGCCAGGAGCAGGTAGAAGACGACCGTCACGAGCAGCACGTCCACGAGGTCGCGGACCCCGACCTCGAGCTGCACGAGGTCGCGTAACAGCCCGAGGACGCCGCTCACGCCGCCTCCGCGATCGCCTGCAACACGGTCAGGAACTGGCGAGTGGCCGCCACGTCGTGGACCCGCGCCACGGCGCGGGGGAGCCGCACCAGCGGCACCAGGGACGCCAGCGAGCCCGCCAGCCGCTCGCCCACGTCGGCGCCGCTCAGCCGCCCGATGAACGACTTGCGGGAGGCGCCCACCACCAAAGGGTGGCCGAGGGCGCCCAGGTCCTCGAGGTGGGCGAGCAGGCGCAAGTTCCCCGCCACGTCCTTGCCGAAGCCGATGCCGGGGTCGAGCCACACCCGCTCCGCCGGTACGCCGGCGGAGCAAGCGACCGCCGCCCGCCCGGCCAGCCAGGCGGCCACCTCGGCCACGACGTCGGCATAGGCGGTGTCGTTCTGCATCGTGTCCGGCCTGCCCCGCATGTGCATGAGGACGATGGCGGCGCCCCGCCCAGCCACGAGCGGGAGCATGTCGGGGTGGTCGCCTCCCGTCACGTCGTTGACGATGACCGCGCCGGCTTCCAGCGCCGCGGCGGCCACCTCGGGCTTGCTGGTGTCGACCGAGATCAGCACCTCCGGCCGCTGCCGGGCGAGCGCCGCAATGACCGGCACCACCCGGTCGGCCTCGACCTCGGCTGCCACCGGCGAGGCGCCCGGCCGCGTCGACTCCCCGCCCACGTCGAGGATGTCCGCCCCTTCGACGAGCAGCGCCTCGGCGTGGGCGAGCGCCCGCACAGGGTCCGCGTAAAGGCCCCCGTCCGAAAACGAGTCCGGGGTGACGTTCACGATCCCCATGACCACCGGACGCCGTCGTTCCCACAGCACCTGCAGACGTCGGCTCGACACCCGTGCAGGGTACCCGATGCGGCCGTCAGCGGCCAACCCCTGCTCAAGTTCCGAAGAGCCGGTCGCCGAAGTCGCCGAGCCCGGGAAGGATGTACTTGCGGCTGTCCAGCCCGCGGTCGAGGCCGGCGGTGAAGATCTCGGCGTCGGGAGCGGCCGCCTGCAGCAGCGCCACCCCTTCCGGAGCCGCGATGACCGAGAGGAAACGCACCCCACGCGCGCCCCGCTCGCGCAGCCCTTCGACGGCCTGTACCGCGGAACCGCCGGTGGCGAGCATCGGGTCGAGGACGAACACCACCGCGTTCTGGAGGTCGGCCGGCACCTTCTCGTAGTAGCGCCGCGCCACCGCCGTGGTCTCGTTGCGCTCGAGCCCGAAGTAGCCGACCTGGGCCTCGGGCACGAGGTCGAGAAACCCTCCCAGCATGCCCAGGCCCGCCCGCAGCACCGGGACGGCCACCACCCGGGTCGCGAGGCGCCGTACCGTGGCCTTCTCGAGTGGAGTCTCGACGGCTGTCGTCTCGGTGGGCAGGTCGCGGGTCGCCTCGGTGACGAGCAGGAGTGTGATGCGATGCGCGAGCCGCCGGAACTCGTCGCACGGCGTCCGGCGGTCCCGCAGGCCGGCGAAGGTGTCGTCCACCAGCGGATGCGACAGCACGTGCAGTGCCATGCGGCGCACGATACCACAGGCCCGCGCCGGCCAGTCTCCATCTTCCCCCTCCACCGAGCGTCGGTGACCAGGCCGTCGCCTCGTTCCCACTTTCGTGGGATTGACTGCTGGAGGAGAGAGAGAGAGAGTGGTTGCAGTCCGGCCCTGAGTCTCGGAGATTGGTCAACGAGAATCAGGAAGAGTCGGAGCGAAAGGAGATTGTCCATGAGCAGCAAGGCAATTCTGGTGATCCTGGCGTCCATCGCTGCGGTCCTCGCGACTGGCACGGGGATCGCTGATGAAACATGCTCCGTCTCGGCTTCGTGTTCCAGCGGGGGCGGAGTCGCGTGCAGCGCCAGCGGCATCACCGCCACGTGCTCCTCAGGGCACAACAGCGTCACCTGCACTGCGACGATTTCGTGCGGCCCGCATTGCACGTACACCTGCACCGAAACGCAGTCGTGTCCGGGAGAGGGAGAGGGCGGCAAGGTGCCTATCGACCACCAGGTCTATTGATACGATGAATCGAAAGGATTCGCCTCCGATGCTGGCGTTCGTCGTGTTGTCGCTGTGCATGCTGCTGCCGGCGGCGGGGTGGGCTGGCGACCCCCCCGCCTTCGTCTTCACCCGCGACGGGGTGGCGATGAAGGCTGCCGCGAACCTGCAGGGCGTCGCCATGGACGAGCAGCGCTGGCTGGCCCGGAGGGGCGCCGCCGTGTGGCTGCTGGAGCCTGAACTCCGGCGTGTCTCGCTCATCGTCCTCGGGATCGGCCCCGAAACTCCGCCGGAGGCCCCCAAGGCTGCCTGGCCGCTCCCGCCGGGGGTCGAGCCCGGGCCGCCGCGCGCCGCCTTTCTCGGTCTCGCCCCGTGGGGAGAAGCCGGGACGTGGCTGGTGGACGGGGAGCGCCAGGCGTTGTGGCGGCTCGCCGCCGGCGCGTGGGAAGGTCCGTGGCCGCTGCCCGACCCGGTCGCCGACGCGGTCGCGCTCGGACCCGACGAGGTCGTGGTGCAGACACCGACCCACCCCGCCTGGGCGCTGGCGCGGGTCGGCCGCGGCGGCGTCGTGGTGCAGCGTTTCGGACCCCGCCTGCTCGCCCCGTTGCCGCTGCTCGACCGTTTCGAGAACACGTGGCGTCTCGCGGTCTCGGAGGACGGCACGAGGTTGTTGTCCGCCCACACGTTCCGGCCGCTGATGCGGGCGTACAACCTGCCGCGCGGCGATCTGGTCTTCGAGAGCGAGCTGGCGAGCCCCGAGGCGAGCCGGCTTGCTGGCCTGCGGGAGCGGGCGATTGAGGCCATAAAGGTCGACCCCGAGACCGGGTGCGTCTCCTGTCGGCTCGTGCGCTTTGGCTCGGCTCTCGAGGCGACCGCGGAGGGGGAGATGCTGGTCCACCTCGGCCGCGCTCCCGCGCTGGAGCGCCTGGATCCCGCTGGCCGCTGGCTCGACACGGTGCCGGTGCTGGTTCCACCAGGCCAGAAGGAGTGGCTCGCGGCCGGGCTTGCGGTCCGGGAGCATCGACTCCTGGCGCGGGAGGCGGAGGGGGTCGTCCGGTACCGACGGCGGGAAACGCAGAAACCGCTCGCCATCCGGGTCGAGGATGAGGACGGGCATCCCATCAGGGGGGCGAAGGTGGAGATCGACCTGGCGGGCGGCGTCCACCATGCTCTGCAGACCGGCGCCGCGGGAGAGGTCTCGATCCCGGCGCCCCCACCCGAAATGGCGGTCACGGCACGCGTGCACGCCCGCGGGTTCCGGCGCCTCGAGCGGTCCGGGACGGTTCGTGAGGTCCTCGGCGAGACGCTGGTGCTGGTGCGGGCCGACCGGTTGTGCGCAGTGCTGACGGAGAGGGCGTCGCGGCAGCCGGTCACGCGCTTCGAACTCGGGGTAATCCGGCGTACCGAGGGGCCAGGCGCCGCAGGGATCGAGCCTGGTGAAGTGGTCGCAATCGAGGATTCAGAAGGGAAAGGTTGCATCGATGCCCCGTGGGATTACCCCGTGGTCCTCACGGTGCGGGCCGAAGGCTTCGCCAGCCAGGACGTGAAGGTCTTCGAACGCCCCGACGAGCCGGTGCCCATCGAGCTGGAGCCCGCCGCGGTGCTGCGCGTGACGGTCACCGACGCCAGAGGCCAGCGTGTGCCTGGGGCCACCATCGTGCTGCTCTCGGGGGCTGCGGCCCGTAGCCTGAACTGGGCCGTGGGCAAGGACAACCAGGCGGTCACCGACGAGGCGGGCGAGGCCGTGCTGGACCGCCTGCCGGCTGGCGAGTATCGGGTGGTGGTGCGAGCTGACGGCTTCCTCGACTGGGAGGCCGACTGGACCCTCGAGGCCGGGGAGACAGCGCGAAACGTCACGCTCGACCAGGGTGCAAGGGTCCTCGTGCGCGTGACCGAGCGGCACAGCGGGGCCGCGATCCGCGGGGCGCGCATCGAGCTGGCGGGCCACACGCAGGTCAACCGCCGCCTGGGTTGCTCGACCTCCCAGAACGGCACCTGTGAGATCGCTGGGGTGGAGCCAGGCACCTTGTTTGCAACCACGACGGCCCCCGGCCGCGCGCGTGCGACCCAGCAGGTCGTCATCCCTCCCGGCCAGCGGGAGGTGCGTGTCGACATCCGAATGGTGGCCGGGCTGCGGGTGCACGGCCGGGTGTCCGGCGCTGACCGCTACCAGGCGCCACTGCAGGTGCGCATCAGCACCCCGGGGTTCGAGGTGCGGGAGGGGCCGGTGGGTCCGGACGGTCTGTACGCCATCGAAGACGTGCCCCCGGGCCGGAGCAACGTCTGGGTACGCGAGGCGCCGGCCGGCGGAGCGATCCTCCATCTCGTCACGACGCTTCCCGAGGACCGTGACGCCGAGGAGCTGGACCTTGACCTCCCGACCCCTCGGGTGCTCGTAGGCTGGGTGCGGGAGGCGGGGGCGCCCTGCTTTCCGTGCCGTGTCGTGGTGGCGCTGCGGGGGGCCGAGGTCAACCGCCCTCGTGCCGAGAGGCGCACCGACCCGAGCGGTCGGTTCGAGGCCAGGATGCCGGTATCCGGGCCGTACCGGGTGCAGATCTGGAGCCGGGACGGCTCGCTCGGACTCGACGAGCCTCTGGAGCTCACCACGAGCACGGAGCGGACGTTCGAGCTGGGAGGGGGCGCGGTCGAAGGACGGGTCGTGGACTCCGACCGCACGCCGGTGCCTTCCGCGACCGTGAGCGCGTCCCACCCCGTGGACGGCACGGTGTTGCGCCAGCTCTCGAGCGGCATCGGCGGCACGTTCCGGCTCGACCGGCTGCCCCCCGGGCTGTTGCGAGTCTCGGCCGACGCGGCGGGCTCGTGGGTGTCCGAGGATGTCGAGGTGGCTGCCGGCGGGACCACGCGCGTGGAGCTGGTGCTCGAGCGCCGTCGCGAACTCGCGCTCCGCCTGCGGGACAGCGAGGTCTCGGTGCCGGTGCGTACCGCCTCGTTCGGGGTGCACGCTCGCTCGGGCGCGTTCTTCGTGTATCGACTCGCCGGCGACCCGGAAGGGGTTTACCGGTTGCCTGTCGAGCCTGCCGGTGTGGCAGCCGTCGTGGTCGGCGGCCCCGGGTACGCGCTCGCGACCGTGCGGGGACCTTTCGGCGCCACGCCGCTCGATGTGCCACTGACACGCAGCCGCCGCTCGTTCAGCCTCGAGGTGCGGAGCGAGGCCGGCAACCCCTGCACCGTGACGTTGCTGGACGCCTTGGGCATGCCCGTGGCGCTGTCGGCCGAGGCGCCTCCCGGCCCCGTACCGCTGCACTCCCACACTGCCCTGTTCAACCTCCTTCCGCCCGGCAGCTACGAGCTGGTGGTGACGACGTGCGCGGGCACGACGTTCCGGCGCCCGCTCATGCTGGCGCCGGGCTCGGTCCCCCTGGTGGTCGTACCGTGAGAGCGGACCCCCGCGGGGCTGTCGAGGCGTGCTGGGTGGGTTGACGCGGGCCAACACGAGGCGTTTTCGCCCCTCCACCGAGCGTCGGTGACCCGTGGAGTCACGGCGCCGGGGCGGCTGCAGGCTAGAATGCCTCTGCGTGCCCGGTTTCTCTTTCCAGGGAGGCGAGACCTCACCCCGGACCCGCGCGCTGGCGGCGGCCCTGCTGGCCGCTGCGCTCTTCGCTGGCTACCTGGGGATCCCGGCCGAGGGAGGCGCCAACGACAACTACGCCCACTGCCTGACGGCGCTCTCGCTGGTGCGCGGGGAGTGGGGACGCCTGGACCGCCTGCGCGAGCACTGGGCCTCGAACGTGCTGGGCTTGCGGGCCACCATCATCGAGACCCCGGACGGGCACGCCGTGGGCGGCACCGGCATCGGCGCCGCGCTGGCCCTGGCGCCGGTGTATGCGCTGGCGCAAGCGGCGGGCGCAGGGCCCACCTTCGTGCTCTCACCCGGCTTCAACCACCCGATTGCGGCGCTGTGGTCGGCGCTGGCGGCAGCCGTGTTCTTCCTCACCGTGCGGCGGCTGGTGGAAGGCGGGCCGGCCCTCCTCGCCACGCTCGCCGTGGCGCTCGGCTCGCCGTTGTTCTCGGTGCTCTCCCGGGAGCCCTGGCAGCACACCTTTCTCGTGGCCTTGCAGTGCGCGGCGGCCTGGCTCGTGCTGGCGCCGGGCGCGGCCTCGGGGCGGCAGCGGGCGCTCGCTGCCGGGGTGCTGCTGGGGTGGGGGGGGCTCGTGCGAGCCACAGCCTTCCTGTACGTCTTCCCCTGGGCCTGGCTGGTCCGCCGTGCCGGGCGGGAGCGTCTGGGGCCTTTTCTCGCCGGCGTGCTCCCCGGGGTGATTGCCACCCTGGCGTACAACTGGTGGACGTTCGGCCGTCCGTGGCTGTTCGGCCAGCTCATCATCGGCCGCGTCCGCTTCGGCTACGAGGCCTCGCAGGCCGTACCGTACGACCCGCTGGCGGCGCTCGCCGGGCTGCTGGTCTCGCCCGGCCGCGGGCTGTTCGTGTTCTCGCCGGTGTTCTTGTGGGCACTCCTCGTCCTGGGTGCGGCGGCGTTGGCCCGCTGGAGCCGCTCGGCCGCGGGGCGCGCCGCGCCGTGGCCGTTCTGGCTCGCTCCCGTCCTTGGTCTCATTGCGGTCAACCTGCTTTCCGCCGCCACCTGGAAGGAGTGGGCGGGCGGCTGGACGTACGGCCCGCGCTACCTCGCCGACACCATCCCGGCGTGGGGGCTCGTCGTGGCAGCAGCCGCCCAGGCCGGGCGCGACCGCAGCGCGGTGCCGCGCAGCCTGCTCGCGCTGTGCTGGCCGCTGCTCGCGCTTTCCATTGCTTTCCACGCCGCTGGCCTGCTCGTCAGCCCCTACCGGCCCGACGCCTACTCGGCCCGCATCGACCCCGACCACCACCCGGAGCGGCTGTGGCGCTGGCGCGACTTCCCTCCGCTCGCCAACCTCCGCCTCTGGCTCGCGGACCGGGCCCGCCGCCCGCACGTGAGGGCGCCGTGATCAGGATCGGCGAGGAGCAGGCTGCCGGGTTGCTCGCCCTGGCCGGCGTGCTGGCCGCTGCCGCGGTGCTGGTGTCGACGTTGCCTTCCGTGCGCCCTGCCGTCAACGCCGACGAGGGCGTGTATTTGCGGTACGTGCAGGAGCTCAACGAGCGGGGCCCGGGCGCTTTGGCCGACCTGCACGCCCGGTTCGCCGGCGACCCTCGCCTTTCCGCCTTCCCCCCACCGACCCGCTTTGGCTACCTGCTGCTCGCCCTCGCCTGGTGCACCCTTTTCGGCTGCTCGTTCGGCGCGCTCTCGGCGTTGTCGGCGAGCTGCCACGTTACAACTGCTGCGGTGACGTTCCTGTTCGCTCGCCGCCACCTCGGCAGCCGGGATGCGGCGCTGCTCACCTGGCTGGCCGGTTGCTCGCCTCTCTGGCTGGCGCTCGGGCGGCGCGCGCTCACCGATGCCCCGGCTCTGCTGCTGGCCTCCCTCGCGTGGTGGGTCTTTCTCGAGGTGCTCCGCCGGCCCGCGTCGCTTCCGCTCAGGCTCGCGTTCGTCGCCGCCGCAGCGGCAGCGCTGAGCGTCAAGGAGCTGGCCGTGCTGCTGCTCGTCCCGCTCGCCGTGGTGTTCGCGTGGGAGCGGGCGCACGGCAGCACTGCCCTCGGCCCCGGCACGCTCGCCTGGCTGCTGGCGGCACCGGTGGCCGTGGCCGGCGGGCTGGGTGTCGTGGCCGCCGGCGGTCCGGGCAGGGCGCTGGAGGTAGCCCGGATCGTCCTCGCCTCCCCGGGCGAAAGTCCCTTCGTGAAGGCGTTTTGCGGCGGCCCGTGGTACCGGCTGGTGGTCGACTTCCTGCTCATCTCGCCCCTGGCCACCTTGCTCGGCCTCGGCGGGGTGCTGACCGTGGCCGTGCGAGCCGTCCGCCGTGACGCGCGGGACCTGCCCACCGCGGCGGCGATCCTTCTCGTGCTCACCCTCGCCGAGTTCGCCCCGCTGATCAAGAACGTGCGGTACGTGGCGCTGCTGGAGCTGCCGCTGCGCTTGCTCGCCCTCGGCGCGCTCTCGGAACTCGCGGGCGGGCTCGGCGCGCGCTGGAGAAGACCCGCCCTCGCGGCGGCCGTGGCCGGGCTCGTGGCCGCGGACCTGGTGTCGTTCCTCGAGCTGTTCGTGGCCGGGGGGATCTACGACCCGACGAGCTTCAACCTGCTGGCGGCCCGGCAGATGATCCCGGTGCGGTAGCCGGTCACCCCTGGAGCGTCGTGCCGGAGGGCGGGGCGTCCACGAGCCGGCCGTCCCGGACCACCTCCACCCCCCGCACGAGCACGTGCCGGAAGGCGAGCCGCGTGGTGTAGCCGGCCCAGGGGTCGTGCGCGTCGGCCAGCGTCGAGCGCACCGCCCTTTGCTCGCCTTCGAGGTCGAGGACCACGAGGTCGGCGTCCGCCCCCACATCGAGCGTGCCCTTGCGAGGGTGGAGACCGGCCAGACGGGCGGGTTTCGCCGACACCATTGTCACCAGGACCCGCAGTCCGGCCTCGCCGCGGCCCGCCAGCAGCTCGAACGCCAGCGGCACCAGGGCGCCCACCCCCGGCAGACCGCAGGGCACGGCCCGCAGGTCGCCGTCGACGGCGTCCTTGTCTCGGCGAAAGAAAGGGCAGTGATCGGTGGCCAGCACGTCGAGCGCGCCGGCCAGCACCAGCTCGACGAGCTGCCGCCGGGTGCTCTCGTCGCGCAACGGTGGCGAGCACAGCAGGCGATGGCCATCCGGCCCGCGCAACGCCTCCTCGTCGAGGAACAGGTACTGCGGGCAGGTCTCGGCCGAGACCCGCTGGAGGGGGCGGGCCGCCGCGACGAGACCGGCGCCGCGTGCCGTCGACACGTGGACCACGTGCAGGGGGCACCCGGCCTGGCGCGCCAGCTCCAGGGCGCGCTCGATCGCCTCGGTTTCCGCGCCGGGCGGCCGCAGCCGCGTGTGCGAGAACGGGTCGCAGAGATCCAGGCGGGAGGCATCCACTCGCGCCAGGGTGTCGTCGTCCTCGCAGTGGAGGAGCAGCCGCAGCCCGAGTTCGGCCAGACGCGGCATCAGCTCGGCCAGCCGCTCCCACGACGAGTAGAGCCCCGCCTGGCGGTACGTGGTGTACAGCTTGACGGTGCCGAACCCCCGCCCGGCCAGCCTGGCGAGGGCGGCCCAGTCCCAACGCTCGCCGGTGGGCGTGAGGTGGAATGCGACGTCGCACCGGCTCCGGCCCGCCACCTTGGCGAGGTAGCGCCCGACACACGCCTGCAGCTGCTCGCCGGGCCGCTGCGTGGCGAACGCCACGATGGTCGTGACGCCGCCAAGCAGCGCGGCGGCCGAGGCCGAGCCGAAATCGTCAGCCAGCGTCCAGCGCCCGATCTCGTCGTCGGCGTGGACGTGGAGGTCGACGAAGCCGGGCAGCACCGAAAGCCCGGCGGCGTCGAGCACCGGAGCCCGGCCCGCCCGGCTGGCGAGGTCGCCGCCCACCGCGGCGATCCGCCCGTCGCGCACCAGGATGTCGCCCTCGAACGCGCCGGTCTCGGTGACGACCCGCCCGTTGGCAATCAGCAGCTCCACGCCGCCCTCCTCCAGCCTCAAAAGCGGCGCCAGAGCGCCGCTGCCAGCTCGCGGGCGCGGGCCGCCACCGCCGCCTCGTCGATGTCCAGACACAGCCGCTTGCCGCGCATGAGCACCCGTCCCCGGCAAATCGTGGTGTCGACCTGTGACTGCGAGACCCCGAACACGAGGTGACCCCACAACGTGCTCTCGTCGAGCGGGGTGGGAGGGTGGTAGTCGACCAGCACCACGTCTGCCGCCGCGCCCGGAGCCAGTACCCCGAGCGGCACTCGCCAGTGCCGCCCGGCAATGCGGGCGTTGCCGGTCAGCAGCAGCCCCACCGTCTCGGCAAAGCCGGTCGAGGGGTTGCCGGCCGCCAGGTGCCGCACCCACAGCGCCGCTCGCAGCTCCTCCAGCATGTCGGTGGTCATGGCGTCGGTGCCCAGGCCCACCAGCACCCCTGCCTTCAGCATCGCCGGGACGTCCGCCACGCCCACCGCGTTGTTCATGTTCGACTGCGGGTTGTGGACGATCGCGGCGCGCCGCTCGGCGAGGATTTCAAGCTCGCGCTCCGACAGGTGCACCCCGTGGGCACACACGGTCTTCTCCCCCAGCAGCCCGGCGCGGTCGAAGCGCTCCACGACGCGGCAGCCGTGCTCGCGCAGGCAGGCTTCCTGGTCGGAGGCCGCCTCCGCCGTGTGGACGTGGAACCCTGCGCCGAGCTCGTGCCCCGCCCGGGCCGCCGCCTCCAGCGTGCGGTCGCTGATCGTGAACGAGGCGTGCAGCCCGAACAGCGCCGTGAGCTGGTCGTCGCCGGCGGCAGCGCACTCCCTGATCCACGCCGCGTTTTCCTCGATCCCCTCGCGGGCCACCGCCTCGCCGTCGCGATCCGAAACTTCGTAGCACAGGCTGGCTCGCAGGCCGCACTCGCGCACCGCGCGGGCGATGGCCGGCAGCGAGCCGCGCACCGCCCGAGGGCTGGCGTGGTGGTCGATGAGCGTCGTGGTGCCGTGCCGGATTGCCTGCAGCAGCGCGACCAGTGCGGAAATGTAGCAGTCCTCGAGCGTGAGCTGGCGGTCGAGGCGCCACCACAGGTGCTCGAGCACCTCCTGGAAGCTGGCGGAGGGCTCCGCCTTCCCGAGCCCGCGCACGAGCGTGGAGTAAAAGTGCATGTGGGCGTTGATGAAACCGGGGAGCACGAGGGTACCGGCCGCGTCCACGACTTCGGCGCCGGCGCGGTCGGCCTCGGCGCTCGGCACGATCGCCGCGATGCGCTCGCCCTCGATGACCAGCGCGTGGCCTTCGAGCACCCGCCCTGGCTCGCCCAGCGTGGCAATTGTGCCGCCGTCGACGATCAGACGGTGAGGTGTGGCCAGCATTCATGCCTCCTCGAGGAGCGCCAGCTCCTCGGCGCTGCGCTCGCGCATGTACAGCGCGCCGGAAAAGCACTTCTGGGCGCAAATCGAGCAGCCGATGCAGCGCCTGGCGTCGGTGCGCGGCAGCTTCCGGTCATCCAGCGTGATCGCCAGGTACGGGCAGCGGGTGCAGTTGCCGCAGTGCTGGCAGAGTTCCTCGTGCACGGCTGAAATCGGCTTGGTCGCCGGCAGATCCAAAAAGCCCGTGATCGGATCGGGCAGCGCCCGCCCGATGAGCTCGCCCACCGAGCGTAGCTCTCGCTCGGCCAGCAAGTGCGACAGCCCCGAGTGCAGCTCCCGCACCACCTCGTACCCGTACTTCATGACCACGGTGCAGAACTGGACGGTGCGGGCGCCCAGCGCCAGGAAGTTGGCGGCAGCCTTGTAGTCCATGGGCCCGCCGTTGCCCGACACCACGACCCCCAGCCGGGAAACATTGGCGAGCGTGAGGTTGGAGATCGGCAACACGCCTTCGCCCGACATCCCGACCACCACGCCCTCCTCCCACGCTGCCTTGCGCCCGGGACGGAACGCCAGGGTCGGGAAGGTGTTGGCGAGCGTGACCCCGGCCTTGGCGCCGGAATAGCGGGCAAAGACCTCCGCCACAGCCGCCATGATCGGGAAGATCGAGGTGACCGCCGCGGTGAGCTTGAAGAGTTTGGGGACCTCGGGATCTCCGGCCTGCAGCACCCAGTCGATGATCGTGGCGGTGAGTTCGGGGTCCTGCGAGACGATGTCCCCTTTGGTGCCGTCGCCGCCTTGCGGGCAGGAGAGGGAGTACTCGATGCCGCACACCCCCGCCCGCTCGAGCATCGCGGTGTTGGACTGCCACCCCCGGGCATCCGCTTCCGGGTCGCCGGTGACGGGGCCGCCGGTCGAGGCGAGCGTGAGACGATCGGGGAACTCGCGCCGCAACCGCTCGACCTCGCGGCAGACCCGGTCCAGGGGGTGCCCGGACACGTTGTCGCAGTTGCCGTACGTCGAAGGCGTGAAGGCGAACATGTAGCGGGCCGGGATGTGGATCGGCACGTTGTCAAAGGCTGTCTTCATGACACCGCCGGCCCACCCCGCCTCGTAGGCGCGCCGCATCTGCTCGTAGCCGTCGGTGGGCGGCGCCGCGGACAGCAGCAGCGGGGAGAGGATCGGCCGCCCGAAGAACTCGGCGTCGAGCGGCACCGGCACGGGGTTGTACCCGCGCAGCACGGCGAAGCTCTTGACCGGCCGCTCGATGGCCGGCGGCTCGGCACCTTGCAGGAAGGCGTGCACGGCCAGGCCGGCGTTCTTGCCAGCCGCCACGGCCTCCACCACTGTGGTGGGGCCGTTGGCGAGGTCGCCGGCCACGAACACGCCCCGAGAAGCGAGCGGACGCAGGGTGGGACGGGCGCCGATGGCCACGATAACGAAGTCGAAGTCGGGGCGCGCCTGCTCGGTGCCGGGGACGTTCGTGACATGGCGCGGGTGGAACGGCACGCCGTCGGGGAGCTGGACCTTGCAGGTGTCGACCCCGATGACCCGCCCGTCACAGACCAGGAACCCGGTGACCCGGGTGCGTCCCGAGACCTGGACGCCGGCCTTCATCACGCCGCGCAGCTCGCGAGGCGTGAGCGGCAGCTCGCCGAGGCTCTCGAGCGCCAGCATCTCGACCCGGGCCGCGCCGCGCCGGGCGGCGGTCTCGGCGCAGTCTGCCGCCACCGCGCCACCGCCGACCACCGCCACACGCCGGCCTTCCACCCTGTAGCGGTCGGGGGCGGCGAGGAACGAGAGCCCCCCAATCGCGGCGTCCTCGCCGGGCACGCCGAGCCGCAGCGGTTCACCGAGGCCGGTCGTGACCACCACCGCGTCGAAGCCGCGGCCCAGCAGCTCGGCCGGGTTGTGGACCGCCTCGCCGCGCCGCACCTCGATCGCACCCAACGACTCCACGAACGCCAGGTCCGCCGCCAGCACCTCGTGGTCCAGCCTGTACTCGGGAATGAGCGCGGCCATCCCGCCGCCGCGCTCGGCGGTCTCGAACAGCTCGACGGCGTGCCCTTCCTGTGCCAGAACCGCCGTCGCGCCGTAGCCGGCGGGGCCCGCCCCCACGACTGCCACCCGCTTGCCGGTGGGGGGAGCGGGCGGGAAGGCGCCTTTCCAGCCCAGCTCCCGGGCCTTGGCGATCAGGGTGGCCTGGATGGCCGGGATCTCGATGGCGCGGTCGAACGTGCGGCGGCTGCACGCCCGCTGGCAGTGGGTGTCGGGGCATACCCACCCGCAGACGCCGCCGAGCGGGTTGGCGGAGAGGATCATTGCCGCGGCTCGTCGGTAGTCGCCCGGCTCCCCGACACGCGCCGCCATGATGAAGTCGGCCGGCGAGCAGTCGGCCGGGCAAGCGGCCTGACACGGCTTTTCGGCACACGATTCGCAGCGCCAGAGTTCGGCGCGCAACTGAGCATCGGTCAGCAGATAGCGTTCCTTCTCGGACATCCGGACCCCCGCCCTACCCTATCACATCCGGCTCCCACGAGCGGGAGCCGCGCCTGCCGCCGCCGCGGCGCTACCATGCGCTCGTGCAGCCGGAGGCCATTGCCCCTGTCGCTCCCATCGGGCCTGCCCGCGCCGGGCTGTGCCTGCCGCTCGCAGCGCTGGCGGTGGTTCAGCTTCTGGCCGTGAACTTCTGGCCCCACTTTGCGAGCCCCAACGAGCGCCCCCGCGCCTACCAGGCTCTGGCCGTGGTGCACCGTGGGTGCCTCGACATCGGCCCGGAGCTGGCGCGCTGGGGCGGAAGCGAGGACGTGGCCGCCCGCGAAGGACGGCTGTACCCCAACAAGGCGCCGGGAATGCTTCCCTTGCTGCTGCCGGGAGTCGCTCTCGCACACCTCCTGGCCCCGTGCGGGTCGGATTCGGAGCTGGCATGGGCTCTCGTGCTCGGCCGGCTGCTCGCGTCCACCGTGCCGAGCTGGGTCGCGCTCGCGCTGCTCTGGCGGCGGCCCAGCGGCGGGCCTTTGCTCGCGGCTGCCTGGGCGTTTGCAACCCCGGCGCTCGCCGCCTCGCTGCTGCTCTTTTCCCACGCGCTCGCGGCGTGCCTCCTGCTCGCGGCACTGGTGCTTCTCGAGCGCGGCTCCCGCGGCAGCGAGCTGGCGGCCGGCGTGGCGCTCGGCTGGGCGTGTGTGAGCGAGTACCCGCTCGTCGTGCCCGCGACCGTGCTCGTGCTCACGACCGAGAACCGAGGGGGCTGGCGGCACTGGCTGGCGGTGGGGGTCGGCGCGGCGCTGCCGCTTTCGCTCCTGGCAACCTAC
This sequence comes from Thermoanaerobaculaceae bacterium, assembly GCA_035384965.1. Taxonomy (GTDB): domain Bacteria; phylum Acidobacteriota; class Thermoanaerobaculia; order Thermoanaerobaculales; family Thermoanaerobaculaceae; genus JAAYVZ01. The sequence continues at coordinate 21,116 of DAOOJE010000006.1, forward strand.
AACGCAACGTGCTTTGGCTCCCCGTGGTCGCTTTCCTCCGCCCACGAGACGCACGCGGGCTTCGCGGCGCTCGGCGGAATCGGCGTGTTCGGCATCGGCGTCCCGAGCTGGCGCGGCCTGTGGGGGCTCGTGCTCTCGCCCGAGCGCGGCCTCGCGTGCTGGGCGCCGCTCGTGCTCGTGGCCGGGGTCGGCCTCGTGCGGCTGCGTGCGGCGGCGTGGCGCTCCATCGCGCCCGCTGGGCTGGCGTTCGCCTCGTTGCTGGTGCTCATGGCCGGCTACCGCAACTGGCACGGCGGGTGGTTTCCAGGCCCCCGCTACCTGCTGGCCGGCCTACCTCTGCTGCTGCTGGCGGTTGCGCTCGGCGTTCCCGCGCTGCTCGCCCGACCGACCGCCCGCATCGCGCTCGCCGCCGCAGCACTGGGCGGGGTCGCGACGAGCTGTCTGGCCATCGTGTCGTTCCCGTTCCCGCCCGAGACCGTGCCGCTGCCCTCGCTCACCCTCGCCCCGACGCTGCTCGCCGACGGGATCGTGTTCCCCTCGTGGGCCGGGAAGGGGCCCTGGATCGCAGCGGTGGCCGCAGCCGCGGTCCTCGCCGGGAGGGCGCTGCTGCGGGCGGTCACGCGCACCCACCGGGAGCTGCTGCTGGCGGTCGCCATCGCTGCCGGCGCCCTGCTCGCCGGCGGGGCCTGGGCCGGCTCCTCACCCGGTTGGACGACCCGCCTCCAGGTGGCCGTGATCCGCGACCTGTACGGCGACGGCACGCCTCGCGGCGCGCTGGCGGCCCTGCGCCGCGAGTGCGACACGCCGCAGCGCTGCGCTCAGGTCGAGCGCTGGCTGGCCGAGCTCAACGGGCCGTAGCCGAGAGCTTGCTGTGCCGATACGAGTACGTGCTGTAAATGAGCAGCCCGATCGCGAGCCAGCCGCCGAACCGGATCCAGGTCGAAAGCGGCAGCCGGAGCATGAGGCCGCCACACAGCACGAGGCCCAGCGCCGGCGTGAGCGGGAAGAGCGGCACCCGGAACGGCCGGTGCAGGTCCTTGCGCGTGAACCGCAGGACGATCACGCCGGCGGAGACGATCATGAACGCGAACAACGTGCCGATCGAGCACAGCTCGGCCACCACGTCGATCGGCAGCAACGCGGCGCCCACCGCGACCACCACGCCCGTCACGACGGTGGTGGCGACCGGGGTGCGAAAGCGGGGGTGGACCCGCGACATCGCGGCCGGCAGCAGGCCGTCGCGCGACATGGCGAAGAAGATGCGCGGCTGAGCCAGCAGCAACACGAGCAGCACGCTCGTGATGCCGGTGATCGCGCCGACCGAGACGAGGGCCGAGGCGAACTTCATGTCGAGGACGTTGAGCACGAGCGCCACGGGGTCGGCAACGCCCAGCTCGGTGTACGGCACGACGCCGGTCATGATGGCCGACACCCCCATGTACAGGACCGTCGCCACGGCGAGCGACCCCATAATGCCGATCGGCATGTCGCGCTGAGGGTTCCTGGCCTCCTCGGCGGCCGTGGAGACGGCGTCGAACCCCACGAACGCCAGGAAGACGATCGCTGCCGCGGTCGTCACGCCGCTCAGGCCGAACGGCATGAACGGCTTCCAGTTCGCGGGCTCGACGTGCCACACCGCCGCGGCGATGAAGAGCACGATCACCCCGAGCTTGATCACCACCATGACGCTGTTGACGCGGGCGCTTTCCTTGATGCCCCGCACGAGCAGGAGCGTGAGGACGGCCACGATGGCCACGGCGGGCAGGTTGACGATCGCCCCGGTGGCATGGAACCGGTTGGCGGTGGCATCCCACACCAGCGGCGCGCTGGCGAGTTTGGCGGGCATCTCGAGCTGCCAGCGCCCGAGCGCCGTGTTGACGAGGTTGCAGAAGTAGCTCGACCAGCCGATGGACACCAGCCACGCCGCCACGATGTACTCCAGGATGAGGTCCCAGCCGATGATCCAAGCGAACACCTCGCCGAGCGTCGCGTAGCCGTACGTGTACGCGGAGCCCGCCACCGGGATCATCGCCGCCAGCTCGGCGTAGCACAGCGCCGCGCAGGCACACGCCGCGGCGGCGATGGCGAACGAGAGAATGATGCCGGGTCCGGCGTGCTTGGCCGCCTCGACGCCGGGCAGCACGAAGATCCCCACGCCGATGATGCAGCCGATGCCGATTGCCACCAGGTCCCAGCCGCCCAGGGCTCGCTTGAGGCCGCCCTGCTCGCTGTCCGGATCGCGGAGAATGGCTGCCAGAGGCTTGGTCCGAAGGAGCGACATGTGTGGGCCCTCCCGACGACGCGCCAGCGTCGGCCAACTATACTCGACCCGCCGGCGCCCGGACCCGGAATAGCAGCCTCGTTCCCCTCTTCACATGGATGAGGGCGGGGCGCATGGCCCGCCTTCAGGAGGAGGGTCGTGAGGGAGTCGGGACACCGCGTGGTCATTGTCGGCGGGGGGTTCGGCGGCCTGCACGCGGCGCGGGCGCTCGGCCGCGCCCCGGTCGACGTCACGCTCGTGGATCGCCGCAACTTCCACCTGTTCCAGCCCTTGCTGTACCAGGTCGCGACCGGCGGCCTGTCGCCGGCCAACATCGCCGCGCCGATCCGCTCGATCGTGCGGCGGCAGCGCAACACCCGCGTCCTGCTCGCCGAGGCCGTGGGGATCGATGCCGCGCGGCGCCGGCTGTTGCTGGACCGCGGCGAGCTGGAGTACGACACCTTGGTGCTGGCGACCGGAGCCAGCCACCACTACTTCGGCCGCAGCGACTGGGAAGCGCTCGCCCCCGGCCTCAAGACCGTGGAGGACGCCACCGAGATCCGCCGTCGGGTGCTGCTGGCGTTCGAGTGCGCCGAGCGGGCCGGCGGCAAGGACGAGGTGCAGGCGTTGCTGACTTTCGTGGTGGTGGGTGCGGGCCCGACAGGAGTCGAGCTCGCCGGGGCCCTGGCCGAGATCGCCAGGGTCACGATGCGGAATGACTTCCGTGCCATCGACCCGAGACGGGCCAGGATCGTGCTCGTGGAGGGGCTCGAGCGCGTCCTGCCCGGCTACCACCCCTCGCTGTCCGCTGCCGCTGCCCGCTCGCTGCAGGCACTGGGGGTGGAGGTGCGCACCGGCACGCGCGTGACCGCCATCGGTCCGGAACACGTCGAGCTCGTGCGCGACGGGATCCCGGAGCGGCTCGCAACGCACACCGTGCTGTGGGCCGCCGGCGTGAAGGCCTCGCCGCTGGCCGAGGCGCTCGCCGCCGCGACCGGGGCGCCGCTCGACCGCGCCGGGCGTGTCCTGACCGCCCCCGACTGCCGCGTGCCCGGCCACCCGGAAATCTTCGTCATTGGCGACATGGCGGCGTACACCCATCAAGGTGGCGTCCCGCTGCCGGGGGTGGCGCAGGTGGCGATCCAGCAAGGCGCGTACGTGGCGAAGCTGATCCGGGCCCGGCTCGCGGGACGCACCCTCCCGCCGTTTGCCTACCGCGACCTCGGGAGCCTCGCCACCATCGGCCGCCATGCCGCAGTGGCCGACATCTTCGGCCTGCGGTTCGCCGGCTACCCAGCCTGGCTCGCCTGGCTGTTCGTGCATCTCATGAAGCTCGTTGAGTTCCAGAACCGGCTGCTGGTCTTCACGCAGTGGGCGTGGAGCTACTTCTCCTACAACCGGTCGGCCCGCCTCATCACCGGACCCACCGCCCCGGTGCCAGCGGCCCCCTGCGCGGCATCGGCGGACCGGTCGGCCGCTGTGCGCCGCTGACCGCCGCCGGTCACGAGGGGCGGCGCCGCCCCCCGCTGCCGCGGCCGATCCGCCTCCCCACGTGCAGGATCCGCTCCGACAGGCGGGCGGCGCACTCGTCGGTGGCTTCAGCGAGGCACGCCTTGCCGGGGTAGATCTCGTACAGCGCCCGGTAGTGCGGTGGCGTGAGGTTGGGCATCACGACGTTGGCGCCCCGGGCGAGGCCGAGTTCACGCCCCGACGCGAGGTTGAGGGTCGCCAGGGCGGTCGTGGAGGGGATGTTGGCGTCGGGGCAGAGCAGGCGCGCGAGCGCCATGACCTTGTACGTCATGAGTTCGGTGGCGGGAACCTGCTTCCCCGGCGCGGCAGGCGGGAGCTCGCCGCGTCCGAGTGGCGTGGCCGGATGGCACACCCACGGGCCCACACCGATCATGTCGAGGTCGAGCCGCGCAAACGCCAGCAGGTCGCCGGCCAGCGTGGCGTAGGTCTGCCCCGGGATGCCGATCATCACCCCGGAGCCGATCTCGTAGCGCAACTCTCGCAGCCGCCCGAGCAACGCGAAGCGATCCGACGGCCGGCCTGGCAGCGAGGGGTGGATGCGGGCGTACAGCTCCGGATCCGAGGTCTCGAAGCGCAGCAGGTAGCGGTCCGCCCCGGCCGACCGCCAGGCGGCGAGATCGCCGTCCGGGCGTTCGCCCAGGCTCAGCGTGACGGCGAGACCGGTCTCGGCCTTGATTCGCCGTACGACGCCAGCGACCAGCTCGCGCGAAAGACCGGGGTCCTCTCCCGCCTGCAGGACCACCGTGCCGAAGCCCAGCTCTCGCGCCTGGCGCGCGCAGGAGAGGATTTCTTCCGCCTCCATCCGGTAGCGCACGAGCCCGGTGTTGCCGGCCGCGATCCCGCAGTACGCGCAGCGGCGCACGCAGTGGTTGGACACCTCGACGAGGCCGCGCAAGTGCACCTCGTCGCCCACGTGCCGGCGGCGCGTCGCGTCGGCCCACTCCCACAGCGCCTCCAGCCGCGCTTCATCGGTCTCCTGCAGCCACCCGAGCAACTCGCAGCGGTCCATCGGCCCCCCGTGTCGCATCGTACGTAGCGGAACAGGGAAGAGGCCAGGCGCGCAAGGCAGCGGGCGGCCTCACCCCCAACGTCCCTTCGCCGTACCTTGGCCCCCGATCACTGCTTCTGCAGCGTCACCGTGAACGTCGACCCGACGTCGGGCGTGCTCTCCACGCTCACGTCGCCGCCGTACAGCGCCGCCAGCTTCTTGAGGATCGAAAGCCCCAGCCCCGAGCCCTGGATAGTGCGGGTCTTCGCGTTCTTGATGCGTACGAACTCGCCGAACAGCTGCTTGAGCTCCTCCGGGCTCATGCCGATGCCGGTGTCGGCCACCTCGATCCGCACCCGGTCGCCGAGGTCGGCGAGACGTACTTCGACCCGCCCGCCGTCGCGGTTGTACTTGACGGCGTTCGACACGAGGTTGTTGAACATGATGTCGAGCTCGCCCGGATCGGCCCGCATTCCCAGCCGCTCGGGGGCCGACAGCTCGATCGTGACCTGCCGGCTGCGTGCGGCGGGGGTGGCCGTCTCGATGGCGCGGAAGGCCGCCTCGCGCACGTCGACTTCCACCAGCTCGCGCTTCTTCTGCCCGGACTCGATGCGGGTCAGGTCGAGGATGTCGACGATGAGCTTGCGCATCCCCTCGATGCGCTCGAGGCTGCGCCCCAGCACCTCGGCGGCCTTGGGGCTGCCGGGCGCCACGACGCCGTCGCGCAGGAGCTGGAGGTAGCCCTCGACCGCCGCCAGCGGCGCCTTGAGCTCGTGGGCGAGCACCGAGATGAGCTGGAACCGGACCTGCCGCTTTTCGTCAGCGAGCCGCTTGGCCTCGCGCTGGAGCAGCAGGTGCCGGGCGGTCTTGGCGACCGTCGCCTTGAGCTCCTCGGGCGTGAACGGCTTGGCCAGAAAGTCGAAGGCGCCACGCTTGGTGGCGCTCACCGCAGTCTCGATCGTGGCGTAGGCCGTGATCATGACGGTGAGCCAGTCGCGCGGCTCCGCCGCCACCCACTCCAGCACATCCAGCCCCGAGATCCCCGGCAGCTTGTGGTCGAGCAGCAGGATGTCGACCGGCTGCGCCCGGAGGTGGGCGATCGCCTCCTCGCCGGATTCCGCCTGCGCGATGGAAAACCCGACGTCGATCTCCGACTCCGGGACACGCACCAGGAACGGTTGCAGGACGCGGGTGATGCCGAGCCGGATCCCCGGCTCGTCGTCGACGACCAGGACCTTGAGGTTGTCCATGGCCGCCTCCGCTATGCGCCGAGCTTGAGGAGGCGGTTGATCTCGCGCACCAGCTGCTCGTAGCGCACTGGCTTGTCGAGGATCACGTCGGCCCCCGCCCAGGCGCGCTCGCCCTTGCTGGCCGCGTCGATGGCGATGCCGGCCTCGCTCGCCACTGCCGTGACCATGATCACGGGGATGCGGGGGTCCTTGCGCTTGATCGCGTGGGCGAGCCCGAACCCCGAGTCGGCGTGCTCCATCATGAGGTCGCAGATCGCCAGGTCGAATTCGGCGCTCGCCACCAGCTCGCGCGCCTGCGCGGCGCTTTCCGCCGCCAGCGCCACGAACCCCCCGGCCTCGAGCTGCAGCTTCATTTGCTCGAGGAAGTCGGGGTTGTCATCCACCACCAGGATCGTCGGAGCGGGTCTCGTCATACGGCCTCCCCCTCGAGCCTTGCTGCCGCGCGCCTCACTCTGCAGGGCCGGTGCGGGGAAACGTGACCGTGAAGGTGGTCCCCGTCGGGCCTGCGGTCGGGTCGGCGTTCGACTCCACCTTGATGTCGCCGCGGTGCATCTTGACGATGCCGTAGAGGACCGGCAACCCCAGCCCGGTGCCCTTGCCAATGGGCTTGGTGGTGAAGAACGGCTCGAAGATCTTGTTCATGTTGTCTTTCGTGATGCCCACCCCGGTGTCCGCCACGGCGAGCACCACCGATCCGTTCGAGGCGCGAGAGGAAAGCGTGAGCATCCCGCCTTCCGGCATCGCCTCGACGGCGTTGGAAATGAGGTTGGTGAGAACCTGGATGATCTGGTCGCGGTCGAGCTCGGCCGCCAGCGCTGGGTCTTCGTGCTCGACCCGCACCTTCACGTGGTCGGGGATCGGCACACTTCGCAGCCCCTGGAGCAGGAGCTCCCGGATCGGGGTCTCCTGCCGGAACACCTTGTTCTGCCGCGCGAAGTTCAGCAGCCCCGAAACGATCTTCCGGCAGCGGTCGGCCTGGGCGACGATCGTCTCGAGGTCCTTGCGATCGGGCGCATCCTTCGGTGTCTGCTCGAGCAGCATGTGGGCGTACAGCAGCACCACCCCGAGCGGGTTGTTGACCTCGTGGGCGATGCCGGCAGCGAGCTGGCCCATGCTCGCCAGGCGCTCCGAGTGCATGAGCGCCTGCTGCGTGTTGCGCAGCTCCTGGTGCGAACGCGCCAGCTCGGCGACCGAGGTGCGCAGCGCCTCGATCGAAAACGGCAGGCACATTTCCGACTCGGCGAGCCCCTTGCACACCGCCACTGCGTGCTCCCGGCAGGTGTCGTAGCCGCAGGCGCCGCAGTTGAGCTCGTCGGCAGGGGTGTGCTTGCCCATGCGCGCCAGCACCTCGGCGACTTCGCCCTCGGAAGGGGTCGGCAAGCGCTGGTCGTTGGCCACGAACGTCCGCCCCAGGTCGAGGTCGGCGAAGCGGTCCAGCCAGGCCTCGCGGTCCCGGGAGCACGACGCCGCGAGGCGCTGGCGGACGTGCTTGCTGACCACCGCCCGGCGCCGGAACAGCGGCGCCTCCGATGTCATCCCCGCCCCCTGGATGCAGCCGTTGCAGCACAGCAGGTCGAGCAGCCGCGCGTTGAGGTCGAGGTCCCCCGACTCGAACTCCCGGACCACTTCCACGAAGCTCCGCCGGCCGTCCGCGGCGACGATGTCGCCGAGAATGAGGTTCTCGGCGATGCTGGCCGCCTGCAGCGCCCCGCGGCTGAGCGGAAACAGCGCCCCCGCGCCGCCGTGGGGCGGGTCGAACTCGGACGGCTCCGTGTCGTCGGCGCCGATGCCCGCCTCGGCGAACATCTGCCGCAGCTCGGCAAACGTCAGCACCAGGTCGACCTCGGGGGCGAGGCCGGTCTCGAGCTCCTCCCCCTTCTTGGCCACACACGGCCCGATGAACACCGTCCTGAGGTCGGACCCGTGCAGGCGTCGCAGGGCTCGCGCCGTGGCCACCATCGGCGACGCCACCGGGGCCAGGAACTCGACGAGCGAGGGGTAGAAGCGCTCGATGTACGCGACGATCGCCGGGCACGAGGTCGAGATGTAGCATCGGTCCGGGTCGTCGGCCAGCAGTTGCCGGTACCGCCTGGCCACGAGGTCGGCGCCGAACGCCACTTCGTTGACGAACGCGAACCCCAGACGGCGCAGCATCCCCACCAGCTTTTCAGGGTCGAGCTCCGAGAACTCGGCCGGGAAGGAAGGCGCCACGCAAGCGGCGACCCGCTCCCCGGACGCGAGCAGCGCCTGCGCGCCGGCCCGGGAGCTCGCGACCTGCTTGGCGTGCTGGCTGCACACGCGCACGCAGTGGCCGCAGCCGATGCAGCGGGCCGGCATCACCTCCGCCTGCCGGCCAGCGATGCGGATGGCCTTGGCCGGGCACTCGCGCACGCAGGTGTAGCAGACGCGGCAGCGCTCCTTGACGGTGGTGACGAGCGGGACGGCCGGGTGGCGGGTCACGGACGGGCTCTACTTCACGACGTCGCGGCGATGGTAGTGCGTGTGCAGGAGGTGGTGGCTGCGCTCCCCGAGCGGCTGGCCGAGAAACTCCCGGTACAGCTCGGCGACCGCCTCGTTGTGGTGTGACATGCGCACCGCGCCGGCGGCGTCGATCGCGTACAGCCCCGCGAGCCGGCGCTCCAACCCGGCGCGGTCCACGCCAAGCAGCTGCCCGCCGCCGGCGATGCAGCCGCCCGGACAGGTCATGACCTCGATGAAGTGCAGGTCGTCGCGCCCGGCCCGCACCTGCTCCACGAGCTTGCGCGCGTTGCCGAGCCCCGAGACCACCGCGACACCGAGCTCGAGCTCGCCCACCTTGACCCGTGTCTGCTTCACGCCGTGAAGTCCCCTCACCGCCTCGACCTCGAGGGCTTCGGGGTCCTTCCCGGTGACGAGGAAGCAGGCGGTGCGGATCGCCGCTTCCATGACGCCGCCGCTGCCGCCGAACAGCTTGCCGGCGGTCGACCGCTCCCCGAACGGCCGGTCGGCCGGCTCCGGCGGCAGCGCCAGCATGTCGAGGCCGTGCATCCTGATGAGCTGCACGAGTTCGCGAGTGGTGAGGACGGCGTCGATGTCGGCGACCCCGTCGTGGACCATTTCCGGGCGGCTCGCCTCGAACTTCTTGGCCGTGCACGGCATCACCGCCACCGAGAAGACCTTGGTGGGGTCCAGCCCTTGCCTGGGCGCCCAGTAGCTCTTGATCACGGCGCCCAGCATCTGCTGGGGGCTCTTGCACGTCGACAGGTGCCCCAGCATGTCGGGGTAGAACTCCTCCATGAACTTGATCCACCCCGGCGAGCAACTCGTCATCATCGGCAGGATCCCGCCGGAGGTGAGCCGCTGCACCAGTTCCGAGGCCTCCTCCATGATCGTGAGGTCGGCCGAGAACGAGGTGTCGAAGACCTGGTCGAAGCCGAGCCGGCGCAGTGCCGCGGTCATCGTGCCGGCCATGTCCTGCCCGGGGGGCAGCCCGAACGCCTCGGCCAGCGTCACGGACACCGCCGGGGCATGCTGGATGACCACCGTCATCTCGGGGTCCTGGATGGCCGCCATCACCTGCCTGAGGTGGCTCTGCTCGAACAGCGCCCCGGTGGGGCAGACCATCACGCACTGCCCGCAGAGAATGCAGCTCGAGAGGTTGAGCCCCTCGTTGAAGGCGGGACCCACTCGGGTGGCGCTGCCACGGCCGATGAAATCGATGGCCGCCACCGACTGCACCTCTTCGCACTCGCGCACGCACTTGCCGCACAAGATGCACTTGGCCGGGTCGCGGCCGAGCGCGGGGCCCGAAATGTCGATCGTATGGTTCGACCGCAGGCCTGAAAACCGGCGCTGGGTGACCCCGTGCTCGGCGGCCAGCGTCTGGAGCTGGCAGCTGGTGTTGCGGACGCAGTACAGGCAGTCGTCGGGATGGTTCGACAACAGCAGCTCGATGATCGTGCGGCGGGCGGCCACGGCCCGGGGCGAGTGGGTGCGGATCTTCATGCCCTCGGCCACCGGGTAGGAGCAGGCCGGGATGAGGCTGCGCTGGCCCTCGACCTCGACCGCACAGATGCGGCACGCCCCGGAGGGCAGCAGCCCCTCCATGTGGCACAGCGTCGGGACCGACACCCCGGCGCGCCGGAGCGCGGCCAGGATCGTCTCGCCAGCCTGGGCCTCGATGGGACGGTTGTTGACCTCGATGTGCATGGCAACCTCCCTCACTCCACGCGCACGGCTTTCGGCCGGCACACAGTGACGCACGAGCCGCACGAGATGCATTTTTCGGCGACGATGTAGTGCGGGCTCTTGGGCGTGCCGAGGATCGCCTGGGCGGGGCACGCCTTGAGGCAGAGTCCGCAGCCCACGCACCGCTCGACGTCGATCGAGTACGTGAGCAGCTCGCTGCACGCTCGGGCCGGGCATTTCCGGTCGTAAATGTGCGCCTCGTACTCGTCCCGGAAGTAGCGCAGCGTCGACAGCACGGGATTGGGAGCGCTCTGGCCGAGACCGCACAGGCTGGTGTCCTTGATGACCTCGGCGAGCTGCTCGAGCGCCATCACGCCCTGGAACCGCTGCAGGGCGTCGAACCCGCTCTCGTTGCGGCGGGCGCGGGTGATCGCCTGGAGGATCTCGAGCATCCGGCGCGTGCCTTCGCGGCACGGGATGCACTTCCCGCAGCTCTCGCGCTGAATGAAATCCATGAAGAACTTGGCCACGTCGACCATGCACGTCGCCTCGTCCATGACCACGAGGCCGCCCGAGCCCATCATGGCGCCCACCGTCTTCAGCGACTCGTAGTCGATCTGGATGTCGAGATGTTGCAACGGGATGCAACCACCGGAGGGGCCTCCGATCTGCACCGCCTTGTACGCCTTGCCATCGGGGATGCCGCCCCCGATGTCGAAGACGATTTCCCGCAGGGTGGTCCCCATCGCCACCTCGACGAGCCCCGTGCGGGTGATCTTGCCGGAAAGCGCGAACACCTTCGTGCCCTTCGAGCCAGCCGTGCCGACGGAGGCGAACCACTCGGGGCCGTGGTCGAGGATCGCCGGGACGTTGGCGAGCGTCTCGACGTTGTTGATCACCGTCGGCTTGCCGAACAGGCCGGCCTGGGCCGGGAACGGCGGGCGCGGGCGCGGCATCCCGCGCCGGCCCTCGATCGAGTGAAGCAGGGCCGTTTCCTCGCCACACACGAACGCTCCGGCGCCCTGCTTGATGACGATCTCGAGGTGGAAGTCGGTGCCCAGGATACGCTCGCCGAGCAGGCCGCGGGTCTTCGCCTCGCCGATCGCGTGCACGAGCCGCCTGATCGCCAGTGGGTACTCGGCGCGGATGTAGACGTACGCCTTACTGGCGCCGATCGCGTAGGCTGCGATGGCCATCCCCTCCAGCAAGCGGTGGGGGTCGCCCTCGATCACGGCGCGATCCATGAACGCCCCCGGGTCGCCCTCGTCGGCGTTGCACACCAGGTACTTCTGTGGCCCGGGCCGGCCGTTGGCGATGCTCCACTTGCGGCCGGTCGGGAACCCTCCGCCGCCGCGCCCGCGCAGCCCCGATAGCTCGACGGCGCGGCACACCTCGGCCGGGGTCATGTCGGCGAGCACCTTCGCGAGGGCGCGGTAGCCGCCCCAGGCCAGGTACTCGTCGAGGTCGGAGGGGTCGATGATGCCGCAGTTGGCGAGCACCCAGCGGGTCTGGGGAGCGAAGAACGGGTGCTCGTCGAGGTACGGCACCCCGCTCCACGGCTGCAGGCGCTCGTGGCGGTGCTGTCCGAGCACGCTCTCGGCCGGCATTTCGCCGGCCAGCGCCTTCTCGAGCAGGCCCGGTACCGTCCGCTCCGTCACGTGCTGGAAGCAGACCCGGGTGCGGCCCGGCAGCTGTACCTCGACCAGGGGCTCCACCGAGCACATGCCGATGCAGCCCACCTCGACCACGTCGGCCCTCCGGTCGTGCTCCAGAAGCCATGCCTGGATCGCCTCGAGCGTCCGGGCCGCGCCGGCGCCGAGGCCGCACGTCCCCGTGCCGACGAAAATCGTGGGGCGCTCCACCACATCCCGGCGCAGCGCCTGGCGGCGGCGCTGGCGCTCCTGCGCGCAGCTCGCGCTGTCGTGACAGCACGGGCCGGAGGCCAGACAGCGCAGCAGGTCATTGCAGAACTCAGCCGGCCCGTGCCAGCATGCGTCGCAGCAGGGATCGATGAGGGTCTCACGCATGGGCCGCCGCCTCCTTGCGCAGCGTGCCGAGGAGCTTGCCCAGCGCCTCGGGCTTGACGTTGCCGTAGAACTCGCCGTTGATGCACAGGACCGGTGCCAGCCCGCAGGCCCCGAGGCAGGCCACGACCTCGATCGAGAACAGCCCGTCGCGGGTCGTCTGCCCGGCGTCGATCCCGAGCGCGCGCTTGAGCGACTCGAGCACGCCCAGCGAGCCCTTGACGTGGCAGGCAGTGCCCCGGCAGACCTGGATGTGGTAGCGGCCGAGCGGCTGGAAGCGAAACTGGTTGTAAAACGTCGCCACCCCGTAGACCTTGCTGGCCGGCAGGCCGAGATGCTGGCCGATGGCGATGACGCTGTCGCGGGACAGGTACCCTTGCGCCTCCTGCACCTCTTGCAGGATGGGGATCAAGGCGTCCCGCCCGGCCCCGGGATACTTCTGGAAGATGGTCTGCAGGTCGATCATCGAGCGCCCTCCTTCGAGGATCTGGTCCGCCGGCGAGAAGCCCGCGAGATATGGCCCGCGTGCCAGCTCGGCGGTCCCGGTTCGAGGGGAACCAGCGGCTCGGGCGCCCCATCGCTCGCGCCGCCGGGTGTCATGCCTGCTCTTTCGAGGCCCGATCGCCGGCTCGCCCCACCGCCCCCCGGTCGGCGGTGCGAGCCGCTATGTGAAAAATAGCACAAGCAACCCCGGCCGGCAACCCCTCTCATCCCTCGAACGTGGGATGCCGGTCGCGAGACCCGCCGAGACCCGCGTACCGCGCGCTCGCACCGGCAACCCGTTTGACACCCTGGCGGCCATGTGGCAGAATCACCGGTCCTTGATGTACTGGGCGGGGGTTGACATGTACGCGATCGTTGAAGCAGGAGGCAAGCAGCACCGCGTCGAGGTCGGGCAGCGACTGGCCGTGGAGCGCATCTGGCCGGGCGCCGAGCCGGGCGCCGAGGTGCTGTTCGAGCGGGTTCTTCTGGTCCGCGACGAGCAGAAAGTGCGGGTCGGCAAGCCGCTGGTCGAGGGCGCCGTCGTCAAGGGCACCCTCACGCGGTTGCTCCGGGGCGAGAAGATCATCGTCTTCCACAAGAAGAGGCGGAAGGGCTACCGCAAGACCGCCGGGCACCGCCAGGATCTCTACGAGGTCCGCATCGACGCCATCGAGGCGTGAGGAGGGGTCATGGCACACAAGAAAGGGCAAGGTTCCAGCCGCAACGGCCGCGACTCCAACGCGCAGCGCCTCGGTGTCAAGGTCGGCGACGGCCAGCTCGTGCACGCCGGGACGATCATCGTTCGCCAGCGCGGGACGCGCTGGAAGCCGGGCCTCAACGTCGGCCGCGGCAAGGACGACACGCTGTACGCGCGGGTGAACGGGCATATCCGGTTCCGCGACCGCGGGCGGCTCGGCCGCTTCGTGCTGGTCGAGCCGGCTGCCTGACGCCCGCGCCCCTCGCACATGTTCCTGGACGAAGTCCACATCTTCGTCAAGGCCGGTGACGGGGGGCGCGGCTGTGTCAGTTTCCGTCGCGAAAAGTACGTTCCCCGGGGCGGGCCCGACGGCGGCGACGGCGGGCACGGCGGCAGCGTCATCGTGCGCGCCTCGCGCCACTGGAGCACCCTCGCCCACCTTTACGACCGCCACCACGTCAAGGCCGGCCGCGGCGAGCACGGCCGCGGTTCGAACCAGACCGGCGCGAGCGGCGACGATGCGATCATCGAGGTGCCTTGCGGCACGGTGGTGCGCGACCTGGACACCGGCGAGATGCTGGCCGATCTCGTCGAGGAAGGCGCCCAGGTCGCGGCGGCACGAGGCGGCCGAGGCGGCCGCGGCAACCAGCACTTCGCGACCCCCACGAATCAGGCGCCGCGACGCGCCGAACCCGGGACGGCGGGGGAGGAGCGGCACATCCAGCTCGAGCTCCGGCTGCTCGCCGACGTCGGGCTCGTGGGCCTGCCGAACGCCGGCAAGTCGACGCTCCTCTCGCGCATCTCGGCCGCCCGCCCGAAAGTCGCGGACTACCCGTTCACGACGCTGACACCTCACCTCGGCGTGGTCACTCGCCAGAAAGGCGAGCGCTCGCTGGTGTTCGCCGACCTCCCGGGGCTCATCGAGGGCGCACATCTGGGCGCAGGCCTCGGCCATCGCTTCCTGCGCCACGTGGAACGCTGCCGCGTGCTGCTGCACCTCGTCGACCTGGCCGCCGAGAGCGGCGTGCGGGAGCAGGTCCGGGTGCTGCGCGAGGAGCTCGAGCTGTACGACCCCGGCTTGCTGGCTCGCGCGTCGCTCCTCGTCGGCACCAAGGTGGACGCCCTCTCCGACTCGGCCCGCGTGGAGGAGCTGGCGGCGCTCGCCGCCGAGCTCGGCGTGGGCTGGGCTGCAGTTTCGGCGGTCAGCGGCAAGGGGCTCGAGTCGATGCTCGAGGCCACCTTTGCGCTCGCGAGCCAGGCATGAGGCGAGTGGGCTTTTTCGGCGGGTCGTTCGACCCTCCCCATCGCGGCCACCTCGAGCCGGTCCGGTTCGCTGCCGAGGCGCTCGGCCTGGACGCCGTGGTCTTCGTGCCGGCGGGTTCGCCGCCCCACAAGCAGGGCGAGCCGATGACCTCGTTCACCCACCGCTTCGCCATGACGGTGCTGGCGACCCGGCACGAGCCCGGCTTTTTCGTCTCCGACCTCGAGACGGCCCGGCAGGGGCCCACGTTCACGATCGACTCGATCCCTCTCCTGTGCCAGGAATGGCCGTCGCAGCAGGCGTTCTTCCTCATGGGCTCGGACTCTTTCGCGCAGATCACGACGTGGCACCGCTGGGAGGAGCTCGTGGACCTCATCCACGTCGTGGTCCTCCACCGCGACGATACCTGGGGCGCGGCGATGCTGGAAGCCGTGCCGGACTGGGTCGCGGCGCGCGCGCTGCGGGTCGAGCCGGGCCGCAGGCTCGCTCTTGCCGAGCCCGGCCCGCGGCGCGTCGTCATGGTCGAGCATCCGCCGGTTGCGGCCCGCGCCACCGACGTGCGGGCTCGCCTGCGCGCCGGCGAGAGCGTCGGCGACCTGGTACCACCCGAGGTCCTGGACCACATCCTGAAGTACCGGCTCTACCGGCAAGGAGCGTGAGCACGGCATGGAACCCGACGTGTTGATGCGGTTGCGGCCCGCGGTGGCGGCGCTCGAAGACAAGAAGGCGTTCCACCTCGTCGCCCTCGACGTCTCGAAGCAGACCTCGATCGCCGACGCCTTCGTGATTTGCTCGGTCGGCTCGCAGCGCCACGCGCAGGCGGTGGCCGACGAGGTGGCGCAGGTCCTGCGGGAGCGCGGAACCCGGCCCCTGGCGGTCGAGGGGTATCCCCAGGGGACCTGGATCCTCATGGACTTCGGCGACTTCATCGTGCACGTCATGCAGGAGGACCGGCGCGAGTACTACGCCCTCGAGCGGCTGTGGGGGGACGCGCCCGACATCACCTCCGAACTGCTCGCCGGGACGTCGTGACCAGCCTCCTGCCCAGCCGCCACTCCGAAGTGCGAGAGCTCGGGCGACGCCTGGCGCGGGCGGCCGTGTCCGACCTGCCGCTGCTGCTCGAGGGCGAGACCGGCACCGGCAAGAGCTGGGTGGCGGCGCGCCTGCACCGCGCCAGCCGACCCGGCCGCCCGCTCGTGGTCGTCGACTGCGGCGCCCTCGCGCCAGGCCTCGTGGCTTCGGAGCTGTTCGGCCATCGCGCCGGCGCCTTCACCGATGCGACCCGCCCCCGCATCGGGTGGCTGGAGCGTGCCGCCGACGGCACCCTGGTGCTGGATCGCATCGAGATCCTCCCGCCGGAGGGCCAGGTGGCGCTCCTGCGGGTGCTCGAGGAAGCCCGCTTCTTCCCGGTCGGGGCGGCCCACCCCCGGCCGTTTCGTGCCCGCGTGGTGGCGCTCGCCGATGGCGGCGTCGCCGCACGGGTGAGCCGCGGCGAGCTGCGCGTCGATCTCTACCACCGGGTCGCCGGGTTTGTGGCGGCGCTGCCGCCGCTGCGCGAGCGCCCCCTCGACATCCTTCCCCACGCCGAGCGCACGCTCCGGCGCCTGGCCCACCGCGCGCCGGCGCCGGTGCTCGACGCCGAGGCCAGCGAACTGCTCGTGGCCTATCCGTGGCCGGGGAACTTCCGGGAGCTGGAGGCGACGATGGCACGCGCGGCCCTGGCCGGCAGCGGGCGGATCGGCCCCGCCGACCTGGAGCTGCCCGCCGACGGCTGGCCGGCCATTGCCACTCTTGCCGCGGCGCGCCTCCAGCCGCTCGCCGTGGTGGAGCGGCTGTACGCGTTGTGGGTGCTCGCCCAAAACGGCGGGAACGTGAGCCGCGCCGCGCGCATCCTGGGCGTTTCGAGACGGACCGTGATCCGCTGGCGGAAGGAGCAGGCCGACCGACCATGAGCGGCGTCCTGGTCCTGTGGACGGGCAAGCGCGGCGCTCCGGCGTGGGAGCAGCTCGTGGAAGAGTACCGGCTCCGCGTCAGCCGGCACATGCCCGCGGCCGAGGTGCGGCTGCGCCCGGCCGAGGGGCGGGCGGGCGATCCCGGCCGCGTGCTGGCCTTCGAGGCGCGGCAGCTCGCCGCCCACCTCGCAGCCGGGGACGTACTGGTCGCTCTCGACGAGCGCGGGGAGGAACTCGACAGCGAGGCGCTGGCGCGCTGGCTGGGGGCGCGCCGCCAGTGCTCGCGCGTCGTGATGGCCATCGGGTCCGACCTCGGGCTGGAGCCCGGCTTCGTGGAGCGAGCCGACCTGCGCCTGGCGCTGTCGCGCCTCACCCTCCCACACCAGCTGGCGCGGCTCGTGCTCTGGGAGCAGCTTTACCGGGCTGCCGACCTGCTGGCCGGCGGCTCGTACCACCGCGGGGCGGTCGGCCGGGAAAGGCCTGGCAAGGATCAGTTCGCCGGCCCCTCCCCGGCGCCCCGGGGTAGCGCCGGGGGTAGGGTATAATCCGTTGCGAGGAGGGTTGATTGGAACCGACCATCGATCTCGAAGCGACTCGGCGCCAGCTTGTATCCAAGCGACAGGAGCTGCTCGAGGGCGTCTCGCGCGCCCGAGAGATGGGTGCCGTCGAGGGCGAGGCCGGCGTTCCCGACATCGCGGATCGCGCCACCAACGCGTTCCAGCGGGAATTCTCCTTTTCCGTCTCGGAAAATGAAGGCCGCATGCTGAAGCTCATCGACGAGGCGATCAAGCGAATCGACAACGGCACGTACGGGCGCTGCACCCATTGCGACGAGCCGATCGAGGCGCCCCGCCTGCAGGCCATCCCCTGGGCACGCCACTGCATCTCGTGTCAGGAGATGCACGACAGGGGCGAGCTCTGAGCGTTCCGGCCGTCGTGCTGCTGGCGACGGCCGACGACTACCTTCTCGAGCTGCATCGCACCGATCTGGAAGCCGAGTGGTGCCGCCAGCACCCGGAGGGGGAGGTCGTCGCGCTCGCGTCGGCCTCGCCGGTCGGGAGGCTCGTGCAGGAAATCCAGAGCCCCTCGCTTTTCGCCCCCACCCGGCTCGTCGTGGCGCGGGACATCTCCAACCTGTTCTCGAACGAGGGCAAAGCCGAGCAGGAGGAGCTGGCGGCCGCCCTGGACCACATGCGTATCGTCAACGTCTGGCTCGTCCTGGCAGCGGAAGTGAGCTCGCCCCCGGCCGGACCGCTCGCCGAGAGCGTGCGGCGGCTCGGCGAGGTCCGCCACCTGCCGTTGCCGGAGCCTCCAAAGCCCTGGGACCCTCCAGGGCTCAGTCCGCCCCAGCGCCAGGTCCTCCGCGATCTCCTCGAGCGTGTCCTGCCCGACCTCAGGCTTCCGCCCGAGACGCTCGATGCTTTGTGCGAGGCTTACGGCTTCAAGCCCCGGGAGCTGGTCCAGGCGGCTTCCAGGCTGGCGCTCGGCGGGGAGCTGACGCCCGAAGCAGTGCGAGTCCAGGCCGGCCCCGGCGAGTGCTCCCCGCGCGACATCGAGGACCTGCTCATTGCCCGTGACGCTCGAGGCGTTGCCCGCCTGCTGGCGCGCCTGAACGGCGGCGCCGCGCTCGTTAACTGGCAAGGGGAGCCGCTCGACCCGGGCGAAGCCGGCCTCTTTTTGGCGCGCATGCTGGGGCGGCTGCTCAAGCAAGTGCTGGCGCTGCGCTGCCTGGCCGAAGAAAGTGGCCTGCGCAACGAGCTCGAGCCCTCGCGGTGTGCCGACAAGTTCTGGTACCCGAGGCGCTTCAAGCCCTCGCTCCTGCCCCCCCTGCAAGCCGCCATCGCCACCGACCCGCACTCGGCGCTCGCCAAGGCCTCACCGTGGCAGCTCCACCGGCTGTTTCGCCTCGCTGCCGCCTACTCGGCCGCGGAGCTGCTCGCCGCCCTGGGGGCGATGATGGCCGCCGGCATCGAGAGGGAGCGCCGGCTGGCCTGGAGAATGGCGGCAATCACTTCCGTGCTGCTGACCCTCACCGGTCCGCCGAAAGCAGCTCGTAAAGCCGCCGCCGGCTGATCCCGAGCAGGCTGGCCGCCTCCCGCCGGGCAGAGACGAGCGGCAACCCCCGCGCCAGCGCCGCGTCGAGCGCGCGCTGCGCCTCCCGCCGGTCGATCTCGGCAGCCTCGAGCCCAGGGGCGGGCCCCACGACGAGCGTGTGCTCGCCCCGGGCCTGCTCGCCGGCCGCCCCGGCCGCCAGCTCGCCAAGGGTGCCCCACTGGCAGCGCTCGTGGAGCTTGGAAAGCTCCGAGCACAGCGCCGCCGGGCGCTCCGGCCCGAGCGTGTCGGCACACGCCGCCAGCTCGGCGGCGAGCCGATGGGGAGACAGGAACAGCACCACGGTGTGCCGCAGCGCCCTCGCCTCGCCGAGGACTCGCAGGCGCGCCCCCGGTCTGGGAGGCAAGAAGCCGAGGAAGGTGAACGGCACCGGCGGCAGCCCCGAGACCGCGAGGGCGGCGGCCACGGCCGAGGGGCCGGGCACCGCCAGCACCGCAACCCCCGCCTCGCGGCAGCTCCGCACCAGCTTGAACCCCGGGTCGGAAAGCAGCGGCGTGCCGGCGTCGGAGACCAGCGCCATCTCTTCCCCCGCCAGCAGCCGGTCCACGAGGACCGGCACCAGCCGCACCTCGTTGTGCTCGTGCAAAGCCACTGCCGGCGTCGAGATTCCGAAGTGCGTCATGAGCTTGCGCACCCGCCGCGTGTCCTCGGCCAGGATCGTCCCGACTTCGCGCAGAGTTTGCGCGGCACGCGGCGACCAGTCGCCGAGGTTGCCGATCGGCGTCGCGACCACCCAGAGCCGGCCCGGGGCACGGGGGACAGGGGACGAGGGCTCGACCGCAGCCGCGGCAGGCGCGGCAGCTCGCGGCAGGCCTCCGCCTCTTTTCCTCACCTCGGGTTCCTCGGCAGGATGCGATCGACGTTGATGCAGGAGGACGAGACCCGGGCAATCACGGTCGGCCGCCACTTGAAGCGGTTGCGCCGGTAGGCGTTCAGCACGGCCGTCACGAGCGGCTCCGCGAACCCGGCCTCCACCAGCGCCTCATGGCTCATGCCGCCCTCGTGGTGCCAGTACAGCACCGGGTCGGCGTCGCAGTAGTCGAACCCCATCTCGCCCGCGTCCGTCTGGCCGGGCCAGAGATCGGCAGAGGGGGGCTGCTCCACGACCGGCCGGGGCAGGGCCAGCCGCCGGCCGAGCTGGAAGATGTGGGTCTTCCACACGTCGCCCAGCACCTGCACGGAGGCGGCGGAGTCGCCGAAGAGCGTGGAGTAGCCGAGCAGGATCTCGCTCTTGTTGGAGGTGCCCAGCACCAGCGCCCCGGCGCGGCGGGCGCGGTCGAACAGCGCGATCATGCGCAGCCTGGCCATGAGGTTGCCAAAACGCAGCCGGTCCTCGCCGATCCCCAGCGCCGCCGCGGTCACCCGCCCCGCCTCTGCCAGGTCCACGACCCCGAGGCGGATGCCCAGTTGGTCGGCCACCAGCCTGGCATTCTCGAGGCTCGTCCGGCTCGAGGTGGGGCCGGGGAGCGCCAGCGCTTCGAGCCTGTCGGGCCCCACCGCCCGTACCGCCAGCGCCGCCGCCAGCGCCGAGTCGATCCCGCCGGAAAGTCCCAGCACGTAGCGCTGCAGCCCGCAGGCGCGCAGCTCCTCGGCGAGAAAGCGCTGAAGCGCCTCCGCCACGAGATCGAGGTTGACAGGCGGCAGTTCACGCATGGCCACGCTCCAGTGCGGAGCGCCAGAGGTCCGAGCGCTCCATGAACGGAATCGGCAGCAGCGAGCGGGTGAACGCCGCGTCGGCGCGCGAGTAGCGGGCGGTCACGAGTGCCTCGTCGAACGCCGGGGCGACCGCCGCCAGCGGCCGGCCGCGCGCGTCGACCGCCCACGAGCGCCCACCGAACAGGATCCCTTCCTCCCACCCGCAGCGGTTGGCGAAGAACACCGGCCGCACGGCGGTGATGGCGGTGGCGCCGACGAGGTGGTGCCAGCGCCGCCCCCCGGCCGGCTCGTCGCCGGCATCCAGTTCGGTGGGCCCTCCCGCCATGACCAGGAACGCCTCGGCCCCTGCCTGCGCGAGCAGAACCGAAGACGAGAGGTGCCAGGCGTCCTCGCAAATCAGGACACCGAACCGGCCGAGCGAGCACTCCAGCGGCTGCAGGCCCGGGCCGGGCACGAAGTAGCGCCCCTCGTCGAACATGCCGTACGTGGGAAGGTAAAGCTTGCGGTGCACGCCGCGCAGCCCGCCGCCCTCCAGCAGCAGGGCCGCGTTGGAAATCCGCCCGTCGGGCTCGCGCAGCGGCAGCCCGACCAGCATCGCGATCTCGCAGCTCGCATCGTACAGCGGCGCAAGGCGAACGTCGTCAGCGGTCATCGCCAGCTCGAGCACCCCGTGCGCCACCAGGTAGCCCGACAGGGAAAGCTCGGGAAAGACCACCAGCCGCGCACCCGCGGCTCGTGCCTGCGCCAGCATCGCGAGGTGGCGCTCGAGGTTGTGCCCGAGCTGGGCCGGGCAGGTCGCGATTTGCGCCAGGGCAATCAGCACCTCGTCCGGGTTTTCCGGTGTCGTCGTCATCCCGCCTCCCCTCAGGAGTCTACGAGAATCCCTGACAGGCGTCGACCGGGGAGGAGGCCGGTGGGGTAGGATGCCCGGGTGCAAACGTCCTGCGCGCTCGCCGTCGCGGTCTTCGCCGGCGTCGCCCTTGCCGCGCCGGCGGGGGAGATCGTCGAACAGGTGCTGGCGCTCGTCAACGGGGTGCCCGTGCTCGCCTCCGACGCCCAGCTGGCGGAAATAGCCGGGCTGGTGCCGCCAGCCGCGGGCGAGAGCGAGGCGGGCCGCCGCCGGACCGTGATCGAGGCGCTCGTGGCACTCGAACTGCGCTGGCAGGACCTGCAGGCGGCCGGCGTGGTGCTGCGCGTGCGGGCCGACACCGAGCGGGCCTGGGCGACGGTCGTGGAGCGGGCCGGGGGCCCGGAGACCGTGGCCGCCAGGCTGGCGGCGGCGGGGCTCGAGGAGCCCCTGCTGCGCGAGCTGGTACGGCGGGCCGCCGTGGTCGAGGCGTACGTGGCCGGGCGGTTCGGCCCCTTCGTCCATCCCACCTCCGAGGAAATCGAGCGCGCCTACCGGGAGGAGCTGCTCCCGGTTCTCCCGGCGTCCGAGACGCCTCCCGACCTGTCGGCGGTGCGAGCCCGGCTCGAGGCGGTCCTGAGGGAGCGCAAGCTGGTGGCCGCCCTCGAGCAGTGGACGCGCGAGCTCGAGGCGAGGGGCGAGGTGGTGCGCTACCTGAGGTGAGACGCCAGCGCCTCGCCCTCGAGTACCCGGAGCACGTACGTCGCCGTCTCGCGGTACGGTACGGCGGCGGCAAACAGCGCCGGTGAGGCCGGATCGCCGAGAATCCCGAGCCACGCCGCGACCACCGGATCCCCGGCGTTGTACGCCGCTGCTGCGGGTCCCAGCCGCCCCCCGAACGCGGTACGGAGGCGAGCCAGCTCCCCGGCCGCGGCCGCCAGCGCCGGGTCCGCCTCGCTCGCGGCCGCAGGGTCGATCCTCAGCCGCTGCATCGTCTCCGGCATGAGCTGGACGAGTCCCACCGCACCGGCCGGCGAGCGGGCGCCGACGTCGAAGCGCGACTCCTGCCGGACGACTGCGACGAGCCAGCTGGCCGGCAGGCCGCGGGCGGTCGCGGCAGCCTCGCACCCCCCCACCAGCTCGGGAGGGAGCACGAGCGGCCTCAGCGAGTCCGGCACCAGCCACGCCGGCACCTCCAGCCGGGCCCACAGCCGCTCGCCTGCGGCCAGCGCTGCCGGTCCGTTCCCCCAGGCCGCCAGCGTCCGGGCGCTCCAGGCCAGCTCGGCGGGCGTTCCGGCGGGGAAGCGGTGAGGGTACAGCCTCGCCGCCGTCGCCTCGAGGCCGAGCGCGGCCAGCTCGGCGGCGGGCCCTGACCAGCTCCCCGGCTCGGCGACCGCCCCGGCGAGCAGCGGCGCCCAGGACGGGTCGCCGGCCAGCGCCAGCGCCAGCGCCGCCCGCGCCGCGGCGGCGCCCGACTCCACCGCCAGCCGCCCCAGTTCCGCCGGCCGCCGGGACGGCGTCGGCCACTGGTCGGAAAGCGAGCCCGGCTCCAGCCACATGGCCGCCACGTCAGCCCAGCCGTCGAGGCGGGGATCGGCCACCAACGCCGCCAGCGCAGCTGCCGCCGCCTCGCGCTGGCCCTCGGCGCGCAGCAGCTCGATGGTGAGGACACGGACCCGCGGCAGGTGGTGGGGCGCCCTCGCCAGCAGCTCCCGCGCCGGCGCCACCGCGCCGCGAGCCAGGAGCGTCGCGACCAGCCGAGGGCCCACCTCGCGCTGCACGGCCGGCGGCGCGGTCAGGCACAAACGAACCGCCTCCTCGCCGCGCCCAAGCGCGGCGCGCACACGCAGGGCACCGTCCCACCCCTCGCCTTCGCCGGGGTTGGCGGCGCGCGCCGCATCCCAGAACGCGAGAGCCCCGGTGTGATCCCCGGCCATCTCGGCAATGCGCGCCCGCTGCACCGCCGGGGCGTGGCGGGCCGTTCCGGCTGCCGCAGCCAGCGCCTGTTCGTGCAACGCCGCTGCCACCGCGAAATCCCCCAGCCGATACGCCGCCCGGCCGCGCAGGAACAGCCACGTCGCCCGGGCCTCCGCCTGGCTCGGGGGGTCGAGCCCGTCGAGCAGCGAACGGGCTTCCCGCCACGCCCCGCCCGACAGCAGCGTGCTCGCGACCAGCAGGCGGTCCGCTTCGGGCAGCGAGCGGGCGGCCAGCATCCGAGCCGCCGCCACCGCCGCGCGGCGCGAGTCCCCGCTCCGCACGACCCGCAGCGCCAGCGCCGCGTCGGCGGTCCGCACCGCCAGCTCCGCCCGCAGCTCGGCCCGCAGCGAGACGGGCAGCACACCGCGGGCCATCTGCCGCAACACCCCCGGCGGCAGGCTCGCGAACGAGCGCCGCAGCAGTTCGGTGGCCTCGCGGCGATGGGCGGCCGGCGCGCTCCGGGCGAGCAACGGTTCGAGCAGCGGGCGCGGGTCGCGTCCCAGCGCCAGTGCCGCCTCGGCGCCTTCGAGGCGCAGCGCCGGCCCGAGCTCGCCTGCCCTCGGCAGGTGAGCGGCCACCAGGCGCGCCGCCTCTGCCGGCCGGCCCTGGGTGCGCGCAGCGCGCGCCGCCAGCACCGCCACCGCGGGCGTCAAGGGCTTCGGCAGGGCGGCAATCCCGGCCCGCACTTCCGCCCACTGGCCGGCACGCGCTGCTGCTGCCAGGGCAACGGGAGGCAGAGCGGCGGCTGGCGCCGGCATCACCCCGGCGGCCAGCCGAACGGGCGGCCGCCCAGCACATGGAGGTGAATGTGGAAGACCGACTGGCCGGCTCCGGCGCCGCAGTTGTTCACGACCCGGTACCCCCCGGCCACCAGCCCCGCGCGGCGGGCCGCTTCCGCCGCGGCCAGGAGCAGCTGGCCGAGCAGCGACGCGTCCTCGAGCGTGGCCGCATCGAGCGAGGCGATGTGCCGGCGAGGGATGACGAGGAGGTGGGTGGGCGCCCGAGGCGCGATGTCGTGGAACACCACGACCTCCTCGTCGGCGTGCAGGACGCGGGCCGGGACTTCGCCCGCGGCAATGCGGCAGAACACGCAACCGTCCATCGCCCGGCAGGATACCCGTGGCGAGACAGGAGGCACAAGGCGCGAGGCAGCGGACGCAGCGGCACCGCATCCCCTCCTGCCTCTCGTGCCTGTCTACTGATACGGTCCGGGGTTGAACCGCTCGATGCAGGCGCCGAGCGCTCCGAGCTTGGACTCCATGGCCTCGTACCCGCGGTCGAGGTGGTAAATGCGGTCCACGACCGTCTCCCCGCGCGCCACCAGGGCGGCCAGCACCAGAGCCGCCGAGGCCCGCAGGTCGGAGGCCATGACGGTGGCGCCGGCAAGCGGTGCCGGGCCCCAGATCCGGGCGGTCCGGCCCGCCACCTCGATGCGCGCCCCCAGCCGCATGAGCTCGAGAGCGTGCTGGAAGCGGTTCTCGAAGATGGCTTCGGTCACCTCCGAGACCCCTTCCGCCTGGGTCATGAGCGCCATGAGCTGCGCCTGCAGGTCGGTGGCGAAGCCAGGGAACTCGGCGGTCGTCACGGTCACGGGGCGCAGCGCCGCGGGCTGCCGCACCGTGACAGCGGCGGCACCGACCTCGCAGGGCACGCCTGCCGCCGCCAGCACCTCGCAAAGCGCCCCGAGATGCGAGGGGCGGCAGCGCTCGACCGTGACCTCGTCCCCGCACAGCGCGCCGGCGACGAGGTACGTGCCGGCCTCGATGCGGTCGGGAATCACCCTGTGCGCCGCCCCGTGCAGGGCCTCCACGCCTTCCACCTCGATCGTCGCCGAACCGGCACCCGCGATGCGCGCCCCCATCGCCACCAGCAGCTCGGCGAGGTCGGCGACTTCCGGCTCGCGGGCGCAGTTGCGGAGCACCGTCCGGCCGCGCGCCAGCGTCGCTGCCATGAGCACGTTTTCCGTGCCGGTGACCGTGATCTTCCCGAACGTGATGTCGGCACCGTGCAGTCCGTGCCGGGCCTCGGCGACGATGTCGCCGTGCTCGACTCGCAGCTCCGCCCCCATGCTCTCGAGCGCCGCCAGGTGGAGGTCCACCGGTCGAGCGCCGATCGCGCACCCGCCCGGCAGGGCGACGCGCGCCCGCCGCCGCCGCGCCACCAGCGGACCCAGCACCAGCACCGACGCGCGCATGGTCCGCACGAGCTCGTAGGGGGCCCAGTACGCCTCGCCGGCCCCCGCCACGACGCGCGTCACCTCCCCCCGGTGCTCGCACGACTCCCCGAGCGCCTGCAACACCCGCTCCATGGTCACGATGTCGCGCACGCGCGGGGTGCCGGCGATCTCGACCGGGTCCGAGGTGAGCAGCGTTGCGGCCAGGCACGGGAGCGCCGCGTTCTTGGCCCCCGAGACCTCCACAGCACCGCGCAGCCGCCGTTCGCCCACGATCCGGAACTTGTCCATCCGCGAAGTGTCGGTCGGCGGGCTCCCCGCCGTCAACCCGACGCGACCGGCGGCTTGTGACGATTCCCACAAGGTGCTACCGTGCGCGGCCGATGCGGCGGCCGCCGCCCCGCCGGCCGCCCGGGAGCCACTCGCATGTCCGACTTCCGGATCACCCAGCACCCCATCCTGGCCGTACCCGACGCCCCGCGCTTCGAGTTCTCGTGGCGCGGGCAGACGCTCACCGCTCGCCAGGGCGAGACCATCGCCTCGGCGCTGTTCGCCAACGGCGTCCGCGTCTTCGGCCACCATACCAAGGACGGCGCCCCCCAGGGAATCTTTTGCGCCAACGGCCAGTGCGCCCAGTGCACCGTGATCGCCGACGGCCTGGCGGTGAAGTCGTGCATGGTTGCCGTCACCCCCGGGATGCGGGTCGAGCCGCTCGACGCCGCCCCCAGCCTGCCCTCCGTCGGCACGCCGCTGCAGTTCCACGCCATCGACACGGTCGAGGTCGAGTGCCTCATCCTCGGCGGCGGGCCGGCCGGGCTGTCCGCGGCCATCGAGCTGGGGCGGGCCGGGGTGAGCGCGGTGATCATCGACGACAAGGACCGCCTGGGCGGCAAGCTGGTGCTGCAGACGCACAAGTTCTTCGGCTCGATCGAGGCCTGCCACGCCGGCACGCGGGGCATCGACATCGCCGCCAAGCTCGACGCCGAGGTGCGCTCGTACGAGAACGTCCGAGTGTGGACCGACTCGGTGGCGCTGGCGGTCTTTTCGGACCGCAAGGTGGGCGTGCTCCGACAAGGGCACTATGTCATTGTCCAGCCGCAGGTGCTGCTCGTCGCCACCGGGGCGCGGGAGCGCTCGCTCGTGTTCCGCGGCAACACGCTGCCGGGCGTGTACGGCGCCGGGGCGTTCCAGACGCTCGTGAACCGCGACCTCGTGCGCCCCAGCGAGCGGCTGTTCGTGGTCGGCGGCGGCAACGTCGGGCTCATCGCCGCCTACCACGCGTTGCAGGCCGGGATTGCGGTCGTCGGGCTGTGCGAGGCGCTGCCCGACTGCGGGGGGTACAAGGTCCACAAGGACAAGCTGGTGCGCATGGGGGTACCGATCTACACCTCCCACACGGTGGTGTCGGCCAACGGTGAGGAGGAGGTCACCTCGGTCACGATCGCGGCGATCGACAGCGCCTGGAAGGTGATCCCCGGGACCGAGAAGACGTTCGCGTGCGACACCGTGCTGGTCGCGGTGGGTCTCGACCCGGTGGACGAGTTCTATCGCAAGGCCAGGGAGTTCGGCCTCCCCGCGCTGGCCGCCGGCGACGCCGAGGAAATTGCCGAGGCGTCGGCGGCGATGTTTACCGGCAAGATCCGGGGGCTCGAGATCGCCCGCATGTTGGGCCGTGACGTCGGCGAGGTGCCCCCCGAGTGGCACAAGACCGCCGAGGTGCTCAAGTCGAGGCCCGGCGCCACCGTGACCGAGGAAATCCCGGAGGACGAGCAGGGGGTGTTTCCGGTCTTCCACTGCAGCCAGGAGATCCCCTGCAACCCGTGCACCTCGATTTGCCCGAAGCACGCCATCCGCATCGAGGGCGACGATATCCTGGGGCTGCCCACGTTCATCCAGGAGGACTGCATCGCCTGCGAGCAGTGTGTGGCGGTGTGCCCGGGGCTGGCGATCACCCTGGTCGACTTCCGCACCGAGCGCGAGAGCGCCATCGTCACGATTCCTTACGAGTTCACTCGCGCCGCGATCCACGAAGGGGACGTGGTGACGGTCCTCGACACCGAGGGCCGGGTCCTGGGCAACGTGCCCGTCGTCAAGGTGCGGGCGCCCAAGTTCGCCGATCACGCGCTGCTCGTCAGGGTCCGGGCCCCGCGCGAGATCGCCAAGCTCGCCGCCGGCATCCGGGTGCAGGAGCCGTGGGTGAGCGAGCCGCTCGAGGAGAAGGTGGAGCGGATCGCCGACGACGAGGTGGTGTGCCGGTGCGAGCGGGTCACCGCCGGCGAGATCCGCGCCCACATCCGGGCCGGCGTGCGTGACCTCAACGAGCTCAAGGCGCTCACCCGCGCCGGGATGGGGGCCTGCGGCGGCAAGACGTGCCCGACGCTCATCCGCCGGCTGTTCAGAGAGGAGGGCGTGCCTCCCCACGAGATCACCGACCTCACACAACGGCCACTGGTGATGGAGGTGACGCTGGGCGCGTTCGCCGGCGTCATCACCGGCCAGGGACCGGTCCAGGACCGGCCCAGGACCCATGCGGTCGCCGCCCACGAGGGAGGTGTGTGATGTCCACCGCGACGTTCGACGCCATCGTCGTGGGCGCCGGGTCGGTCGGCACCCCGACCGCGATGTACCTCGCCGAGCGCGGCCTCAAGGTCCTGGTGGTGGACCAGTTCGCCTCGCCCGGGCAAGGCTCCAACAAGTGCGCCATCGGCGGCATTCGCGCCACTCACTCGGCCCCGGCCAAGATCCGGCTCTGCCTCGCCTCGCTGGCCACCTTTTCGAGCTGGCAGGCGACGCATGGCGACGATATCGAGTGGCGCATGGGCGGGTATTGCTTCGTCGCCTACAGCGAGGAGGAGGAGCGGCTGCTGCGCGACCTCCTGCAGGTCCAGAAGCGCTACGGCCTCAACATCGACTGGTACGACGCTCCGGCGCTGCTCGAGCGGGTGCCGAGCCTCGACCCCGAGGGGCTGCGCGGAGGCACGCTCTCGCCGGAGGACGGCTCCGCCTCTCCGATGCGGGCCTGCCTTGCGTTTTACCGGCGGGCACGGGCGCTGGGCGTCACGTTCCGCTTCTCCGAGCGCGTCACCGGCCTCATCCGGCGCCGTTCGCAGGTAGTCGGCGTGCGCACCGACAAGGGGGGTTACGCCTCCGAGACCGTGATCAACGCCGCCGGCGCCTGGGCACGCGCGGTCGCGCAGGCCGGAGGTCTCGACACCCCGGTGGTCCCGGACTGCCACGAGGCCGGCATCACCGAGCCGGTGGCCCGCTTCCTCGACCCCATGGTGGTCGACATCCGGCCCACCCCGGGCGCCCGCAACTACTACTTCTGCCAGCTCGCGGGCGGTCAGGTCATCTTCTGCATCACCCCCGACCCTCCTCTCGTTGGCTCGGACCGCCGGGAGACCTCGGCGTTCCTGCCGATGATCGCCCGGCGGATGGTGAACCTCATGCCGCGGCTGGCCAACCTGCGGGTGCGGCGCACCTGGCGCGGGCTGTACCCCATGACCCCCGACGGCACGCCGGTGGTCGGGCGCTCGCACCTGCTCGACGGCTACGTGCACGCCGAGGGGATGTGCGGACAGGGGTTCATGCTGGGGCCGGGCGTGGGGGCGCTGGTGGCGCGTCTCGTCACCGGGGCACTCGAGCCGGCCGACGAGGGGGTGCTGGCCGAGCTCTCCCCGACCCGCGCCTTTGGCGGCGCCGAGGCACTCAAGTAGCCCCGGCACCCGCGACGTGGCCGGCACGGTGGCGGTCCGGCTCGCGTGCCGCCGCGTCGTGTCTGTGGCCACTTTCCTGGCTGAAGAGCCGACCCGGGTGGGCAGGGGGGAGTGGTATGCTCGGCCGGTGGTGCCAGCACGTCACGCGGCGCGACTGGTTCTGGCGCTGGGCGCCGTATGGATGACGCAGGCGAGCGGGCAGGAGCTGGCCCGACCCCGCTTCGAGCCGGCGGCGTTCGAGGCGCACGTGCGTTTTCTCGCCTCCGATCCGCTCGAGGGGCGCGGTATTGGGACCCGCGGCGGCGAGCTCGCGGTCGCGTACATCGAGTCGGTGTTCCGGACCGCCGGACTGCGGCCGGGCTTTGACGGGAGCTTCCGGCAACCGGTCGAGATGACCGCGTACCGCAGTGACCCGGCGGCGCAGGTCGTGGCCGAGGTCGGGCGAGTGCGGGCGCGGCTCCGCCAGGGCGAGGACATCGCCATGATCAGCTACGCGCTCGAGGACACCCGCGTCTTCTCCGAGCTGGTGTTCGTCGGCTACGGCATCTCGGCCCCCGAGCACGAGTGGGACGACTACGCCGGCGCCGACGTGCGAGGGCGCCTGCTGCTCGCTCTCGTCAACGAGCCCGGCCGCGACGATCCGCGGCGCTTCGGCGGGCGCGCGCTCACGCTCCACGGCCGGTGGAACGAGAAGCTCGCCGTGGCGGCACGCCACGGGGCCGCGGGGTTGTTGCTCATCCACACCGAGGCCGACGCCGGGTACGGCTGGCAGATTCCCGCCGGCTCGATGACACGGGAGAAGTTCACCAGGCGCGACGAGACGCCGCTTCCTCTCGCCGGGTGGATCGCCGAGCCGGCGGCGCGCCGGCTCCTGCTGGCCGCGGGGCTGCGGCTGGAAGAGCTGAGGGAGGCGGCCGAGCGGCCGGGTTTTGCGCCCCGCACCGTGCCGATCCGTCTTGCGGTCCAGGCCCGCCGCTCGACCCGGGCGGTGGTGGGGCACAACGTGGTCGGTATCCTGCCGGGCACCCGCCCCGGAACGGTCGTGCTGAGCGCCCACCACGACCACCTCGGGATCGGTCCCGCCGTGGGCGGGGACCGCATCTACAACGGGGCTGTCGACAACGGCACCGCCCTCGGTTTGCTGCTGACCCTCGCCCAGGGGCTCGCTGCGGCCCCCGCGACCTCGCGGCCGACGCTCGTGTTTGCCGCCGTGGACGCCGAGGAGGAGGGGTTGCTCGGCTCCACGCACTACACGCGCCACCCGGCCGTGCCGCTCGCCGACACGCTGGCCGCCATCAACTTCGAGATGACGAACCCCTGGGGGCGCACCCGCGACCTCATGGCAATCGGCGGCGAGCTGTCGGAACTCGGCGAGATGGTGGCCCGGGTGGCTGCCAGGCACGGGCTCTCCCTGACCCCCGATCCGCTCCCCGAGCAGGGGTTCTTCTTCCGCTCCGACCAGCTCGCTTTCGCTCGCGCCGGAGTGCCTGCCATCTGGCTCGACGGCGGTCTCGACCATGAGGGCCGCCCGCCGGGGTGGGGCGCGGCGCGGCGCGAGAGGTACCGCGTCGAGGCCTACCACCGTCCCGGCGACGAGGTGGGCGACGACTGGGACTGGTGCGGGCTGCAGCAGCTCGCCGAAATCACGGTCGAGCTCATCGACGAGATCGCGGCGGCCGGCGAGGTGCGCTGGGTGGCGGGCAGCGGCTACGGCCGTCCCACCCCCCCCGACACCCCTGCACCGGCCCCGGCCGGGAACCGGCCACCCAGGTGAAAGACGCGGCGAGGTCCTCGTTGGCCCCGTCGCGCTCGCCGGCGCCTCGCCGCCGTCTTTCGGCCGAGAGGATAGACTGGCGGCGACGCGGAGGATCGGGCATGGCGCAGGTGGAGCTGACGGTCAACGGGGTTGACAGGTGCCTCGAGCCGGAGGAGGGCGAGACGCTGCTCGAGACGCTGCGGGAGCGGCTCGGGCTGGTCGCCGCCAAGGTGGGGTGCGCGCAAGGCACTTGCGGCACCTGCACGGTGCTGGTCGACGGCTCGCCGGCGCTCGCGTGCATGCTCCCGACCGCCAGGCTCGGTGGGCGGCGGGTGGTGACGCTCGAGGGTCTGCCCGAGCCGCAGCGGCACCTCCTGGCCCGGTCGTTCGTGCAGGAAGGCGCCGTGCAGTGCGGGTACTGCACGCCGGGGCTGGTGATGCGCGCCCACTGGCTGGTCGAGAGGGGTCGGGCGACCGACCGGGAAGCGGTGGCGAAGGCGCTCGGGTCGCACTTGTGCCGGTGCACCGGCTACCTGCGGGTGTTCGACGCTATCCGGACCGCCGGCGAGGCGGCGGTGGGGGGGTTCGCCACCGACCAGCCGCGCCGCCAGCCTCGGCTGGCCAGCCGGCGCGCCGAGGCAGAGGAGCCGACCACGGGGGTGGGAGCCTCGCTGCCGCGATACCGCGGCGTGGAGCTGGCGCTCGGCCAGAAACCGTTCATCGGCGACATGCGCCTCGACGGGATGCTGCACGGCGCCCTCGTGCTCGCCGCCCACCCGCGCGCCCGGGTGCTGGGGATCGATGCGGCGCCGGCGCTGGCCATGCCCGGCGTGGCTCGCGTGCTCACCGCCGCCGACGTGCCGGGACGGCGGTTTCTTGGCCCGATCGTCCCGGACTGGCCAGTGTTCGTGGCGGTGGGCGAGACCACGCGGTGCGTGGGGGACGTGCTGGCGCTCGTGGTCGCCGACACCGAGCGCCACGCACGGGCTGCCGCAGCCGCGGTGCGCGTCGACTACGAGGTGCTGGAGCCCGTGACCTCGCCGGAGCAAGCGCTGGCGCCCGGGGCTCCGGCTCTCCACGTCGGTGGCAACATTCTCGAAGTGTGCGCGTTCCGGCGCGGCGACGTGGACGCGGCGCTGGCCAGCTCGGCGTACACGGTGCGGGCGCGCTTTTCGACCCAGCGCATCGAGCACGCCTTCCTGGAGCCCGAGGCGTGTCTCGCCCTGCCGCAAGGCAAGGGGCTCAAGGTCTACTCCCAGGGCCAGGGCGTGCACGAGGACCAGGCCCAGATCGCGGCGCTGCTCGACCTGCCGGTGCAGGCGGTGGACGTGGAACTGGTCTCCACCGGCGGCGGCTTCGGCGGCAAGGAGGACCTCTCGGTGCAGGGGCAAACTGCCCTCGCCGCCTACCTCCTGCAGCGCCCGGTGCGGACCGTGCTGACCCGGGAGCAGTCGATCCTGCTCCACCCCAAGCGCCACCCGCTCACGCTCGACTACGAGGCAGGATGTGACGCGGAAGGGCGGCTCACCGCGGTGCGGGCGCGCATCCTCGGCGACACCGGCGCTTACGCCTCGGTGGGCGCCAAGGTGCTGGAGCGGGCGGCCGGCCACTCGTGCGGCCCGTACCGCGTGCCCAACGTCGAGGTGGAGGCTCGCACCGTCTACACCAACAACCCTCCCTCGGGAGCGATGCGGGGGTTCGGCGCCAACCAGGCGGCGTTCGCCATCGAGGGGGTGCTGGACATGCTGGCCGAGCGAGCCGGCATCGACCGCTACGACATCCGCGAGCGGAACGTGCTGCATCCCGGCGACCGCTTCGCCACGGGGCAGATCATGACCGACTCGTGCGGGGCCTTGCCGGCGCTCCAGGCGGTGCGTGACGTCTTCCGTTCCGCCCGCGTCGCCGGGATCGCGTGTGGGATCAAGAACACCGGCATCGGCAACGGCATGAACGATACCGGCCGGGTGGCGATCCGCGTCCGCCCCGACGGCACCCTGCTCGTGCTCACCGGGTACACCGAGATGGGCCAGGGGCTGCACACGATCCTGCGCCAGGTGGTGGCGCAGGAGACCGGGCTCGACCCGGCGTGCATGGAGGTCACGACCCGCTCGGAACCCGAGGTCGAGTGCGGGATGACCACTGCCTCGCGCGCCACCGCGCTCACCACGATGGCCGGCCAGCGCGCCGCTGTGCAGCTCGCCGCGGCGCTGCGCGGCGCCAGCCTCGCAGAACTCGCCGGCCGGGAGTTCGTCGGTGAGTACGTCTGTGACATCACCGTCAAGCCCGGGACCCGGACCGACAACCCCGTCACCCACATGACGTTCGGCTATGCGGCCCAGGTCGTGATCCTGGATGAGCACGGCCGGATCGCCAAGGTGGTGGCGGCCCACGACGTCGGGCGCGCCATCAACCCGGTGCAGTGCGCGCAGCAAATCGAGGGCGCGATCCACATGGGGATCGGCTACGCCCTCAGCGAAGAGCTGCCGTGCGAGGGCGGCCGGCCGCGCTCGACCCGCCTGCGCGATCTCGGGATCGTGCCGGCGGCGGCGATGCCGGAGGTGGAGGTCATCCTGCTCGAGGTTCCCGATTCGGTCGGCGGTTACGGTTCCAAGGGCGTGGGCGAGATCGGCCTCGTGCCCACGGCTGCGGCCGTGGCCTCGGCGCTGTGGGCGTACGACGGCGTGCGCCGCACCTCGCTCCCGATGCGCGACGCCCCCGCCGCGAGGAACGCAACCCCCAGATGACACCCCGGCGCCTGGCGATCGGGCTCGGCATCGTGGCGGCGGCAGCGGCCTGGTTCGCCGCCCGCGAGCCGGCGTTCGGACCCCTGCTCTGGGTGGCGCTGCTGCTCGGCGTGCTCTGGCTGCAACCGGCGCAGCGCCTCCTCCTGGCCCCCTGGCAACTCGGGCTCGTGCTGCTGGTCGTGGCGTCCTCCTGGCTTTCCGCTCTCGACCACGAGCTGGCGTTCCGCCACTCGCTGCTGCTGCTCGCCGCGGTGCTGGTGCTGGCCATGGCGCGCCTGCATCCGCTCGACCGTGACGGGGTGTTCCTGCTCTGCCTGGCGGTGGCGGCGACCGCCGCGGTGGCGGTGATGCAAGCCTCCGGCGGCCTCCGCCAGGCCGGGCTGGAGCTCGCCAGCCTTCCGCCGGCGTTTCGCGAGGCGGCCGCCACCCGCATCCTGGTCGGGCGCAGCTTCGGCACCGCCGCGCTGCCGGGGCACTTCGCCGCACTGTTGCTGACGGCGGCGCCGCCTCTCGCCGCCGGGCTCGCCGCCGGGTCGCGGTGGCGCCGGTGGGCGGCAACGCTGGGTCTGGGGCTCGCGGGCACCGGCGTGCTGCTCACCCGATCGCTGTCCGCCTCGCTCGTTGCGGCCGCGGTCCTGGCCGTGGCGCTGGGGCGCGGCAGGCGGCGGGGGACGGTCCTGGCGGCGGCGGCCCTGGCGGCTCTCACCGCCGCCACCGTGCTGTGGCGCACCGACATCGCGAGCCTCGAGCCGGTCCGCTTGCGGTGGCACAACTGGCAGGCGGCGGCGCAGGCTCTGGCCGCAAGGCCGTGGCTGGGGGTGGGGTTCGGCGGCGTCGGGCAAGCCGTGCTCGCCTCCCCGGTCGGCGAGACCAACCTCAGCCCCTACGCGCACAACACGTACCTGCAGCTTGCCGCGGAGCTGGGGCTTTTCGGGCTGCCGGCGGTGGGGCTGGCGGTGGCGTGGCTGGTCGGGACGCTCCGCCGGGGGCTGGCGGCCGACCTGCCGCTGGCGCTGGCGGTGCTCGTGGTGCCGCTGCACAACCTGCTCGACTTTTCGTTCTACGCCCCCGAGGTGGCGATCCCATGGGCGGTGCTGGCAGGCACCCTCGCCGGCCGAGCGCCCCGCCTCCCGGACCGCCCCACGCCGGCCTGGCTGCTCGTGCCTGTCCTGGTCACCGGAGTGCTCGGCGCCACTCTGCTGTGGCGCGGCGAGAGCGCGGTCGGCTCGGCACTGGCCGCACCGGCCGGCGAGCGGGTCGAGCGGCTCGTGGAGGCGTCCGGCTGGACGCCGTGGACCGCCAGCCCGCTGCTCGTCGCCTGCCAGGTGGCCGCCGACACCCCAACGGGGGTCGGCCCTCTCGCCGCTCTCGAAGCCGAACTCGGCGAGAGGGCGTGGGTGCGGCCCGCCTCCGCGGCGTGGGCCGAGTGCCGGGCCCAGCTCTTGCTGGCGCTCGGACGCCAGGGGGAAGCGCTGGTGTGGGTGCGGGAGGCCAGGCGGCGGACGCCGTGGCGCTCCGATCTGGTCGAGGTGGAGAAGGCATGCCGAGGGCGGTGAGGTGGGTCGGGGCGGCAGTCGCCGGGGTGGCCGCCACCTGGGTGGCGGGCGCCGACGGCGTCGACCTGCGCCCGTGGGCGGTGTGGCTCGGCCTCGGCCTGCTCGCCGGCGCGCTCGTGGTGCGCGCCCGGCGCGGCGGCGTGGCGGTGGATGCGCCCCGCCTCGCGCTGGCGGGCCTGGCCGCCTGGACGGCCGTGGCGAGCCTCGTGCGCGCCTCGCCTGCCGCCGAGGCGGCGGCGGCGGTCGGCATCGCTGTCGTGGCGTGGGGGCTGGCCTCCCTCGTGGCCGACTGGCGCGCCCGGGCCTGGGCCAGCGCGGCAGTGGCCGGGCTCGGGGCGTGCTCCGGACTCGCCCTGCTCGCCGGCCGCTGGGTGGAAGGCGTCCGCTCCGACGGCCTGTTCGGCAACCCCAACCTCTCGGCCACGATTGCCGTGCTGGGCGCGGCCTCGGCGCCGTTCGTCCGCTTGCCGCTCGCGGCGCGGTGGGCCATGGGCGTGCCGGCGGTGCTCGGCATCGTCGCCTCGGGCTCCAGGGCAGCGCTGCTCGGGCTGGGCGCCGTTGCCGCTGCCTGGCTTTTGACCGGCTCGCCCCGGCGCGTCCGCGTGGTCGCGGGCCTGGCGCTGGCGGTCGGGCTAGCGGCGCTGGGGTTTAGGATCGGGACGGATCGTGACCCTCTCCGCTGGGAACGGGTGCGGATCTGGAACGTGGCGCTGCGCGTCGCCTCCGACCACCTGCCGTGGGGCACCGGCGCCGGTGGCTTTGCCGACGCTGCCGCCGGCCGCAACTTTCCCCACCCTGACCGGCCCGCCCGCTACGGCCTGGTCCCCGACCTGGCGGAAAGCGACCTGCTCCAGCTCGCCGCCACCACCGGACTGCCAGGGCTCGGGCTGGCGGCGTGGCTCGCCGTCGGACTGCTGCGACAGGCGCGCCGGCGCGGACCCCACGCCTGGGGGTGTCTGGCGGCGCTGGGCGCGACCTCGGCGTTTCACACCCAGCTCGCCGTGCCGGTGGTGGCCTGGACCGCCACGCTGGCGGTGGCCGCAGCGTTGCCGGCCGGCCGGCGCCAGCGCACGCGGGCCGGGGTGCCGGTGCTGGCGGCGTTCGCGGGGCTGGCCACGGCCGTGCTGGCGACCGCGCTCGTCCGGCCGGCCTGGTGGCTGGGAGGGCGCCCCGCCGAACACCTTGCCGCGGCCCGAGCGCTGGCCACCGCTGCCCCTCGCAGCGACCCGCGCCTGGCTGACGCCGAGGCGCTGGCGACGCGGGCCGTGGCGCTGCGCCCTCGCTGGGCTGGGGGGTGGCGCGAGCTCGGAGCGCTGCGCGCCGCCCGCGCTTCGCTGCGCGGCGACCGCATGCTGTGGGCGGCTGCCGGCGAGGCGTACCGGCAGGCCAGGGCTTGCAACCCGCTCGACGCCTTCGCTGCTCTCGAGCAGGGACGGGTCTGGCGCGCGCTGGGCGACACCGGGCAGGCGCGCGCCGCGCTCGTTGGCGCGGCAGGGCTGGAGCCGAACCTGGTGGGGGCCTGGCTCGAGCTGGCGCTGCTCGACCTCGAGCAGGGGCGGCTGGAGGCGGCGCGCAACGCAGTGGCCCGGGCCATGCAAGCCGCCGCCGCTCGCCCCGAGCAGCCCTCGCCGTACGAGCGCTCGCTGGCGGCGTTCGACCCCGCCATCATGGCCCGGCTCGCCGCCGTACTGCGGGAGGCCAGATGAGACCGACCTGGCGGGCAGCCGCCTGCGCGCTGCCGGGACTGGGGGTGGTGGCCGTGGCTCTCCTGGCCGGGGCGACGCCCACGGCGCGCGACGTGCCTGCCTACTTCCTGCCGTTGCGCTCGCATCTCGGGCGCGTCCTCCACGGTCAGGCCAGCGCCCTGTGGACCCCGCTCGCCGGCTGCGGCGAGCCGGTCCTCGCCAACCCTCAGTTCGCCGTGCTGTATCCGCCGGCGTGGGTGGCGGCGGTGCTGCCACCGGAACGAGCAGTGGGGGTCGAGATCGGGCTCCATCTGGCGCTGCTGGGGCTCGGCAGCGGGCTGCTCGCCCGGCGGCTGGGCGCCCGCGCCGGCGCCGAGGTGGCGGCAGGGTGGGGCGTGGCGCTGGCGGGTCCAGTGATCGACGCCGCAGGCGTTCTCAACAATCTCGATACCCTGACCTGGGCGCCGTGGCTGTGGTGGGCGGCGCTGGGCGGGCGCGGTTGGGCCGTGGCGGTGTTCGCCGCCCTGGGATGGCTGGGCGCCGAGCCGTGGCTGGCGGCCGTTGCCGCCGGGGGAGCGCTGGTGCTGGCGCCCACGCGGCGCACCGCCGGGGCGCTGCTGCTGGCGGCTGGCCTCGTCGCCGTGCAGGCGCTGCCGTTTGCCGCCTGGGTGCAAGGCGGGGACCGCGGCTCCGGGATCGCCCCCGAGGTCGCGGCGCGGGGGGCGGCCACGCCGCGCGAGGTGGCCGCCCTCGCGGTGCCGGGCCTGCCGTTGCCGGCGCGCGGCGACCGCTTCGTGGCCCACCCCACGATGCCGCTTTGGGCGCTGCTGCTCGGCGCCCTGGCGCTGGCCGAGCGCGGGCCGTCCCGGCGCCTCGCTGCGCTGGGGTGGATCGCCGTGGCCGGAGCCGTCCTGCCCGGGCTGCCGCCGGTGCGGGAGGGGTGGGCGTGGCTCTCGCGAGGGTTCCTGTGGTACCCGGGCCGCCTGCTCTTCGTCGCGGTGGCGGCGCTCGTCCCGGCGGCCGCCGGACACGTGGGGATGGGGGGGCGCCGGGCACGTGTGGCTGTCGGCGCGGCGGTGCTGGTTCTCGTGGGGGGTCTTGTCGCGGGGGGCTCGGGGCTCGAGCTGGCGGTGCAGACGGCCTGCGGCGCCGCGGCGCTGGGGGGGCCGGTGGCGGGCCTGGCGGCGGCGCTGGGCAGCGCCACCCTCGGCCCCGCACACCTGCTGGCCCTGGAGTTCGCCCGGCTCGAGCTGCCTTCCCTCGACCCCTGCCTCGCTGACGCGGCTGGGGACCGCCGGCGATGGCTGGCGCTTCCTCCTTCCCGCGAGCAGCTCGCCTGGGTCGCAGAGGATCCGCTGCCACGCCAGCGGGCGCTCGGATGGGGGTACTGGGGGCTGTGGGACGAGCGGCCCATGGCCCGCACGTTCGGGCCCATCCAGTCGCGCCACCTGGCCGCTCACCTCGCCCGCGCCAACCTGGGGGCAGAGGGACGGTGGTGGCTCGACGGTCTGGCCGCCCCGTGGCTGGTCGGCCAGCGCGACCTCCCCGGTCTTCCCCGCCGTTGCCGCACCCCGGCCGGCACCCTGCTCCGCAACCCCGCCGCCTGGCCCGAGGCCTGGGTGGTGACCGGGATGCCCTCGCCCGGGGAGCGGCCGGTCGTGTGCGGCGCAGTGGAGGCGGAAGCCGCCAGCGGCCACGCGGTGCGCTGGCGGTGCCGGGTGGACGCCTCCCACGCCACGCTGCTGCTGGCGCGCACCCCTGATCCGGGCTGGCGCTTCGCGGTGGACGGGCGGCGCGTGCCGGTCACGCAGGGGCCCGGGATCCTGCACGGAGTGGCGGTGTCGGAGGGGGAGCACGTGGTGGAGGCGGTCTACCGGCCGCGCGGTTTCGACCCCGGTCTCGGGGTGTCGCTGGTATGCTCGCTGCTCTGGGGGGCGCTGGCATGGCGGCGCTGGTAACCGTCCTTTTCGTCGTCTCGGGGCTCGTGGCGCTGGCCTACGAGGTGGTGTGGGTGCGCGCCCTGGGGCTCGTGGTCGGGAACTCGCTGTGGGCGGCGGTCGCGGTGGTGGCTGCCTACATGGGCGGGATGGCCGCGGGCAGCGCCCTCGTCGCGCGCCTGCTGCCGCGCCTGCGCCACCACCTGCGCTGGTACGCCGTGGCCGAGGCGCTGGCCGCTCTCTTCGCCCTCGCCACGCCGGCCGCAATGGCCGGCCTGGCCGACCTGGCCGCCCACCTCGGCGCGGAGCCGCTGGCGGGATGGGGCCTGCCGCTGCTGGGCCGATTCGGGCTGGCCTGGCTCTTCCTGGCCGTGCCGACGGTGGCGATGGGCGCGACGCTGCCGTTGCTGGTGGCTCGCGTCGGAGGTTCGGCGACGCTCGTGCGCCGCGTCGGCCGGCTCTACTCGGCGAACACGTTCGGGGCGGTGGCAGGCGTGCTCCTCGCCGCGTTCGCCGGCTTGCCGTGGCTCGGGGAGCGGGCCACGCTCTCGGCCGCGGCGCTGATCGGCCTTGTGGTCGCCGGGCTCGCCTGGCTGTCGGAGGCCCACCTGCCCCCGGTCGAGAGGGTACCGGCAGCGAGCTCTCCGCCAGTGTCCAGGCGCGCCTGGCTGCTGTGGCCGGCGCTGTTCGGGTTCGTGGCGCTGGCGCTCGAACTGGTGTGGACACGCGTGCTGTTGCTGCACCTCGGCACGCGCGTGTACGCCTTCGCTCTGATCCTCGCCATTTACCTGCTGGGCATCGCTCTCGGCGCTGCCGCGGCGCGCGGTGCGACCCGCCCGCGGGCGGCGCTGGCCCGGTGGCAGCTCGCGGCAAGCGTCGCGGTGCTCGCGCAGATACCCGTCCTGGCTCGCTTTGCCGACCTGCTCGAGTCGCTGGCGCGCGGGCTCGGGACGAGCGGGTTCGCGCTCACCCAGCTCACCCTCGGATGCGGCGTGGCGCTGCTGCTGCTTCCCCCCACCATGGCGTTCGGAGCCAGCTTCCCGCTGGCGGTCGCCGCCTGGCCCGGAGAGGGCGAGGCGGGTCCCAGGACCGGCCTGGTGGCGGCGGCCAACACGGCGGGGGCCATCATGGGGACGGTCGCGGCGCCACTCGTCCTCGTACCCCTGGCAGGCAGCCAGCGTGTCCTCCTCGGGCTGGCCGCGACTTGCGCCGTGGCCGCGGCGGCGCTGGCCGCCGGGCGCGGCGGCCGCGCGGCGGGCGCGGCGGTGGCCGCGGCAGCCGCGGCGGCCGCGGCGGGACTGCCCGACGGCCTAGTGCTGCGCGGCGCCGACGCGGTCAGCGGCGGGGAGCTCGAGACGCTCTCCGAGAGCGCTTCCGCCACCGTGGTGGTGCGCAGGCACCGCGACGCCCGCGGCGAGTGGCGCTCGCTCGAACTCAACGGCGTCAACGTCGCCGGCACCTCGGTCGAGCTGCGCGCCATCCAGCGCTTGCAGGGCCACCTGCCGCTGCTGCTCCACCCCGCGCCGCGGCGCGTCCTGCACATCGGCTTCGGCTCCGGCGGCACTGCCTACGCGGTGTCCCGGCACGCCGTCGAGCGGATCGATATCGCCGAGATCTCCCCGGAGGTCCTGGCGGTCTCCGATCGCGTCTTCGGCGACGTGAACTTCGGCGTGCTGCGCGACCCGCGTGTGCGCGTGCTGCTCAACGACGGCCGCAACGTGCTGCTGGCCAGCTCGCAGCAATGGGACGCCATCCTCTCCGACTCCATCCACCCCGTGTTCGCCGGCAACTCGACGCTGTACACGCGCGAGTACTTCCAGATGTGCCGCGACCACCTGACGCCCGACGGCGTGGTCTCGATGTGGCTGCCGATGTACTCGCTCTCGGAAGCCTCGTTTCTCGGCATCCTGCGGGCGTTCTGGGAGGTCTTCCCCGGCACCGCGGTGTGGTACGACCCGATCACGCTCAACGAATTCACCGTGGTGACCGGCGCCACACACGGGGGGCCGCTACAGGTGCGGTGGGAGCGGCTCGACGACCCGCGGCTACAGCCGACGCTCGCCGAGGCAGGGGCTCGCTCCCCGACCGCTCTCGCCGCCATGCTCCTGCTGGGACCCCGCGAGGTGGCGGCGCTGGTTGAGGAGGTCGTGCCCCACGTCGACGACTTTCCGGAGGTGGAGTACCGCTCGGGGCGGCTGTACAACCGGGAGCGCACCTGGCTCGACAACTTCCGCATCCTGTGGGCGGCGCGCGCCCACACCGACCCGTTCGAGCTTCCACCCGGGGTCTGGAGTGCCGCCGCCGCGGCGCGGGACGAGGCGGTGCGCGCCCAGCTCCGCCAGCTTTCCTCGCGCATCCAGGGCCGTCCCCAGACGCCTCGTTGACGTAAAATCTCGCCGTGACACACACGAGGTATTTGCGATGGCTCGCGGCCGCCGTACTGGCGACCGCAGGGGTGGTCGACCTCGCGGCCGCGGCCGGGCCCGAGCTGCCGCCCGTCTCGGCGCGCTTCCGGCGCGTCGGCTCCGAGCAAGGGCTTTCGCACGACACCGTCTTCTCGGTCGTGCAGGACCATCGGGGCTACGTCTGGCTCGGCACCGAGCAAGGGCTCAACCGGTACGACGGCTACGGGACGCGGGTCTTCATGCACCAGGAGGACCTGCCCGGCTCTCTGGCCGAGGACGACGTGAGCTGCCTCGCCGTGGACCGCCGCGGAGAGCTCTGGGTGGCGACCTGGGGAGGCGGCCTCGACCGTTTCGAACCGGCCACCGAGACGTTCGCGCACCACAAGGCTGACCCGTCACGCCCGGACGCCTTGCACGACAACCGGGTCCAGACTCTGCTCGAGGACCGGGACGGCCGCATCTGGGCCGGCACGTTCGCCGGCGGCCTGTCGCGCCTGGACCCGAGCAGCGGCCGGATCACGACCTGGCGACACGATCCCGGCAACCCTCGGAGCCTGCCGGACGATCACGTCTGGGCGCTCGCCCAGACTCCCGACGGCGCGATCTGGGTCGGCACCGAGCGCGGCCTCGGCCGCCTCGACCCGAGCAGCGAGCGCTTTTCGCCTCCGGGGTTTGCCGAACAGGGGGTGGTGAGGGCGTTGCTCGTCGACCGCGCCGGGTTGCTCTGGGTGGGGAGGGAAGCGGGGCTGGTGCGCATCGACCCGGCCACCGGCGAGGTGGTCCCACTCGCCGCTGCCTCGCGCCCGCTCGAGGTCCTCGCTTCGGCGCCGGTCAACGTCATCCGCCAGGTCGCCTCCGGTGACGTCTGGGTGGGCACGAACCGGCGGGGGTTGCTGCGCATCTCGGCCGCCAGCGGCGAGGTCACGCACTTCCTCAACGACCCGGTGCGCCCCTGGAGCCTCTCCAACGACGACGTGCGGGCGTTGTGGGAGGACGCCTCCGGCGTGCTGTGGATCGCCACCCGGGGCGGCGGAGCCAGTCTGTACGATCTCAAACCGGCCAAGTTCCTGCACGTGCCGTACGACCCCCTCGACCCCGGCTCGCTGTCCGACCGCCGGGTCGTGTCGGTCCTGCGCGACCGCTCCGGCACGCTCTGGGTGGGAACCCTCGAGGGGCTCGACCGCTTCGACGCCGGACGCCGCGCGTTCGAGCACTTCCGCGGCAGGCCGGGTGACCCGGGTGCACTGCCCTCGAGTGCTGTGCGGGCGCTGCTGGAAGACCGTTCCGGGAAGCTCTGGGTGGGCACCTGGCGCGGCGGGCTCAGCCGTTTCGACCCGCACCGGCAGCGCTTCGAGACGCTCGGCCCGCTCGTCGACGACCGCGTCAACACGCTGTTCGAGGACTCGGCAGGGCGGCTGTGGATCGGCACCCAGGGAGGCGTGTCGGTGCTCGACGAGGCCCGGCGCGCGTTCACGCACCACCGCCACCAGCCCGCCCAATCCGGCTCGCTGTCCGACTCGTTCGCCTGGGTCATGACCGAGGACACCAGCGGCACGATCTGGGTGGGCACCGACGCCGGCGGCCTCAACCGCCGGGACCCGGTCACCGGCCGGTGGGAGGCGTTTCGCGCCGGCCCGGCGCCGCGAGGGTTGCCGTCCAACCGCGTGCGAGCGCTGCACTGCACGCCGGACGGCACGCTGTGGATCGGCACCACCAGCGGCCTCGCGACGCTCGACCCCGGGCGGCACGGCTTCCGCCACCTGGGAGAGGCGGAAGGCATCCCCGACGCCGCGGTCGTCGACATCGTCGCCGACCTCGGGGGGCGGCTGTGGCTGTCCACGAACCGGGGCCTGTGCCGCCTCGACCCCGGCAGCGGCGAGGTGCGCATCTTCACCCAGAGCGACGGCCTGCAGAGCAACGTCCTGATCGGCGGCTCGGCGTCGCGCGACGCCGCAGGCTGGATCTATATCGGCGGTTCCAACGGTTTCAACGTCTTCGATCCCGCCGCCCTGCACTCCAACTCCCACGTGCCCCCGGTGGTGCTCCGCGCCTTTTCCCGGCAGGGACGCCCGGTCTCGTTCGGGACGCCGCTCGACCTGCTCGAGCGCATCGAGCTGCGGCACGACGAATCGAGCTTTGCGATCGAGTTCGCCGCCCTCGACTTCACCGACCCGGAGCGCAACCGGTTCCGCTACCTGCTCGAGGGGTTCGACCGCGCCTGGACCGAGGCCGGCACCCGGCCCTTCGCCACCTACACGCACGTCTCGCCCGGAAGCTACGTGTTCCGCGTGCAGGGCGCCAACAACGACGGGGTGTGGAACGAGCGCGGGGCGGCGTTGCGCATCGTGGTGTTCCCGCCGTTCTGGGCCACTTGGTGGTTCCGCGGCCTGGCCGCCGGCGCGCTCTTCGCGATGCTGGCCGGCGCCTATGCCTGGAGGGTGCGGTGGCTGCAGGCCGACCGTCGGCGGCTCGAACGGCTGGTGGCGGCGCGCACCGCCGAGCTGCTGCTCAAGCACGAGCAGCTCGAGCGCATCAATTCGATCGTCAAGGCCATCAACTCCGAGATGGGGTTCGACGACCTTGTCCGGGCGCTGCTCGAACAAATGCTGGTC
Source organism: Thermoanaerobaculaceae bacterium (assembly GCA_035384965.1). Classification (GTDB taxonomy): domain Bacteria; phylum Acidobacteriota; class Thermoanaerobaculia; order Thermoanaerobaculales; family Thermoanaerobaculaceae; genus JAAYVZ01. The sequence continues at coordinate 64,904 of DAOOJE010000006.1, forward strand.
ATTCAGGGCGCGGAGCGGATTGCCGTGCTGCTCGGTGAGCGCGACCGGCCACTGCTGCGCTTCGTGGGCGCCACGGCGCCACCGCTGTCGGAGCTGGCCGGGATCGAACTCACGCCCGAGGAGGCGGAGGCGCGCTACGTCGCCGGCAGCGAGCGGATCGACGAGGACCTCTTCGTCGCTCGCCAGGTCAGGGGACGCCGCGCCGAGGAAAAGTTCGCCGGCGTGGAGCTGCCGGCAGCGATGCTGGTGATGCGCCTGCGCATCGGTGGGCGAGTCGAGGGGTACTTGCTGTGCGCCTCGATGACCGACCCGGAGGCGTTCCGGGAGCACGACATCCAGCTCCTGTCGAGCCTCAAGGAGCACATCCAGACCGCGTTCGCCAAGACCAGGATGCTGGCCGAGCTGCAGGCCCTCAACGAAAAGAAGAACGAGTTCCTGGGGCTGGCCGCTCACGACCTCCGCAACCCCCTCGGCCTCATTTCCGGGTGGACCGGCCTCGCCGTGCGCAACCTCGAGACCGGCAAGCAGCCGGTGGCGCGCGTCATCGCCGACCTCGAGCGGGTGCTCAAGGTGGCCGAGCAAATGAACCAGATCGTCGCCGAGCTGCTCGACATCTCGGCCATCGAGTCGGGCAAGCTGCGGCTCGAGCCGCGCCCGGAAAACCTGTGCTCGATCCTCGAGGAGTGCGAGCAGCTCTACGGCCACCTCGCCGCCGAGAAGGGGATCGACCTCTCGCTCCTGCCCGACCTCCCGCACCTCACGGTGCAGGCGGACCGCAACCGCGTCATCGAGGTGATGGCCAACCTGCTCTCCAACGCCATCAAGTACACCCACCCCGGGGGGAGGGTGCGGATCGGGTGCGAGCAGCGCAACGGCGAGGCCGTGACCCACGTCGAGGACACCGGGCAGGGGCTCACTCCCGACGACCTCGCCGTCATGTTCAAGCGTTTCGGCAAGCTCTCGGCCCGCCCCACCGGCGGCGAGCCGTCCACCGGGCTGGGGCTCGCCATCGTCAAGAAGATCGTGGAACTCCACGGCGGCCGCATCTGGGTCGCCAGCGAGCGCGGCAAGGGCTCGCGGTTCTCGTTTTCGTTGCCGGTAGCACCGAGCTCCTGACCTCCGTCCCACGTCCGTCGCTCCCCCTCGAGGGTGGACGGGCCACGTTCGACTTTTGACCCGCGACCGGCCGGGCGGACGGGAAGGGTACAATCCGCGGACGGCCCGAGGCCGTGGAGGTCTCTAGCATGCGCGCGTTCGAGCGTCCTTTCTGTGGCAGCTTGCGGGCCGCCGACATCGGCCGGCGGGTGGAGCTGGTGGGATGGGTGCGCCGCCGCCGCGACCTCGGCGGGATCGTCTTCGTGGACCTGCGCGACCGCGAGGGGTGGGTGCAGGTGCTGTGCGCCGAGGCGCTGCGCGCCGCCGCGGAGCGGCTCGGGGCCGAGGACGTGATCCGGGTCGTCGGCACGGTGGCGGCGCGGGCGGCCGGCAACGTCAACCCGGAGATGCCCACCGGCGAGGTCGAGGTCGTCGCCGAGGAGCTCGAGTTGCTCTCGTCTTCCGAGGTGCCGCCGTTCCAGGTCGAGGACCGGGTCAACGCCTCCGAGGAACTTCGGCTCCGGCATCGCGTGCTCGACTTGCGGCGCCCGGAAATGATGCGAGCCCTCGCGCTCCGCCACCGCGTCATCTTCGAGATCCGGCGCCACTTCGACGAGCACGGCTTCCTGGAGGTCGAGACTCCGATCCTCACCCGCTCGACGCCGGAGGGGGCCCGTGACTTCCTGGTGCCCTCGCGGCTGTCGCCGGGGAGGTTCTACGCACTCCCGCAGTCGCCGCAACTGTTCAAGCAGTTGCTGCAGGTCGCGGGGGTCGGCCGCTACATGCAGATCGCCCGCTGCTTCCGGGACGAGGACCTGCGCGCCGACCGCCAGCCCGAGTTCACGCAGGTGGACGTGGAGGCTTCGTTCATCGAGGAAGAGGATGTTTACGCCCTCATCGAGGGGCTGTTCGCACGCCTCTTCCCGCTGGTGGGCATCCAGCCGCCGGCGGCTTTCCCGAGGTTGACCTACGACGAGGCCATGGAGCGCTTCGGCTCGGACCGGCCGGACCTGCGCTTCGGCATGGAACTCGTGGACCTGGCCGGGGTCGCGAAGGGGTGCCCGTTCGAGCCGTTCGCGCGGGCGGCGGCCACCGGCAAGGTCAAGGGCCTGGTGGTGCCCGGGGGTGCCGCGTTCTCGCGCAAGCAGCTCGACGAGCTGTCGGAGCTGGTCAAGCCCTACGGCGCCCCGGGGGTGGTGTGGATGCGGCGCACCGCCGAAGGGCTGGCCTCGCCGCTGAAGAAGGTGCTCGGCGACGAGGGGATGGCAGCGTTTCTCGCGGCCGCGGGTTGCAGTGAGGGCAACCTGCTCGTGGTTCTGGGCGGTGCGCCGAAGACGGTCTTTGCCGCACTCGGGGCGCTGCGCTCGGAGCTGGCCCGGCGGCTGGGGCTCATCGACCCGAACACGCACGCCTTCCTGTGGGTTACTGACTTTCCGCTCCTCGAGTGGGACGACGAGACCCAGCGCTACTACGCGTGCCACCACCCGTTCACGTCCCCCAAGCCCGAGGATGTGCCGCTGCTCGACACCGACCCCGGTCGGGTGCGGGCGCGCGCCTACGACGTGATCATGGACGGGGTGGAGCTGGGCGGCGGATCGATCCGCATCCACGCCGCGGACCTGCAACGCAAGGTCTTCTCGGTGCTGGGGATCGGCGAGGAGGAGGCGCGGCGCAAGTTCGGTTTCCTGCTCGATGCGTTCCGCTACGGCGCCCCGCCCCACGGCGGCATCGCGCTCGGCCTCGACCGCCTCGTCATGCTCATGGCGGGTCGGGAGTCGATCCGCGACGTCATCGCCTTCCCCAAGACGACCGCCGGCAACTGCCTCCTCACCGACGCCCCGAACACCGTGGACGAGGCTCAGCTCCGCGAGCTGAAGATCGCGGTGCGCACCTGATCTTCCTTCTCGAACAGGCCCCGACCGGGCGGGCGGGGACGGCCTCCCTGCCTGGGGGGCGCAGGGGAGACTCTCGACTCGCGATCGGGCGGGGGGCTGGGGGTGGTACGCTTTCCAGCCGGGGGTGGAACATGGGAAACGGTGCCTCCGGGTACGGTACGGTGCGCCACGAGGTGTCGCTGCTGACCGCCGATGATCTCTTCCTCTTCAACGAGGGAAGCCACTTCAAGCTCTGGGAGAAGCTGGGCGCCCACCTCCACACGGTGGACGGCGTCGAAGGGGCGCTGTTTTCGGTGTGGGCTCCCAACGCCGAGCGGGTCGCGGTGGTGGGGGACTTCAACGGCTACGACCACGAGGCGCACCCGCTGCGCCCCACCGGCAGCTCGGGGATCTGGGAAGGGTTCGTGCCGGGAGCGCGGCAAGGGCTCACCTACAAGTTCCACATCACCTCCCGGCACAACGGGATCAGGGCCGAGAAGGCCGACCCGTTCGCCGTGGCGGCCGAGGTCCCGCCGAAGAGCGCCTCGGTCCTGTGGGATCTCGCGTACGAGTGGCACGACCAGGCGTGGATGGCGACCCGCCACGCCCGCAACGCCCTCGACTCGCCGATGGCTTTGTACGAGCTGCACCTGGGGTCGTGGATGCGGGTGCCGGAGGAGGGCCACCGTTCGCTGTCGTACCGGGAACTGGCGCCGCGCCTGGTCGAGCACGTGCAGCGCATGGGGTTCACGCACGTCGAGCTGATGCCGGTGGCGGAGCACCCGTTCTTCGGCTCGTGGGGGTACCAGATCACCGGCTACTTCGCTCCCACCTCGCGCTACGGCACGCCGCAGGACTTCATGTACCTCATCGACACGCTCCACCAGGCCGGGATCGGCGTCATCCTGGACTGGGTGCCGTCGCACTTTCCCACCGACGGGCACGGGCTCGGTCGCTTCGACGGAACGGCGCTGTACGAGCACGCCGATCCTCGCAAGGGGTTCCACCCCGACTGGGGGTCGTACATCTTCAACTACGGCCGCCACGAGGTGCGCTCGTTCCTCATCTCCAACGCCATGTTCTGGCTCGACGTCTACCACATGGACGGGCTGCGGGTGGACGCCGTGGCGTCGATGCTCTACCTCGACTACTCGCGCAAGGACGGCGAGTGGATCCCCAACCAGTACGGCGGGCGGGAGAACATCGAGGCGATCGACTTCCTGCGCCGCTGCAACAGCGAGATCTACAAGGCGCATCCGGACGTGCAGGTGATCGCCGAGGAGTCCACCGCGTGGCCGATGGTCTCCCGTCCGACCTACGTCGGGGGCCTGGGGTTCGGCCTCAAGTGGGACATGGGGTGGATGCACGACACGCTCTCGTACTTCTCGCGCGACCCGATCTTTCGCACCTACCACCACAACCAGCTCACGTTCCGCCAGCTTTACGCCTTCCACGAGAACTTCGTGCTCCCTCTCTCGCACGACGAGGTGGTGCACGGCAAGGGCTCGTTGCTCGGCAAGATGCCCGGCGACGACTGGCAGCGCTTCGCCAACTTGCGGCTGCTGTACGCCTACATGTACGGCCAGCCGGGGAAGAAGCTGCTTTTCATGGGGGCCGAGCTCGCCCAGTGGCGGGAGTGGCGGCACGACGAGTCACTCGACTGGCACCTGCTGCAGTTCGCCCCGCACGAGGGCGTGCGCCTGCTGCTAGCCGACCTCAACCGGCTGTACCGCAACACACCGGCGTTACACGAGCTGGACTGCCACTCCAGTGGCTTCGAGTGGGTGGACTGCAACGACGCGTACGCCTCGGTGCTGTCGTTCCTGCGCCGCGGCCGCGACGAGGAGGAGCTGGCGCTGGTGGCCTGCAACTTCACGCCCGTGCCGCGCATCGGCTACCAGCTCGGGGTGCCGACGGGGGGGTTCTGGCGCGAGGTGCTCAACACCGACGCGCACGAGTACGGCGGCAGCGGCATGGGGAACAGCGGCGGCGTGATGGCGACGGAGGGGCCGGCCCACGGCCGCCCGTTCGCTCTCACGGTGACGCTGCCGCCGCTCGCGGCCGTGGTCTTCCGCCCGGACCGGGGCTGAACGTTCTGCCATGGCGCGCTACGTCTGCATTCACGGTCACTTCTACCAGCCGCCGCGGGAAAACCCGACGTTCGAGGCGATCGAGGTCCAGGACTCCGCCTACCCCTACCACGACTGGAACGAGCGGGTGACGGCCGAGTGCTACGCTCCCAACGCAGCCGCCCGCATTCTCGACGGGAACGGGCGCATCATCAACATTCTCAACAACTACAGCCGGATTTCCTTCAACTTCGGGCCGACCTTGCTGGCGTGGCTGGAGCACCACGACGCCGAGACGTACGCCGCCGTGCTGGCCGCCGACCGCGAGAGCCGCGCCCGGTTTTCCGGACATGGCTCGGCGCTCGCCCAGGTCTACAACCACCTCATCATGCCGCTCGCCCGGCGGCGCGACATGGTGACCCAGGTGCGCTGGGGTCTCGCCGACTTCCGGCACCGCTTCGGGCGCGAGCCAGAAGGGATGTGGCTGCCGGAGACCGCCGTCAACCTCGAAGCACTCGAGGTGCTGGCCGAGGCCGGAATCCGCTTCACGATCTTGGCCCCCCACCAGGCAGCCCGGGTGCGGCGCCTGGGCGACACGCACTGGCACGACGTGAGCGGGGGTCGCATCGACCCCACCCGGCCGTACCTGGTCAGGCTCCCGGGCGGGCGGCACATCGCGGCGTTCTTCTACGACGGCCCGCTCTCGCGCGCGGTGGCGTTCGAGCGGCTGCTGTCCGACGGGGGGCGATTCGTCGACCGGCTGCTCGGCGCTTTCGCGGCCCAGCCGGGGTGGGACCAGCTCGTGCACATCGCGACCGACGGCGAGACCTACGGTCACCACCACCGCTTCGGGGACATGGCGCTCGCCTGGGCGCTCCACCGCATCGAGTCCGGGCGCGACGCCAGACTCACCAACTACGGCGAGTTCCTGGCCATCCACCCCCCGGCGTTCGAGGCCGAGATCATCGAGAACACCTCGTGGAGCTGTGCCCACGGGATCGAGCGCTGGCGGTCCGACTGCGGCTGCAGTTCCGGCAGCCACCCTGGCTGGTCCCAGGCGTGGCGCGGACCGCTCCGGCATGCTCTGGACTGGCTGCGGGACGAGGCCGGGGCGATCTTCGAGCAGCACGGCGAACGGCTGCTCCGCGACGTGTGGGCGGCGCGCGACGAGTACATCGACGTGGTCCTGGACCGCTCGCCGGCGAACGTCGACGCCTTCCTGGCCCGTCACGCCCGGCAGCCGCTCTCGCGGGGGGACGAGGTCACCGCGCTGCGGCTGCTCGAGATGCAGCGCCACGCCATGCTCATGTACACGAGCTGCGGGTGGTTCTTCGACGAGATCTCGGGGCTGGAGACGGTGCAGGTGCTGCAGTACGCGGCGCGGGCGCTCCAGCTCGCCGAGACCGTGACGGGCCGCCGGCTCGAATCGGCGTTCGGCGACCTGCTCGCGCGGGCGCCCTCGAACCTGCCCGCCTACGGCAACGGGCGGGCAGTGCTCGACAAGCTCGTCCGCCCGGCCGCGGCCGACCTCCTCAAGGTCGGCGCCCACGCCGCCATCGGCTCGCTCTTCGAGCCGGCCGGCAACGGCCACCTCGCCCGCGTGTTCCGGCTCGAGCGCCGCGACCACCGCAGCGCCCAGGCCGGCCGGGCGCGGCTGGCCGTGGGTCACCTCGAAATCACCTCGGCGATCACCCGGGAGTCGGCGTGCCTGACGTACGGGGTGTTGCACATGGGGGACCACAACCTCACCGGAGGGGTGCGGGAGGCCCGGGCCGATGAGGTCTACCACGCCCTGGTGAGCGAGGCGATGGGCGCCTTCTCGCGCGCCGACCTGCCGGCGACCCTGCGCGCCATCGACCGGCACTTCGACCACACCTACTCGCTCAAGTCGCTGTTCCGCGACGACCAGCGGCGCATCCTGGCGCAGATACTCGACTCCACGCTCGACGAGGCGGCCACGGCCTACCGCCAGGTCTACGAAAAGCAGGCGCCGCTCATGCGCTTCCTCTCGGACCTCGGGATGCCGCTGCCGCAGGAGTTGCAGGCCACCGCAGGGTTCGTGCTCAACGCCGGGCTGCGCCAGGCTCTGCGCGGCGATCCCCTGCCTCTCGAGCACATCCAGCACCTCCTCGCGGAGGCACGGCTCTTCGGCGTGACACTCGACGGTCCGGGGCTCGCCTTCGTGCTCCGCCAGACGCTGCACCGGCTGGCCGCCCGCTTGGCCGCCGATCCGGCCAGCTTTAGGCCGCTCCAGGACCTCACGGCGGCCGTCGGTCTGGCCGCCACGCTGCCGTTCGAGGTCGACTTCTGGAAGGTCCAGAACACGTTCTTCGACCTGCCGGCCGCGGTCGTGGCGGCGCATCGCGAGGCGGCCAGCCGCGGCGACCTCGCGGCCGAGGAGTGGCTCACCTGCCACGGCGTGCTCGGCGAGCTCTTGCACGTGCTGCCCCCGGCGGCGCCGGCAGGCCGCGAAGGGGGCACGGCCGGCGGTTGACGAGCGGGAGACGGGGCGGGACACTGCCCGCATGAAGGAGCTGGTTCTCATCGTCGACGACGAGCCCGGGATCCTGACCACGCTCGGCCAGATCCTCTCCGACGAGGGCTACGAGGTGGCCAGCACGCCGTCCGGAGAGGAGGCGCTCCGGATGTACGAGGAGCTGCGGCCGGTGGCGGTGTTTCTCGACGTCTGGCTGCCCGATCGCGACGGTCTGGAAACGCTGCAGGCGTTGCGCGCGGCGGACCCCACGGCGGCGGTGATCATGATGTCCGGGCACGGCCAGGCCGCCACGGCCGTGCGCGCCATCAAGCTGGGCGCCCACGACTACCTCGAGAAGCCGCTTTCCTACCAGCGCGTGGTGGATACGCTCCAGAGCGCGCTGGAGGCGCGCCGCGGCGGCACGAACCCGCTGCTCGAGGGGCCGCAGGCGGGCGAGCCGGCGCGGGTTTTCTCGCCGCCGCCGCTGCTGCCGATCGTGCGCACCGGCACGCTGCCCCAGCGCACGATCCGGGCCGCCAGCGTCATCTACGGGCTGGGGCTGCACTCCGGAGGCCGCACCGGACTCGTGCTCCAGCCGCTCCCCCCCGACTCGGGGATCCACTTCGTGACCCTCCCCCGCGGGATCCAAATCCCGGCCCACCTGCAGGCCGTCGGCGACACCGAGTACGCCACCACCCTGTGCGGCGGGGGCGAGGAGATCCGCACCGTCGAGCACCTGCTCGCCACCCTGCACGCCGCCGGCATCACCAACTTGCTGGTGAAGGTGCACGGCGAGATCCCGGTGCTGGACGGCTCGGCGCTCGAGTTCTGCCAGCGCATCGAGGAAATCGGCATCGAGGACCAAGGCGTGCCCCGCCGCGAGATCGCCATCGACCGGCCGTACGAACTGTCTCTCAAGGGCGACAAGCGGATGCGCATCGAGCCCGCCGACACCCTCGAGGTCGCCTACCACCTGCGCTACCCGCTTCCCATCGGCGAGCAGCGCTGCACCTTCCGGCTCACCGGCTTCGACGCCTTCCAGGCGCAAATCGCCCCGGCCCGGACGTTCGGGTTTCTGCGCGACCTGCCGATGATCAAGGAACTCGGCCTGGGCTCCGGCGGCCGGCTCGACAACTTCATCCTGGTGGGCGAGGACAACGTGGTCAACACCGCCCTGCGCTTCCCCGACGAGTTCGTGCGCCACAAGATCCTCGACGTCATCGGGGATCTGTACCTGCTGGGCTACCCGGTGCGCGGCCGCGTCACGGCCGCCTTCACCGGCCACCGCGACAACATCGCCCTGCAGCGGCTCATCCTCGCCGGCTGATGTCAACGCGCCGCCGCTCCCGGCCGTCTGGGTGAGCATGCGGACTCTCGCCATCGCGGTCGCGTGTCTGCTGGCGGCGGCTTCCACCAGGGCGGGAAACCTCCTCGTCAACGGCGAGCTGACACCCGGGGGCGGCGGCTGGGTGCCGGTGCAGCCATCCGACGCCGCCTGCGCCACCCTGCACTGGGACGAGGCGGGCGTGCTCGAGGTGGCGTTCGACTGCGGCGCGGCCGCGGCGGATGCCGGCTGGCAGCAGTCCGCGCCCGTGGTGGGAGGCGCGTGGTACAGAATCGAGGCGCGGGCCGCGGCGGCCGCGCTGTCCGGCGAGGGGGACGTGGAGCTGACGTTCAGGGACGCGGCCGGCAAGGTGATCTGGAAAACCGGCACGGAGTCCTTCGCCGGGACCTTCGAGTGGGACGGGCTCGCCTGGCGAGTGCGCGCCCCCGAGGGCAGCGCCCGGCTCGACGTGTGGCTCGGCGTGCGCCACGGAGTCTCGGGCACCGCGTACTTCGACACGGCGCGTCTGGAGGAACTGCCGGGCGGCGGCTGGCGAGATCTGTCCGTGGACCTCGACCGCACGGTGGGCACGCTGCGGAGGCTGGCGCAGACCAACCGGGGCCCCCGGCTGATGAGCCGCAGCGGCGTGATCGTCGACTACTCCGCGCGGCTGGCTGCGGCTGGCGTGACGATGATCCGCGGCCACGACGTCCACACGGCGTTCGACACCTCGGTGGTCTTCCCGGACCCGGGAGCCGATCCGGCGGACCCGGGCGCCTACCGCTTCGGCAGCACCGACGTGGCCATTGCCGAGGCCGCGGCTGGCGGCTTCGAGGTGCTCTTCCGCCTCGGCGAGAGCTTCGGCGGCCCCAAGACGCCCCGCATGAGCGCCGAGAAGTGGGCCGAGGTCGCGCACCATATCGTGCTGCACGTCAACCAGGGGTGGGCCGGCGGGACCCGCGCCGGAGTGCGCTACTGGGAAATCTGGAACGAGCCCAACGGCCCCCTGTTCTGGAGCGGCACCCCGGAAGCGTTCTACGACCTCTACGCCCGCGCTGCGGCGGCTGTGAGGTCTGCCGACCCCTCGGCGAGGGTCGGCGGGCCAGGGCTGGCCGGGCACACCCACGAGGGATGGGTGCGCGGCTTGCTGCGCCACATCGCGGCGACCGGCGCGCCGCTCGACTTCTTTTCCTGGCACGTCTACCACATGGGCAACCCCCACACGCTCGCACGCGCCCAGCGGCAGCTCCGCCGCCTGCTCGACGAGGAGGGGTTCGCAGCCACCGAGCTCATCAACACGGAGTGGAACATTGCGGGCGGGCCGTGCGAGGCGACCGGGTGCAGGCTCGTCGTCGAGTCGGCGTACAACGCCGCCCACGCCGCCGGCGCCCTCGCGCACCTCCAGGACACCGACATCGGCATGGCATTCCGCTATCGCACCGACGGCACGGGTCTGTTCGGCATGTGCGGGGACGGTGTTTCCGAACCCGAGTGGTCGCGGTCGGGGCTCGCCTTCCGGCTCTGGGCAGAACTGTTCGGCACGCCGGTTCGGTTGGCCACGATGGGCGGGGACACGGAAGGGTTCGCCGTGATCGCCGGTCGCTCGGCAGACGGCGCGTCGGTGCGCGTGCTCGTCGCCAACCAGGGGAGTCCCGAGGCCGGGTACCGGCTGCGGCTGGCTGGCGCACCCGCGCGTTTTCGGTGGGAGGTCGCGGAGGTTTCCGACCGCCATCCGTGTGCGGTGGGCGACTGCACCCTCCGCACCGTGGCCTCCGGCACCGAGGCGCAGGCGCCGGACGGCGTGCTGGACGTGCCGTTGGCCGCTCCCGGCGTCCACCTGGTGCGGATCCAGCTCGACGGCGAGCCGGCTCGCGTGCCGCGCCGGCGGCTTCCCGCCCGCCGGTAGAGTCGGTTCCCGCCCCTGTTCCGGGTGGCGCAGCGGGAATGCTACGCTTGGCGGATATGGGCGCCGAGCGGTCGAGCTCAGCGAGCTTCCTGCTGTCCATGACGAGCGGTGACGTGCTCGGGCGGCTCGGTCGCCGTGACGCCGAGCTGGCGTTCGGCCTCGTGAGCGGGCGCGAGGTGGCCGAGGTCACCTGGAGCGGCACGGCGGTGGAGGGCACGACGCTCCACCCGCTGGCCAGGGTGCTCGTCGAGTCGCCGGGGCCGCGCGCGCTGCGGCTATCGTGCTCGCGCTGCGAGACCCTGGGCCCCGAGCCGTGCGTTCACGCGGCCGCCGTCCTGTTCACGTGGATCAAGCTGCGCCCGAGCCTGGTGGCCAAGGGCCCGGGCACGACCTGGCGGGAGCGCGCGCTGCAACCGTTCCTGGTGGCTCCCCGGGAAGGGGCGCAGGAGGTCGACCTCGGCCACGTGCAGTACCTGGACGAGCTCGAGATCGCGCTGCGGTTCCAGCTTTCCCATCATCGCGGCGGCCCGGTGCGGGTGGAGCTGGACGAGGACCGGCTCCGCTTTCACCTGCAACTCAAGTCGGGCCAGGCCCGCGTCGTGCTGGTCGGCAAGGCCGCCTTGCCGTACTTGCTGGGCGAGCTGCCCAAGCTCGGCGCCTTCGAGCTCGAGGGGGACCTCGCCAGGCTGCGGGTCGGCTCGGTGCGGGCGGCGGCGGTGCTCCGGGCCAGCTTGCAGGGCGACGAGGAGGTGGTGCTCGACCCCGGGCTCGTCACGCCGGGCGGCGAGTTCATCCCGCTGGCCGAGCTGCCGGCGCGCTCGTTCGGCCGCTTCATCCGGCACGGGGACATCCTGATGCCGGCGCCCGACGTGTCGCCGACTTTGCTGCCGTACTTCCAGCGCGGGCGCCTCGTGCTGCGCGGCCACGCCGCCTTCAACTTCGTCATGCACGACCATTTCCTGCTCAAGAGCGAGCGCTGGTACGAGCCCCAGGGCGAGCTCGCCACGACCCCCCGGCCGCTGCAGCCGGCCCTCACCGGTTTCGAGGTCGATGAGGACGAGAAGGGCCAGGTCGTGCTGCGGCCGCAGTACCGGGTCAGCGACGGGGAGCTCAAGTGGTCCGAGGTGCGGGAGCTGCTGCGGCACCGCTTCGTGCGCCACGGCCGGGCGCTCGTGCGCGCCCCCGACGCTGGCGCGCTGCTCGCCGCCGGCCTCAAGCTCAAGACCCGCGGTCTGGTCGGCGACCGCCTCGGCCTGGTCCGGGCGCTCGCCGAGGTCCGGGTCCCCGCCACGGTACGCCGGGCCCGGCTGCAGGCGGTGGTCGAGGCCCTGCTCGACCCGGTACCGGCACTGCCCGAGCCGGAGGGGCTGCGCTCGCGTCTGCGCCCGTACCAAAGGCACGGGGCGGCGTGGCTCTGGCGCCTCTACCACACCGGCCTCGGGGCGCTCCTCGCCGATGACATGGGGCTCGGCAAGACGCACCAGGCCATGGCGTTGCTGTGCCTGGCCCGGACCCATTCCCCCGAGGCCCGCCACCTCGTGGTGTGCCCCCGCGGCGTCCTCGATCACTGGCGACACCTGCTGGCGACGTTCGCCCCGGTGCTGCCGGTGGTCGTCTTCCACGGCGCGGCCCGCAGCCTCGAGGACCTGCCGCCGGGCGCCGTGGTGCTCACAACGTACGAGATCGCCCTACGCTCGCTGGCCGCTCTGCAAGAAGTGGCCTGGGACATCGTCGTCTTCGACGAGGCGCAGCGCGCCAAGAACCCCCACACCAAGGGCTCCCGCGCGGTGCGCACGATCCCCGCCCGGTTCCGCGTCGCGCTCACCGGGACGCCGATCGAAAACCGCCTCGCCGAGCTGTGGTCGATCATGGACCTCGTGGTGCCCGGTTACCTGGGCAGCGAGCGGGCGTTCCGCCAGGCCTTCAGGTCGCCCTCCTCGGCCGACCTCCTGCGCCTTCGCAAGCTGCTGGCGCCGTTCACCCTCAGGCGCGTCAAGGAGGCGGTCGTAGACGACCTCCCGCCCAAGCACGAGGAGCTCGCCTTCTGCCGGCTCACACCCCGGCAGGCCGAGCTGTATGCCCGGATCCACGGCGGCCGGGCGCCCGCGCTCGTCCACCAGCTCCGCGACGAGACGGCCGACATCCCGTACATGCACATCTTCGCGCTCATCACCCGCCTCAAGCAGGTGTGCGACCACCCGGGGCTGGTGGAGCCCCGCCTGCGGCATCTCGTCCCCGGCAAGCTCGAGCTGCTGGACGAGATCCTCGACGAGGCGCTGGCCGCCGACAACCGCGTCGTCGTCTTCTCGCAGTACGTGCAAATGGTGGAGCTGCTGTCCACCTACCTCCGGCAGCGGGGGGTGCCTCACCTCGTGATGACCGGCCAGACGCGCGACCGCGCCGCCGTCGTGCAGCGCTTCAACGCTGCCCGCCACGAGCCGGTCCTGCTGGCAAGCCTGCTCGCCAGCGGGGTCGGGATCGATCTGACCGCCGCCTCGGTCGTGGTGCACTACGACCGGTGGTGGAACCCGGCGCGCGAGAACCAGGCCACCGACCGCGTCCACCGCATCGGCCAGAACCGGCTGGTGCAGGTCTTCAAGCTCGTCACCGAAGGCACGATCGAGGAGCGAATCGATGCCATCCTGATGCAGAAGCTGGAACTCGCCCGCGAGGTGGTGGCGCCGAGCGAGGACGTGCTGCGAAGGCTCTCGCGGGAGGAGCTGGCGGCGCTTCTGGAACTCAGCGCAGCGCGCTAGGGAGTGGCGGCGGCTCGACCCGGTTGCGTCCCGCCTTCTTGGCTTTCATGAGGTTGGCGTCGGCTTCCGCGATGAGCGTTGTGGCCGCATCGTCGCGGTTGGCCGCGTCGGCGTCGAGGGTGGCCACGCCGAGCGACACCGTGAGGCCGAGCGGGGAGCCCGACGGCACGACCACACTCAGCCCCTCCACCTGGCGGCGGATCTTCTCCGCCACCGTGATCGCCCCCGCGAGATCGGTCTCGGGGAACAGGAGCAGGAACTCCTCGCCGCCGTAGCGCCCGATGGCGTCGGAAAAGCGAATGGCCCCCGACAGCGTCTGGGCCACGCGCGCCAGCACGGTGTCGCCGGCGAGGTGGCCGTAGCGGTCGTTGATGCTCTTGAAATGGTCGAGGTCGGCCATGGCGACCGAGAACGGTCGGCCGTAGCGGCGGGCGCGCTCCACCTCCCGCTGCAGCTGCTCGAGGATCGCCTCGCGGCGGAAGAGCCCGGTGAGCGCCTCGTAGGTTGCGGAGGTGAACAGCCGGGCGTTTTCGATCACCACTGCCACGTGGTGGGAAAACAGCTCCAGCAGCTCGATTTCCTCGGCGGAAAACGGCGCGCCGCCGCGCTTGCTTCCGACCAGGAGCGCGCCGATCAGCTCCTGGTGATACAGCAACGGAACCCCCAGCGCCACCCCGAGCGATCGCAGCCGGTACCCCAGCACCCCGGAGCGTTCCGCGAGCTGGTCGGCCGGCAGCGGCCGGCGGCTGCGCCGCAGCAACTCGAGCCCGGGGTCTTCCGGCGACAGCAGCAGCGAGCGGTCCAGTTCGTCCTGGAACGCCTGGGCCGAGGAGGCCACCGCGACGAGCACCCTCGTCGTGGGATCGGCGACCAGAATCGTCACCGACTCGGTCTCGAAGATCTCGCGCAGGCGCCGGATGAGATACGCGACCATGGCTGGCAGCTTGCCCTGGGCCGCGAGTTCGGAGGCGAGGGCGGTGAGCTGCTGCCGCAGCGCCTGGCGCTCGGGAAAGAAGCGGCGGTCGATGTGCTCCTGCACGAAGCGGCGCAGGGGAGCGAACAGCAGCCCGAGCACCAGCGTCGCCGAGGCCACCACCCACACCGAGCTCGAGCTGCCGAACACCCCCGACAGCAGCACCCCGCCGGCGCCCAGCGCGGCGTAGAAGACGAGCAGCAGCGTCGTGGTAAGCGTCGTGTAGATGAGGCCCCGGCGGACGACGAACGCGAGGTCGAAGAGGTGGTACCGGAAGATGGCGATGAACACCGCGAGGGGAAACAGAAGCAGCACCGGCGACCACAGGGCGTCGACCCAGTCCGGCGGGCGGATGTCGAGCCGGCTCGTCGCAGTGAGCGCCAGCACCAGGATCACCCACGGCAGGGTTCCGAGCAGCACCAGCCCCGCCTGGTGGCGGCCCTGCGCCTCGGGGTAGGTGACGGCCGGGTAGGCGAGTAGCCCCGCCACCGCCACGGCCCATACCGGCAACAACACGTCGTTGAGCAGCAGGTTGGAGGTGAGCCAGCTCCACGGCGGGGCCAGCTCGACACCGGCTTCCTGCGCCGCGTAGCCGAGCGTCGAGAGGATCCCCAGGCCGCCGCCGAAGACGTAGAACACCGGGATGAGCCAGCGCCGGCGGTGCACCCACGTGCGAGGGGCCGGCAACAGCGACACGAGGTGTAACTCGAGCCCGAACTGCAGCCCCGAGACCAGGAAGAACAGCACCTGGGAAAGCCGCTGCAGGGCGACGTTGCCGACCAGGTACTGGGGCAGCGCCAGCTCCACCGCCACCGCCCACGTGAAGAAGAACAGCAGGCGCGCCCGCACGTCGGAAGTCGGCTGCGCCACCGCCAGCCACCCCAGGGCGAGGTAGCACAGAGCCGTGAGCGCGTTGAGCAGCCAGCGGCCCCACCGGTACGGCACCCCGGGCGCGATCCGCAGCTCGAGCGCCCGGCCGGCTCGAAGCACGCCGAACACCGCTTCCTGGCCGGGCACGAGCGTTGCCGCCTCCCGGTCGTACCCGTTGAGGTCGGAGATTTGCCGGTGGTTGATCGAGACGATGAGGTCGCCGGCCACAAGGCCGCCCCGTTCGGCCGGAGAGCCGGGGCCGACGTTGGTGACCTCCATTCCCACCCCGGTGCGCTGCAGCGAGATCCCGATCGACCGCCCCGCGCTCAGGCGGCCTTCGCGGAGCTGCACCAGCAGCAGGGCCAGCACCGAGAGGGCGAGGGTCGCAAGCAGCAGGCGGCGCCACCTGCGCTCGTGGCCGGCAACGCCATCGCCGACCGCCGGGGGGGAATGCCCGTCCGTGTCGTCCTCCGCGGCCAGTATAGTCTGCGGCGATCCGATCCCACGGCTGCCCCGCTTCTACCGGGACCGCCGACTCGCTCCGCTACTCGGCGCGCAGCGCCTCGACGGGGTCCAGGCGCGCCGCCTGGCGAGCCGGCAACACTCCCGACACCGCGCCGACGAGCAGGCTCATGACGAGCGCAGCCGCCACCGCCTCCGGCGGGGTGGCGAGCGGCAGCCCCGGCACCAGCCAGCGCGCCAGCGCCTCCAGCCCCGCTCCGGCCGCCACCCCGGCCAGCGCCCCCGCCGCCGCCAGGCACATGGCCTCCAGCAGGAACAGCCAGCCCACGGTCGCGGCGGGCACGCCGAGGGCCCGCAGCAGCCCGATCTCGGCCGTGCGCTCGCGCACCGCGATCCACATCACGGTAAGGATCCCCATCGCCCCGACGAGCAGCGAGATGCCGGCGATCACCGAGACCGTGGCAGTGATGATCGAGATGACCCGCCCGAACGTCGCGAGCATTTCTGTCTGGGTGACGATGGTGAAGTCCTCCTCGCCACGGTGGCGGGCGGCGAGCGTCCGGCGGATCGCCTCCACGACCCCGGGCACTCCTGCCGCCTCCCTCGCCACCACGTCGATCTCCAGCAGGTTCGCCTGGTTGAACAGATCCTGCGCGTTGGCCACAGGGATCCACGCCAGGTCGTCGAGATCGTAGCCGAGGACCTGCCCCTTCGGCTCCATGACCCCCACGACGAGGAAGCTCTGTCCGCCGATGCGGACCCGCTCGCCGAGCGCCGAGGCCGAGCCGAACAGCTCGCGCTCGAGGCGCGGGCCCAGCACCGCCACGCTGGCGCGCCGCCGGGCCTCCATCACCGGCAGGAACGACCCCTGGGCGACGCCGATGCGGAAAGCCGCCGCGGCCTCGTGGTTCACGCCGTAAATGACGACGCTGCGGCCCCGCCCGCCGTGCTCCACGAGGGCCTGGCCGAGCACCACCGGGACGACGCGCTCGACGCCGGGAAGCCGCTCGAGCGACTCGGCGTCGGCAATCGTGAGGGGCTCGGTGGTGCCGCCGAACACCCCCGGGAAGCCGAACGTCTTGGTGCTCCCCTGCTGGACGCTCACGAGGCTGGTGCCGAACTGGGTGAACTGGCCGACGATGTACTGCCGCGTGCCTTCCCCGAGGGAGGTCAGCAGCATCACGGCCAGTACCCCGATCGCCACCCCGAGCGCCGAGAGCGCCGAGCGCAGCCGGTGACCGGCCAGCGCGCCGAGAGCGAAACGGAGCAGCTCGCCGAGGTGCATCTCACCGCCTCGCCAGCGCCGCCACCGGGTCGAGCCGGGTCGCGCGGTGTGCCGGCCACACCCCGAACACGATCCCCACCGCCACCGCCAGCGCCAGGCTGGCGCCAATCGCCCACCCCGGAGCCGCGGCGGGGAACGTCGGGAAGACCCCGACCAGGACCCACACGGCGGCCTCCCCCAGGGCGAGCCCGGCCACCCCGCCCAGCGAGGAGAGCAGGGCGGCCTCGCAGAGGAACGCGGCGCGGACCTGCCCGTCGCCAGCTCCCAGCGCCTTCAAGAGCCCCACCTCGGCCCGGCGCTCGGTGACGGTCACGAGCATGACGTTCATGATCCCCACCCCGGCGACCGCCAGCGAGACCGAGGCAATGCCTGCCAAAGCGAGGGTGAGCGCCCGCATGATGGCGGCGAACGCCGAAAGCACCGCGTCCTGGGTGATGACCGTGACGTCCTCGGCTCGGTGGCGGGCGGCGAGCAGCGCCAGCACGTCGTGCCTGACGTGCTCTATCTCGGGGTTCGACCTCGCCTCGACGAGAACCCGGAACAGCGAGGTGCGGTTGAACATGCGCATGGCGGTACGGGCTGGAATGAACACCACGTCGTCGAAGTCGAAGCCGAGCGAGCGCCCCCTCGGCGCCAGCACCCCGACGACGCGAAACCTCCACCCCCCCACTCTGACGACCTGCCCCAGGGGGCTTTCCGGACCGAACAGCTCGCGGGCCACTCTGGGTCCGAGCACGATCTCGCTCCCCCCCTCGAACGGACTGCGCGGCGGCAGGAAGGAGCCGGCCCCCACCGCCAGCTTGCGCACGGCGACCAGCTCGGAGGTGGTGCCGAGCACCGGCACCGCCCGCCCTCGACCCCCGAACCGCACGGTGTCGGTCGCGAAGACCAGGGGGGCGGCGCCGCGGACCCGCTCCAGGCGGGAGAGGGCCTGGAAATCCTCCAGGGTGAGGTCGCGCACCGTGCCCCCGAACGGGGCCGCGCCGGTGGTCTCGACCTTCCCGGGCATGACGATGACGAGGTTCGTGCCGAGGGTGGCGAACTCCCGCAGCACGTACTCTCTGGCCCCCTCGCCGAGGGCGGTGAGGGTCACGACGGCGGCGATCCCCACCGCCACGCCACCGACCGACAGCCCGCTTCGCAAGCGGTGCCCGCGCAGCGCCCCCCACGCGAAACGGAGCAGGTCGAAAACGCTCACCCGGTCGCCTCCTCGGGGGCGAGGCAGGAGGTCGAGCGCCCGCGATCGAAGGTCGCCGGCGGGCGCCCGCGGCGGGGGGAGGCCGCGTGGGGTTCGACGTGCGTCGTTCGACGTTCGACCGCCATCACGGCCTCTCCACCAGGCGGCCATCGTCGAGGCGCAGGACACGCCGGGCCCGTGCGGCGATGGCGGGGTCGTGGGTCACGACCACGAGCGTGAGCCCCTGGCGGTTCATGTCTTCCAGCAGCTCCATGACCTCGAGGGCCGAGCGGCGATCCAGGTTGCCGGTGGGCTCGTCCGCCAGCAGGAGGGCCGGCGCCATGACCACGGCCCTCGCGATGGCCACCCGCTGCCGCTCCCCACCCGAGAGCTGGTCGGGACGGTGGGCCGCCCGGGCCGAGAGCCCCACCGCCGCCAGCGCCCGCGCCGCCCGGGCCCGGCGTTCGTCCGCCGGCACCCCCGCGAAGAGCATCGGCAGCTCCACGTTGCCCTGGGCCGAGAGGCGGCCGAGGAGGTGGAAGAACTGGAAAACGAAGCCGATGCGGTGCCGGCGCAGGAGCGAGCGGGTCTCGTCGCTGGCGCTGCCCACCTCCACGCCCGCGAAGAGGTAGCGCCCTGCCGTCGGCCGGTCGAGGCACCCCAGGATGTGCAGCATCGTGGACTTCCCGGAGCCCGAGGGGCCGACCAACGCGACGTGCTCGCCGGCCGCGATCGTGAGGCTGGCGTCGCGCAGGGCGTGGACCCGGGCGTCCCCCACCTGGAAGGTGCGAGACACCCGTTCGAGAGCGATCACGCCCCGCCTCGCGCCCGGGCCCGGACCCCCGCCTTGATGGCGGTGGACTCGCGCCTCGTCACCACGAACTCCCCTTCGGCGACGCCGCCGCGCACCTCGGTGAGCTGCCAGCTGCGCATTCCCGTCTCGATGCGGCGCTCGAGCAGGCGACCACCGGCCAGTACCAGCACCGCCCCGCCCTCGGCCACCGCCGCGGTCGGCACCCGCAGCACGCCGTCCCTCCTGGCGACGACCACCTCGATGTCGGCCGAAAGCCCCGGCAGCAACCCGGCAGCCGCCCCCTGTTCGGCGAGCTCCACCTCGATCTCGATGGTGCGGTTTTGCTCGAGCGCATCGAGGACGAACGGCGCCACCCGGACCACGCGCCCGTCGAGCTTCTGTCCCGGCCTCGAGTCCACCGCCACGCGCACCTTCTGCCCGACGGCCAGCCGCTCGGCCTCGACCTCGTCGATCGGCGCGCTGACGACCAGCGAGGTCGGATCGATGAGGTCGAGCACCGGCGGGATCGGCACCCCGGGCGGCGAGGGGGTGATCCACTCGCCGATCTCGGTCGCAACCTCGGCGAGCACGCCGGCAAACGGCGCCTCCACACGGGTGAGGGCCAGCTCGGCCTCGGCCAGCCGGACCTGCGCCTCGGCCAGCTCGCGGCCAGCCAGGGCGGCGCGACACGCCGCGGCCGAGCGGTCGCGCTCCGAGGCGAGGCCGTCCAGCGCCTGCTCCGACGCGATGCCGTCGAGCCGCAACGCCTCGCCCCGCGCCAGTTCCCTGGTCGCCAGCTCGGCAGCCAGGCACGCTGCCTCGGCCCGCGCCCGCGCCGAGCCGACCTCCCGCTCGGCCAGAGCGAGGCGGGCGCGCTGAAGGGTGTCGTCGAGCCGCAGAACGACCACTCCCGCCGCGACGCGGTCGCCGCGCCGGTACGGCAGTTCCAGCACCCGGCCGCCGGTCTGCGGGGAGAGCCGGGCGCGGCGCCGCGCCTTGACCGTGCCGGCACGGCTGTTCGTCACCACTTCCTCGACCGCTCCCCGCTCCACCCGCGCCACCTCCACCTCGACGGTCTCCCCCCGCCACACGGTCAGCCGGAGCGCGGCAGCGGCGGCGGCGGCCGCCACTCCCACCCCGAGCCAGCGCTGCCAGGATCGCGTCATCGGTCGATTGTACGCGTTGCCGGGTGTTGCCGTATGATGCACCCCCCGTTGGCCGAGACGGGAGGCAAGGAGACGACGATGCGCAAGCTCGGTGTGTTCGTGATCCTCGTGCTCGCGGCCGGCGCCAGCCTGGCCCAGGAGGACCGCCGCCCCCACCTCATGCTCGTCAACGACGACGGCATCGACGCGCCGGGCATCGCCGCCCTCGCCGGCGCCCTGCAGGACCGCTACCGTCTCACGGTGGTGGCACCGGCGGTGGAGCAGTCCGGGGTCGCGCACGGCATCACTTTTCGCTCCCCGGTGCTGGTCGAGGAGCGGCCGGCGGTCGGCGGCATGCGCCGCTTTGCCGTGCACGCCCAGCCAGCCACCTGCACCCGCATCGGCGTCGCCAACCTCCTGGCTTCCGACCCTCCCGTCATGGTGCTCTCGGGGATCAACCGCGGCGACAACGTCGGGCAGTCGACGTGGATTTCCGGCACCCTCGGGGGCGCCCGCGAGGCCGCGCTCATGGGTCTGCCCGGCGTGGCGTTTTCTGCCGCCCACCCGCGCGGCGGCGAGCCCGACTGGGCGGCGGCGGCGCGCTGGGCGCGGGCGATCCTGGACGAGCTCGTGGCGGCCGGGCTGCCCCGCCCCGGCCAGGTGGTCAAGGTCGAGATCCCCCACCCGGCTGGCGCCGCCAGGGGGGTGCGCGTCAACCGGATGGGCCTCGAACCGCCAGTGGTACAGGAGTACCACGAAAAGGCGGGACCCCACGGCGAGCGGCTTTTCGTGTCGAGCTGGGCGCCACCCGACCACGATGCGCCCGGCACCGACATCGACGCCCTGGTCAAGGGGTTCGTCAGCGTGACCCCGCTGTCCATCGACCAGACCGACCTGGCAGCTCTCCCGGGGCTTGCCGCGATACCGTGGCCGGGCGCCTCGCCGGCCCCGCCGCCCGCGCCCTGATCTCGCGGCCGCGCCTGTTCCCAAGCCGGCGGCCGGGCTGCTATCCTCCGTGCTCGTGAGCACGTTCACCCCCGCGTTGCTGGATGAGGCGGTCGCCCGTTTCCGCGCCCGCCATGAAACAGGCAGGCTGGCGGCGGCGCTCGTCGCCGGCTCCGGCATCACCCTGCAGGCTCCGGGATGGGAGCCGGCCGTCGAGGTCCCGTACCCCGAGGTCTTTCCGTTCGAGATCCGCCATCTCGCCGGCCACACCCCCACCGTGACGCTGTGGCGGCGGGGCGAGCAAGGGATCCTCGCCTTCAACGGCCGCTTCCACCTCTACCAGGGGTACTCTGCACCCGAGGTGGCGGCGATCCCTCGCCTCGCCGGGCTGCTCGGATGTCCTGTGTACGTGGCGACCAACGCCGTGGGGTGCCTCGACCCGACTGCCCGGCCCGGCAACTTGGTGATCGTCCGCGACCACATCAACCTGCAAGCGGCCAACCCTCTCTCCGGCGAGTGGCTGCGCTGGCGGGAGCCGCTGTTCCCCGACATGACTGTGGCCTACGACCCCGAGCTGCGGCAACTGGCGGCCGATCTCGCCGCCAAGGCCGGGTTTCGGGTCGGGGAAGGCGTGTACTGCGGGCTGCTCGGCCCCTCGTACGAGACCCCGGCCGAAATCCGTATGCTGGCGACGCTGGGCGGCACGGTGGTGGGGATGTCCACCGTGCAGGAGGTGATTGCCGCGCGCCACCTGGGGATGCGGGTGCTCGTGCTCTCGCTCGTCACCAACCTCGCGGCCGGCATCGCGCCGGAGCCTCTGACGCACACGGAGGTCATGGAGGCGGGCGCCGCAGCCCGACCACGCCTCACCACACTCATCGGCGGGCTGCTCGAGGCGCTGGCGTGTCCGGGACCCTGAGCGTCTTCACCTGGGAACTCGGGCCGTTCGCGGAGCGCACCGTCGTGCTCGCCGACCCGACAACCCGGCAGGTGCTCGTGGTGGATCCCGGCTTCGAGATGTCCCGGGTCATCGCCGCCATCCGCGAGGCCGACCTGCGCCCGGTCGGGATCGTACTCACGCACGCCCATCTCGACCACGCGGCGGGCGCTGCCGAGGTGCGGCGGGCGTTCCCCGAGGCGTGCCTGTGGGTGCACCCCGACGACCTGCCGCTGCTCGAAGGACTGGCCGAGCAGGCGCGGTTGTTCGGCTTTCCCGAACCCGAGCCGGTGCGCTGTGACGGGCTGCTCGAGGACGGGCAGAGGCTCGCGGTGGGCGGCCTCGAGGTGGAGGTGCGCCACTGCCCGGGGCACTCCCCGGGCCACGTGGTGCTGCTGTGGCACGACGCCGAGCGGCCGCTGGCCGTGGTCGGCGATGTGTTGTTCTCGAACGGCGTCGGGCGTACCGACCTCTGGGGCGGGTCGTGGAACGACCTCGAGCGCTCGATCCGCACAGTCCTCTACACCTTGCCCGACCGGACCCGGGTCATCCCCGGGCACGGCCCCGAGACCACGATCGGCGAGGAGAAGGCTTCCAACCCCTTCGTCGCCGGAGCCTGAGGCGGTTGCCGAGGCGCGCCGCGGCCCCTACCTTGTGTAAGGGACAAGGCTGGAGGTCTCCATGGTCACCGAGCGGACCCGCTTCACGGGAAGCCCTCTCGACCGGCTCGCGGATCGGCACGGGCACTGGCGGGAGCTGCGCCGGCACCTCGAGGAGGTGTCGCGCGAGGGCGGCCAGGGCAGCGCCCGCGGAGCCTACATCGCCATCTCCCGCCAGGCCGGGGCCGGGGGCGAGGCGGTGGCACGCGCCGTGGGCGCAGCCCTGGGATGGCACGTTCTCGACCGCGAGCTGCTCGACTTCCTCGCCGAGCAGGTGCAGGAAAGCCCGGAGGCGCTCAAGCTCCTCGACGAGACGGCGGCGTCCTGGTTCGACCAGTCGATCTTCAACCTCATGCGCCCTCACCTGCTCAGCCAGGACGAGTACGTGGCTCGGCTGGCCCGCATCGTGCTCCTGTCGGTGAGCCAGCGGCCCTCCGTGGTCGTGGGACGCGGCGCCCACCACTTCCTGCCCCGCTCCTGGGGGCTGGCGGTGCGCCTCGTCGCTCCCCTGGCGCTTCGCATCGGCCGGGTCGAGCGGGAGCAGGGACTCGACCGGCGGGCTGCGGCGCGCTGGGTCGCGGCCACGGACCGCGACCGCGAGGCGTTCGTCCGGCGCCACTTCGGCCAGGATCCTTGCGACGTGGTCGCCTTCGACCTCGTGATCAACACCGAGAGCCTGGGCGTGGAGGGCGCGGCCGCAGTGATCGTCGCAGCGGCGCGGATCCGCGGGCTGGCGCTACAATAGGAGTCGGTCTTTCGCTACGAGAGGGCGGGGAGGCGGAGGCCTCATCCCGGAGCGGGGTGGACAGACTCCCTTTCCTGCCCGCGCTGACCCGGTTTCGGGCGGAGGTGCGGGATGAGCGCTGTGCGGGCCGACACGGCCCAGTACTCATGCAAGATCGGCGGTACCCTCTTCCAGGTCCTTTCGTTTTCGGGCCACGAGGAAATCTCGGCCCTTTTCTCTTACCACCTCACCTTGTGGTCGCGGGACTCGGCGGTGGACGTCGCGGCGCAGATCCGCCAGCCGGTCGAGATCAAGCTGAAATGGGGCGGCAAGGAGAAGAAGTTTTACGGGATCGTGTCCCACTTTTCGCAGCTCGACGCCCGCCTGCCGGGGCTCGGCGGCGCCGACCAGGAGCAGGGCATCTACGCGGTGGAGGTGGTGCCGACGCTCTGGCTGCTCGGCCAGCACCGGCACTGCCGCATCTTCCAGAACATGTCGGCCGACGCCATCATCAAGAAGGTGCTCGACGAGCGGGGCATGGCCGGCAAGTACGATCCCCGGCTCGGCTCGTACCCCGAACGCGAGTACTGCGTGCAGTACCGCGAGACCGACCTCGCCTTCATTTTCCGCCTCATGCAGGAAGAGGGGATCTTCTTCTACTTCACGCACGACGGCCAGGAAATGATGGTGATCGGCGACAAGTCGGCGCACTACGGGACCTGCGCCCCCGACAGCAGCGTGCAGTACAAGACCCCCACCGGCGACCTCGCGCCCTCCGACGAGTACCTTTCCAGCCTCACCTACGAGGAGTCCGCCTACACCGGCAAGGTGCGCTACAAGGACCACGACTACCGCGACCCCGGCAAGCCGCTGCGGGTCGAGCAGACCGCCCCTCGCCACACCGATCTCGAGATCTACGACTACAACGTCGAGCGCTACCGGGACGACGGCCGCGGCCGCGCGCTGGCCAGGGTGGCGGTCGACGCCGAGGCGGCGAGGTGCAAGCTGCTCGCGGCCTCCGGCGACTGGCGCTCGGCCTCCGCCGGGTGCGTGATGTCGCTGTCGCGGGCGTACCGCTCCGACCTCAACGGCGACTGGGTGCTGCTGTCGGTCGATCACTCCGCGTCGCAGGAGGCAGAGACCGGGGTCCAGTACTCGGTCTCGCTCACCGCCGTCCGCAAGGACCCCGTCTTCCGGCCTCCTCAGAACATCCCGAAGCCCTTCATCAACATGCAGACCGCCACCGTGGTCGGCCCGCGAGACGCCAAGATCTACATGGACGAGCTGGGGCGCGCCAAGGTGCAGTTCCACTGGGACCCGGACGGGCAGGAGGACGAGAACAGCTCGTGCTGGGTGCGGGTGGCGACGCCCTACGCCGGGATGGACGAGAGCAGCCAGCACAAGCACGGCATCCAGTTCCACCCGCTCATCGGGGACGAGGTCGTGGTGGACTTCCTCGACGGCGACCCCGACAACCCGCTCATCGTCGGCAGCGTCTACAACGCCGACAAGCGGCCGATCGTGCAGCCCACCGAGCTGGTGCGCAACCGCGTGCTCACCCCCTACCAGCACCAGCTCCTGCTCGACGACAAGAACGGGCAGATCAAGCTCAACACCGGCGGCAACCAGCACCTCACGATGTCGGACAAGCGGCAGCGGGAAGGCTCGATCGTGCTCGCCACCTGCGGCGGCGAGTCGCTCACCCTCGAGGACAACGCCGAGACGATCGGCAACTCGATCATCGCCCGCACGGTCAACGGGCACCACGTTCAGCTCTCGGACCGCGATCCCGCCAACGGTATCGACGTCCACACCGAGGATGGGCACCGCCTCACGCTCAACGACTCGGCGCACCGCATCGAGCTGTGCACGGAGAACACCAACTACCTGCTGCTCGACGACCAGAACCAGCGGATCTCGATGGCCACGACAGCCGGCCACCACCTTCGCATGGACGACGCCAACCAGCACATCGTGCTGCGCAGCCAGGCCGGCCACTACATCCTCATCGACGACGCCTCGGGCGCCATCATCATCAGCGACCAGGGCGGCAGCCACTACTTCAAGATCGACATCTCGGGCAGCACGATCACCTGCTCGACCCAGGGCGACGTGCTCTTCAGAGCCGTCGGCGGCTTCAAGATCAACGCCAAGGACATCACGCTCTCGGCGGACGATGACGTGAACGTCTACTGCAAGAACTTCTCGGTCACGGCGCAGAGCAAGATCGCGCTCAACGCCGGTGACGACATCAACAGCACCGCCAGCAACATCAGCGAGTACGCCACCTCTGACTTCTCGGCCCGAGGGGCCACCGCAACGATGACGGGGACGGGCAGCGCGACTGTCGAGAGCGACGGCACCGCAAAGCTCTCGGGCGGCACCATGGCCGTGGTCAAGGGGACGGTGGTGCGCTCCGAGGCCAGCGGCATCAACACCATCCAGGGCAGCATGGTGAAGATCAATTGAGCCAGCACCGACTCGCCTTCTGCTCGTT
Source organism: Thermoanaerobaculaceae bacterium (assembly GCA_035384965.1). Taxonomy (GTDB): domain Bacteria; phylum Acidobacteriota; class Thermoanaerobaculia; order Thermoanaerobaculales; family Thermoanaerobaculaceae; genus JAAYVZ01. The sequence goes on from DAOOJE010000006.1 coordinate 90,871, forward strand.
CACCTGCCCCGATGCCTGGGAGCCGATCGCCCCCCTCACGTGGGCGGAACCCGGGTCGGGGCTGCTGCGCTTTCACGCCCATCTCGGTCAGGACTGGCTGCTTGCGGCCCGCACGCCAACCGAGGTGGCCGAGGATCTCAAGCAGCTCTGGCTCGCGCTGGACCCCCAGATGGCGGTCGAGCACGAGGCAGCTCTCCCGGCGGACGGTCCGGGCGCTGGATGGGGAGCGGTCGTGCGCATGCGCGACGAGTTCACCCACCCGGTCCGGCGGCTCGCCCACCTGCGGGTGCTGGGACCCGTCGCCTGTCACCTCACGGTCGACCGTCCGCTCGAACTCGGCGACCGCCTCGACGACCTCGCCAACGAGATCGCGATGTCGCTGCGCCTGGAAGCCAGCGAGGTGCTGGTGGGAGCAGCCAACGCGCCGGTCGTGCCGGAGGCGACAGGCCCGCGGCTTGCGATCGCACGCACGGTCGAGGTGCCGACGGCGTGTGTGGCGATCCCGGTGCCGGTCGGGTGGGAGCTCGATACCCCGGTGCCGTGCGAGGCTGTTCTTACCGGGCCGGGGCTGCAAGTGCACCTGCGCCGGCCGGTGGGCGGCAGCGATCAGCTCCGGCCGTGGCTCGGCGCCCGGCTCGGCGAGCTCGCACTCACGCCGGGAGCGCGGCTGCACAGGTGGGAGCACGGCGAGCGCCGGGGCGTCGAGTTCGCCGCCTTCCGCGCCACCGTACCAGCCGGCGGCGGCACCTGGACCCGGCCCGTCCAGCGCCAAAACTTCTGCCTCGCCGCTCGCGACCAGCAGCTCCTGGAGTGGTCGGCGACGGTGGAGCCGGGCGTCGAGCCGGGCGTTCTCGCGCAGATCGTGGAGGAAACACGGTTTCTGCCACCCGCGGCATGGGAGACACCGGTGGCTGAGCCCTGGCTGCCGCTCACGCTGCGCGGGGGCTGGCGGCCACAGGGCGACGGGGTGTACGTCAAGGTCGAGGACGGCATGCTGCTGCTGCACGCCGCCGCGGTGGAGTGCACGGTGCCGCTCGAGAAGACCCGCCCTTCGATGCCCGACATCATCGACACCGCGCGTGCCGGCGCCCCGCTTCTCGAGGTGCTGCACGAGGAGGAGGCGGTGGGGAGCTGGCGCGGCCTGGAGGCCTACCGCTACGGCCTCGATGCCCGCTTCGGCGGCCTCGGCCACCGAAGTGTGCGCGCCGTGGCGCTGATGTCGGGCACGATGCTGTACTCCTGCCGCCTCACCGGCGAGGTCACGGACCAGACGCACGCCCTGTTCGTCGAGATCCTCGAGCGCCTGCGCATCCCGGGGATGAAGGAGCGCTAGGTGGCGGCCCGCTCCGACGCTCGCGCTCCGCAGCGGCCGCCAGGCCAGGGCCGGAGCGAGCCGTGAGCGGGCTGCGCGTGCTCTTCACCGCGGCTCCCGGGGTCGCGATTCCGGCCGGCGGCACGGTGCTACCCGAGGAGAACCTCCCGCCCTCCGCCATTTACGCGCTCGGCGCCGTCGTCGAGGCGGCGGGTCACTGCTGTACCGTTCTCGATCCGGTCCGCTTCTGGCGCGACATCTCGACCACTGCGGCGTTGCAGCGGGTCGTGGCCGGTCACGAGGTCGCGTGCGTTTCCGCGAACGTCGCCACCTGGCCGCTCGCTGTGCCCCTCATCCGCGCCCTCGCCGCCTGCCACCCACGCCCTCGCATCGTGGTGGGAGGGCTCCATCCCACGTACTGCGCCGAGCACGTGCTCGCCACCACCGAGGTCGACGTGGTGGTGCGAGGGGAGGGCGAGCGAACGCTGCCGCGCCTGTTGCACGCCCTCGAAGCAGGGGGGCCGCTCGACGGCATCCCCGGGCTGACGTTCCGGGGCGAGAGCGGGCCGGTCAGCACGCCCAGCGGTCCACCCCTCACCCCCGAGGAGCTCGACGCGCTCCCGCCGCCGCTGTGGGAGAGGCTACCTGCCGGCGTGTACAGCTTCATTCCGGTCGAGGCCTCGCGCGGCTGTCGCTTCGCCTGCACGTTCTGCAGCATCCAGCACAAGTGCAACTGGCGCCCGCTCGCCGTCGAGCAGGTGGCGCGGCGAGTGCGGCAGGGTGCACAGGTCCTGCCGCTGGTGCGGCTGCGGGCGCTCATGTTCAGCGACGACTGCTTCACTACGGACCCGGAGCGGGTGAAGGCCATCGCCGACGTGCTCGAGCGCGAGGCGCCCGGCGTCGCCGTGGCGATGGAGGGTCGGGCCAGCGACGTGTTGCGGCCACACGTGCTCGAGGGGCTCGCGCGCATGCCGATCGAGTTCCTGCAGATCGGCGTCGAGTGCGGGTACGACGAGGGGCTGCGCCGGGTAGGCAAGGGCGTCACCGTCGAGCAGGTCGTGGCAAGCGCTCACGCCCTTCACCGCGCGGGGCTGGAGCGGGTGGTCAAGTACTCGTTCATCGTCGGCTTCCCGTGGGAGAGCTGGAGCGAGATGGCGCGCACCGTGGCGTTTGCGCTCTCGCTCGCGTCCCGCTACGGCAACCGCTGCCAGATCGCCTGGCTCATGGTGGCCCCGGGCTCGGCCATTTACGACGCCATGGCCGCTCAGGGCCTGGTGGGTCCCGCCGACTTCGACGCCCCCAGCGTCGAGCACTGGGAGCTGTTCCGGAGGGTTCACCCGATGCTCGATCGGAGACGGGCGGAGGCGCTTCGCGAGTACGCGCAGCTGCTGGGCCAGGGGGTCCCCTGGGTCGGCGCCCTGGGCGGCGTCTTCGAGCCGCTCGGCCGTTACTACCGCCTGCCCGACGACGGCGGGAGCCGCCCGGCTGCTGGACGGTGCGAGGGCGGCCCTGCAAGGTGGGGCGGGAACATGTTCTGGGAACAGCTCCCACCGGTGCTCCGGCGGGACGGACGGGGAGGTCAGTGATGTGCGCGATGGCGTCGCGGATTTCGGACCTGATGCTGCACGGCGGACCTATCACGCTGGGGGCGTTCACCGTGCTCGTCGAGGGTCTGCCGGCGGCGCGCGTCGGCGACCTGTTCATGTGCCCCCAGTTCCTGCCGACACCCCACGTGGGCGGTCTCATCACCTGGCCGGGGGCCCTCACGGTGCTCATCAACGGGCAGCCGGCGGCGCGCCGGTCCGACATCGGACAGTGCGCGCTGATCATCCCGAACCTGGTCATCGGCGCCAGCATGACGGTGGACATCGGTCCTGCAGCGTTCACGCCGCCGTTTCCGCCGTTCATCACCATTCCCGACGGCACGTTCTGGGGGCCGGCCTCGTGGGGGGTCGCCAACTACCTCGGCCTCGTCAATTTCTTGGTTGGGATCAACGCCCTGGCCGTCATCAACGTCGGCGGGATCGCCGTGGCCATCGCTGTCGCCGGGGCGGTGCTGGTCGCCGCGCTGTGCGTGCTGGTGGTGCCGCCATGAGATCGGGCGCGAACGCCGCGCCGGGAGGAGGGCCGTCACGATGCCCCACTGCATCTTCTGTAACCTCGAGGTCGCGCACCAGATCGCGCCGCCGCCCTCGGACCGCTCGATCTGCCTGGACTGCCTGGTGGCGTTCCGCCGCTTCGAGCTCGAGCACATGCACGAGATCGTGCAGCGCACGATGCCGCAGCGGTTCATCGACGCCCTGCGCCGGCTGCGTTCCACCGACCCGGCGCAGCTCCGCGACCCCGCCGTGCAGGAACAGCTGCGCCAGGATCTGCTGAGCGTCCAGCAGGTGATGCCGTTGTGAGGGACGGCGGGTCATGGGTTGGGTGACGATCCCCAAGCCGCGCTGGTTCGAGCTCGACCGCGAGTTCAACCTGCGCCGCGATGCGGCCGTGCTGCGGGGACCGGTCGAGTGGTCCTGGGACGTCACGAACCGGTGCATCGGCCGCTGCCTCCACTGCCTCAACCGCAGCGGCGTGCTGGCACGAGAGGAACTCTCGGACCGCGAGATGGCCGATGTCGCCCAGCAAATCGCCGCCCAGCGGCCGCTCGCCATCTGCCTGTGCGGCGGCGAGCCGCTGCTGCGTCTCGAGGCGGTGGTCGAGACGGCGAGGGTTCTGGCCGGCGCAGGGGTGTCGGTCAGCATGGTCACGACCGGCGACCTCGCCACCCCGGAAGTGGCCCGACGCGTGGCTGACGCCGGGGTGCGGCTCGTGCAGGTGAGCGTCGACGGCGCCACGGCCGCCAGCCACGAACGGCTCCGCCAGCTCCCCGGCGCGTTCGAGCGCGCTTGGGCAGCCATCGCGGCGTTCAGGGCCGCCGGGATGAGCGTCGGCGTGTCGTTCGTGCCCACCCGCCAGAGCATCGGCGAGTGGCGAGAGGTGTACGACCGCTGCCGTTCCGAGGGCGTGGCCGACCTCCGGATGCAGCCGCTCATGCCGCTCGGACAGTGCCACTTCGCGTACGAGGAGATCGCGCCGACGCCCGAGCAGTACCGACAGCTCGTCGAGGAGGTCACCGAGTTCGCGTGGGGCAACACCGGGCCGACGCGTGTGGAGTGGGGGGACCCGGTCGACCACCTCGTCCGGTTCGGGCAAGCGCTCGCGATGGTGACGCACATGCTCCACCTGACTGCCGACGGGTCGCTCGCCGTCTCGATTTACCTGCCGGTGCTGCTCGGCAACTTGCGTCGCCACTGTCTCGACGACTACTGGCAGGCCGGCCTGGGGGAGGCCTGGCAGCTCCGCCTGGTCCGGGAAATGGCGTACCGTGTGCGCTCCAACCACGACTTCGCCGCCATCCGGCCGCACCCGTTCTTCGATCTCCCGATCGATCTCGACCTCATCGACCTCGGACGCGAGGGTGTCGAGCGCCTCTCCGACACCGTGCTCGCCTTCCTCGACCGCGTCTGGCCGGCGCCCGACCGCCCCGGCAGTCCTGCCCGCTTCCAGGAGATGGCGGTATGAACGCCGGAGCCCGCCCACGCTTCGATCCCGAGCGGTTTGCCTTCTTCCGCCGCGAGCTCGCCGGGTACGCTTCGGCCATCTCGCCGGGCGATCCGTCCAAGGCGCTGCGCATCCTCAACCCCACGACGATGGAGATCGCCGAGCTGTGCACCGGCCACGCCACCGTGGAGGAGATCAAGCGCCACTTCGCGGCCCGCTACGGCCAGGACCCGCACGGCCCTCTCGGCAGCCAGGTCGACGAGGCGCTGCTCATGCTTTCGCTGTACGACTTCCTTTCCCTCGAGGAAGACGGCAGCCGGAGCGAGCCCCCGCCCGGCGCGGACGGGGTACGGCGGCTCGAGGAGTGGGACTTCCTGGCGCTGAGGATGTTCCTCAACGCTGGAGCGTTTCCGGACAAGCCGGCGCCGCCCCTCGTCCATTTCCGCCACCCGTACACGACGGTCGAGATGTACTCGGAGCTGCTGCTGCGGATGCGCCTGTTCCACTTCAGGGAGCACTTCTTCGCGCTCTGGCGCGACCGGCGTATCGAGTTCCTCGTCAGCGCCTTCGACGAGCGGCCACTGAAGCCCGTGGCCAGCCTCGCGCTCGTCGCCGGCCTGCCCGAGGTGCCGGTGAACGAGGGCGTGGCGCGCCTGTTCGAAGCCCTGGAGGCGGACCTGCGAGGGCGAGTGCACAAGCTCGAGTGGCGCACGGTGAGCGACGATGCGCAAGCGGCCGAACTCGTCCCGGTTTTCGAAGGGCTCGGTTTCCGGCTCGCGGCGAGCCTGGCCGACGAGTTCGGTCCGGGCCGCGACGAGCTCGTGTACACCCGCCCCCTCCACGTGCCCGGGGCGCCGGTGGGATAGCGGAGGAGCCACATGGCCAAGGCATTCGTGGCGGGGAACATGGCTGCGGCGCAACCCTACTACCAGCGGTTTCCGCAGGAGCCGGTGGGCGGCGAGCAGTCCATTGCCATCAGCTCGGTGCACGCCTTCCCTCCCACGGCAGCGGCGCTGTTCTCGCTGCTGCGCCGGCAGTGCAGCCGCGGCGAAACCGTGCTCATCGTCGCCCACTCGAGCGAGCGGGGGGTCGCGTTGCGGCTGGTGGACGGCAGCCAGTTCGGCCTCGACGCGTCCAACGTCAATCGGTTCATGCGGGTGCTCGAGCGGCCGGCGGACCGGCGCGCCGGCGCCGAGGCCGAGCTCGTCCGCGATGCCCGGCTCGAAGCCTCCGTGGCCGCCAGCCTGCTCGCCGACATTGCCGCGGTTCGCGCGCTCGGGCTGGCCGCCGTCCACTTCCGCGGCTGCAACCTGGGGGTGTGGGAGGACACGCTCCAGACCTTTCGGCGTCTGCTCGGCTGCCAGCTCGTGACCGGTCTCGCCCTGCGCAGCGCCTACGCCAGCCTGACCCCGACCGTGCTCGGCGGGAACGCGCAGGCGCGCGCCCGGGCGTTCGATCGCGCGCTGCAGCGCCGCTCGCAAAGCAGGACCGTGATCGAGGGAGAGGCGGGAGCCCGCTTCGGCTACCGCTACACCCTCAACCTGCAGGCCCACACCCTCTCGTTCAGCGGCGCCGTGGCCGAGTCGGCCGAGGCCGTGGCGCAGTTCATCCGGCGCCACCTGCCGGCAGCCCGGCCCCCGTACACGAGCGGGCCGCTGCCGATCCACGCCTTGCTCAACCTGGGCGACCTCGTCTACCCTTACGAGAACGGACGCCCGAGCAGTGCCTACACGTTCCACCTCAGGAGCAGCCGGACCGGCGATGACACCTTCCCGTGAGAGCAGACTCGCCGTCTCCGAACCGGAAGGCGAGACTGTGGAGGGGTTCCAGCTCCTGACACAGGTGGCACCTGGGCCCGAGGTGGCGCTGGTGGGGGCCGAGCAGCTCGCGGCGTGGGCACGGCACGTGCAGAGCCCGTGGGCTCATCGCCCCGGCCTCGCGAGCGTGACCGTACCGCGCCTCACCGACGACCAGTCTGGGCTCGCCTACGAGCGGCGCGGCCAGAAGGAGGCGACGGAGTTCCGCTTCGCGGGCGGCGTCCTGAGGCTCGAGCTCGCGCAGCGCGTCTACCTGTTCGAGGGGCTCTCGCCCGCGGCCCGCGAGGCCTGGCTCGCCCACGAGGCGCTTGCCCTGCGCGACCACGAGCGCGCCTTGCTGCGGCTGGAGCGTGAACTGCGACGGGATCCGGTGCTGCGCGCCGTGTTCGTCGAACGGCGCTGGTGGCAGGCCGGGTGGATCCACCAGGTGCGCGCCACGGTGCGGGAGGGCGTGGCCGCCATCTTCTGGCGCCTGGCTGCCGCCGCCTCGATGCGCCGGGACACCCAGGCGGCGTTCGCCCGGGTGGGCAGGCAGGTGGCGAGGCTCGAACGACGCGGGGCCGCGACACCCCGAGAGAAGCCGTAAGACCGCGGCCGCCGCCAGCCCGAACACCCCGGAGCATCGACGATGGGAGGGGCGACCCTCCCATCGTCGCGTCTGCACCTCCAGTCCGCTGCCGGGCCGCCCCGGCATGCTCGTGGTAGTGTGGCGGCCTGCAGGGAGGCCCGAGATGATGCGCATTGCCGACACGCTGTTGCCCGAGTGGGATCAGGAGATCGCCGTTACCCGCCGCGTCGTGGAGCGAGTTCCGAACGAGAAGCTCGACTGGGCGCCGCACCCCAGGTCGTGGACGCTCCGGCAGCTCGCCACGCACCTCGTGAGCATCCCGGGGTGGATGCCTGCGACCCTCGGGCAGGACTTCCTCGACATGGCCGAGGGCGCCGCGGCCACGACCAGCACACCGGCCGCGTCCCGCGACGAGCTGCTGCGCCGGCTCGACGAGCACACCGCGGCAGCCCGGCAGGCGCTCGCCGGCGCCGACAACGCCACGTTGCTCGCACCATGGTCGCTGCGCAACGGCGCCACCACGTACTTCACCATGCCGCGCGCCGGGGTGCTCCGCGGGTTCATCATCAGCCACATGATCCACCACCGCGCGCAGCTCGCCCTGTATCTGCGCCTGCTCGACGTCCCGGTGCCGTCGATTTACGGCCCCTCCGCGGACGAGAGCGGCTTCTGACCGATCGGGCAGTTGCGGCTCTGGGCGGGTTGTTGGACCACCAGCCCGCGTCACGCAGAAACAGTGTCTCCACGCCCAGGATCGATTCATCTGATGCTGCATTCTACTTTCGGCGGCCGGAGCGGTTGCGCGCCGTGCCGTCACTCTGAGCGACCCTCGCCGAGGCCGCGCAGGGCCAGGATCTCGAGCGCGACCTCCTCCACCGACTTGCCGGTCACGTCGATGCGCCGCCACCCGTTGTCGATGCACAGGATTTGCGCCCGCATGAGTTCCTCCCGGATGTCGGCGAGCGCCGCGTAGGCGGCCGGGCCCATTTGGAGGTGCTGGGCGCGCGTCCGCCGCAGCTCGGCCAGGCGCGCCGGTGTCATGAGCAGCCCAAACACCTTTTCGGGCGGCTGGGCGAGCAGCGCTGGCGGGGGCGGCACCCCCGGGACGAGCGGCACGTTGGCCGCGAACCACCCGCGGTACGCGAGGTAGAGCGTGGTCGGAGTCTTCATCGTGCGCGACACGCCGACGAGGATGATCTCGGCCCGGTCGAGCTCGTCGGTCCGCGCCCCGTCGTCGTGGCGGAAGGCGTAGTCGACGGCCTCGATCTGGCGCGAGCGGGCGGTCACGAGCTGGGCGAACAGCCCCGGTTTCTCCTGCGGCGTGATGCCGAGGGCGTGGGTCAGCCGCGCCAGCACCGGCCCCATGAGGTCCATTGCGTCGACACCCCGGCGCCGCGCCTCTTCCAGCATCACCTGCCGGAGCTCGTTGGCGACCAGCGTGTGGATGACCAGGGAGTCACGGCCGGCGGCCTCGTTGACCACCGCCCGCACCCGCTCGGCGGTGCGCACCTCGCCGCGCCGCTCGATCGACACCGCGGCGTCGGCGAACTGGGCGAGCGCCGAGCGCGCCACCCGCTCGGCCGTCTCGCCCGTGGAGTCGGAAACCACGAACACCGTGAGCATGCCGGCCCTCCCCGGCGATAGCAATACCACGCCGCGGGCTCCGTCGCCACCGCGATCCTGGCGTACGATGGTGGCACGTCGAAGCGGGGGCGGGATGGCAGGACGGCGGACGAGGCGGGGCGAGCGCGGGAGCTTCGCGGCTGCCCGGCGCAGCCTGTCGGCGTCGCTGGCGCTGCTGGCGGCGGGGCTGGCCGCGGCCGGGTGCAGCCCGGCGCCGCGAGTCGTGCCCTCGCCGCACGACCGAGCCGCCGCGGCGCTGGCGCCCCACGGCTACCACGCCTGGTGGAGCCGCATCGCCGAGGTCATGGAACAGGAACTCGGCTTCCCTCCGCTCGACACCGTGCTCGTCCTGCTCCCCCACCAGCACGCCCTCGAGCAGGAGCTGGTCCGGGACGGGATGCCGCCCGACCTCGCCCGCCAGGCGGCCAGCCGGCTCGACGCGGTGGGTCGGGCGGGCAAGGTCCTGGCCAACCAGACCTCGTTCCGGGCGCTGCCGTGGCCGCAGCGCGTCGTGGCGCTCGCCCACGAGCTGACCCACTCGGCGCAGTACTCGCTCTCGGGAGGGCGGCGGGGCGGCTCCGAGCAGTGGCTGCGGGAGGGGTTCGCGGAGTGGGTGGCGTGGCGCGTGGCGGAGGCGCTGCGAACTGCGAGCGCGGCCCGGCACCGCCGCGAGGCCCGGGCGCGGGTCGCCGAGGCGCGGCGGGCTGGCGCCTTGCCGCCGCTGGCCGAACTCCGCAGCGGGCCTGACCTGCTGGCGCAGCTCGCCCGCCACAGGAGGGCCCCGATCTACGACCAGGCGTTCCTGGCCGCCGACCTCCTCGTCGCCGAGCACGGAATCGCCCGCGTCGTGGAGTACTTCCGCTTCTTCGCCGAGAACGACGACCGCGAGCTCAACTTCCAGCGCGCGTTCGGGGAGACCCACGCGGCGTTTTGCGCGCGCTTCGCGCGTGCCCTCGACGACCTGTAGAATGCGGCCCTCGACCGCCAAGGAAAGCACCCGCCTCGCTTGCGGTCGAGGGGAGAAGCCATGGTTTCCAAGCGCCTCGTCGCCACGGCCCGCCTCGACAGCTTCCGCTACGCCGCCAACGGCATCGTCGCCATGTTGCGAACCCAGCACAACGCGTGGCTGCACGCGCTCGCCACGGTCGTGGTGTGCCTCGTCGCCGCCTGGCTCGGCATCAGCAGCGCCGAGTGGTGCTGCATCGTGCTCGCCATGGTGACGGTGTGGACCGCGGAGGCGCTCAACACCGCCCTCGAGTGCCTCGCCAACGCGGTCGCGCCGTGCCCTCACCCGCTGGTCAAAAAGGCCAAGGACGTGGCGGCCGGCGCGGTGCTGCTGGCGGCCGTCGGCTCGGCGGTCATCGGGGTGCTGATCCTGGGTCCGCGCCTGCTGGCGTGGGCGAGGTAGCAGCCGGGCGGCGAGTCCGGCTCGGCAGCGGTGGCGTGCGGTGGACGACGCGGCTCGGGGTGGGTGAGGCGGAGCCGGCGGCCGGCGTGGGATCGAGCCTGATCTCGGCCGCGTTTTCGGGCAGCCCTTTCGCCGCGATGATCGCCTGCAGCCGCTTTTCCATCCAGTCCTTGTTGCCGGCAGCGAGAATCTCGCCGTTGGCGAAGTACGTCGGGGTCCCGACCACGCCGATGCGCTGGGCCACCTCGATTTGCCGCAGCACCTGGTCGACCACCGCATCCTTCATGAAGCAGTCGGCGAACGGCTTTTCCGGCAGCGCCTGCTGGTTCAGGAAGGCGAGCGCCACGTCCTTGACCGTCTCCACCGAAATCGAGTCCTGCAACCGGTAGAACTCCTCCTTGACACCCAAGAAGCGCTCCGGCCACGCTCGCCCGATGCACTCTCCGGCGACGGCCGCGGCGAACGCCCAGGGGTGGCTCTGGGTGAGGGGGTAGTTGATCATGCCGTGGCGGACCGAGGGTCCGGCGTTGCGCAGCACCTCCTTGACCGTCGTCCAGTGGTGCTTGCAGGCCGGGCACTGGAAGTCCGAGAACTCGACGAGCTGGACCACTGCCGACTCGCGCCCGGGATCCCACCGCACGGGGGCGTCGCGCAGGATGTCGCGCCGCACGGCGCGCGGGTCGCGGTCGAGCGGCCACGTCGCGCCGAGCATGAACTGCTTGCCGTCCATCGTGATGGCCGCCGGAAGCCGGATCCAGCCGTAGCCGGTGGCGATCTCGGCGGCCAGCGTCACCACAGCGGTGGGGCGAGCCGGGGTCGAGGGCCAGCGCATCCTCACCCGCGATCCCATGGCGCCGGAGAGCATCTGGGGCAGCATCGTCTCGACGAAGCCCGGGAGGGTGGCGGCGTTGAGGGGGGGGTTGGTGGGCGGCAGCGGAATCGGCACGCCGACCGTCACCTGCCGGGTCTGCTGGTCGATGAGGAGGGAAAGTTGCTCGGGCTCGCCTCCGCGCAGACTCGAGCGCAGCGCGGTGGCAACGAGGTACGGACCCGCCGGCGTCGTGCCCCGGGCGTCGACCCGCACATCCACGCTCGATCCCGGGGCGTAGGCCACGTACGCGAGCGCGAAGCGCCGTGCCGCTTCCTCCGGCGCCTGCGCCGCGGCAATCCCGGCGAACCCCAGAGCCACTGCTGCCAGCGTTCCACGAGCCATGGGCATCCTCCAACCACGAACGGAGACTATAACAAAGCGGTGCGGTCCGCATTGCGCCGCGACCGCGCCCGGGAGGCGCACCGACCGTACAATGGGACGCGGCGTGCCCGATCTCGTCCCCCACTGCCCCGTCCATCCGGACGTCCCCCTCGAGCCGCGCCGGCGGGGGTGGTGCTGCCCCGTCTGCGCGCGCCGCGTGCTTTCGTTCCGGCAGTGGGCCCGACCAGCCGAACCGGAGCCGCCGCCTGACCCCGTCCTCGCGCGCCTGCCCTGGCTGGTCGCGACTCCTCTCGCCGGCGCCCGGGCCGAGGAACGTTCCGAGGAGGCGCGCGCGGCGCTGGCCCGCACGGCGGCGTTCGCCACCGTGCGCCTGGCCTCCCTGCTGCTGCTGTGTGAGGTGGGGGCGTCCCCGGACCGCGAGCTGGCGGCGTTGCTCGGCCGGCTGGCGCTCCCCGGCTGGGGACCGTGGATCGACCTCCTTCCGCACCTCGCCCGTCGCGCTCGCGACCGCTCGAGCCGCTTCGGCCACCTGCTCGGCGGCTGGGCGCTGCTGGAGGCCACAGGCGGGATCGACCTCCTGCGCGCCATGGCGCCGGCGGACCACACCGCCATCGAGCTGGCCACCGTCGAGCGCCTCGCCGGCACGCTGCTCGGCGGCGAGGGGCCGACGCTGCTGCGGGCGGTCGATCCGGCGTGGAGCCAGGCCATCGCTCTTCACGGCGCGGCCACCGGCCGGCGCTGGCGGGCGCAGCCCGCGCCGGAGATCGCCGCCCTGCCGCAGGACTGCCGGCTCGTGGCGTGGGACGGCGGCGGTGCGCTCCCGCTCGAGCCGTTCTTGCTGCCCGGCCAGCTTGTCCCGGCCGGGGACGACACCTTCGCCGGCGAGCCGGCGCTCGGGCTCCTCGTCGCCACCCCGGACGGCGGGCTTTACGAGGGCCTCGGCCCCCCCGTCCGGCAGCGCTTCCCCTGGACGAGCCCGGGTTCCGCGGCAGGCGAGCCGGGCGCGTCCGGGACCCGCATCCTCCGCCAGGAAGCGGCCACTGCCGCGGCGGCCCACGCCCGCCGCAGGATTGCCGCGATCCGGGCGCGGCCCTGGCATGCCGGCCCTTTCGTGCCGCGCCCCGAGGTCGAAGCGCGCCTGGCCGAGGCGCTCCGCCGGCCGGGCCGCGGTGTGCTGGTCGCCGGCGAGAGCGGCGTCGGCAAGACCGTGCTCCTGGCCAGGCTGGCCGCGCACCTGCTGGCGGAGGCAGCGGACGGCGAGCGTTCCCCCGCGCTGGCCTCGCTTGCCTCTGCGCCTCCTGATGACCCCGACGTGGTGGCGCTGGTGGCCGGGCCGGGGGTGTGGGCGCGGGCCGGGGCGGAGAGCGGGCGCCGGACGCTCGCCCGAGTCGTGGCCGCCACCCTGGGGGTGACCGGAGAGGCGGTGCCCGGCCTCGAGGCGCTGTGGGCCGCTCTTGGCGCCTCCGCCACCGCGGACCGCCGCCTCGGGCGCCGGGTCTGGCTGCTCCTCGACGGGCTCGACGAGGACGAGCACGGGGCCGAGCTCCTGACCGCCCTCGGCACCGCCATGCCGGAGCTGGCGGCGCACCCGTGGCTGCGCCTGGTCCTCACCCTCGACCTCGAGACGTGCCGGCGGCTGGCCAGCGGCCAGGGGCCTTGCGCGTGGCTGGCAAGCCCGCGCCTGCTCGAGACGTTCGCCGGCCAGCTAGCTGCCGCGCCCCGGACCTGGCTCGAGATCCCTCCGCTCGCAACCAAGGAAGAGACGGCCTGCTTTCTTGGCGCAAGCCATCGCCTGGATCCGGCAAGAGTCCACGCCCTCCCATCGTGGCTGCCGTGGCTGGCAGCCGGCAGGGCGCCCGCCACGCCGCTGCAGCTTCAGCTCGACGGCTCGGCCCGCCGCCGGCTGGCGACGCCCCCGGCTGGGTCCGACGCGCACGCGCTCGTGGAAAGCTTCCTCGCCAGCCGTGGCGAAACCGTCGACGATGCCACGGCAGAGCTGGCCGGCCGGCTGTGGGCGGCGGCTGCACCCTGGCTGCCGTGCGCCGAGCTTTGCTCGTGGATGGAGCGCTGGCTTGCGGGGCTGCCGGATCCTTCGCTGCACCCGGGCCGTTGCGGCCCGGTGGAGACACTTTTACAGGAAGGCCTGCTCGTGCCGTCCGAGGCGGATCCGGGCTGGCCACCCGGGCCCGACGCCCGCGTTTGCCTTCCCCACGCTGCGATGACGGAAGCCCTTCTGCACCTTGCCGCCCGCCGCCAAGTGGAAGGGCGGCCAGAGGCGCTCGTTGCTGTGTGTCTGGCCGCGCCAGCCGGCCGGTGGAGCTTGCGACATGAGCTCGCCGCCGTGCTGTGCGCCCACGCGGCCGCCCTCGCCGCGGCGGGACAGCTCGCGGCGCTCGAACCGCTGCTGTGCGGCGGCGATGCCGATGTGGCCGCGACCGCTCTGGCCGGTGCACTGCGCGCTGCCGCCAGTCGCGGCGGCGACCTCAGACCCTGGCTCGAGGCGGCGGCTCGAGACCGCGAGACCTGCGTGCGCCTGCTGCGCGCCTGCACCGTCGCCGGGCTCGACGAGGCGCACTCGGAGGCGGTCGCCGCATGGCGGGACCGCCTGCTGGAGGCAGCGGTGGCTCACGTCCCCCTCGATCCGGCGTTGCGCTGCCGGCTCGCGGCGGCGCGGGTGGCTGCCGCCGGGTGCGCCGCGAGCCCGGCCGCCGCGCTCGAGCTGCTGCGCGACGCGCGCGGGCAGCTCGAGACGGCGCTCGCACACCGCCCCGCCGCGCCCGGCGTGCTCGCCTCGCTGGCCGAGGTTCTCGCGAGCCTCGGAGGCATCGCCGCCGCTTTCGGGCACGCCCGCGAGGCCGAGACTGCGCTGCGGCGCAGCGTGCCGCTCGGGCGGATGCGCCTGGCCGCAGAAGGGGACAAGGTGGAGGTGCGCCGGAGTCTGGCTTCTGCCCTGGTGACGCTGAGCGGGCTGGCGGCAGCGGCCGGGCGGCAGGCGGAAGCCGAACGGCTGCTGGCCGACGCCACCCCTCTCGTCAGCGCCCTGCGCACTGCCGAGCCGGAGCGGGCCGACCACCGGCGCCTGTGGGGCCGGTTGCTGCACGCCAGCGGCACGCTGGCGCGAGCCCAGCACCGCCTGCAGCGGGCGTGGAGCCTGCTCGAGGAGGCGGTGGGGACGCTGGCGCCGGCCGCCGGCGCCTTCGAGCCGGCGCTGGCCCGACTCGAGTACCTCCGCGCCGTCGCCGACTTCGCCGACCTCGCCGCCGAGGAGCGGGCGACCCGGGAGGCGCGGGCGGTTCTGGAGGAAGGGCTGCGAGTCCTCGCGGGCGAGGGGCCGGGCGGCGGCGACCCGGCGCTCGCGGCCGGGGAGGTGGAGCTGTCGCTCCGACTCGCGGCCTTGGCCCGCGACCGGGCCGAGGAGCTGGAGCTGTGCCGGCGGGCGCGCGAGCGGCTCGCGCCGCTGCTTTCTGACCCGCACGCACCAGCGCAGGTGGGAGGCCTGTGGCGCCGGACTTGCGAGCGGCTCGCCGAGCTGGAGGCCAGCGAGTCGGGGGAAAGCCGGGGCAATTGAGGCCAGCGCCTCAGGCCAGCTCGCGGCGGTACGCGGAGGCCGCCGCAGCACCGAAGCACACCAGCCGCACCTCCTCGATCCCGCCGTGGGCTTCGAGGAAAGCGCGCACCGTGCGCACCGCGATGCCGGCCGCCCGCTCGAGCGGGAAGCCGTAGGCACCGGTCGAGATGGCCGGAAACGCGATGGTCTTGATGCCGTGGGAAGCAGCCAGCTCCAGGCTCGAGCGGTAGCACGAGGCGAGCAGCTCGTCCTCACCGTGCCCGCCGCCCCGCCACACCGGCCCCACGGTGTGGATGACGTGCCGGGCGGGCAGCCGGTACCCCCCGGTGAGGCGCGCCTCGCCGGGGGGGCAGCCGCCCAGCGTGCGGCACTCGGCCAGCAGCTCCGGTCCGGCGGCGCGGTGAATGGCGCCGTCCACGCCGCCACCGCCGAGCAGGCTGGAGTTCGCGGCGTTGACGATGGCGTCCACTTCTTGCCGCGTGATGTCCCCTTCGACCACGACGATCCTTCCCGCCACGGCTGCCTCCCCCTCGTCGAGAGCTGTCTGTAGTGTAAGCTCTTGCAGCCTGGAAACGGACCCCGGGCAGCAGGGGAGCCCCCATGACCAGCTTCGAGATTTCCAACCTTCGCTTCTTTCCCGGGCCGAACCGCTACCTCGACTGCCGCGCCTTCGCGTTCCACCTCTACGTCGGTCCCGAGGCGCGCGCTCTGGCCCCGTTCGCGCGGGCGGTGGGGAGCAAGCTGCCTTCCGTCGCGCACGCCACGCCGAAAAGCGTGCCCGACCTGTTCCGGCTCGCCCTGGTGGCGGTGCTCCGGCTCGATCTGGACCTCTTCATCGGTGCGTCGTGCCTGCACCCCGCCGGCGAGGAGCACCTCATCGCCGCCGAGTATCTCGACGAGGACACCGCCGAGGACGCCGTCTACCTGGTGCGGGACTGGTTCCGGGCCGTGCAGCGGGAGCGGGTGTCCGACTTCGACGAGCGCTTCGCCAGGCTCCAGGCCGCGTTCGGCAAGACCCTGTACGGGGGGCCGACCCTGTACTCGCTGCTCGAGGCCGCCCACAAGCGGCGCATCCCCGTGCACTACCTTTGGGAGGAGAACCAGTTCCAGTGGGGGTACGGGCGCCGGCAGGTGCGCGGGCGCTCGACGACGTTCCACACCGACTCGATCAAGGACACCGAGTTTACGATGTACAAGGACATGGTCAAGGATTTCCTGCTGATGTGCGGGTTTCCGACCCCGGCCGGACGCTCCTGCATGCGCGAGGAGCAGACCCTGCGCGAGGCCGAGGGGCTGGGGTTCCCGGTGGTGGTGAAGCCGGTGGCCGGGCACAAGGGGCAGGGTGTCGTGACCGGGATCGAGGACATGGAGGGGGTTCGCAAGGCGTTCCACGGCATCGTCTCGACGGCCCGCGAGCAGGGCACGCCGTTCGACGGCGCGGTAGTCGAGAAGCACATCTACGGCAGCGACCACCGCTTGCTGGCGGTGAACGGCCGCTTCGCGGCGGCGCTGCAGCGTGTGCCGGCGTACGTGGACGGCAACGGCCGCGACAGCATCGAAAAGCTCATCGACGCCGAGAACGCCACCGAGGCGCGCGCCGACACCGCCCGCTCGCCGCTGGGCAAGATCAAGGTCGACGAGGACCTCCTCGACTTCCTCAAGCAGCAGGGGCGAACGCTCGCCACCGTGCCAGCGGCCGGCGAGCGGGTGTACCTGCGACGCGTCGCCAACCTCTCGGCCGGGGGCGTGTCGATCAACGTCACCGACCGCGTGCACCCCGTCAACGTCAAGCTCGTGGAGGATCTCGCCAGCTTCTTCTCGATGACCTGCCTGGGCATCGACGTGCTGGCGCGCGACATTTCCCGCCCCTGGACCGAGGGGGACTTCGGCATCATCGAGATCAACGCCGGCCCGGGCGTGTTCATGCACCTGTGCCCGGCGATCGGCGGCTCGGTGGACGTCCCCGGCATGATCATGGAGGCGCACTTCCCCCGCCCCGAGCGGGCGCGCATCCCGATCATCGCCGGCAACTGTCTCTCCACCTCGCTCTGCGAGACGCTGCGCGAGGAGGTCCAAAAGCTGCGCCCTGGCCTCGGGTTCGGTGCACTCACCCCCGAAGGCGTGCACTTCGGCGGCGCGCTGTTCGCGCGCAACCGCAGCCACGCCCAGAACGTCAAGATCCTGCTCCGCTGGCCGAAGCTGGGGCTGGCGGCGATCCACCATAGCGAGGACGATCTCGCGGCCGAGGGCATGTTCCACCAGGGCGCCGACGTCGTGGTGCTCGACCAGCCGCACGCGGTGGAGGAGACGCTGGCCCGCGACTTGCTCCCCGCCGGCGTCCTCATCCGCCTGGTGGGCGAGGAGCTGACCGTGAGCCGGGGCGGAGCGGTGGTCGAGCGCATGCCGTGCCGCCGCGCCGGCGAGCGCGAGCAGGCGATCATGGCCGCGCTGCGGCCACTGCTGCCCGAGCTGCTGGCCCGCTACGATTAGAGCGGACGGCGAGTTGCGCTGCCGTCACTGCACGACGACCGTCACCGGAGCCGAGGTCGCGCAGGAGGGCGTGGCCGTCCTCCAGCCCGAGGCGCTCGAGCAGGTGCCCCGGAGGCACATTGCGAGAGTTGGCCAGCGCCATGTGCGGCAGCAGGGGCCCGAGGCCATCGGCGTTGACGATCCCTCCCGGCGCGCGTTGCAGGTCGTCCACCACCGTCGCTGGGTTGCCGACCCCACATCCACTCTCCCTCGCGCAGTGCCCGGTGCACCTCGGCGGCGAGGCGCTTCTCCATCTCGAACTCGAGCGTCGTGCACACCAAAGGGCGGGACGCACCCGCGGCGCGGGCAGCTCGGCGAACGGTCGGACCGCCAGCACGGCCCCGCCGTTCGCGGCCGGATGTCCCTCCACAGCCGGCTGGTACCTCCCGCGGTGGAGCCGAGGTGCAGGTTCCGTGGAGGCGCTACGCCAGACACTCCGGCGCGATCTCGAGGTCGGCGACCCATTCGGCGGGACCGGCCAGGCGTGCCGGGCAGCCGGGAGCGTCCCCTTCCGGCGTGACGCGCAGGACCCTGCCCGAGGCCGTGCGCACCCGCACCGGCGGCGGCAGCCACCCCTCCGCCACCGCCACGAGCGCAGCGGCGGCGTCGCCCGATCCGCAGGAGAGGGTCTCGGCCTCCACGCCGCGCTCGAAAGACCGGGCCAGCAGCTCGCCGCCTTCCGCCTGCACGAACGTCACGTTGGCACCCTCCGCCGCCAGGTCGGGGTGGGCGCGCAGCGCTGGCGCCAGCGGGTCGAGCGGGCGGGTCCAGAAATCGGGCCAGGCGACCGGGACCACAAGGTGCGGCACGCCGAGAAGGAGGTGGCAACCCCTCACCGTCTCCCCGCCAACCCCGAGGTCGCGCCACCCGGCCACCTGCGCTGGAGCGGGCAGCTCGAGTTCCACCTTCTCGCCCGCCACGACCGCCGGCACCGGCGCGAACGCCGTGTGGAGGCGCATCGACGCCCATCCCCACCGCACCGCTGCGAAACGGGCCGCGCAGCGCGTTCCGTTGGCACAAAACGCGGCCGGAGAGCCGTCGGCGTTCCAGTACAGCACCCGCGCCTCGGCCGCGCCGCACGGCACGACCAGCAGCACGCCGTCGGCGCCGACACCGAGACGGCGGTGGCACAGGCGCGGCACGAGTTCCGGGAGGCGGCGCTCCAGGCCGGCCTCCCGGCCGTCGAAAAGCAGGAAGTCGTTGCCGGCACCGTGGAGCTTGGCCGCTCTCACCGCTCGCCCCGCACCGTGCAGTAGACGGGGTCTGACTCGTTGCCCGCCGCGTCGACGGCCTTGACCGCGTACTCGGCGTCAGCCGCCGGCGGCGCGGCGTCGGTGAAGCGGGGCTCGCGGGCGTCGTCGATGAGGTGGAGCCACAGCGTCCCCTGGCGCCGAAAGACGCGGTAGAGCGCCTTCGGCTCCGGCGACGGGTCCCACCGGAGCAGGACCCGCTCACCCTCGGGCAGGCACACGAGCCCCTGCACGGGGGCGGGGGGGTAGACGTCCGCGTAGGGGACCGTCACGTCCTTTCCCGGCGGCCCCCACACACCGTCCCTCACGGCCCGCACCCGGTACCGCCAGGTGGCGTTCTGCGAGGCCGTGGTGTCCACGAACGACGTCGCGGCCAGCGTCGGTTCGGAGACCGGCTTCCAGCCCGACTCGGAGACCCCGAAACGCTCCACCTGATAGGTGCTGTCCGGCACCTCTTGCCACACGAGGCCGATCCCCTGTGCCGTGGGGGTGGCGGCGAGCCCCTCGACCGGGGCAGGCACGGGCTTGACCTGCCAGGCAGCGATGTTGGAGAGCGCCGAGGCGGTGCCGTCGCGGCGGCGGCTGCGCACCGCGTACCAGAAGGTCGGCGCCACCCCTCCCGCCGGCACCGGCGGCAGCGTGTCCCGCACCTCGAGCCTGGACCCTCGCGTCGCCTGCTCGAGGCCCTTGCCCTCGAGCCGGACGATGAGTCGCCCCCGCCCGAGCATGAGTTGCCGGCGCAGCTCCACGCCGGCAGAACCTCCCCCCACCTGCTCCTGGCCCGGCGGCACATCGAGCTTCCACACCTCGACCCGCTCGAGGTCGACGAGCCGCCGGCCGGCCCTCGTGAGCTGAGGAAACGACCAGGTGAGAACGGCCTCGCTCCCCTCCTGCCGGACCGTCAGGTCGGTCGTCGTCTCGGGGATCTCGATCACCGGCGGCAAAGGGTCGGCCTTGCGCCCGCACCCCCCGCCCGCGACCGCCATGAGGGCGAGGACCACCGCGGCGAGAAGATGGGCTCCGGGGCCCGGGGTCCGGGGTCCGTGCCCCCGACCACCCGGCCGAGTGCGGGAGGCGTGCGGTTCTGGTGCGGGAGCGGGCGTCACGCGGTCCACAGGTCCCCAACTGTCGACTGTCAACTGTCAACTGTCAACTGCCTCATAGGATGTAGCGGGCGAGGTCCTCGCGCCCCAGCAGCGGGGCGAGCGCCGCCTGGACGGCCGGGACGTCCAGCACCACCTGGCTTCCGCGCCGCTCCGGGGCGTGAAACGAGACATCCTCCAGCACCCGCTCCATCACCGTGGTGAGCCGCCGCGCCCCGATATTCTCGCCGGCGCGGTTGAGTTCGGCAGCGATCCGCGCCAGCTCCGCCGCCGCCTCGGGCGTGGCCACGAGCTCGACACCCTCGGCTCCGAGCAGCGCCTGGTGCTGCTTCACAAGGGCGTGCTCGGGCTCGGTGAGGATGCGCAGCAGATCCGCCTCGCCGAGAGCGTCGAGCTGGACCCGGACGGGGAAGCGCCCCTGCAGCTCGGGGATGAGGTCGGAGGGCCTGGCGACATGGAACGCGCCGGCGGCGATGAACAGCACGTGGTCCGTCGAAACCGGCCCGTATCGTGTCGTCACGGTCGTGCCCTCGACGAGGGGGAGCAGGTCCCGCTGCACGCCCTCTCGTGACACATCGGGGCCGCTCGTGCCCTGGCCGCGGCCGGCGATCTTGTCGATCTCGTCGAGAAACACGATGCCGGCCTCCTGCGCCCGCACGACCGCCTCCCGCTCGGCCTCCGCGCGGTCCACGAGCCGGTCCACCTCCTCGGCCTCGAGCACCGTGCGGGCCTGCGCCACGGTCATGCGGCGCAGCGTGCGCCGCGAGAACATCCCCCCCAGGGCGTCCCGGAGGTTCATCTCCAGCGTCTCCATCCCCTGCCCGCCAAAGAGGTTGATCGAGGGGGCGCGGGTCTCGGAGACCTCCATCTCCACCTCACGGTCCTCAAGCTGCTTGTCGCGCAGCAGGCGGCGCAGCGCCCGGCGCGATTCCTCCCGGTCGCCGGCGCCCGACGCCGGCAGCAGCAGGTCGAGCAGCCGCTCCTCGGCCGCCCGCTGGGCCGCCACCTTGACTCGCTCGGCCCGCTCCTCGCGCACCATGGCCAGCGCCGCGTCCACCAGATCGCGCACGATCGAGTCGACGTCCCGTCCCACGTACCCGACCTCGGTGAACTTGGAGGCCTCGACCTTGACGAACGGCGCCCCGGCCAGGCGTGCCAGGCGGCGTGCGATCTCGGTCTTGCCGACGCCGGTCGGACCGATGAGGATGAGGTTGGCCGGCGTCACCTCGCGCCGCAGCGGCTCCGGGAGCTGCTGGCGCCGCCAGCGGTTGCGGAGGGCGATGGCAACGGCCCGCTTGGCCGCCCGTTGGCCTACGATGTAGCGGTCCAGCTCGGCGACGATCTCGCGCGGGGTCAGCACCGCCTGGCTCATGAGGCGACCTCCACCGAGATGCGGTCGTTCGTGTAGAGGTCGATGCCGGCCGCCAGGCGCAGCGCCTCGCGGGCGACCTCCGCAGCTTCGAGCGAGGTGTGGCCGAGCAGCGCCCGGGCGGCGGCGAGCGCCGCTGCACCACCCGAGCCGATCGCCAGCACCCCGTCGTCGGGGGCGATGACCTCGCCCGAGCCGGAGAGCAGCAGCAGCGTCGCGCGGTCGGCCACGACCATCATCGCCTCGAGGTGCCGGAGCGCCCGGTCGGTGCGCCAGTCGCGCGCCAGCTCCACGGCGGCGCGCTCGAGGTTGCCGGCGAACTCCTCGAGCTTGGCCTCGAAGCGGGTGAACAGCGCCAGGGCGTCGGCCACCGAGCCCGCGAAACCGGCGACCACCCGCCCGCCGCCCAGGCGGCGCAGCTTGCTGGCGCCGTGCTTGAGCACCGTGGTGCCGAACGTCACCTGGCCGTCGCAGGCGACCGCCGTCACGCCGCCCCTCTGCACGGCGCAAATCGTCGTGTGACGCCAGGGCGAGCTCATCCTCACCTCCACCCCCCAGGGTAGCAAAGCCCCGGCGCCGGCGTATGCTGGCGGGCCGGCGGGAGGCGGCAAGCACATGCCTTGGGGCGAACTGGCGGCACTGGCGGCCGCCACCCTGTGGGGATTCACCAGCGTCTTCTTCTTCTCGGTCGCGGCGCAGCGCATCGGCGCGCTGCGCGTGAACCTCTTCCGCCTTCCCCTCGGGTGGGCGCTGCTCGGCCTCGCCCTCCTCGCCACCGGGTCGAGGCCGGTCACCGATCCCGCCAGCCTGGCGCTGCTGGCCGCCAGCGGGGTTATCGGCCTGGCGATCGGCGACCTCGCGTACTTCGCGGCGCTGCGGCGCATCGGCCCCCGCCTGACGGTGCTGCTGCAGTCGCTCGCACCGCTGTTTGCCACGGCCATCGGTGTGGTGCTGCTCGACGAGGTGCCGGGACCGCTCGCCGGAGTCGGAATTGCCCTCACTCTCGGAGGGGTGGTCTGGGTCGTGCGGGAGCGTATCGAGGCCGCGCTGCCCCCGGGACATCACGGCGGCGGGGTCGTGCTGGCCGTGATGGCGGCGCTCTGCCAGGGTCTCGGCCTGGTGCTCTCCAAGATGGGGATGGCCACAGGGCTCGACCCGTGGCCCGCGTCCTGGCTGCGCATGAGCTTCGCGACCGCTGCCTTGTGGGTCGGGGCTGCGGCCGCCGGCCGCCTGCGCGAACTCGCACTCCGGCCCAGCCTGCGCAGCGCCTGGCTGCAGGTCGTGGGCGGCGCCGTCATGGGCCCGTTTCTCGGCGCGTCGCTCTCCCTGGTCGCGGCGCGCCTCACCGAGGTGGGGGTGGCGGCCACGCTGATGGCCACCACGCCGATCATCGTCATCCCGCTGGTCGCGCTCACCGAGGGATACCGGCCCTCGTGGCGGGCTGTCGCCGGCACCGTACTGGCCGTGGCCGGCATCGCGCTGCTGTTCGCCCGCTGACGCGCCCGGAGGGGCGCGAAGAGGGCGCTTCTGGATGGTGCGGGGAGAGGGCCCTCGACCGGTGGGCGGGGGTCAGGGCAGGTTCTCGACCAGCCAGAGGTCGCCGGAGGTCTCGGCGCGCACGAAGACGATGCGGTCGCCCCGCGGCGACCACGCCGGGTAGCGCACGTACTCGCCGAGGGCGTCGAAGCGAGTGAGCTGACGCATCTCGCCGGAGGTTCGCGACACCCAGTGGAGGTTCCACCGCCCGTTGCGGAGGGCCGCAATCGCGATTCGCTCCCCGTCCGGCGACCATGTGTGGGGCCAGTGCTTGCCGTGTCCGGTCGTGAGCTGCCGCGGCGCGTCGCTCCCGCGGTCATGCACGAAATCGAAGATCCGGCAGACGTTGCGGTGCGTCACCTGGCGCGACGTGGATTTCGCGGCGGAGCCGCTCGAGCGCGGCGTGGTCGCCGACGAGGTCCGAGCGCAACGTCTTGAGAGCAACAGCAGCCCCCAGCTCCTGGTTCCACGCCTCGTACACCTCGCCCATCCCGCCCGACCCCAGCCGGCGGACGATCCGAAAGCGCTCCGCCACCACCGTGCCCGGCTCCAGCCCCAGCGGGGCGGGCTCGATGCCGCTCGCGACCGGCCCTTTCTCCCTCTCCGACGTGCCCACGTGCCGGCTCCCCCCGGCTCTTCATTCCGGCCACGCCCAGCGCGACAGCGCCTCCACGGTGGGATCCGCCACCGCCCCGACGAGCACCAGCACGCGCTCGTCGCCCCACCCCTCGCAGATGAAGGCATGCCGCGCCGGACCCCGGCAGCAGAACCTCTCCCCTTCCTGGTCCCACTCCAGAACCTGGCCACAGACGGGGCACGGATGATCTCGACGGCTGGCCATCGCTCACCTCCCCGGGGCTCGCCCCGCGTCCCTGCCGAATGAGCCGCTTCCTTCAGTGTAGTCCACGGCGACGAGGTCGCTCCGCGGCGTGCGTTCACCGGCGCGGCGCGTGGTTGCGGTTGCCATCCCCGGGGGGGCGGTGTAAATTGAGAGCATGCGGCGGTTCGCCCCCCTTCTCGCCGTCGTGCTGCTTTTCGTTCCCCTGACGGCATGCAACGACCACTTCTGGGACGAGGAGTGCGACATCGTCGTCATCAACGACTCCTCCTGCCGCCTCAAGATCCTGGTCGACGGCTGGGTGGCGTTCACCATCCGTCCCGACGACACCCGCACCGTGGATGACGTGGGGAGAGGCCGCCACACCCTCGAGGCCGTGGACGAGAGCGATCGCATCGTCGAACGGCGCAACATCGAGCTGGATCGGGGCGAGGACTACTACTGGTACATCAGCCACTGCCGGTAGGGGCCGTCTGCCCGTACCGTGGTGCAGCGCCGGCAGAACCGACCAGGTGTTCGTTTTTGTCTCCAGATGCGATAGGCTTGCCGCACGTTCCCGGGCCTGAGCGATCCGGCCGCCCGGGCGAGTCGGAGTAGGAATGACCATCGCTGATCACCCTCTCCACAGATCCGGACGTGCGGCATTACCGCATCCGGCTCCTGCCTTGGGTGACG
>DAOOJE010000007.1:0-114983 GCA_035384965.1 Thermoanaerobaculaceae bacterium
GGGGGTCATTTCTATCGAGCTCCCAAGGGGACATTTCTAAAGAGTGTTGACACCCTGCCGCGACAGCCCTTGACACCAACTCCGCAGCAGACGAAAATAACCGGCAGGCCATCTGGCAACAAGAAGTGAACTTGGAGGCAAGAGTTGACGACGAAAGGAGAGTCAAAAGTGAGAAAGGCCACCATACTCGTACTTGCTGTAGTGCTGTCCCTCTTGGCCATGCAAGCGGGAGCGACGTGCGTGATCTGCGACAACGTCTGCCTGACGGTCGAGGATCCCGGGTACTACCAGTGTGACGGCTTCCCCGGGCAAGGGTGCATCGCCTTTGGGGCAGGCTGCCCTGGGAGGTACGGGGAGCCCCCGGTGTGTTGCGATCACCAGAGCTGACAATGGTCGTTCCGTTGATCTTGCTGTGCGCACTGGCGGGGGCCGCAGCCCCCGCCGTTTCGCCCTGTGGGAGTGCCGAGACCTGTCTTGCCCTCGCGGGGAGCCGGGTCAGCTTGCTGCCCGAGGGGCGTGAGGAGATGCGGCGGTGTGTGGATGTCTTGACTCCTGTTGCTGATCGGTGGCCGGAGGATTGGCGGATTCGGTGGCGGCTCGCACAGTGCCACATGAGCCTCGGGCAGTTCGAGCAGGCGATGAAGGTCGCCGGGGCCTGCACTACTGCACACCCTGGCTCATACGAGTGCCTGTACAGCTTCGCGTTCTCCACGAAGCAGGCCAAAGGGGAGGAGGCGGCAGCGGACCTTTACGAGCGCCTTGCAGCAATGGAGATCGCCCAAGGACGCCGGACTACCGCGCTGCCATGGCTGGTATCTGGGGCGCTCAAGAATGAGGATGTCGGTGCGGCGAGGAGATGGCTTGAACTGGCTCTGCAGAACGCGACGAGCACGGAGGAGAGGGCGGGCCTGGCAACAAGAAGAGCCTCGCTCGCTATTCTTGAGCACGACAAGGTCCTGGCGCTGCGCTCGGCCGACGAAGCTGTGGCTCTCTGTCCCAAGCGCGCGGATGTCGCTGTCTCTCGCGTATTCGTTCTGCTCGTCGTGGGCGAACTGGACGCGGCCCGCAAGGCGATCCTTGCACTGCCGATGGGCGAGGCGAGCACATTCGATATCGAGTGCGTGCAGTGGGCCGATAGGGTGCTCTCACGCACAGCGCTCCGAGGTGACTTGGCGGCGTGGAGTGCCAGGCACAATCACCACAGGAGCTTCCTGCTACGTGCCTTGGAAGCCCATCTCGCGGGCGACGACCAAGTGGCGTGCACGGTCCTCAATGATGGGCACGCGTTCGCGGGGAAACCGTTCCTGCATCCGTTCTGGCTCAAGGGGTGCGAGATGCCCTCTTGCCGGCTTTCAAAGGTAACGCCATGACAGCCCTCGCCGTTACGACGATCGTCGTGCTCGTGACGGCTAGCCCCCCCGTTGACAGGGCGACAGTCTCTCTTGGGTGCGGCGACGGTTCGGCGCTGACCCACACCGTCACAGTCGGTGTCCCTGGCGAGTTCGCTTCGCCGTGCGTGCCGGTGGTGTTGCGTGCGAGCGCTGATGGCTATGTGGACGCCGTGGGCAGTGCGGGATCACCGGGGGCGGTCGTGAGCCTGAGCCTGGCGAAGCCGGCGATCCTGGAGCTGCCGAGAGGAGCTTCACGTGCAACTGCGGCAGCGTGGTACCGGAAGGAACAGCCGCTCGAGCGCTTCGCGGTTGAGGAGGAGACGGACACCCTTGCCGTTTCACCCGGCGCCGGGTGTCTGGTTCTCCTTAGGCCCGGGTTCGTTGCCGCGTGCGTCCCGCTGGTGGCGGGTCCAGGCCAACGGCTGGCGATAGCTTCGCCAAGGTGGGAAGCCGGGGCGGATCTGAGGGGCGCAGTGGCAGACGGCTCGGGGATTCCGCTCACCGGCGCTCGAGTCGAGCTTGTCCAGATCGAGGCGGCTGAGGCCGAGAAGAACGACCCCTGTGTCGGTGCCGTGGCAGCTTTGGGATTGAGAGAATCCATGTCGACGGAGGGCGGCACGTTTGGCTTCTCGGGCGTTGGGGCTGGCGCATGGCTTGTCCGCGCGGAGTTGGAGGGCTTCGCGCGAGGGGAACAGCGTGCCGTTGTCGACCTGACCGTGTCCCGGACCGTAGCGCTTAGCTTCGTACTGCGGCCGCAGAGCGGCATCCTGGCGGAGGTTGATCCGTCGTTGTGCGGCGAGGAACCTCCCTTCGAGCTTGTCCTCGAGCGGGAGGTCATCACGAGTGAGCGCGCCGACGAGCGCTGGAAGACCGAACACCAGGCGGTTGTCGGGAAGGAGCTGCGCGCCTCCCTTGACGCTCTAGCGCCGGGGCTCTACCGACTGACGCTCCGCAAGGTGGGCTCCGAGATGGTCTCCAAGACCATTCATGACCTCCCGTCTGGCCAAGTAACGAGGATCACGCTCAGGCCGGCACCGATCACTGTTCAGGGTACCGTACGACAGGAGGGGAGGGCGGTGGACGGTGCGAGCGTGACGCTGCGGCGGGAGGGCGTCGAATTCAGGGCCGTGACGGACACGCAGGGCGCGTATGAGGTACGAGTGTGGAACCCGGCGTGGTACTCGATGACTGTACAACCCAACGGGGCCGAGACATTCCTGCCGGAGGTGATCGACCTCCAGGACGCCGGCGGGGGGGATGTCGTCAGGCGGGACATCGACCTTCCGGAGAGATCGCTCGCTGGACTGGTCGTTGATCGGGCGTCGAAGGAGCCGGTGCCAGGCGCGAGGGTTCGGATTGATGAGGTGCGAAGGAGCCGGGGAATGGCCTCACAGCGGGCGGTGTCGACCGGTGCCGATGGCAGGTTCACGGCCCGCTTTCTGTCAGAGGACGCGACGATCTCGCTCAAGGTGGATGCCGAGGGCTACCTCCCGCAGAGGCTAGCCGTTGGCCAGGGCGGCGTGCCAGGGCCTGAGGTAGTGGTGGAGTTGGAGCGCGGTCAGCATGTGCGCGGCCGCGTCACGGGACCCGCGGGCGAACCCGTCGCAGGTGCGACAGTCATGGTGTTCGCGGATTCGCTCGACCGATCCGCCGCGGGAACGGCGACCACTTTGGCGGATGGATCCTTTGCGCTCTCGGCGCGCAGAGGAACCCTGCTCTGGGTGGTGGCGCAGTCCTACGGAATCGGAGCTGGTGTCGCTTCGGAAGACGATGTCACCGTGCGAATTCCTGGCCTTAGTCCGTCGTTCGAGGCCGTGGTGAAGACGGGGAAAGGGGACCCAGTTGCGGGAATCGCCTTGACGCTAATGCGTCCGGACGGCATTGTCATTCCGCTCAGGGTTCTGAGTGTTCATGCGATGTTGCATGGCGGGAGATACCGCAGCGACGACCGAGGTCGCCTGATTCTCACTGGCGTGTCACCCGGGACCTACCAGGCAGTGGCCGTCAACCTCGCAGGGCCGATCCCCTTACCGCTGGTGAGCGTTCCCGCACCCTCTCCTGTCGAGCTTCATCTGCCTGGCGTTTGACCGCGACCAGTAGCCTCCGCGGGTCTGCTTCTCTCGGCGGCGATGCAGTGGGAACGGTGGCGCCTGTCTCTGCTGGCGACCGGGGCGGGGGCGAGCGTGGCGCTTGTCATTCTCGGGCACGCCCTTGCCCGCCGGGCTTCCGCCAGGTCTGGCGGCGGCGGACCGGTGGCGAGCCGTGCGAACCCGAGGAGGCACCTCCCGGCTCGTATCCGACGCGCAACGGCTTGTCGCCATCCCAGCGCCGCCGAGGCCGCAAGGGATAGGAGTATCCCCTCGGTCGTGGAGGAGGTGAAGCGTCGCGTCAAAGTCATCCAGCGCCCTCGAGCGGGGGCCGTTCAGCCGCAGAACCATCACCGCAGCGGTTCGGACCCGGTTTCACGCTGCTCCTCGGCGTACGGGGTGTACGGCAACCGCGCCACTCCGCCGGTTCGATGATTGGGGTCGTTGGGCTGGCGGCGGTGCCTGTTGTCCGGGCGGCAGACGCCCGGTGAGCTGCGGTGCCGGCTTCCAACACGTGCGACGCGGGGGCGACGCCCGCGGCTACGCGAGGCCGAAGTTGGCGCGGGCCATGTCGGCGATCGACGCGCCGATGGCGATCGAGGCGGTGGCGGCGGGGGACGGGGCGTTGAGCACGTGCACCATGCGCTCGGCCTCGACGATGCGGAAGTCGTCCACGAGCTTGCCGGTGGGCTCGAGCGCCTGAGCGCGCACGCCGGCGCCGGAGGGGTGCACGTCCTCGGGGCCGAGCTCGGGCAACAACTTCTGCAAGGCCCTCACGAACGCGGCCTTGGAGAACGAGCGGTGGAACTCGCCGAGGCTCATCCGCCAGTACTTCGACGCCATGCGCCAGAACCCCCCGTACGTGGCGAACGTCGCCGCGTCGCGGAGCGAAAACGAGGTCCTGGTGTACCCCTCGCGCTTGAACGCCAGCACCGCGTTGGGTCCGGCCTCGACGCCGCCCTTGATCATGCGGGTGAAGTGCACGCCGAGGAACGGGAACTCCGGGTCGGGGACGGGGTAGATGAGGTTGCGCACGAGGTGCTGTTTGCCGGGCACGATCTCGTAGTACTCACCGCGGAACGGCACGATCTGCAGCCCCGGCCGCACCCCGCACAGGCGGGCCACGCGGTCGGACTGCAGCCCTGCGCAGTTGACGAGAGCGCGGCAGTGCACCGTACCGGCGTCAGTCTCGAGCACGAACGCCGCGCCGTCGCGCGCGAAGCGCCGCACGCGGGCGCCCGTGCACACCTCGCCGCCCCTTTCCTGGACGATGCGGGCGTACGCCTCGGTGACCGCCACGTAGTCGACGATGCCGGTGTACGGCACCCACAGGCCGTCGATCCCGGCGCAGTGCGGCTCGTGCTCGCGGATCTGCTCGGGTCGCAGCCGCTCGATGTCGACCAGCCCGTTGGCGCGGCCGCGGCGCTCGAGCTCGTCCAGGCGCGGGATTTCCTGCGGGGAGGTCGCCACCACCACCTTCCCGCATCGCTCGTGGGCGATGCCGTGCTCGGCACAGAAGCGATACATCGCCTCGCGCCCCTGCACGCAGTTGGTGGCCTTCAGCGACCCCGGCTTGTAGTAGAGGCCCGAGTGGATGACACCGCTGTTGTTGCCGGTCTGGTGGGCGGCGAGCTTCGGCTCGGCCTCCAGCACGACGAGCGAGACCGCATGTCGTTGCGCGAGTGCCATGGCGGTGGCGCATCCGACGATCCCCCCGCCGATCACAGCGACGTCGTAGGTCTTGGACTCAGACATGCTCTTCTCCCGGCTGCTTCGGCGCGAACTCGCACTCCTCGCGCACGGGCTGGACGACGAGCGGCGGCGCACCCACCGCCTCGCCCAGCTTGCAGAGGGTACCAAACACGTTCTCGCCGAGCGGAATCCCCACCTCGCGGTGGACGAGCGTCCTGGCCCATTCCTTCTCGCCGTGGACGAAGATCGCCTGCTCGCCGAGCGCCTTGCGCGAGCCCTTGAGGCGCTCGATGTAGTCGTCCATGCGGGCGGCGAACTCGTGGCGCGGCATGAAGCGGGCGAGGTCGATGGCGGCGAAGAAGTGCCCGACGTTGGGAAACACGGTGGAGCCGGCCTCGGGGTTGCCGTGCACGTCGTCGACGTCGGGGCCGTAAGCGGCCCCCGAGAGCACGCCGCACAGGATGTCGACCATGAGCGAGAGGCCGTAGCCCTTGTGGCCGCCGTACTCCTCGCCCCGCCCGCCGAGCGGCAGGATGCCGCCGCCGGTGCGCTCGATGAGGTTCTTCAGGACCTGCCCGGGGTTCTGGCAGTCGTAGCCGATCTCGTCCACTGCCCAGCCGACCGGCATCTGCCTCGCGGCGCGGTCGTAGACCTCGAGTTTGCCGCGCGGCACCACCGAGGTCGCCATGTCGAGCAGGAACGCCGGATAGCGGCCCGCCGGGGCGCCGAGCGAGATCGGATTGGTGCCGATCATGATCTCCGCTCCGAACGTCGGCACGACGAGCGGCGCCGAGTTGGTGAGCGAGATCCCGATCATTCCTTCCTCGACCGCCTTGAGCGCGTAGTAGCCTGCAATCCCGTAGTGGTTCGATTTCTTGACGGTGACCGCGCCGATCCCGTGCGCCCGTGCCTTGTCGATGGCGAGCCGCATCCCGAGCTCGCCGGCCACCTGGCCGAGACCGTTGCGGGCATCCACGGTGGCGAGCGCCGGCGCCGGCTCTGCGACCGTCATCTCGACTCCGGGGCGGATCGTCCTTTGCTTGATGCCCGAGAGGTAGCGGCCGAGGCGCGCCACGCCGTGGGATGGAATGCCGCGCTCGTCCGCGGCCACCAGATTGCGCGCCACCAGCCGCGCCTCGCGAGGCGGCACGCCATGGCCGACCAGCACGCTGGCCGTGAAGTCCTCGAGATCGGAAGGCAGGACACGGTTGGGCGTCGTGCAGATGCAGCACTCGCGGCAAGCTGCCTCGTGCACCCAGCGCGCGGCGGCGCCTTCGAAGACCGGCAGCAAGCTGTCCGGGATCCGTGGTTGGGGGTTGCGCATCTCGGGCCTCCCTTCAGTCGCCGACGACCAGCAGCGTCTGTCCGGCCTCCACGGTCTGGCCGGGGCGCACGGTGAGTTGGCGCACCCGCCCGGCGCGCGGGGCGCGCAGCTCGTTCTGCATCTTCATCGCTTCCAGCACGACGAGCCCCGCGCCGGCGGCCACCTCCTGCCCGTCCTCGACCAGCACCTTGACGATTCGGCCGGGCATCGCCGCCCTGACCGGCCGGTCGCCGCCGGCCGCCGTCTCGCCGCCGCCGAGAGCGCGGCTGCGGTGATCGAGGATGTCGATGTCGAAGAAGCGGTTGAAGACGTTGACGTGATAACCCCCGGGCCGGGCCACCGAGACCACGTCGTAGCACGAGTTGTCGATCAGCAGCACGTCGTGCGAGGCGTCGGAGAAGACGAGGTCGAGCTCGTGTGGAACGCCGTCGACGAGCACCGTGAAGCGCTGCCCCTCGCGGTTCACCTCGACGGTGTGCACGCGGTCGCGGAAGCGGGCCTGGAGCTTCATGCCGGCCTCCTCACCACCCCGTCAGGCGCCGCCGCCCGGCCATGCGCCAGGGCGAGCAGCGCTGCACCTCGGGGCAGGCACAGGGCGCCTGCGAGAGCTCCAGGTGGTGCCGCACCGCAGCAGCCAGCAGCGCGATGCGCTGGAGCTCCTCCATCGTCTCCTCCCCCGGCAGCGCGAGCTCGACGTCGGCGAACGAGCGGTCCAGAAAGCTGGTGTCGATGGCGCCGGCGCGGAAGTCGGGATCGGCGAAGATGCGCATGAAGTAGGGGATGTTGGTCTTGATGCCGCCGATCTT
Source organism: Thermoanaerobaculaceae bacterium (assembly GCA_035384965.1). Lineage (GTDB taxonomy): Bacteria > Acidobacteriota > Thermoanaerobaculia > Thermoanaerobaculales > Thermoanaerobaculaceae > JAAYVZ01. Next base: position 7,301 of record DAOOJE010000007.1, read on the forward strand.
GAACTCCTTGAGGGCGCGCAGCATGCGGTCGATGGCACGGGCGCGCGTCGGGGCGTGGGCGACGAGCTTGGAGATGAGCGGATCGTAGAAAATCGAGATCTCGAGGCCCTCGTACATGCCGTTGTCGTTGCGGATGCCGGGCCCCGAGGGCTCGTGAAGCGAGACGATCCGCCCGGGGCACGGCGCGAAGCCGTTGTCGGGGTCCTCGGCGTAGATGCGGCACTCGATGGCGTGGCCGGTGAACGTCACGTCCTCCTGGCGCAGCCACAGCGGCTCCCCGGCGGCGATGCGGAGCTGCGCCGCGACGAGGTCGAAGCCGGTCACCATTTCGGTCACCGGGTGCTCCACTTGCAGCCGGGTGTTCATCTCGAGGAAGTAGAAGTTACGATCGGAGTCGACGAGGAACTCGACGGTGCCGGCGTTGGAGTAGCCGACGGCGCGGGCCAGGCGCAGCGCCGCCTCGCCCATGCGGGCGCGCAGCTCTGGGGTCATGATCGGCGAGGGCGCTTCCTCGGCCACCTTCTGGTGCCGCCGCTGCAACGAGCACTCGCGGTCGCCGAGGTGGACGAGGTTGCCGTGCTCGTCGCCGAGCACCTGGATCTCGACGTGGCGCGGGCGCTCGATGACCTTCTCGAGGTAGACCGTGTCGTCACCGAACGAGGCCGCCGCCTCGGAGCGGATGAGCGGCAGCCGCTCCCGCACCTCGGCCGGGCTCCGGGCGATGCGCAGCCCCTTGCCGCCGCCGCCCGCGGAAGCCTTGAGCATGACCGGGAAGCCGATCTCCTCGGCCCGCCGGACCGCCTCCTCGGCGTCGTTCAGCCGCTCCCGGAGCCCCGGCACGAGCGGCACGCCGGCGGCGGCGGCGATGTTGCGACTGCCTATCTTGTCGCCCATGGCGCGAATGGCCGCCGGGGAGGGGCCGACGAAGATCAACCCCCGGTCCACGCACGCCTGCGCGAACTCCTCGTTCTCGGCCAGGAAGCCGTAGCCCGGCGCCACGGCATCGGCACGGGAGCGCGCCGCCACGTCGAGCAGCGCCTGCACGTTGAGGTAGCTCTGCGACGCCGGCGAGGGGCCGATGAAGTAGGCCTCGTCCGCCAGCCGCACGTGCAGCGCGGCGCGGTCGGCTGCCGAGAACACGGCCACCGAGCGCAGCCCCATCTCACGGCAGGCCCGGATGATCCGCACCGCAATCTCGCCCCGGTTGGCGATCAAGACCTTCCGCATCGCCCGCGTGGTCATCGCCCCGCCCTCCGGGAGTGGACGTTCGGATGCGGTTCGGGTCGGGCCCTCATAGGGGGAGGTTCCCGTGCTTGCGGGCCGGGTTGCGGTCCTGCTTGTTGGCCAGCACCGCGAGGCCGGCGATGAGACGCTGGCGGGTGAAGCGGGGGAGGATGACCTCGTCCACAAAGCCCATTTCGGCGGCCGCGTACGGCGAGGCCAGCCTTTCCTCGTAGGCGGCAATGAGCCGGCTCCGCGCTTGCTCGGGATCCGCGGCCTCGGCGATCTCTTTTCGATACAGGACGTTGACGGCTCCTTGCGCGCCCATGACCGCGATCTCGGCGGTGGGGTAGGCGAAATTGAGGTCGGTGCGCAGGTGCTTGGAGGCCATCACGCAGTAAGCACCGCCGTACGCTTTGCGGGTGATCACCGTGAGCTTCGGTACGGTGGCCTCGGCATAGGCGTACAGCAGCTTGGCGCCGTGCTTGATGATCCCCCCGAGCTCCTGCTTGACGCCCGGAAGGAAACCCGGGACGTCCTCGAAGGTGATGAGCGGGATGTTGAAGGCGTCGCAGAAGCGCACGAAGCGGGCGCCCTTGAGCGAGGCGTCGATGTCCAGACAGCCGGCGTGGTGCAACGGCTGGTTGGCGACGATCCCGACGCTGCGGCCGCCGAGGCGGGCGAAGCCAACCACGAGGTTGGGGGCGTGGTTGGGCTGGATCTCGAAGAAGGCGCCGTCGTCCACGACGAGCCGCAGCACGTCCTTGATGTCGTACGGCTGCGAGGGGTCTACCGGCACGATTCCGTCGAGCTTCTCCTCGACCCGGGTGTGAGGGTCCGCCGTGGGCTTCGTGGGCGGGTCCTCCATGTTGTTGGAGGGCAAGAACCCCAGCAGCTCGCGGATGGCCAGCAGACACGTCTCGTCGTTCCGGAACGCCAGGTGGGCGACGCCCGAAAGCTCGGTGTGGGTGGCGGCGCCGCCCAGCTCCTCCTTGCTGGTTTCCTCGTGGGTGACCGCCTTGATGACGTCGGGCCCGGTGAGGAACATGTAGCTCGACTTCTCGACCATGAAGGTGAAGTCGGTGAGCGCCGGGGAGTAGACGGCACCGCCGGCGCACGGTCCCATGATCGCGGAGATTTGCGGGATCACCCCCGAGGCCAGGGTGTTGCGCAGGAAGATGTCGGCGTAGCCGGCGAGCGCCAGCACGCCCTCCTGGATGCGAGCGCCGCCCGAGTCGTTGAGGCCGATGACCGGGCACCCGGCTTTCAGCGCCAGGTCCATGATCTTGCAGATCTTGCGGGCGTACGCCTCGCCCAGCGAGCCGCCCAGCACCGTGAAGTCCTGGGCGAAGACGTACACGGGGCGGCGGTCGATGGTGCCGAAGCCGGTAACCACGCCGTCGCCCGGGAACCGCTCCTCGTCCATCCCGAAGTCCCGGCAGCGGTGAGTGACGAGCCGGTCGAGCTCGGTGAACGAGCCGCCGTCGAGCAGCAGCTCGAGGCGCTCGCGGGCCGTCAGCTTGCCGGCCTCGTGCTGTCGGCGGATGCGCTCGGGGCCGCCGCCGGCCAGCGCCAGGCGGTTGCGCCGCTCGAGCTCCTGGAGCTTGTCATGGCGTGTCATCACTCTCTCCCGACAACGGCGCCCCGCGCCGCCGCCCGAGCGCCGCCTCGCCGGCGCGAGCGCCGGGCGGCGGGGAACGGGTCGGTGCCAACATGGCTGGTCACAGCTTCGCCGTCGTCCGACCAAGCAACCGCGAACGGGGGCGAGGGCATTCCCTCAAACTGGAAATGAATCTTCTCCCGCCGGGTTTTCACCACCACAGGGAGGGCCGGCGATGCCGAAGGAGACCGTCACCATCACCGACAACCGCACGGGGCAAAGCTACGAGCTTCCGATCGACCACGGCACCATCAAGGCGCTGGATTAGCGCCAGATCAGGACCGGACCGGACGACTTCGGGCTGATGACGTACGACCCCGGCTATATGAACACGGCCTCGTGCCGCAGCCGCATCACGTACATCGACGGCGACCGCGGCATCCTGCGCTATCGCGGCTACCCGATCGAGGAGCTGGCGGAAAAGAGCAGCTTTCTCGAGGTGGCGTACCTGCTGTGGACGGGCGAGCTGCCGACCGGCGACGAGCTCGAGCGCTGGGAGCACGGCGTCCGCTACCACACGATGATCCACGAGTCGATCAAGAAGTTCCTCGACGGCTTCCGGCACGACGCGCACCCGATGGGGATCCTCGTCTCGACGGTCGCGGCGCTGGCCACCTTTTACCCGGAGTCCAAGAACATCCAGGATCCCGAGACGCGCCGCATCCAGTTTTACCGGCTCATCTCCAAGATGCCGACGCTGGCGGCGTTCGCATACCGACACTCGGTCGGCATGCCGTACGTCTACCCCGACAACACCCTCGGCTACACCGAGAACTTCCTCAACATGATGTTCCACGGGCGGGAGCCGGTCGGCTCGCTCGACCCCAACTCCCACCACAGCCCCGTGCTCGCTCGCGCTCTCGACGTCCTCTTCATGCTGCACGCGGACCACGAGCAGAACTGCTCGACGAGCGCGATGCGCATGGTCTCTTCCGCCTTCACCGACCCGTACACCTCGGTGGCGGCGGCGGCGGCGGCGCTGTATGGGCCGCTGCACGGCGGGGCCAACGAGGCGGTGCTGCGCATGCTGCGGGAAATCGGGCACGTGCAGAACATCCCGGCGTTCATCGCCGCCGTCAAGCGCGGCGAGCGCAAGCTCATGGGGTTCGGCCACCGCGTCTACAAGAGCTACGATCCCCGTGCCAAGGTCATCAAGTACTGGGCCGACAGGGTGTTCGAGGTCACGGGCCGGAATCCGCTCATCGACATCGCGCTCGCGCTCGAGGAGATTGCCCTCGGCGATGACTACTTCGTCAGCCGAAAGCTCTACCCCAACGTCGACTTCTACTCGGGGATCATCTACGAGGCGATGGGATTCCCCACCGACATGTTCCCGGTGCTGTTCGCGATTCCCCGCACCGCGGGTTGGCTCGCCCAGTGGCGGGAAAGCCTGGAGGACCCGGACCTCAGGATCGCCCGCCCGCGGCAGGTGTACCTCGGGTCGGGTCTGCGCTCCTACGTCCCGGTCGCCGGGCGCGCTTCCGCGGGTGTGGGCAACGGGATCTGACGGCGTGGTGGCGGACAAGCGGCGCCTGGCCCACCCGCTTCCTCGGCGAGAGGGTCATGAGGGACTGCGAGTTGGACCTGTTGCTCGTCTGGTGGTGGGTGCGGGTCTTCGAGGAGCGTCGGCCCGGGTGCGCCGCCGGGCGCCGGGGGTGGTGTAGACGCGGGGCGAGCGAACGCTCGCCCCGCTGACGTCCGCTCAAGTTCTGTCGGTGCCGTGACGGTGGGGGCAGGTGTGACCCTTGGCCTGCTCCTTCCCGTGGTCACATGCCTTGGCCGTGCCGTGGTCGCACTCCCTCGCGGCGTGCTTCTGCAGCGCCTTGACCTGCTCGGGGTCGCTGGAGGTGGCTGTGATGACGGCGCCGTCCTCGGTGTTCTCGACCGTGCGCACGACGCCCTTGGCGCTCATCGGGCAGGCGCTGCCGCACCCCTTGGCGGCCCTGGCCTGGGCCTCGGCCCGCAGCTCGGCGTTCTCGCAGTGCAGGGTGATTCTGACGCCGTTGTCGAGGTTCTCGACGGTCCGCTGCATGCCCTTGGCGCGCAGGCACCCTTCGTGATCGTCGGCCATGATCGGCATGGCCACCAACAGGACGAGACCCAGTACGAAAAGAAGACGCTTCATGCTCTTTCCTTTTCTGTGGATTGCGGCTGCGCGGAGTCGACGGGTGGTGTCCGGGGGCCGGGGGACGGGGCGCAGCACCCATCGCCCGGGTTTCGCCACGGACACAGTTGCTTGTTGAGATCCTCGAGATGCCGTGCTCGCTCCGAGGGGGCCGCCCGGCAGCAGGTGGCGATCCACCGCTCGACGGCCGCCTCGAGGCGGTGATGGCGCAGCGCCCCGAGCCGCTGCAGTGCGGCGCGGACCGCGGTGCGATCCGGCTCGGGAGCGCACAGCAGCCGCGCCAGCTCCTCGCGGATCGCGCGCTCCTCGGCACACGGCGCGGGGGTGGCGAGCGTCGCCGCCGTGACGGCGCGCAGCCGCCACCACGCCGAGGCCGCCAGCACGTTGAGGGCCAGGGAGGCGATCAAGGCGACAGCGAGCCAGCGGGTCCTCACGGCTGCCTCCCGGGCTGGTTCGAGGCTGCCTCGAACGCCGTCAGCTCCGGCGCCGCGAGCGCCGCCATGACCTCTGCCGCCGGGCCCGGCGCCGGGACGAGCGTGCCGCCCAGGTTCCACCCGGCGGCGGCCGCAGCGAGCAGCAGCGCGGCGAGGCCGAGGCGGCCGGCGGGCGAGAGCGCTACCCACCACAGCGGCGCGCCCACCTGCGGCGCGCTCACCGCCCGGGCGCAGGCGCGGGTGGCGAATCCCGGCGGCAGTGCGTGTGCGGCTGGCGCCAGCGCCTCGCTGACCAGGCGCCACCGAGCCGCTTCGGCCTGGCACTCCGGGCAGTCGGCGAGATGTCTCTCCACGCGCGCGGCCGCCGCCGGCTCCAGCTCGCCGTCGAGCCAGCGTGCAACGAGTGCGAGTTCGGGGTGCGCGTCAGGCATCATCGTTCCACCTCCTCTAACCCCAACTCGAGGGTTTTCCTTCGGTCCGGAAGGCAGCCAGTCGCGGGCGCAGCCGGGCGCGTGCCCGCGACAGCAACGATTCGACCGCTGCCGCCGATACCCCGAGCGCCTCGGCGATCTCCTCGTAGCGCAGGCCGCCCACGGTCTTCAGCAAGAGGGCGAACCGCTGGGCCGTGGGCAGGGAGGCCAGCTCGCCGGCCAGCAGGCGGCGCAGCTGGCTGGAGGCCGCGAGGCGTTCGGGGTCGGGAGCCCCGTCGGCCGGCTCCAGCTCCTGGCCGTCGTCGAGGGCGAGAGACACTTCCGGGGGGCGGCGCTTCCATCCCCGCTGGCGGTTGAGGGCCAGCCGGGTCGCGATCGTGAACAGGTAGGTGCGAACCGTGGCGGCAGGGCGCCAGCGATGGCGCGCGCGCCACAGGCGGATGAAGGCCTCCTGCGCGATGTCCTCGGCCTCGTGGCCGCGGCTGCCGAGCGAGCGCTCGACGAACGCCAGCAGCGCCGGCCCCACCGCCTCGACGAGCTCGGACAGGGCATGCTCGTCGTCGGCAGCGATGCGCAGCATGAGGTCGTGGTGGGGATCGATCTGCTTCAAGCAGGCGGATGGAGGTGACGGGCGGATTCGAACCGCCGAATGGGGGCTTTGCAGGCCCCTGCCTTACCACTTGGCTACGTCACCGCCACCGAGCAGTGTAGGCGGGCTCGGTCGCCGGTGTCAATCGCGGGACCGGGCGGGACGGCCTCGCGGCGGTCCCGCCCGGGTGCATTCAAGGGCTGCCGACCCGCTCAGGGAGCATAGGTCGTTGCGTATGCGTAGTTGTCGGCGTTGCGAAGGGCGTCGTACGGCCTGCTGATCGCCAGGTTCTGACAGTTCGTGTAGCCGTTGGTGACGTCGTCAGCGCCGGCCACGGTGTTCCAGTGGAACGACTCGTGGGCGATGGTGTGTGCCTTGCCGGACGTGCTCTGGTTCCAGAACGCAGCGCAAATGTAGATGCGGTTCGACGTCGTCTTGTAGGTGTAGGCGATGTAGTTGCTCTGGCAGTACGGCGCGTAGGAGCCGCAGTAGTAGTCCACCGTCTGCCCGAGCCGGGTGTAGGAGTTGTAAAAGCGGCCGCGCACGGTGGAGACGTACGACGAGATGGTCCCGAACGACCGTGGACTCCCGTGCCGCGAGGCAAGGGGCGGTTATACTGACCCCCGCGCGGGCCCTTGACGGGCGGCGCCTCGGGGGGTAGGGTGGTCGTACAGCTTGCGGGCTGTCCCTCCCACGCCGGGCCCCACGAGAAAGGACGTGTGTATGTCTGAGATCGGGCAAGACAAGATGAAGGCGTTGGAGACCGCCATGGCGCAAATCGAGCGCCAGTTCGGCAAGGGCGCGATCATGCGGCTCGGCCAGCAGGAGGCCATGGCCGTGAGCGTGCTGTCGACCGGCTCGATCGGGCTCGACGCCGCGCTCGGAGTGGGCGGGGTGCCGCGGGGACGGGTGGTGGAAATTTACGGTCCCGAGTCGTCGGGCAAGACCACGCTGGCGCTGCACGTCATCGCCAACGCGCAGAAGGCGGGCGGGCTGGCGGCGTTCATCGACGCCGAGCACGCTCTCGACCCCGAGTACTGCGGGAAGCTCGGGGTCAACGTCGACGAGCTGCTGGTGGCGCAGCCCGACAACGGCGAGCAGGCGCTCGAGATCGCCGAGACGCTCATCCGCTCCGGTTCGGTGGACGTTATCGTCATCGACTCGGTGGCGGCGCTGGTGCCGCGCGCCGAGCTCGAAGGCGAGATGGGCGACGCGGCCGTCGGCCTGCAGGCGCGCCTGATGTCACAGGCTCTCCGGAAGCTCACGGCGATCGTCTCCAAGTCCAAGACCTGCGTGATCTTCATCAACCAGATCCGGGAAAAGATCGGGGTCATGTTCGGCAACCCGGAGACCACCACCGGCGGGCGCGCCCTCAAGTTCTACGCCTCGGTGCGCCTCGACATCCGTCGCATCGGCGCCATCAAGTCGGGCGAGGAAGTGGTGGGCAACCGCACCAAGGTGAAGGTGGTCAAGAACAAAGTCGCGGCGCCGTTTCGGGTCGCCGAGTTCGACATCCTCTACGGCGAGGGCATCTCGCGTCTCGGCGAGCTGCTCGATCTCGGCCTCGACCAGCGGCTCGTCACCAAGTCGGGCACCTGGCTGTCGTACGGTGAGACCCGTCTGGGCCAGGGGCGGGAAAACGCCCGCGCCTTCCTCAAGGAGCACCCCGAGGTGGCGGCCGACATCGAGAACAAGCTGCGCGAGCGGGCCCCCAGCCTGGCCCGCGTGGCGGCGGGCTCGGACGAGGGCTGATGCGCGGGTGGCAGGTGCCCCGCTACGGGGGACCCGAGGTTTTCCGTCTCTGCGACCTCCAGGATCCCCACCCCGGGCCGGGCGAGGTCGTCGTCCGGGTCCGGGCGATCGGCCTCAATTTCGCCGACTGCATGTCCCGACAGGGGGTCTACCCTGGGGTGCCGGACCCACCGTTCGTGCCGGGGATGGAGGTGGCCGGCGAGGTGGCGGCGGTCGGGGACGGCGTGGCTGAGCCGAGGCCGGGGGCCCGCGTCGTGGCGGTTCCCATCTTCGGCGGGCACGCGGAAAAGGTCCGCGTGCCCGCCCGCTACACCTTCCCGCTCCCGCCCGGCGTGGACTGGCAGACCGGCGCGGCGCTGGCCGTCACCGGCCTCACTGCCAACCATGCGCTCTTCACCCTGGGGCGAATTCGTGTCGGCGAGCGGGTGGCCATCACCGCGGCGGCCGGCGGCGTCGGCACGATGGCGATCCAGATGGCCGTCAACGCCGGGGCGCGAGTGCTGGCCGTGGCGTCCACGGCCGAAAAGCAGGTGTTGGCCACCCGGCTGGGCGCCCACGACGTGGTGGGGTACGAGGGCTACCCCGCGGCGCTCGCGAGCGGCGTGGACGTGGTCATGGACGCGGTTGGCGGGCGGCTGTTCAGGCCGGGGTGGCGTGCGCTGCGGCCGGACGGCCGCTACATCTTGTACGGGTTCGCCACGGCGGCGGGGGCGCGGTCGATCCGCCGCTTCCGGGCGGGGCTCGAGATCCTGCGCATGGGCACGGTCAGACCCCTCCCCATGGTCTCGCAGTGCCGCACGCTGGCGGGGTTCAACCTCTCGCTCGTGCCGCATCTCGCCGGCGAACTGAGGGAGCGCTTCGCCAGCATCCTCGCACTGGTGACGGTGGGGGAACTCAAGCCGGTGATCGGCGCCGTGCTCCCCTTCGCCGAGTTGCCGCGAGCCCATGCCTTGCTGCAGGGACGCCAGTCCACCGGCAAGGTCGTCGTCGAGCTGTAGGGCGCCCTTCCGCAGCCCTGCGGGCGGATGGCCTCGATCACGCCGTGTTTGGGGTCGTAACCTCCCGACTCTCGGCCGGGCAGCTCGGGGACGCCCTCGGCCTTCGACCGGGGGCCGGTTGGGGTACACTCTCCGGCCGTGGGTGAAGCGGGACGCGTCCTCGTGGTCGACGACAATGCGGCCAACCGGCTCGTGGTGAAGACGATCCTCACCGGGGCCGGGTTCGAGGTGAGCGAGGCCGCGGATGCCTTCGCGGCGCTCGACCGGATCGATCGGGAGCAGCCCCACGCCGTGCTGCTGGACATCAAGATGCCCGGGATGGACGGGCTGGGGCTGCTCGCCAACCTGCGCAGCCGGGGTGTGGACGTGCCGGTGATCGTGCTCACCGGCCACGGCGACGAGTTCACCGCTGCCTCGTGCCTGGAGGCTGGCGCGGACGCGTTTCTCGACAAGCCGCCGGAGCGCGCCACGCTGCTGCTGACCGTGCAGGGCGCGGTGCGCCGCGGGAGGCTCGCAGAGGAAAACCGCCGGCTGCGGGGGGCGGGGCAGGAAGAGCCGCCGCTGCTCGGCAGCTCGGCCGTGATGGCGGAGCTGCGGGAAGGGATCGCCCGGGTGGCGCCGTCGCGCGCCACGGTCCTCGTGGTGGGCGAGTCGGGGACGGGCAAGGAACTGGTGGCGCGCCGGATCCACCACCTGTCGCCGCGCGCGCGCCAGGCGTTCGTGCGGGTGAACTGCGCCGCCATCCCCGAGGAGCTCATCGAGTCGGAGCTGTTCGGGCACGAGAAGGGCGCCTTCACGGGGGCCGTGCGGAGGCAGGTGGGCAAGTTCGTGCAGGCTGACGGCGGCACTATCTTCCTCGATGAGGTCGGGGACATGTCGCTGCGCACGCAGGCCAAGGTGCTCCGCGTGCTGCAGGACGGCGAGGTGGAGCCGGTGGGCGCCGGCACCGTCGGGCACGTCGACGTGCGCGTCATAGCCGCGACCAACAAGGATCTCCAGGAGGAGGTCAAGGCCGGGCGGTTCCGCGAAGACCTCTTTTTCCGCCTCTCGGTGGTGGTGCTGCGCACGCCTCCGTTGCGCACCCACCCCGACGACATCCCCTCCCTCGTCGAGCACTTCACGCGGCTGGCGTGCGAGGAGTACAGCCGGCGCCCGAAGCGCTGGAGCGCCGAGGCGCTGCGCCAGCTCGCGGCCTACCCGTTCCCGGGCAACGTCCGGGAGCTCAAGAACATCGTCGAGCGAGCCGTGATCATGCAGCTCGAGGACGAGATCCACCGCGTGGACCTCTTGCCCGGAGCCCCCACGGTGACGCAGGGGGACGAGGGGGTTTTCACCGCGGCAACGCTCACCGAATTCCAGGAGCAGGCGGAGCGGGCCTATCTCGTGCGCCAGCTGCAGCGCCACGGGTGGAACGTGGCGGCCACCGCGCGCGCCATCCAGACGCCGCGCTCCAACCTCTACAAGAAGATCGAGGCGTACGGTCTGAAACGGGAGGATTGATGCACGCCATCACGCTCGACGACATGGCCGAGGCCGGGGCGCTCCTCGAGGGGCACTTCCGGCTCTCGTCGGGTCTGCATTCGACCCGTTACCTGCAGTGCGCGGTGTACCTCGCCGAACCGACGCGCGCCGAGGTGGCCGGCCGCCAGCTCGCAGCCCGGCTGCGCACTGCAGCCGCCCAGCTCGTGGTCTCGCCCGCTCTCGGCGGGGTGATCATCGGCCACGAGGTGGCGCGTGCGCTCGACGTGCCGTTTTTCTTCACCGAGCGCGCCGAGGGTGCGATGGCGCTGCGCCGGGGGTTCCGGATCGAGGAGGGCACGCGCGTCCTGGTCGTGGAGGATGTCGTGACCACCGGCGGCTCCACCCGCGAGGTGATGGACGTCGTACAGCGCCACGGCGGCACGGTGGTGGGCGTGGCCTCGATGGTGAACCGCTCGGGGCAGGACAACCCGTTTTCGCCGCTGCCGTACACCGCGCTGTTGACGCTCGACATCCCCAACTACCCGCCGGAAAGCTGCCCGCTGTGCGCGGCCGGGGTGCCGGTGATCAAGCCCGGGTCGCGCCCGGGGGCGTGACGGTCAAGGCAGCTCGACCACCAGCCACACCCAGTTGAGCAGGATCGCACCGAGAACGCCCAGGCGCGTCCACAGCGGCCAGCGCGCGGGGAACTCGGGCACGGGGCCGCCGAACGAGACCCACAACGGTGCGCCGACTCCCCCCAGCACGAAGGCGATGCCGGCCAGCGTGGCCAGAGGGTTGAGTGCGAGCGCCCCGAGGAGGTCCGCGTGCAGCAGCGCGAGGCCGGCACGCGTGGAGCCGCAGGTCGGGCAGGGGATGCCGGTCAGGTGGTGCAGAGGACAGGCTGGCAGCAGAGGGGCGGCAGCCAGCCACAGGGGGCGGAGCGCCAGCGCGGACAGCGCGGCGGCGCCCCATAGCCAGGCGAGCTGACGCTCCTCCGGGCCCGCCGGGCGCCACCTCACCGCATGGCGCCTCGGGCCGCGGCCAGCGCTCCGCCGAAGGCGAGCACGAGGATGAGGACGGCACACAGGCAGCACAGCAGGATGGGCGTCAGGATGGCGCCCGCTGCCTTGACCCGCGTCGTGCGGTGGGCGACGGCGAGACCGATGACCTGCAGGACGATGCCCCACACGGCTCCGACCAGCCCGCCGCAAATCGGCAGGACCTGGAGGATCTGGACCGTGCTCGCGTAGCACAGGACGCGCACGGTGGCCCCGAACCCCGAGCTGGCGCCGCCGTAGAGCAGGAGAAAGAGGTGGTAGATGGCGGCGCCCACGAACAAGGCGATGAGCACGAGCAGCGGCGCGACCACCATGACGCCGACGTTGAACAGGGGGTTCGAGCCGAAGTCGGGACCCTCGGGCATGTGCGGGAGAAGCTTGTACATCGCACCGCCCATCACGATGTTGTAGACCTGCCCGGCGATCGTCCCCAGCCAGCCGAAGATGATCGCGTACAGGATCGGGCGGCCGAGCTCGCCGCCGAGCTGCATGCGCTCGAAGGCGGCGGTGGGCTCGGTGAAGAACAGCTTGGCGGTCTCGTACAGCCCTTCCAGAAACGGGTAGCCGGGCTGCTCCCACGGCAGGAGGGGAGGGCCGCCGGCCGGCGGCGGGATCACGCCGCCCGGCTCGATGGGAGGGGGCGGAGGAGGCGGGGTGTAGGCCGGATTGAGGCCGGAGGGCGACGGCGGTTCGGGGGGCAGCGGAGGGTTCGAAGCCATCTCGTCACTCCTTTGACTTCAACCGCCATTGTAGCTTGCTGTAGGCCATCCGCCTGTCGCGTTGGCCTCGGTCCGACACCCGTGCCCCAACGGCCGGGGCGAGGGAGCCTACTTCGTCGCCTTCTCCGCGCCCTTGCCCGCGTACGGCCGCCGCGTCGCCAGCAGCGAGTCGGCGAGCAGGGCGAGCGCCTTGTCGGCGTCCTCCCGCGTGAGGTCGAGGTACGGGCGGAAGCGGATCGACCGCTCGCCGCACGGCAACAGCAGCAAGGCGCGCTCGCGAGCCGCGACCACGAGCTCGTTGCGCTGCGCGCTGTCGGGAAGGTCGAAGGCGATCATCAGCCCGCGGCCGCGGACCTGCGAGATCAGCTCCGGGAACTCGGCCGCCAGGCCGTGCAGGCCATCTTGCAGGTGCTGCCCCATGGTGCGGGCGTTGGCCACCAGGTCATCGTCGTGGATGACCTCGAGGATGCGGGTCGCCCGCACCATGTCGGTGAGGTTGCCTCCCCACGTCGAGTTGATGCGCGAGGAGACCCGGAACACGTTGTCGGGCACCTCGTCGATGCGGGCGTTGGAGCACATGCCGCCCACCTGCACCTTTTTGCCGAAGCAGAAGAGGTCGGGCTCCACGCCGAGCCCCTGCCAGGCCCACATGGTGCCGGTGAGCCCGAGGCCGGTCTGCACCTCGTCGAAGATGAGCAGGAAGTCGTGGCGGTCGGCCAGCTCGCGAAGGCGGCGCAGGAACTCCGGGCGGAAGTGATGGTCGCCGCCCTCGGCCTGGATCGGCTCGATGATCAGGCAGGCGATGTCGTCACCGTGGCGCGCCACGGCGGCCTCGATTTCGGCCACCGCGCGGGCCTCGGCGTCGGCCACCTCGGCGAGGTGCTGCTCGAGGGGGAAGATGATCTTCGGGTTCGAGATGCGCGGCCAGTCGAACTTGGGGAAGAGGGCGTACTTGCGAGGGTCCGCGGTGTTGGTCAGCGAGAGCGTGTAGCCGGTGCGGCCGTGGAACGCCTGGCGGAAATGGATGACCTTGCTGCCGAACTCGCCCTTCAGCCCCTTCGCCTGGTTGCGCCGGACCTTCCAGTCGAACGCCGCCTTGAGCGCGTTCTCGACGCCCAGGGCGCCGCCCTCGATGACGAACATGCGGCGGTTGTGGGAGTCGGGTACGGCGAGCCGGGCGAAGGTGGATATGAACTCGGCGAAGAAGCAGGTGTAGAGGTCCGAGTTGGCCGGTTTGTGCAGCGCGGCGGCCAGCAGCCGCTCCCGGTACGCGGGATCCGCGAAGGCCGGGTGGTTCCAGCCCAGCGCCTGCGACGCGAAGTTGGAAAAGAGGTCGAAGTAGGCCTTGCCGTCGCGCGAGTCGACGAGGTACGACCCGTGCGAGCGTTCGAGGTCGGGGACGATGTGGAAGCCGTCAACCAGCATGTGCTGGCCCAGCACCTCGTGGACCTGATCGGGGGCGATGCGACACGGACCCATACCGTTTGCCATTTCGACGCTCCTTTTGACGTGCCGGGGGGAAGCCCGGAAGCTAAGCGCTTCTGCGTTGCGGGGCGAGGACCATCGTGAGGTCGCGCCCCTCGAGGGCCCCGACGTCCCGCTCCAGCCGCACGAGGTCCGCCAGCTCCTGCTTGATGCGCTCCATGACCTCGTAGCCGTTCTCGGGGCGTCGCATCTCTCGGCGGCGGAACATGATCGTGACCTTCACATGCTTGCCTTGCTCGAGGAACTTGCGGACCAGCCCGAGCTTGGTCTGGAAATCGTGGTCCGCCACGCCAGGGCGGAATTTGATCTCCTTGACCTCGATCTGGTGCTCCTTGCGCCGCGCGACCCGAGCCTTCTTTTCCTGCTCGTAGCGGTACTTGCCCCAGTCCATGATCTTGCAGACGATGGGGCGGGCCGTGGGGGCGACCTCGACGAGGTCGAGCCCGCGGGACCGGGCGAGAGCCAGTGCTTCCTCGACGGGGACGATGCCGACCTGGGTGCCGTCGGCATCGACGAGACGGACCGGCGAAAGCCGTATCATCTCGTTGATTCGTGTTCGATCGCGCTCGTCAGCGATGGCTTACCTCCTGCAGGGGCGGCCTCTGTCACCCCGCACGTCCCAGCCTCGGCGCAGGACCCGTCGAGTATAGCAAAGGAGCGGGGATGCAAGACCCTCCCTCCCGCCCGGCGAAGGTCGAAGGTCTAAGGCAAAGGGCAAAGGGACACGGCGAGCGACGCTCCTCAGGCGGGCGGGCACGTTCGACCTTCGACCTTCGCCCGGGCGATCGGGGGGAAGTCGGGGAGCGGGCGGTGGGTTAGACTCGGGCGATGAGAGTGGCCTTTTTCGGGACCCCCGAGTTCGCCCTGCCATCCCTGGAAGCGCTGTTGGCGGCGGGGTTCGAGATTCCGCTCGTGGTGTCGCGAGCCGACCGGCCGGCCGGCCGCCACCTCGAACTGACCCGGCCGCCCGTCGCCGTCGCCGCCGAGCGCCTGGGGATTGCGGTGGCGCAGCCCGAGAAGCTCGGTGTGGACGAGTTCTACCGTCCGTTCGTGGAGCTCCGCCCGGACGCCGCGGCAGTGGTGGCGTTCGGGCGCCTCATCACGCCTCGGGTGCTGGGTGTGCCGCGCCTGGGGTTCGTCAACGTGCATCCGTCGTTGCTGCCGAGGCATCGCGGGCCGACACCGATCGAAACGGCGATCCTGGCCGGTGACCCGTTCACCGGGGTGACCACGATGCAGCTCGACGAGGGGCTCGACACGGGACCGATCCTGCTGCAGCGACGGGTGCCGATCGGGCCGCGCGAGCGGACGGCCACGCTCGAACCGCTCCTGGCGCGGGTCGGCGCCGAGCTGCTCGTCGAGACGCTGCGGGCTCTGGCGGCCGGCTCGCTCCGGCCGCGACCGCAAGACGAGCGAGAGGCGACCGTGACGGTCAAACTGGAGCGCAAGATGGGGCGGATCGACTGGACGCTCCCGGCCGAGGAACTCGACCGCCGGTGCCGGGCGTTCGATCCCTTTCCCGGCCTGTACTGCAACTTCCGCGGGGCGAGGGTGAAGGTTCACGACCTCCGGCCGGGCGAGCCGGTCGCCGGCGGCGAGGAGCCCGGCACGGTCCTCGGGGTCTCGCCCGCCGGCATCGCCGTGAGGTGCGGAGGCGGCACGGTGGCGATGCTCGGAGAGCTGCAGCGGGAAGGGAAGCGCCGGCTGCCGGCCGACGCCTTCATTCTCGGGGAACGGGTGGCCCGGGGTGAGCGGTTCGGCTGACCCGCGCCGGCGCGCCGCCTCGGCTGACCCGCGCCGGCGCGCCGCCGAGGTGCTGGCGCGCGTGGACGCCACCGGGTCGCACGCCGCCCGTCTGCTGGGCGACGCGTCGCCCCTCGCGCGCGAGCTGGTCCTCGGCACGCTGCGCTGGCAACGCACGCTCGATCACCTGCTGGCGCCGTGCCTGCGCCGGCCGCTGCCGTCGCTGGACCCCCTCGTGCGCGCCGTCCTGCGGTTCGCGCTGTACGAGGCCCGGCGCCTGTCCACGCCGCCGGCGGTGGCGGTGGCGGAGGCGGTGCGGGTCGCGAAGGCGGTGTGCCAGCCGGCAGCGGGGCTCGTCAACGCCGTGCTGCGGCGGGCCGTGCAGGCACCGTGGCCGGATGCCGCGGACCGCTCCCTGCCGGCAGGACTGCGTTTTTCCCATCCGGACTGGCTGGTGGAGCGCTGGCGGGAGCTGCTCGGCGAGCCGCTGCTCGAGGCCGCGCTGGCCGCCGGCCAGGCGCCGGCGCCGATGTGCGTGCTGGCCTCGGAAGAAAGCGAAAGACGCCTGCGCGCCGCCGGGTGCGAGCTGGCGGCTCATCCGTGGTCGCCGCTGGTGCGCGTCGTGACCGCCAACGCGGCGGCCGCCGCCCGGGTGGTGGCGGAGGGGGGGGCGTACGCGATCGACCCCACGGCGGCGCTCGTGGCGGCCCTGGTTCCGTGCCGGCCGGGGGCGCGAGTGGCGGACCTCGCGGCCGCCCCCGGCGGCAAGCTGCTGGCGCTCACCCGTTCGGCGGCCCCACGGCTGCTGTTGGCGGCGGACAGGCATCCGGGCCGCGTCGGGCTGCTGCGCCGGAACCTGAGCGCCCACGGCGTGACTGCCGCGCTGCTCGTGGCCGACGCCGCGAACCCGCCGCTGCGGGCCGCGAGCTGGGAGGTCGTGATCGTGGATGCCCCGTGCTCGGGGACCGGTACGCTGCGGCGGCACCCCGAAATCCGGTGGCGGCTGCGTCCCGAGGACCTCCCGCGGCTGGCGGCCGCCGGACGCCGCATCCTCGCCGGGGCAGCTCGGCTGGTGGCGCCGGGCGGGTTCCTGCTGTACGCCACCTGCTCGCTCGAGCCCGAGGAGAACGAGCAGGTCGTGGCCGGTCTCCCGTTCGAGGCGGTGGCGCCGACGCTCCCTTCGAACCTGAACTTCGTCGAGCGACCGGGTGGAGGCGTGGTGATTCCGCCTTCGGCCGACGGAGACGGTTTCACGGTGCACCTCTTCGCGCGGCCGGCTTGAACAGCTCCCGACGGCCGTGTAAGGTGAGGGCGATCGGAGGAGCGGGATGCCTGGAAAGATGGAGCTGGTAGAGCGCATCGCCTTCGAGACCGGCCTGCCCAAGGCGCACGCCGCGCGGGCCATCGAGGTGATGGTGGACGCCCTCGTGGACTGGCTGGCCCTGGGCGACCGGGTGGTGATCCCCGGCCTCGGCAGCTTCTACGCCTCCGAGCGCCCCGCCCGTGAGGTCCGCAGCCCGCGCACCGGCGAGACCATCCGCGTCGCGGCTTCGCGCACGGTGCGGTTCCGGCCCGGCAAGGAGCTCAAGGACGCGGTCAAGCCCCTCGCGCGCTGAGCGCGATCGGGAACCGCGGCTGCGCACTCGTGGTTGAGGGGTGAAGGGCACGCGTGCACGAGCTGTCGATCGCCCAGTCGATTCTCGAGAGCACCAGGGCAGCACTGGCGCCCTACCCGGGGGCACGGGCGGAACGGGTGCGGGTCGCGGTGGGGGAGCTCACCGCCATCGAGCCGGATCTTCTGCGCTTCGCCTGGGAGGCACTGGTCGACGGCACCCCGGAGGCGGGGTGTGTGCTCGACGTGGAATGGCGGCCCGCGAGGCAAAGCTGCCCCGCCTGCGGCGCTCCCCAGGAGAGGCCGGAGGGGGGGTGGCTCGCGGTTTGCGAGGAGTGCGGCGGGGCGCTGCGGGTCGAGGGCGGGCAGGAGCTGGACCTGATGCAGGTGAGCTTCACGGTGCCGGACGAGGGGGAGGGTTCTCGTGACACAGACTCTTGACGCCCGCCAGAGGGTGCTGGCGGCCAACGAACAGGCGGCTCGCGAGCTGCGCGAGAGCTTTGCGGCGGCTGGGACGCTGGTGGTCAACCTCATCTCGTCGCCGGGATCGGGCAAGACGACGCTGCTCGAGGCCAGCGCGCGGGCGCTGCGCGAGCGGTTCAGGCTCGGGTGCATCGAGGGCGACATCGCCACCGAGCGCGACGCCGACCGCCTGCGCGCGCTGGGGATCCCGGCGCACCAGATCCTCACCGGCGGTGCATGCCACCTCGACGCCAGACAAGTGCGCAGCGCGCTCGATCAGGCGCTCTTTCTGCCCCTCGACATCCTCTTCATCGAGAACGTCGGGAACCTCATCTGCCCGACCTCCTACGACTTGGGCGAGGACTTCAAGGTGGTGCTCCTCTCGGTGGCCGAGGGCGACGACAAGCCGTTCAAATACCCGGCCATCTTCGCCCGCGCGGCCGTGGCTGTGGTGACCAAGGCCGACCTGCTGCCCTACACGAGCTTCGATCTTGAGGCCGTGCGCCGGCAGGTGACGACGCTCAACCCGGACAGTGTGTTCATCGTGACGTCCTCCCGCACCGGCGAGGGGGTCGAAGCGTGGTGTCGGCTGATCGAGGACCGCCTGGCCCGCAAGCGGGGCGGGTCGGCCTGAGCCGGCCCAACGAAATGAGCGAGAGAAAACGGCATGCCGTGACCTGTCCGTGCTGGATTGGGGGACCGGACCCCGGGAGACGGACCCCGGGTTGCGGTTCGGGAGAGTGGGGGGAGCCGTGAGGCTGCGGATCGTCTGCCGGGGCGTGGTGCAGGGCGTGGGTTTCCGTCCCACTGTGCACCGGGTGGCGACCGGGCTCGGCCTCGCGGGGTTCGTGCAAAACACCCCCGAAGGCGTGGTCGTCGAGGTGGAAGGCCCCGCGGCCGAGGACTTCGTGGCCGCGTTGCGGCAAGCGCTCCCGCCGCTCGCCCGTCTCGACGAGGTGAGCCTGCAGGTCGTTCCCGCCCGCGGCGAGGCTGGCTTCGAGGTCCGGGCCTCGTCGGAAGGCGCGAGGAAGCGGGCGCTGGTGCCGCCGGACGCCGCGTTGTGCGCCGAGTGCCGGGCCGAAATGGAGAATCCCACCGACCGACGCTTCCGCTACCCGTTCGTGACGTGCACCAATTGCGGGCCTCGCTTTTCGCTCGTGCGCTCGCTGCCGTACGACCGCGAGCGCACCTCCATGGCCTGCTTTCCGCTCTGCCCCGCCTGCCGGCGCGAGTACGAGGACCCGGCGGACCGCCGGTTCCACGCCGAGCCGGTGTGCTGCCCTGCCTGCGGCCCGAGGTTGTGGCTCGTTGCGGGGAACGGTGGGGAACGCACTCGGCTCTCGACTCTCGACCGGGCAGGCGGGGGGCCGTCCACGTCCTGGTGCTCCCAGGTGGAGGGACGGGGTAGGCTCGACGGCATGCACGAGGTGCTGGCCGGGGCGAGAGAGGTGCTGGCTCGTGGGGGGGTCGTGGCAGTCAAGGGAGTGGGCGGGTTCCAGCTCGCCTGCCGTGCCGACGACGAGGCCGCCGTGGCCCGGTTGCGGGAGCGGAAGCGGCGCCCGTCCAGGCCGTTCGCGGTGATGGCCCGAGACCTCGACGCAGCGCGGCGCTTGGTTGTGTTGACAGCTGCCGAGGAGGCCGAGCTGACGTCGGCGCGGGCGCCAATCCTGCTCGCGCCGCGCCGCGAGGCAGGGGGCGTTGCGGCGGGAGTGGCACCGGGCCTTGGGGACCTAGGTGTGCTGTTGCCCACGACGCCGCTGCACGTGGAGCTGTTCCGCGGCGCCCGGTATGACGCGCTCGTGATGACCTCGGGGAACGTCTCGGACGAACCGATTTGCCGCACGAACCGCGAGGCCCTCGATCGCCTGCGAGCCATCGCGGACGCCTTCCTCCTCCACGATCGCGACGTGGTGCGGCGGGTTGACGACACGGTCATGCGGAGCGACAGGGATGCGCCGTTCATGGTACGCAGGGGCCGCGGCACGGTGCCGGAGGCCCTGCCGTCGCCCTCGGCTGCCCCCCGACCGGTGCTGGGTCTCGGGGGGTTCCTGCAGGTCACCGCGTGTCTTGCCGTCGGCCGGGAAGCGTTCTTCTCGCAGCACGTGGGCGACCTGGACAGCGAGGCGGCCCGGGCGTTTCTGCGCGAGGTCGTCGAGGGGCTCGAGGACTTCCTGCAGGCCGCCAGTCAGGTGGTGGTGGTCGACGAGCACCCGGACTACCCGTCGACCTGGCTGGGCGAGGAACTGACGCGCTTGCGTGGCGCCGAGATCGTGCGTGTCCAGCACCACCTCGCGCACGCTGCCGCGGTGCTGGCCGAGTGGGAGCGGTTCCCCACGGCCGATGAGGTCGCGGTCGCGATCGCCTTCGATGGCACGGGGTGGGGCCCTGACGGCACGGCGTGGGGTGGCGAGTGGCTGGAGCTCGACGGCGACCTGGGCTGGCGGCGGCTCGCCGCGCTGCAGCCGCTGCCGCTCGTCGGAGGTGACGCGGCGGTGCGCGAACCTTGGCGCGTCGCCGTGGCGGTCCTCGAGCTCGCCGGCCTCGGAGCGCAGGTCAGGGCGCTGCCGCTGGCCTCGCTCGTCGAAAGCCACCGGCTGGCCCAGGTGGGGTCACTGGCGCGCGGTGGCTGGCCGCTGGCCTCGGGCGCCGGGCGCCTGTTCGAGGCGCTGGGCGCGCTCTTGGGTCTGGTGGCCGTGAACGGCTATGAGGGGGAGGCTGCAGCGCGGGTGGAGGCACTGGCAGCCGCCGCAAGCCCGGTCGAGGTCTGGCCGGAGCTGGAGCTGGGATCCCAGCGGCAGTTTCCGTCCGTCGCGCTGTTTGCGGCCGCGGCCCGGAGGCTGCTGGAAGGGGAACCCGCGGCAGCGGTTGCAGCCGGGTTCCACGCCACGTTCTGCCACCTGGCGGTCGAGCTGACCCGTGCTGTGGCGCGGCCCGGAGTGGTAGCCTTGGGCGGGGGGTGCATGGTCAACCGACTGCTGCGACGGGGGTTGGCCGAGGGGCTCCGCAGGGCGGGTTTTGAGCCACTGCTGCCGTGCCGGGTGCCGCCCGGCGATGGTGGACTCGCTTACGGGCAGGCGGTGCTGGGAGCGGTGGCAGCGGCGCGCGGCGTACGCCCCTGCCAGAGAGGAGCGGCCTGATGTGTCTTGCAGTCCCGATGCAGGTGCTCGAGCGGCGGGGTGAGCTGGCAATCGTCGAGCTCGACGGGGTGCAGCGCGAGGTGTCGCTGATGCTGCAGCCCGAGGCAAAGAGGGGCGACTTCGTGCTCGTGCATGCCGGGTACGCGATCGGCATTGTCGACGAGCAGGAAGCGCGCGAAACGCTGGCGCTGCTCGCGGAGATGGCGAGGCTGGAAGGCGGAGAGGGTGAGCCAGGAGCGGCGTTTCGCTGACCCTGCGGCGGTGCGGGCGCTGGCAACCCGGATCGCACGCCTCGCAGAGGGCCTGCCACGCTGCATCACGATCATGGAGGTCTGCGGGACACACACCCACGCGGTGGCGGCGGCCGGCTTGCGTCGCCTGCTGCCGCCCGCGGTCCGCCTGATTGCCGGCCCGGGTTGCCCGGTGTGCGTCACGCCGGTGGGGTACGTGGACCGCGCCGAGGCGCTGGCCCGCCGCCCCGACGTCATTGTCGCAACGTTTGGGGACCTCGTCAGGGTGCCGTCGAGCCACGGCAGCCTCGAGCAGTGCCGGGCGGAGGGAGGCGCCGTGCACGTCGTCTACTCGCCGCGCGACGCCCTTGCTGTGGCACGCGAGAACCCCGGCCGCACCGTGGTCTTTCTGGGCGTGGGGTTCGAGACAACGACGCCCACGGTGGCCGCCGCCCTGGCCGAGGCCGAGACGGCGGGTGTGCCCAACTTCCGCGTCCTCGCGGGGCACAAGGTGATGCCGCCGCCAATGCGGGCGCTGGCGCTCGACCCCGCCGTGCAGGTGGACGGCTTCCTGCTGCCGGGCCACGTCTCGGTGATCGTCGGCTCGGACGCCTTCGAGTTCGTCGCCTCGGAGCTGGGGCGTCCCGCTGTCGTGGTGGGGTTTGCGCCCACCGACGTGCTGCGCGGTGTGGAGGCCATCGTCCGCCAGGTGCGGGAGGGAAGGCCCGCGATTGAAAACCTCTATGCCAGGGTGGTCACGCGGGAGGGTAACCGCGAGGCGCGGGCGCTCGTCGACCGCTTCTTCGAACCCGTCGACGCCGTTTGGCGCGGGCTCGGCCCCATTCCGGGCTCGGGCCTGGCGCTGCGCGAAGGTCTGGCCCACCGCGACGCCGGACGCATCGAGGTCGAGGTGTGCGCGCCGGTGGAGCCGCACGGGTGCCGGTGCGGGGACGTCCTCAAGGGCGTCATCGATCCCCCGGAGTGCCCGCTGTTCGGGCGGGTCTGCACGCCGGCCTCCGCCGTGGGCGCCTGCATGGTCTCGAGCGAAGGCAGCTGCGCCGCGTGGTACCGCCATGGAGGATGAGCGTGGGACGAGCAGTGGCTCGGAGGGAACGGTGAGGAAGGAGAGGATCCTGCTGGCGCACGGTGGCGGCGGACGACTCATGCAGGAGCTGATCCGGGGGCTGTTCGTGCCGGCGTTTTCGAACCCGGTCCTGGCCACGCTTTCGGACGCGGCGCTGCCAGGTGCGCTGCCGCCGGGACGGCCGGCGTTCACCACCGATGCCTTCGTCGTCGAGCCGTCCGTCTTCCCGGGTGGCGACCTCGGCTACCTCGCCGTGTGCGGCACGGTCAACGACCTGGCGGTGGCTGGCGCGACCCCGCTCTGGCTGTCGTTTGCCGTGATCCTCGAGGAGGGGCTGGAGGTCGAGCTGCTGCGGACATTCGTGGCGGGCGCCGCCCGAGCAGCTGGGGAGGCTGGTGTGCAGGTCGTCGCGGGAGACACCAAGGTCGTGCCGAAGGGCAAGGCCGACGGCGCGTTCATCGTCACCGCTGGTGTGGGGGTGGTACCGCCAGGCGTCGACCTGGGCGACCACCGCATTGCGCCGGGGGATGCGGTTTTGGTGTCGGGGCCTGTCGGGGAGCACGGGGCCACGGTCATGGCGTGCCGCCACCATATGGCCGGCGCCGGGCTGCGCTCCGACTGCGCCCCGCTCGGTTCCCTCGCGGCGGCGCTGCGCGACGGCGGCGTCGAGCTCCACGCCATGCACGACCCGACCCGCGGCGGGCTGGCCACGACCTGCCACGAGGCGGCGAGCCGGGCCGGCGTGCGCATCGTCCTCGAGCAGGAGGCCGTGCCGGTGCGAGCGCAGGTCGCCGCAGTGTGCGAGCTGCTGGGGCTCGACCCGCTTTACGTGGCGTGCGAGGGCCGCCTGCTGGCGTGGGTGCGGGGAGAGGACGCCGAGCACGCGCTTTCGGTCCTCCGGGCTCACCCCCGGGGCGTGGAGGCAGCCGTCGTCGGTCGCGTCGAGGCTCGACTGCCGGAGCAGGCGCCGGTGGTGCTCCGCACGCCGTTCGGGAGCGTGCGGGTGCTCGACCTGCTCGCCGGCTCCGAGCTGCCGAGGATCTGCTGATGGACACCTCGCTCGGCGACATAGCCCTCTCGGTCTGTCTCGGGCTCGGGCTGGCGGCGGCCGCGGGGTTCCGGATCTTCGTCCCCCCGCTCGTGCTCTCGGCGGCGGCGATGCTCGGGCTCGTGGAGCTGGCGCCAGGGCTCGAGTGGATGGGCAGCTGGCCGGCGCTGCTCACGTTCGCCGTGGCGGTGGCGCTGGAGATCGGCGCCTACTACGTGCCGTGGCTCGACAACCTGCTCGACGCCCTGGGTGCGCCGCTCGCGGTGGGCGCCGGGATCGTCCTGGTGGCGGCGCCGCTCGGGGACGTCGGCCCGGTCGCTCGCTGGACGCTCGCCGTGCTGGCGGGCGGTGCGGTGGCGGGCGGCGTCCATGTCTCGCTCGCGCTTGTCCGCAAGGCCTCGAGCCTGGCGACGGGAGGGCTCGCGAACTGGCTGGTCGCCACCGGAGAGGCGGTCATGTCGTTCTCGCTCGCCGTTCTCGCCGTCGTGTTGCCGCTGCTCGCCATCGGCTGCGTGCTGCTCGCTCTCGCCCTCGCCCGCCGCCTCGCCCGTCCGGCG
This sequence comes from Thermoanaerobaculaceae bacterium, assembly GCA_035384965.1. Lineage (GTDB taxonomy): Bacteria > Acidobacteriota > Thermoanaerobaculia > Thermoanaerobaculales > Thermoanaerobaculaceae > JAAYVZ01. The sequence continues at coordinate 31,107 of DAOOJE010000007.1, forward strand.
CGAGGTTGACAGTTGATGGGTGAGGCCAGCGGGCGGGCTCCGGAAGGGGCGCACCGCGCCGTCGGTCTCGTCCAGGTGCAGGTCCAGGTCGCGGATGGGTGGAGGGTACGGGTGGAAAACCAGCCACCAAGTACCAACAACTGTCGCCTCAGTCGGAAAACGCCGAGCCGCCGATGAACTCGCGAAGCAGCGAGGTGTGGGGCACGTCGTCCTGGAAGATCGGCACGAACCACGCGAGGAACTTGAGCAGGCGATAGGCCTCGGTGTAGGTGGGGTGCTCGCGTGGTACCTCGAGCAGGAAGCGCTCGGCGTACACCTTGAGCACTGCCGGCTCGTAGACCAGCGCCGAGTTGAACATGATGTCGGCCTGTTCCTGGAACGGGAAGATGCCGCGCGCCTCACCGCGGCGCACCGAACTCCACATCTCGAGCGTGCGGGTGACCGGGTGGCCGCGGTACAGCCGGTCGCGCACCAGGCGACGGATGAGCCGGGCGTCGGAGGTGAAGATCCGGTTCTGGTCGTCGAGGATGAGCTGGGTGAGGGCGGAAATGAACAGGCGGAACTTGGTGTGCTCGGGGATCGCCTCGGTGAGCTTGGGGTTGAGGGCGTGGATCCCCTCGACGAGCAGGACCTGGTCGGGTTCCAGGTGGAGCCGGGTCCAGCGGCCGGGCTCGTCGCGCGTACCGGTGAGGAAGTTGTAGCGCGGCACCGCCACCTCCTCGCCGCGCAGCAGGGCGTCGAGCTGCTGGTTGAGGAGCGCGAGGTCGAGCGCCTCGATGGCCTCGTAGTCGGGCTTGCCGTCGGAGTCGACGGGGGTCCGGTCCCGGTTGACGAAGTAGTTGTCGAGAGAGAGCCCCACCGGCTGGATGCCGTTGACGCGAAGCTGGATCCCCAGCCGCTTGATGAACGTCGTCTTGCCGGAGGCCGACGGCCCGGCGACCAGGACCATGCGGATCCGCTTGCGCTCGGCAGCGATCGCGTCGGCGATCTGGGCGATGCGCTTTTCCTGGAACCCCTCGGCGATGCGGATCACCTCCGAGATCTCGCCCGACAGGCACACCCGGTTGAGAGCGCCCACGTTGGCCACCCCCAGCACCTCGTTCCACCGCCGCGTCTCGCGGTAAATCGCGAAGAGCTTGGGCTGCGGGCGGAGCGGCCGCTCGCTCGCCGGCTCGCCGTTGCGCGGGAAACGCAGCAGCAGGCCGTCCTCGTACGGCAGCACGGCCACCCCCTTGAGGCGGCCGGCCGAGGGCGCCACAGCGCCGTGGGCGATGTCGTGGAAGGTTCCGCAGCTCACCAGCGGCACGGTGGACGAGCGGTAGGTCGCGAGCAGCGCGAGCGTCGCCTCCTGGCCGGCGGCGCGGAAGAGCGTCTCGGCTTCCTCGAGCGTCACCACGCGGCGGACGAACGGGCGGTCCTCCCGGCAGATCTCGTCGACACGGCGGGCGATCGAGCTGACGACCTGCAGCGTGAGCGGGAACGGCGCCTGCCAGGAAAAGAAGTAGCCCTTGCCGAGCGACTGCCCGACGGTGAGCCGGGCCTCGGGGTACAGCTCGCGCACCGCCTCGAGCAGCACCAGCGAGGCCGACCGCCGGAAAACGGCCTCGCCGTCGCGCGATGGCAGTCGTACCGCCTCTAGGTCCACGTGGTGGCCGCGCAGCGGGAAGTCCAGCATCACCAGCCGGCGGTTGACGAGCGCTGCCAGGATGTCGTCGGGAAGCCTGTCGAAGTAGTCAGTCAGGAACTGGGCCACGGTCATCCCGCTCGCCACTTGCCGCCGCTCGCCCTGGAAGCTCACCACCACGCTCGTGCCCGGCACGCGCACCTCCGAACCGCCATTGTACGAGCTTTCCGCGCCGGCTGTCCTCTGCTACTGAAATTCGGAGACCTTGCGGGCCTCCTCGCTGGATTTCATGCGGTCGCCCGGCTCGGCCGGTCGCGCGTCATCCCGCCGGGGAGGCGCTGGCTCGACAGCTTCGTGACGGCTTCGATCGGGTTCGGCAAGGGCAGGATGCGCTCGAGGACCTTCGAGCCAGAGGGGTCAGAAGCGTGACGCCCGACTGGAAGTCGCCTCTGGGAGCCTCTGCTGCCGCGCCGCCGAGGATGTCCAGGGTGGCCTCGAGCGCGCCGCCCTCTTTCCACGAGGCGGCCGGCCGCGGACTCGGCGCTCTTGTGTCTGACGGTGAGGAGCCCGGTCAGCCCGGCTGTTGAATCGACACGTGACGAGACCGTGACACGCGTCGTGTGAGGCCAGGCGAGCTCGGCAGGCGGAGAGATCTCCATTTCCCTGCCGCCGTCCGTGGACACGGGCCGCCTCGCGTCGAGGACCGGACCCCGTGCCCGCGCCAGGGCCACGTTGCCTCGCACCTTCTTCGGATGCTAGGGTTCCCCGCATGAGGCGTCTGGGGTGGGTGTTGTGCGTGTCGGTCGCGGTGTGGACCTCGGGCCAGGAGCCGCTGCCGCCCGAGTTGCGGGGCGCCGACAAGCTCGCCGCGCTCGTGCAACGGGTGACGCAGGTGCAGGCCGGGACCACGACGCTGCAGGCCCGGTTCGAGCAGCGGAAGACGAGCCGGCTGCTCGCCGAGCCGACGGTGTCGCGCGGGCGCTTCTACTACAAGCACCCCGACATGGTGCGGTGGGAATACGAGAGCCCGCGGCCGATGACGGTCCTGCTGGCCGAGGGGGTGGCGATCACCTACCGCCCGGCCGAGAAGCGGGCCGAGCGCGTCGAGGTGGGGCGCGTCCAGCGCCGGGTCTTCCGCTTCGTCGGCGCCGCCGAGCCCCTGGACCGGCTCAAGCAGAACTTTTCCTTCACCTTCCTGGATCCCGGCGAAGGCGGCAACTACACCCTCATCCTCAAGCCGACCTCGCACCTGCTCAAGAAGCGCCTGCGGCAAGTGGAGCTCGAGATCGACCGCGTCCGCATGATGCCGGTCGCGGTGTCGTACATCGAGGCGGACGGCGACTCGACGGCGTACCGCTTCACCGAAATCGTCGCCAACCAGCCGATCGAGGACGACTTCTTCACCCTCGCCTTACCGCCCGACGTGCAGGTCGTGGAGGTCAAGCTGGGGAGCCACGAGTAGGTGCCAGGCCGGTTCGTCGTCGTGGCCGGGGACGGCGCCACGCGGGCCCGTGCCGGTGAGCTCTCGACACGGCACGGGATCGTGCGTACCCCCGCCTTCATGCCGGTGGGCACGGCAGCCAGCGTCAAGGGCCTGGCTCCCTGGGAACTGCGAGCGCTCGGGCCGGAAATGGTGCTGTGCAACACCTACCACCTGCTCCTGCGGCCGGGGGTCGAGACGGTCGAGCGTCTCGGCGGCCTGCACGCCTTCATGGGCTGGGACGGCCCGATCCTCACCGACTCGGGCGGGTTCCAGGTGTTCTCCCTGGCCGGGCGCCGGCGCTTCGACGAGGACGGCGTGACGTTTCGCTCGCACCTCGACGGCAGCGAGCTGCGTCTCACCCCCGAAAGCTGCGTCGACAGCCAGCGGCGTCTGGGTGTCGACATCGCCATGGCGCTCGACGTCTGTCCGGCACTGCCGGCGGCGCCCGCCGACCTCGAGCGGGCGGTGGAGCTCAGCGGGCGCTGGGCGGCGCGCTGTCGGGCCGCCCTGGCGCCCGGGGGCGGTACCTTGCTGTTCGGCATCGTCCAGGGCGGGCTCGATCTCGGACTGCGGCGGCGCGCCGCCGAGGAGATCGGCAGCATGGGGTTCGACGGCCACGCCCTCGGGGGGCTGTCGGTGGGCGAGCCGCCGCCCGAGATGTGGCAGGCGGTGGACGCGTGCGCGCCGATGCTGTCGGCCGATCGGCCGCGCTACCTCATGGGTGTCGGCACGGTCGTGGACATCGTCCACGCGGTGGCGGCGGGGATCGACCTCTTCGACTGCGTCATCCCCACCCGCAACGCCCGCAACGGGTTGCTGCACACTTCGCGCGGGCCGGTCGTGCTCAAGCACGCCCGCTGGCGGCACGCCGAGGAGCCGCCCGACCCGGCCTGCGACTGCCCGACCTGCCGCACGTGCTCGCTGGCGTATCTGCGGCATCTGTTCGTCGCCAGGGAGGCCGCGGTCGTGGTCCTGGGCACCGTCCACAACCTGCACTTCTACCTCTCCTTGATGCGGCACCTGCGTTCGGCTATCATGACCGGCCGCTTCGCGGCAACGCGCGGCGAGCTGCTGGCCCGTTTCGGCGCCGCCGGCGAGGAGACGTGATGGACCCAAAGAACCCGATCGTGCAGTTCCTGCCGTTCGTCGTCATCTTCGCGATCTTCTACTTCTTGCTCATCATGCCGATGCGCAAGCGGCAGAAGAAGCACCAGGAAATGCTGTCGAAGCTCAGCAAGGGCGACCGCGTGGTCACGTCCGGAGGGATTTTCGGCACCGTGGTGGAGGTGCAAGGCGACCGCGTGATCCTGCGTGTGGCGGACAACGTGAAGCTCGAGGTGGCGATCTCGGCGATCGCGGGTCTCGCGAAGGACGCCGCCGATGTCAACCTCGCCCCGAGCGAGTGAGGAGGGGATATGCAGCGCAAGCTCATGTGGCGCTGGATTCTGATCGGGATCGTGACGGCGGGCGCGGTCTACTTCATGTACCCGCCCGACCAGAAGGTCAAGCTCGGGCTCGACCTCAAGGGCGGCATTCACCTGGTGCTGCAGGTCAACCAGATGGATGCGGTGCGCGCCGAGGTGGACGACGCCATGGAGCGCGTGCGCGCCGAGCTGGCCTCCAAGGGCTTTCCCCCCGAGTCGATGGCGCGGCTGGAGGAGGGCGACGGCTTCCGCTTCAAGCCCCTCGCCAACACTTCCGAGAAGCTGCTCGACAAGGTGCTAGGCGACCGGCTGCCGGACTTCAACGTCACCCCCGGCGTCGAGATCACGGCTCGCCTCAAGCCCGAGGTCAAGCGCGCGGTCCAGGACATGGCGGTCCGCCAGGGGCTCGAGACGATCCGCAACCGCATCGACCAGTTCGGGGTCGCCGAGCCGACGATCCAGCGCCAGGGCCTCGAAAGCAACCGCATCGTGGTCCAGCTCCCCGGCGTCGACGACCCCGGGCGGGTCAAGGAGCTGATCCGTTCCACGGCGTTCCTCGAGATCAAGCCGGTGGTGCGCGTGGCGCCCAGCGAGGAAGCGCTGCTGGCCACGACCGGCGGGGTGGTGCCCGACGACTCGCAGGTCGTGCCCGGCGATGTGGAAGGGGCCGATGGCCGTGTCACGGGCCGCGAGTACTACCTCGTCAAGAAGGCCTCGGTGGTGACCGGCCGTGACCTCCGCAACGCCCGCCGCTCGCAGGACCAGTACAACCAGCCGGCGGTCCACTTCTCGCTCACGCCCGAGGGGGCCCGCAAGTTCGGCGAGTACACCGCGGCCCACATCGGGGACCGCATGGCGATCGTGCTCGACAACAAGGTTCGCTCGGCGCCTTCGATCCGCTCGCGCATCGACGATTCGGGGATCATCGAAGGCAGTTTCACGGTCCAGTCGGCCGAGGACCTGGCGCTGGTGCTGCGGGCCGGCGCCTTGCCGGCCTCGATCACCTACCTCGAGGAGCGCACCGTGGGCCCGAGCCTCGGGCGCGACTCGATCGTGCGCGGCATCCGCGCCGGTCTCGCCGGCCTCGCCTTGATCGTGGTCTTCATGCTCATTTACTACAAGGGGGCGGGGATCAACGCGGTGACGGCCCTGATCCTCAACGCCGTGATCCTGATCGGCGTGATGTCGGCGTTCAACGCCACGCTGACGCTGCCGGGCATCGCCGGCATCATCCTCACCATAGGCATGGCGGTGGATGCCAACGTGCTGATCTTCGAGCGCATCCGCGAGGAGCTCGAACTCGGCAAGACGGTGCGCTCGGCGATCGACCTGGGGTTCCAGCGTGCGCTCTCCGCCATCATCGATTCCAACCTCACGACCATCATCTCGGCCCTCTTCCTGTTCCAGTTCGGGACCGGTCCGATCAAGGGCTTCGCGGTGTCGCTGACCATCGGCTTGCTGGCCTCGATGTTCACCGCGGTGTTCGTGTCGCGGGCCATCTTCGACCTGGTGCTGTCGCGCCGCGAGAAGGTCACGGCGCTGTCGATCTAGGGGGTCTCCATGCGTATCTTCCACAACACCAACATCCGGTTCATGCGCTTCAAGTGGCTGTGGCTGGGGGGGGCCCTCGCGGCCATCGCTGCGTCGCTGCTCCTCCTCACGGTCGGGCCTGGGCTCAAGCTCGGCGTCGACTTCGCCGGCGGCACCCAGATCACCCTCAAGTTCAAGCAGGAGCCGGATCCATCCCGCATCCGCAAGGCCCTCGAGGATCTCCGGATCGGCACCGTGACGATCCAGCGCTTCGGAGACCCCGGTGACCGCGAGCTGCTCGTCCGCATGCAGAACCCCAAGCAGGAGGAAGGCGACTTCGCGGCGCCGATGGTGGCGGCACTCGACAAGGAGTTCAACAAGGAGCAGGCCGCGATCCGCATGAACCTGCAGGGCGCCGAGGTGATCGCCAACGCCCTCGTGGACGCCGACCCGGACAGCATCGGCGGCACGGTCGGCGGCCGGCAGGCGTACTACCGGCCGATGGTCGACGCCATCCTCGAGTCCCGCAAGCAAAAGGGGCTGCTCGAAGGCCCCGGCGACCTAGCGGGGATCGCTCAGCTTTCAGCCGGCGTCCGCACTTACCTCTCGCAGAACGCTCACTTCGGCGAGTTCTCGCTGCTGGCGGCCGACAACGTCGGGCCGCTGGTCGGCAAGGACCTCCAGAAAAAGGCGACGTACGCCGTGCTGTTCTCGCTCGTCGGCATGCTGGTCTACATCTGGTTCCGGTTCCAGCTGCCGTACGGTCTCGGCGCCATCGTCGCGCTGGCGCACGACACGATCATCGCTCTCGGGGCGCTCTCGCTCACCGGCCGGGAAATCGAGATCCCCACCATCGCTGCGCTGCTGACGCTGGTCGGTTACTCGACCAACGACACGGTGGTCATCTTCGACCGCATCCGCGAGCGCATCAAGCTCGACCGCGGCAAGCCGCTCGAGGCCGTGATGGACCTCGCGCTCAACCAGACGCTGGCCAGGACCGTGATCACCTCCGGCTTGACGTGGTTCGTGGTCATCTCCCTCTTCCTGTTCGGGGGCGACGTCATCAACACCTTCGCTTTCGTGCTCCTGATCGGCATCGTCGTCGGCACCTACTCGTCGATCTACATCGCCACGCCGGTCGCGTTGTTAGCTTCCAACTGGATCGAGAACCGCCGGGCGCTGAAGCGCCGCCGGTAGGTGCGCGAGGCGTGTCTCCGGCCGGGCCGTGACCCGGCCGTGTCGAGCGGCGGCTGCGAAGCCGCCGCTTCGCCATCGGGGCGGGCCTTGGAACCGTGGCGGGCGCGGCCGGTGGTACACTCGCCCGCCGCCAGGCTCGGAACGTCCGCTCCCGCCGCCTGGCTCGAAGGGAGAGCACGCAGCTCGTGACGACCCCGTGGCCTCCGCTCCCCGAACGGCGCGCGGCGTGAGCGACTCCGTGTCTTTCGGCCGCCAGCCCGACCGCAAGCAAGAGCTACTGCTGGCGGTCGAGTCCCTCAGCCGCCGCCGCTGGGGCGTGGTGCTGGCGGTCTCGGCGATCGTCTTCGCGCTGTCGTCGTGGCTGGGTTCCAGGGTCCGCCTGGAGTCGGACGTCCTGAAGCTGATCCCCCGGGGCAACCAGGAGGTCGACACCTTCCGGCAGGCGCTCGCCGACTTCGGGTCGATCGACTACCTCATGGTGCTGCTGGAGACCGACACGAGCGAGCGGGTCGACGCGCTGGTCGAACACGCCGACCTCCTCGCCGAGCGGCTGGGCGCCCGCAAGGATCTCGTCGAGTCGGTCGAGTACCGGGTCCGGCCGGACCCGCGCTTTCTCGAGCTGTTCCGCGAGAACGCCCTGCTCTTTCTCGCTCCCGAGGAACTCGGGGAGGTGGCGGCGAAGCTGACCGACGAGGCGATCGCGCTGCAGGTGCGCGACGACCACGCCGCGCTGTCCTCGCCAATGGGGGCGTTCCGCGAGGAGTTCCTGCTCGAGGACCCGCTCGGGCTGATGCCGGTGTTCGCGAAGCGGCTGCTCGGCCAGCACGGGTCCTTGCGGCTGGACCTTTCGAGCGGGTACTACCTGTCGCAGGACGGCCGGTCGCTCATCATGCTCGTCAAGCCCCGGCAGGCCTCCCAGGACCTGCAGTTTTCAAGGCGGCTCGTGGAGGCGGTGAGGGAGGACGCGGTGGCGGTGCAGGTCGAGCTTGCCCCCGACCCGTCCGTTCCCTCGCCGGTGGCGATCCGGCTCGGCGGCAACCCGGCGATGCTGGTGGAGGAGACGGAGCTGCTGCGGCGCACTGTCATCGTCACTGGCTCGGCGGCGTTCGTGGCGGTGCTCGGCCTGTACCTGCTGTGCTACCGGCGCGTCGCCACGCTGTTCTACTCGAGCCTGCCGCTCATGCTCGGCCAAGCGGCGTGCTTCGCCGTCGCCTACTTCTACCCCGGCAGCCTCAACTCGGCGTCGGCCGCTCTCCCGGCGCTGCTGATGGGGCTCGGGACGGACTTCACGATCGTGATGTACGCGCGCTACGTCGAGGAGCGGCAGAGCGGGCGGAGCCTGGCCGAGGCCACCGAGGCGATGGTCGGGGAGGGAGGGCTGGGCGTCTTCACCGGGGCGGTCACCTCGGCCGGCACGTTCTATGCGCTGTGTATCAGCTCGTACCGCGGGCTCTCGGACCTCGGCTTCCTGATCGGCACCGGGATCGTGCTGTGCGGCATCGCCATCGTCTTCATGCTGCCGGCGATGATCGTGTGGAACGAGGGGGTGCGGCCGCGCCTGGGACCGGTCAAACGGCTCCACCTGCAATCGTTCGGGCTCGAGCACGGCCTGGCGTGGGCGGCGCGGCGGCCCGCCGCCGCGATCGGGGCCGTCGTCGCGCTGACTGCGGTTGCGGGGTGGGGGGCCTGGCAGCTCGACTTCGACGAGAGCATCGACTCGCTGCGCTCGACCGAGTCGGCGTCGTACCGGGTGCAGCGAGACATTGCGGCGCGCTTCGGCGCCTCGCTTTCGTACATGATGGCGATCTGCGAGAGCCGGACGCTCGACGAGGCGGTGGCGCTGGCCGCCAGGGTCGACGAGCGGCTGCAGCCGTTCGTGGCCGCCGGCGTGGTGGGGCGGGTCGAGTCGATCCACAGCTATCTTCCCCCGGCCGACCGGCAGCGGGAAGTGCTGGAGGCGCTGGCGCGCGGCCGCTCCGACGTCTTCGATCCGGCCCGCATCCGCCGGGCGCTCACCAGGGAGCTGGAGGCTAACGGGTTCCGGGTCGAGCCGTTCGAGCCGTACCTGGCTCGCCTCGACCGTTTCCTCGCGCCGGCGCGGCCGATCGGCGTCGGCGACCTCGAGGGCAAGGGGCTGGACCGCATCGTCCATCGCTACGTGAGGCATGAAGCCGGCCGGGCGCGAGTCGTCACGTACCTTTACCCGACGCGGCCCGAGTGGCGCCGGACCCCGCCGCCCGGGCTCGTGGAGGCGCTCGCCGGCGGCGATCCGGGCATCACCGTCACCGGCACCAACGTCCTGGGCCGGGAGCTGAAGCGCATCTTCCTGCGCGATGCCCGGCGGGCGGCGGTGCTCGGCATCGTGCTCGTGGCGGCGCTGCTGCTCGTGGACTTCCGCAGCCTGCGCCTGACGGCGGTCGCCATGGCCCAGCTCGTGTGCGGGATCGTCCTCATGATGGGGGTGATGTACGCGCTCGGGATGCAGATCAACTACGCCAACGCCTTCGTCGCGACGATGATCATGGGGGTGGGGATCGACTACGGCATCCACCTTGTACACCGCCTCCATCGCAACGGAGGGCGGATCGACGACGGCGTCCTGGAGACCGGCAAAGGGGTGGTCCTCGCGGCGGCCACCAACATTGCCGGGTTCGGGACCCTCATGCTGGGCAACTACCCGGCGCTGCGCTCGCTCGGGGTGATGGCGCTGATCGGGTCGATCACCTGCCTGCTGACCGCCCTCACCCTGGTGCCGGCGCTCATGGCCGGGCGCTGGCGGCGGTCCGACCTGGCCACTGCGCAGTCTGATACTCTCGACCGCTGATGGCGGCTCCCCCGGTCTTCGATGCGCGCGGCCTCGCCAAGCGCTACCGCCTGGGCCAGACGACGGTCGAGGCGCTGCGCGGCGTCGACCTCCGGGTCGCGGCGGGAGAGATGCTGGTGGTGGCGGGGCCGTCGGGCTCGGGCAAGAGCACGCTGCTGCACCTGCTGGGGACGCTCGACGAGCCGGACGAGGGGTCGCTGGCGATCGACGGGATTCAGACCTCCGCCATGGGGGAGCGAGCGCGCACGGCGTTCCGGCGCGCCCGCCTCGGCTTCGTGTTCCAGACGTTCAACCTGCTGCCGGTGCTCTCCGCCCAGGAAAACGTGGAGCTGCCGCTGTGGCTGGCTGGCGTGGGCGCCCGGGAGCGCCGGGCGCGGGCGCGCGAGGCGCTGGCGGAAGTGGGCCTGGGCACCCGGCTCGGGCACCGGCCCGACCAGCTCTCCGGCGGCGAGCGGCAGCGGGTGGCGATTGCCAGGGCGCTGGTCCACCGGCCGCTCGCGGTCCTGGCCGACGAGCCGACCGGCAACCTCGACTCGGAGACTGCCGCCGCCGTCATGGACCTCGTGGTGGAGCTCAACCGCGCCAGCGGGACGGCGTTCGTCGTGGCCACCCACGATCCGGCGCTGATCGCGCGCGCCCCGCGCCGGGTGACGCTGCGCGATGGACGGGTCGCCGGCGACGCGAGGCAGGTGCCGGCGTGAGACTGGCCCTGCTTGCGCTGCGCAACCTGGCCCGCAACCGGCGGCGGACCGCGATTTCCCTGGCCGTCGTTGCGACCGGGACGGCGGCGTTGCTGCTCACCGCGGGGTTCATGGCGTTCTCGTTCGAGGGGCTCGCGGAGGCGATGATCCACGGCGGGCTCGGCCACCTCGAGATCGCGCTCGCCAGCGCGGCCGAAGGCCGCACCGCGACGCTCGAGCGCTCGGCGGCGGAGGGTCTCGACGACTGGCAGGAGGTGCAGGCGCGGGTCGAGGCGCTCGAGGGCGTGCTCGCGGCGTCGCCGACGCTGCACGTGGCGGGGATGGCCTCGACCGACAGCGGGAGGTCGGCGGCGTTCCTCGGTGTGGCCGGGGACCCGGTGCGCGAGCGGCGGATGGGGTTTTCCGTCAAGCTCCGCGCCGGGCAGCCGATGGCGGAGGCGCCGCCGCGCGAGGGCGAGGACCAGGTGATGGTGGCGCAGGGGCTCGCGCAGGTGCTGGGGATCGGTCCCGGCAGCCGCCTGACGCTGCTGGCCGTGGACCCCGACGGGATGCTCAACGCCCTCGACGTGACGGTCGCCGGCGTGATCACGACCGGGGTTCAAGAGCTCGACACCCGCTTCGTGCGGCTCCATCTCGGCTCGGCCCAGCGCCTGCTCTCCACCTCCCGGGTCTCGAACCTGCTCGTGACCCTCGACACGACGAGTCGCACCGAGACCATGGCGGCCCGCATGGGCGAGCTGCTTGCCGGGCACGAGCCGCCGCTCGCGGTCGTGCCGTGGACCGCGAGGGCTCCGTTTTACGCGCAGGTCAGGGCGCTGTACGCCGGGATCTTCTGGTTTCTCGGCTCCATCGTCTTCGCCCTCGTCGTGCTCGCGACCTCGAACACGCTGACCATGACCGTGATGGAACGGTTCAGGGAACTGGGGACGCTGCGCGCCCTCGGCACCTCGGTCTGGCAAGTGGCCGCCCTCGTCGGGCTGGAAGCGGTGTGGCTCGGCCTCCTCGGCGGGGTGGCGGGCGACCTGCTCGGCGCCGGGCTCATCGCGGTGCTGAACGGGATCGGTCTTGAGATGCCGCCTCCCCCCGGGGCAGTCGACCCGGTCGAACTGCGGGTGCTGGTCGTGCCGGAGGCGTTCGGCGGCGCGATCGTGCTCATGCTGGGCGTGCTCCTTTTGGCGGCGGTCGGGCCGGTGCTGCGCGTGGCGCGGCTGCGCATCGTCGAGGCGCTCGCCCACACCTGAGCCATGCCTGGCCGCAACCATTTCCGCCTTTCGTGTCGCGCCGCTTTCGGCCGCTGGCGGCTCGGGTGCTGCCTGCTGGCTGCCGCTGCGGCCGCCGCCGCGCCCGCCTCGAGCCCCGCGCCGCTCGGGCCCGAGGAACGCGCGTTGCTGGCCCGGACGAACCTCTTTGCGAGCGTGCCTGAACGCTTTCACGCCACGCTGCGTGTCAGCCGGCCGGACTGGCCGAGGCCGCTGCGGGTCGAGGTGTGGCGTGGAGGGCGCGAGGCGCTGCTGGCGCGGGTGCTCGAACCCAGGCAAGCGGGCCGGTTCCTGCTCCAGCTCGGCAGCGAGCACTACCTCATCGCGCCGGGGGCGCGGCAGCCGGTCAGGCTAGGGGCCGGAGTCGCGGCCGCCGGTCCGGTCTCGTTCGAGCAGGTGCTGGGGATCGACGTGGAGCGCGACTTCGACGTCGAGCGCGTGGAAGCGGGCGAGCGGATCGTCACCTTCCACCTGGTCGCGAGGCCGGGCGGGGCGGCAGCGCGGGCAACGCCACGGGCGCGCTGGACGGTCGACCGGATACGCCTGCGGCCGGTGCGGCTCGACGTCGTGCTGGGCGACGGGAGGACCTCGCGCGTCGTCGAGTTCATGTCGTTTCTCGACGCCCGGACGCCGATGCCCTCCCACGTGGTCTTCAAGGACGTCCTCAGGGGCGGGCCGCCGACCGGCGTGGAGGTCGAGCGGTTCGAGGCGAACGCCGTGTCGGAAGGCCTCTTTTCGCTCTCCGACCACGCCGCCCGGGCCCAGCTCCCACCGCTGCCGCCGACGCGCTTGACGCGGCGGCCGCCGATCCGGGAGGTGTCCGTACAATAGGACGATGAGCGAGGCGCTGCCCCGTTTCGAGGAGATCCTGGACCTCGTCGCCAGCTACCACCCGGAGTGCGACGAGGTGCTGTTGCGCCGTGCCTACGTCTACTCGGCCATGGCGCACCGGGGGCAGGTGCGGGTCTCCGGCGAGCCGTACCTCATCCACCCGCTGGAGGTGGCGCGCATCCTCGCCGAGATGCATCTCGACGAGGTGGCGATCGCCGCCGGGCTGCTCCACGACTTGCTCGAGGACACCTTCGTGACCGAGGAGGAACTGGAGGCCCAGTTCGGCCCCCAGATCACGAAGATCGTCACAGCGCTCACCAAGATCACGACCATGGAGCAGTCGTACGCGGCACGCGAGGCGGCCCAGGCGGAAAACGTACGGCGCATGCTGCTGGCCTCGATCGAGGATGTGCGGGTAATCCTCGTAAAGCTCGCGGATCGGCTGCACAACATGCGCACCTTGCACTTCCTCCCCGAAGCGAGCCGCCGGCGGATCGCGCGCGAGACGCTCGAGATCTACGCGCCGATCGCCCACCGGCTGGGGATCGGCCGCATGAAGGCCGAGCTGGAGGACCTCGCGTTCGCCCACTCCCACCCTGAGGAGCACGCCCAGCTCGTCGAGCAGCTCCGGCAGCGCGAGGCGGCGGCGCGGGCGCTCATCGACCAGATCCGCGGGATCCTCGGGCGAGTGCTCGAGGAAAACGACATCCAGGCCGAGATCCGCGGCCGGATCAAGCACCTCTACTCGATCTGGACCAAGCTCAAGCGCCAGGGCATCAGCCTCGACCGCGTGTACGACTTCCTGGCCTTCCGCATCATCGTCGAGACGGTGCAGCAGTGCTACGGCGCCCTCGGGCTCATCCACCAGCTCTGGCGGCCGGTGCCGGGGCGCATCAAGGACTACATCGCGATGCCCAAGCCCAACGCCTACCAGTCGTTGCACACCTCGGTGATGGGCCCGGAGGGACAGCCGTTCGAAGTGCAGATTCGCACCTACGACATGGATCAGATCGCCGAGAGCGGCATTGCGGCTCACTGGATGTACAAGGCGGGTCGGGCCGCCGAGCCCGAGCCCGAGCGCGCCAACTGGCTGCGCGGCCTGGTCGAGGGGCAGCAGGACAACCCGCGCGACTTCCTCGACTCGCTCAAGCTCGATCTCTACCCGGAAGAGGTGTACACGTTCTCGCCGAAGGGCGAGGTGTTCGCCTTCCCGCGCGGCGCCACCGCCATCGACTACGCGTACCGGGTCCACACTGAGCTGGGCCACCGGTGCGTCGGCGCCCGCATCAACGGCCGGCTCGTTCCCCTCCGGACCAGGCTGGAAAACGGCGACATCGTCGAGATCATGACCTCGCCCACCCAGGTGCCCAGCCGCGACTGGCTCGACATCGCCGCCACGGCCCGCGCCAGGAACAAGATCCGGGCCTGGCTGAACCGGGGGGAGAAGGAGCATGCCGTGGAGATGGGGCAGCGGCTGCTGGAACGGGAGTGCCGGCGGCTGCGGCTGCCGGTCAAGCTGCTGCGAGATGTCCCCCAGCTCACCAAGATGGCGATGGAGCACGGGTTCGCCAAGACCGAGGACTTCGTCGCCGCGATCGGCTTCGGGCGTCTCGGGGCACGCGAGGTCCTGCTGCCGCTCGCGCGGCGCCCCGACGAACTGCACCCCCCGGCACCGAAGGCACCGCCCCCGGTGGTCACCGAGTCGGTGATCACGGTCAAGGGCCAGCGCGACCTGCTGACGTTCCGGGCCCGTTGCTGCAACCCCTTGCCCGGAGACGAGATCTGCGGCTACGTCACGCGCGGGCGGGGAGTGGCGATCCATGCGGCGACCTGCCACAACCTCCGCCGCCTCCGCGCTGCGACCGACCGGCTCGTCAAGGTGGAGTGGGGGCCCACGCAGGGCGCCTCGTACGCGGTGCCGCTCAACGTCAGCTTCGAGGACCGGCCGGGGATGCTCGCCGCCATCACCCAGGCGGTGACCGGCGAGGAGGCGAACATCCGGAGCTGCCAGATGGCCGCGCACGACCGGCGACGGGGGGCGGCCGACCTCATCATCGACATCCAGGGGCGCGAGCACCTGGCGCGGGTGTTCGGCGCGCTGCGCCAGGTTCCGGGTGTGACAGGCGTGGCTTCCGGCCCCTCCGTGTTCTCCCGCCGGTCCGAGTTCTGATCCGGCAACCCTCCCGCTCCGCGGCCCTCGACTCTCGACGCTCGACCGGGCGGGCGGGCTTCCGCGTGTGACCCAGATCACCGGAAAACGAAACGGCCGCACCGGGCGGTGCGGCCGAGCACGTCGAAAGCGAGAGGAAGCTAGTGCGGCGCCTTGACGACCTTGCCGGAGCGCAGGCAGCGGGTGCAGACCTTGACGCGCTTGGGCTGGCCGTCACGCAAGGCGCGAACGGTCCGGAGGTTCGGCCGCCATTCTCGCTTGGTCACGTTGTGGGCATGGGAGATCCGGTTGCCCACGATGGTCGTCTTGCCGCAGATTTCACACGCCCGAGCCATACAACCTCCTCCCTCGACCGAGGGAGCGCGCATACTAGCACCGATCGCCCGGCTTGCCAAGAGGGCTTGCGAAGCCAGGCACGAGCACGTTGGAAAGAGGCCCGTGGCGGTGTACACTGCCGCCGATGAGCGTACCAAGCGGGCCTGGTGGCGGTGGAGTTCTTGACAAGGCGCTGGCTGCTTGCTAGATTAGCCCCAAAAGATGGGTTGCACGTGACTACCATCACGATACTGAGCGCAGGCGCGAAGAGGGGGCGGTGATCCGTGCTGCTAGGAAAGAAGAAGTCGATCGTCGGACTTGACATCGGCTCCTCGGCGATCAAGCTCGTGGAGCTCAAGCCTGGTAAGGGCGGTCGTTTCAGTCTGGTTCATGCCGCCCACGCACCGTTGTCCCCCGAGGCGATCGTCGAGGGCACGGTGATGGACTCGTCGCTGGTGGTCGAGGTCGCCCAACGACTGATCCAGGAGCAGGGGGTCAAGAACCCGAATATCGGTATCTCGCTCTCGGGCATGTCGGTGGCGATCCGCAAGATCCAGGTGCCGGCGATGTCGGAGGCCGAGCTCGCGGAGTCGATCCACTGGGAGGCCGAGCAGTACCTGCCGTTCGACGTCAACGAGGTCAACCTCGACTACGTCGTGCTGTCGCAGGACGCCGACAACATGGAGGTGCTCCTGGTGGCGGCCAAGAAGGACCGCATCGCCGACTACACCGGGATCATCATGCAGCTCGGCAAGACGCCGGCGCTCGTCGACGTGGACGTGTTCGCCCTGCAGAACGCCTACGAGTACAACTACGGCGTCCCGCAGGACCGCGTCGTGGCGCTCGTCAACGTCGGCGCGCACATCATGAACGTCAACATCCTGGCCCACGGCATGTCGGTGTTCTGGCGCGACATCGTGTTCGGCGGCAACGCCTACACCGAGGCGATCCAGCGCGAGCTCAACCTCACGCGCGAGCAGGCCGAGGCGGTGAAGGCGGGCGAGCAGCTCGGCGACCACACGCCGCAGACGATCCTGGGCGTGCTCAACGGGGTCAGCGAGGACCTCGCAGCCGAGCTCCAGAAGACCTTCGAGTTCTTCTACACCACGTCGAGCCACGATCAGGTGGAGGAAGTGGTGCTGGCGGGAGGGGCGTCCCAGGTTCTCAACCTCGACGCCGTGCTGCGCGAGCGGCTGGGCGCCAAGGTCGAGCTGATGAACCCGTTCCGCGAGATCCAGTACTCGGAGAGCCAGTTCAGCCCTGAGTGGCTCAACCGACACGCCCCCGCGATGGCGGTTGCGGTGGGAATGGGCCTGCGAACCACCGGAGACTGACGCCGATGATCAAGGTCAACCTGCTCGTCGAAGCGCGCGCTGAAAAGGCCACCCGCCAGCCGCTCATCTCCATCGGTTCTCTCAGCGGCGCCAACGTCAACAATTACATCATCCTCGGACTGCTCCTGGTCGGCCTCGCGGTGGTCGGCTACCGCTACTATCAGCTCGACTCCAAGCGCAAGGAAATCAGGGCCGAGATCGCGGTCAACCAGAAGGAGTTCGAGCGCCTCAAGCCGATCATCGACGAGGTCGAGGAGTTCAAGAAGAAGAACGCCGAGCTCAAGCGCAAGATCGAGGTCATCGAGAAGCTCAAGCAGGACCAGCAGGGCCCGGTGCGGATCATGGACGAGGTGAGCAAGGCCCTGCCCGACCTCCTCTGGCTCGACAGCCTCAACCTGTCCGGGAACACGATCACCATCCGCGGCCAGGCCCTCAACGAGAACGCGGTCGCCAACTTCATCTCGAACCTGGGTTCGAGCCCGTTCTTCCAGGAGCCTGCCCTGAACATCATGCGCCAGGACGCCAAGGGCGTATTTACCTTCGATCTCGCCTGCACGTTCTCGTACGCGCCGCGGCAGGCGAGCGAGACCCCGAAGGGGCAGTAAAGGAGCGAGGGGTTCATGGCCACCTTGGATCTGACCGGCAAGCCTTGGTACTGGGGTGCGATCATCGGGGTCCTGCTCGCCGTTGGCCTCTTCTGGGCCATGCAGCGGCTGGTCTTCGAGGACATCCAGCGGGACATCGTCAGCAGCACCGCGGAGCTCGAGAAGCTGAAGGAGAAGGTGCGGCAAGGAAAGCTGGCGGAGAGCCGGCTCCCGCAGTTCCGCGAGGAGGCCCAGCGCCTGGAGACCGAGCTCCAGCGCCTGCTGCGGATTCTCCCGACCGCACGCCAGACCGACGAGCTGATCAAGAAGATCAAGTCGCTCACCGAGCGGGCCGCGTTCCGTCTCGCGACCTTCCAGCCGCAGGCGTTCGCGAAGAAGGAGTTTCTCACCGAGTGGCCGATCACGGTGACGATGGATGCGACGTACCACGAGCTGGCGCTGTTCTTCGACCGGCTGTCGCGGTTTTCCCGCATCATCAACGTCGACACGCTGACGATCAACGCCGCGACGGCTCGGCGTGGTGGGTACTCGATCTCCACCACCTTCACCATGAAAACCTTCATCTACGGCGATGTGAAGCCGGTTGGAGGCGGACGATGAGAGCCTTCGTGCTGACCCTGGGATTGCTTGTGGTCGCGGGCCTGGCGCTCGCCCAGGCTCCGGCCGCGAAGCCGACGCCGGAAGCGGTGCCGGAAACGCCGATCGACACCTCGGCGATCGAGGGCATCCTGCGCGGCGAGGAGGCGGCCGACGCCGGCCAGGGCTTCACCTACGACGCCGCGAACCGGCGCGACCCGTTCCGGTCGCTGCTCGCGGGCCCGGTCAAGGAAGACATGGGAGAGCGACCGCCCGGCCTGCGGGGCATGGGGATCGAGGAGATCCAGCTCAAGGGGATCCTCCGCCTGCCGGAAGGCTGGGTGGCGATGATCCAGGGTACGGACAACATGAGCCACATGATTCGCGCTGGCATGGTGCTGTACGACGGCACGGTGGAGCGGGTCGAGTCCAACCGCGTCGTCTTCAAGCTGCAAGTGAGCGATCCAAAGAGCCTCAAGCCCTACCGCGAGGTTGTCAGGGTGCTGCAGTGATTCCGCTTTGGGGGTTGCGATGATGGCGACACGTTCTCGCGCGGTGACAGCAGTTGTGGCGGCGGCAGTCTCCGTCCTTCTCCTGCCCACGATGGTGCGGGCGGGAGAGAGCGTTTCCGTACTGGGCATGGCCTGGACGGAGAAGCCGGCCCAGGCGCTGGTCATCAGCGCCTCTGGACCGCTGCAGTTCAGCGAGGCCCGGCCCGAGCCGGGCGTGGTGGTGATTGACCTGCCAGGCGCGGTGCTGGCGGCGCAGGCGGCGCCGATCACGGCACCGGAAGCGGGGCTGCGGCGGGCGACGCTGGCGGCGCTGGCCGAGGGCGCGACGGGGGGTGTCCGGCTGCGGATCGAGGTGGAGCCCGGCGCCAGCGTGGCGGTGAATGCGCTTCCGGCCGGCCTCGAGGTGCGCCTCCGGTCCGCCGCGCCGACCGGCTCCCGGGATCTCGCCGACGTGGTGCCGGTGGCCGACGCCACCGGGGTGTCGATCCACCTGACGAGCGGCCAGCGCCTGGAAGGCAAGGTCTTCACGCTCGACAACCCGCCGCGGGTCGTGGTCGACCTCCCGGGGGTGATCAACCGGGTCGCCCGCCGGGTCCACCCGGTCGGCGCCGGGGGCGTGGTCCGCGTCAGGGTCGCGCAGCACGCGACCGAGCCGACGCCGGTCGTGCGCGTGGCGGTCGATCTCGAGAGCGCACAGCCGTACACCCTCGAGGCGACGGCCGACGGCGCGTTGTTGCGAGTCGGGGCGCCTCCCGAGGCCGCGCCGGTGACGGTCGCCGAGGCCACGCCGGTCCCGGCGGCGGCGGAGCCGGAGCCGGCCCCGGTCGAGACGACCACCGCCGCCAGCCCGGCAGCGGAGCCGGCGCCCCGTGAAGCGGAGGCCGCGCCCGTCGTGGCGGCGCAGACCACGATCGTGGACGAGGCGAAGCCTCCGGCCGAACAGGCCGAGCCGGCCAGGCCCGTGCCGGTCGCCGAGCCGGCGCCCTTGACGGCGCCGCCGGCGGCGCCGCCGGTGCCGGCCGCCGATTCCCCGTGGACCTCGACGCGGGCCGCGCTGGCGGAGGAAGCCGGGCAGGAGAAGCTCGGCGCCCCGGGCGCCACGGAGGTCGAGAGCGAGGAGAAGAGGTTCACCGGCGAGCCGATGACGCTCGAGCTGAAGGACGCGGACATCAAGGACGTCCTCCGCACCTTCGCCAAGATCACGGGGCTCAACATCGTGGTGGACCCGAACGTATCGGGGTCGGTCACGGTGCAGCTCGAGAACGTCCCGTGGGACCAGGCGCTCGACATCATCCTGCGCATCAACGACCTCGACTACGTGGTCGAGAACAACGTGCTGCGGGTGGCGAGGCTCGAGAAACTGAAGAACGAGAAGCGTCTGCTGGCCGACTTCAAAAAGGAAGAAGAGTCGGCCAAGCCGATGAGGACGGTCACCAAGACGCTCTCCTACATCAAGGCCCAGGAGGCGGCGGGAATCATCACCGGCAGCAACTTCATCATGTCGCCCAGGGGCACGGTCGTGGTCGACGCGCGCAACAACCTCCTCATCATCCGGGACAACGTCGACCGCCTGCCGGGGATCCTCGCCTTGCTGGAGCAGATGGACATGCCGGTGGCGCAGGTCATCATCGAGGCGCGGATCGTCGAGACGACGCGGACGTTCGCGCGCAACCTCGGCGTCTCCTGGGGGTTCACCGGGCGCGGCGACGCCTCGCGCGGCACCACCACGGGCTGGACGTTCCCCAACAGCTACCGGGTGGACGGCGGCGTCGAGTTCCTCAAGGGCACGCCGGTCCTGGCCATGACGTTCGCCGACATCCTCGACTCGTTCAACCTCGACTTCACGCTCGGGGCCGCCGAGGTGGACGGCCTCGCGAAGGTCGTCTCCTCGCCCAAGGTGACGGCGCAGAACAACCAGTCGGCGCGCATCCAGAGCGGGGTCATGATCCCGATCCAGACCGTCTCGAACAACACCGTGACCGTGCAGTACGTCGACGCGACGCTGGCGTTGCAGGTCACGCCGCAGATCACGGCCGAGGGCACGGTGATCCTCGACATCAACTTGCAGAAACGCGAGCCGGCCGCCGGGCTGGCGCAGGCGGGAGGCTCTAACACGCCGCTCATCACCCGCGACGCGCAGACCAGGCTCATGGTGCGCGACGGCGGCACGACCGTGATCGGCGGCATCTACCAGTTCAGCGACCAGACGTCGCAGGACCGGATCCCGGGGCTGCACCGCCTGCCGATTGTCGGTAACCTCTTCAAGAACAAGGGGATCAACAACCGGCACGACGAGTTGCTGATCTTCATCACTCCGCGGATCGTGAAGTACTAGGGGGGGCACAATGAAGATGAATCGCCTCGTGCTCATGGCGCTCTGCAGTGTGGTCATCGGCATGCTCGTCGGCTGCAGCGGCGGGAACGACTCCGCGGATACCGAGGCCAACATCCTGCTGTCCGTGGACATCCCGGAAGGCGTCGCCGACGTGCCGGTCAACCTGGGGGCCGACGTCGCCATCCCCAACTTCACGATCAAGTCGCAGCCGAAGACGCCGGGAATCGCCTTGTCCCAGCAGTCCGACGCCATCCTCAACGAGTGGGTGGTCACCTTCACCCGCACCGACGGGGGGACCGTGGCGTCGCGGATGTGGCGCAACTTCTACACCGTGTACGTGCCGGCGGGCGGCAGCGCATCGCTGACCAACTACCGCGTCATGCCGGTCGAGTACCTGTCCGAGCCTCCGCTCAACCAGCTCTGGCCCGAAAACGGCGGGTTCGACAAGGAAACGGGCAAGGACAACATCCGGCAGAAGCTGCGGGTCGATATCTACGGCAAGACGGTGGCCGGCCAGAGGGTGAGCGTCGGCTTCGATATCAACGTCCGGTTCTACTACGCGCTGCCGGAGTGAGGACGAAGATGCGGGAGACGAGTATGAAGCAGAGACCACTCATCGTTGTCTTGGCGCTGGGTCTGGCGCTGGCCCTCGCGGGGTGTTCGGCGGACAGCCCGAGCGCGCCCAAGCCGTCGCCCACGCCCGCCGCACTGTCGATTGCTCTGGACTCCTCCGCGAGCTCGGCCGAGGTGGGCAGCGCCGTCGTGTTCACCGCGCGGGTGACACAGGGCGGGGCGAACGCACCGGACAACACCTCGGTGACGTTCTCCCTCTACGGTTGCCCCGGTGCCGGGGTCGCCTCGGACCCGTCGTTCGAGAACGGGTCCTGCGAGGTGGTCCGCACGACGCAAAACGGTGCGGCGACCGCCACCCTGGTGGGGCGGACCTCCGGGGTGTACCAGGTCACGGCGCGCGTCCCGGGGCAGGCGATCTCGAAGAACGTGCGGTATTTCGATCCGGTTTCGCCGCGCAACCTGGCGATTTACGGCGTCGAGCCCGACCAGGGCAGCGCCGACGGAGGCCAGCAGGTGACGATCCGCGGGCGCGGGTTCGCGCCGCCGCTCGACGTGGTGTTCAAGGCGGAGGGCACCCAGCGCACGGCGGTCGTGGCCAGCGTGAACAGCGCCGGAACCGAGATCGTCGTCATCACCCCGAAGGCGCCGATCCCCGTCACGGAGAGCCTGAAGACCGACATCATCGTGACCGCGGGGAAGGGCACCGCCTCGGAGGTCAGCGAGACGATGGAAAGGGCGTTCATCTACACCACGACGACGCCCGGAGCCCCGGCGATCTACCAGATCGTGCCGGCGCAGGGCCTCGACCGCGGCGGCGACCAAGTGACGATTTACGGGGCCAACTTCTACGCCCCGGTGACCGTCAAGTTCGGCGACGAGAACGTGCAGTCGGTGTCGGTCTCCGCCGACCACGCGTCGCTCGTGGTGCTGTCGCCGCAGCACTCGCGGGGTTTGAACGACGTCGGGCCCCAGCAGGTCGATGTCAGGGTGGTGACGTACGGCGCCGCCGGGACTCCGGACGAGGCCAAGTACACCGCGGTCCGGACCAACGGCTGGACGTGGCTGCCGCCCACGACCGAGCCGCAGGCCCCGGTCATCTACTCGGTATCGCCGGCCAAGGGCAGCCCGCGGGGCGGCGGCGAGGTCACGATCCGGGGCGCCAACCTGTGCTGGGAGTACAACACCCTCACCGGCAGGTGCGCCGCCGCGCCGCAGGTCACGTTCCTGCCCACCGGCTTCGGTGAGAAGTCGGCGAGCGTGCTGTCGGTCGCCGAGGACGGCAGCCAGATCGTGGTCGTCACGCCGGCCATTTCGGCCAACCCGGTCCTCACCGACGTGGTGGCCTCCATCCGGGTGACCAACGCCAAGGGCAGCGCAACGCTCGACGACAGCTTCACGTTCCTGTCGGAGGCGGGCGACCCGCAAATCTACTCGGTGTCCCCCAACAAGGGCAGCGCCCGCGGGGGCGATACCGTGGTCATCTACGGCAAGTTCTTCCTCGAGCCGGTGCAGGTCGAGTTCTCGGTCGGCGGCCTCGCTCAGGTCGTGGGGGTCAACGCGGACAAGACCGAGATCACGATCAGGACCCCGGCTTGGGGCGTGGGGCCGCTGGGCGAGGACCGTCTCTCCGACATCACGGTGCGGACCCAGTACGGCACCGGGCGCGACCGCGAGGCGACGCTCTCGAACGCCTTCCTCTTCATTGCCGAGGCGCCGACCCCCGAGCTGTACGCGCTGTCCCCCAACTCCGGCCCGATCGACGGCGGCACGCGCGTGACCATCACCGGCCAGGGGTTCCAGACGCCGGTGCAGGTCTACTTCGGCGACCGCCAGGCCCAGGTCATCACGAGCAACTTCTTCCAGGTCGTCTGCATCGCGCCGTCGATCACCCCCAGCCAGCCCAGCACGCCGACCACCGTCGACGTGACGGTGCTCAACGTCACCACCGGCAAGCGCTCGAACGCGCTGCCGTTCCGGTACGGCGAGGCGATGTTCCTGTCGGCCATCTCGCCCAACCGCGGCCCGGCCGACGCGCCGACCACGGTGACGATCTACGGGCAGGGGTTCGTCGGCCCGGTCGAGGTCGTGACGCTCATCGGCGGCCAGGCGATCCAGGCCAGCGTGAGGTCGGTGTCCGGCACCGAGATCATCGCCGACATCCAGCCGCTGCCGACCGACCGCCGCGACTGCGGCGTCGTGCAGGCGGGCGTCCGGGTGACCAACCTCAACTCCAACATTTCGGCGTCGGGGCTCAACTTCTACTACGAGTCCCCGACCCCGCTGATCACGTCGGCGCTGGTCACGGCGGCCCACATCACGACCCCTGACAACACCGTGCCCATGAGGAACCCGACAGGCACGGGCACCTGTGACGGCTACGCGTGGAACGACTACACGGTGGTCGTGCGCGGGAAGAACTTCCAGCAGTCCGGGTCGGCGTCCGCCATGGTGGTCTCCATCCCGGGCGTCACGGCCGACATCCCCACGACCTGGGTCGGGCCGGAGGAACTCACCTTCACGTTGCCGGATCTGACCGCCGTGGTGATGCAGGAGATCTCGTGCACCACCGGCACCGGGTCGTGCGGCCTGCAGTACGTGCAGACGCCGATCGCGCTCACGCTCAAGAACCTCCGGAGCGGCTGCGAGGATACGCTCAACGGCGCCATCGTGATCGTCCCGTGCGACCCCAGCTGCCGGCCGGTGAGCCTGACGAGCCTCGACATCACGGATGAGCCGTCCACCGGAGTGCGGGTCAACACGCCGTTCGCGATCAACCTCGACTTCCAGCCCCGGCCGCTCACGAGCCCGGTCACCGTGACCCTCACCTATGTCGGGTTCACGGCGAGCCCGGCGTCCGTCACGATCCCGGCGAACTTCAACAACCCGTGGCCGGTGACGATCACGCCCACGTCGGTGGGCAGCGGGAACATCCTGGCGCAGGCCGGCTCCGGCGTCTGCGCGGTCCCCGCCGTCAGCAGCCAGATCACGATCCTTCCGCCCCCGCTCAACATCACCACGACCTGTCCGTTGCCGGCCGGCGTCGTCGGGACGCCCTACACCCAGACGCTCGCCGCGACGGGCGGGACGCCGCCGTACGCCTGGAGCATCTCGGAAGGAGCGCTCCCGGCCGGCCTCAGCGTGACCGGCAACCAGATCACCGGCACGCCAACCGCAACAGGCACCTTCGACTTCACGCTGCAGGTGCGCGACGCGACCAACCCCGTGCAACTAACGGCGCAGCTTCCCTGCTCGATCACGATCAACGCTACGCTTGCCGTAGAGAAGAGCGGCGTGAACGCTGGCGCCAACACGATCACGAGCAGTCCGACCGGTATCAACTGCGGGGCTACGTGCTCGGGGACTTTCGGCAAGGTCGCCGTCACGCTCACCGCGAGCCCTGCTGCACCGGCGACATGGGGTGGTGACTGCAGCGGATGTGTCGGCACGACCTGCCAAGTGACCATGACCACAAACCGAAGCTGCACAGCGGATTTTCCGTAGCAGTAGCTGGCACTCGGCGATGAAAGGGCCGCGGGAGACCGCGGCCCTTTTTCCTTGCCGCCGAGGCCACGAGGGACGATCTCTTGCTACCATGCGCCGAGAGCGATGAGTGCGATGGAAAGCCTCGGGGCACAGTCGCGAGTCGCCGGCGCGCCCGGCAGCGGGGCGATGTTCGACCGCATTGCCGGCCGGTACGACCTGCTCAACCGCATCCTCTCGCTCGGCATGGACAGGCTGTGGCGGCGCCGGCTCGTGCGGGCGCTGGACGTCGGACCCGGCGACCGGGTGCTCGACGTCGCGACCGGCACCGGGGACGTGCTGGCGGCGCTGCTCCGGCTGCCGGCCCGCCCGCTCGCGGTGGGGGTGGACCCGGCGCTGGCGATGGTGGCCCGCGGCGCCGCCAAGCTGCGGCGCCACCCGGGACGCTGGCGGCTCACCGGCGGCGACGCCCTGTGCTTGCCTTTCCGGGATGGCAGCTTCGCGGCCGCGACGATCGCCTTCGGCATCCGTAACGTCCCCGACCGACTGGCGGCGCTGCGTGAAATGGCCCGCGTGACGCGCCGCGGCGGGAAGGTCGCGGTGCTCGAGCTGCAGGTGCCCGACCACGGCCCGCTCGCGCCGCTGGCGCGGCTGTGGGTGCGCCACGTCGTGCCGTCGGTCGGCGCGCTGCTGTCCAGCCCCGCCGAGTACCGGTACCTGCGCGAGTCGATGGAGGCGTTCCCGGCGCCGGAGCGGTTTCTCGCCACGCTGACCGAGGCGGGGCTGGTGGCGGCGACCACGACCGCGATGAGCGGGGGCGCGGTGCGCCTGTACGTCGGGACGGTGCCGAGTTGACCGCTGCGACGCTCCGCCAGGCGCTCGAGGCGTTGCGGGAGGCGCTCGCGCGCCGCAGCGTGGACCGCCCCTGTCTCGTGAGGGTGCCGGCCCCTCTCGCGCGCCCCGAGCGGGTGTGGGACGCCGATCCCCGTGCGCCGGCCGTGTTCTGGGCGACGGCGGAGGGCGCCTGGGCGGGGCTGGGCGCGGCGGCGGTGGTCGCTGCCGAGGGGGCCGACGCGTTGACGGCGGCCGGGGCCGGTCTCGCGAGGGTGCAGGCTGCCGGGTGGGATGCCGGCGGCGGGCCGCCCCCGCTGCTGTTCGGGGGCGCCGCCTTCGCGACGCCGGGTGGCGCGGCCGGCCCGTGGAAGGGGTTTGGCGACGCCCGGTTCGTGCTGCCGCGCTGGACGTACCGGCTGGCCGCCGGGCGGGCGGAGCTGGCGCTCGCTCTGCCGCCCGGCCCGCATGCCGAGGCCGCGCTGGCCGGCGAGCTGGCGGCCGTGTTCGAGGTCCTGGCTGCGGCGCCGCCGCCCTGGCGGGCGCGCGGCGCGATCGAGCCGCGCGAGGACGGGCAGCGGACGTGGGCGGCGGCCGTCGCCGCGGCGCAGCAGGCCATCGCCGCCGGCGGACTGCACAAGGTGGTGCTCGTGAGGCGGACCGAGGTGCGGCTGCCGTCCACCCCGCCGGGGAGCGTGCTCCTCGGCCGTCTCGGGGAGGAGGGCGACGGGCTGTTCCGCTTCGGGTTCAGGCTCGGCGGCGCGGTCTTCGCGGGCGTCAGCCCGGAGCTGCTGGTGGCGCGCCGGGGCCCGGAGGTGCGGGCGGAAGCGCTGGCGGCGTCGGTGCCGCGCCCGCCGGCCGCCGCCGCCGCCACCGAGGCCGAGCTGGCGGCCCGCCTGCTCGCCGACGCCAAGCAGCGCCACGAGCACGAGCTGGTCGTCGAGGCGGTATGCCGCGACCTCCGCCCGGTGTGCCGCGAGCTCGCCGCACCGGCCGCGCCGGCGGTGCGGGCGCTGCGCCACCTGCTGCACCTCTCGACGCCGGTGGTGGGGACGCTGGCGCACCCGCTCTCGCTGCTCGAGCTGGCGGCGCGCCTCCACCCGACGCCGGCGGTGGCGGGCGAGCCGCGGGAGGCGGCCATGGCGTTCATCGCGGCGCACGAGCGACACCCGCGGGGGTGGTTCTCGGGACCGGTGGGGAGGGTCACGCCCGAAGGCGAGGGCGAGCTGGCGGTGGCGTTGCGCTCTGTGCTGGTGCGGGGACGGACGGCGTACGTCTACGCCGGCGCGGGGATCGTCGCCGGCTCGCGCGCCGAGCTGGAGCTGGCCGAGACCCGCGCCAAGGCCCGCACGTGCCTGGCGGCGCTGGGGGTGCACGCGTGACGCCGGCCAACCTCCACCTGCGCTGGGCCGAGCTGCTGGTCGACGGCCTGGTCGCCGGCGGGGTGCGCGAGATCGTGGCGAGCCCCGGCTCGCGCTCCGCGCCGCTCGTCCTCGCAGCGGCCGGCCGCGCCGACCTGCGGGTCACCGTGCTGGTCGACGAGCGCACGGCCGGGTTCTTCGCCCTCGGCCAGGCGAGGGTCACGGGGAGGCCGACCGCGCTGGTGTGCACCTCGGGGACGGCCGGCGCGCACTACCTGCCGGCGGTGGTGGAGGCCGACGAGGCGGGCGTGCCGCTCGTCGTGGTGACGGCCGACAGGCCGCCCGAGCTCCACCACCGGCGGGCGCCCCAGACCACCGAACAGCACGGGTTCTTCACGGGCCACGTGCGGCTGCACGCCGATGTCGGCGCGCCGCACCCGGCCGAGCGGGCGCTGCGCGGGGTGCGCGAGACGGCGGCGCTGGCCGTGGCCCGTGCTCTCGGCCCCGACCCCGGTCCGGTGCACCTCAACGCACCTTTCCGCAAGCCGCTCGAGCCGGTGGCGGAAAACGCCGCCGACGCCGAACTCGCGGAGCTGGCGCGCCGCATCGCCTCGGAGCCGCTGCCGGCCGTGAGCGGGCCTGTGCCCGAGCCCGACCCCCGCGCCGCGCGCCGGCTCGCCGGGCTGCTGCGCTCGGAGCCGTGCGGCGTGCTGCTGGCCGGACCTGCCCCGCTCGGCGCGGGGGTGGCGGCCGAGCGCCTCGCCCGGTGTCTCGGCTACCCGCTGCTGGCCGAGGCCACGAGCCAGCTCCGCTGGACGTCGTCGGGCGCGACCGTCCTCCCGCTCGACCTCCTGGCCCCCGACCCGCGGGCGCCGCGGCCCGGAGAACCGCGCCTGATCGTGCAGCTCGGGCTGCCGGTGGTGTCGGCGGCGTGGCAGCGGTACCTGGAGTCGCGACCCGGTTGCTGTCGGTGGGTGCTTGGCGGCTCCGGCTGGCCGGATCCCTGGGGGGGCGCCGTCGGCCTGGTGGGCGGCGATCCCGCGCGCGTGGTCGAGGCGCTGCTGGGGGAACTGGGAGACGGCGAGGCGGGCGACGGCGCCTGGCGGGCGGCGTGGGCGCGGGTGGCGGGCGAGGTAGCCGGCGCGCTCGCCGAGTGGCGCGCCGGCGAGCGGCGTCGAGGGGAGCTTTCGGAGCTGGGCGCCGCGTGGACCGTCGTCGAGGCGCTGCCGCCCGGCGCCTTGCTCGTCCTCGGCAACTCCCTGGCGGTGCGGGAGGTGGACCTCGTGCCGGCAAGCCCTGCGCCGGGCATCGGCGTGCTGCACCAGCGGGGGGTGGCCGGCATCGACGGGTTCATTTCCGGCGCGGCCGGCGCGGCGCACGCCTCCGGCCGTCCGACGCTCGTGCTGCTCGGCGACCTCGCCGCCCTCCACGACATGGGCGGGCTCGCCGCGGCGCGGCACGTGGAGTCGCCGCTCGTGATCGTGGTGCTGGCCAACCGGGGCGGGCGCATTTTCGAGCTGCTGCCGCTGGCGGCGGCCGGCGTGCCGGAGGCGACAGTCGAGCGGCTCTTCGTGGCGCCGCAGGAGGTCGGCTTCGAGCCGGCTGCCGCAGCGTTCGGGGTCGGGTACCGGCGGGCGGACAACGCCGAGGCGCTGGCGGCGGCGCTCGAACGTGCGCTCGCCACGCCGGGGCCGACGCTCGTCGAGGCGGTGATTTCCGGGCCCGGTGCGCGAGCCCGTTGGACCGCGCTGCGAGAGCGCGCCCGCGCGGTGCGCGCATGAGCTCGCCGGCGGGCACCGAGTGCGTGGCCGGCGGGGTGCGCTTCCGGCTCGAGAGGCGCGCCGGCGCGGGGCGGCTGCTCGTCCTGCACGGGTTTGCCGGGCACCCCGAGGCGTGGCGGGAGGTCGTCGATCGGCTCGAGGCCCCCGGTCTGGTGGCTGCGCCGTTTCTGCCCGGCCACGGCCCCGAGCCGCTGCGGCCAGAATGGACGAGCTTCGAGGCCGTGATCCGGGACCTCGTGGCAGCGGTGCGAGCGCTCGATTCGGGGAAGTGGCGGCTGGCCGGGTACTCGCTCGGCGCCCGCCTGGGGCTGGGCATGCTCGTCGCCGCTCCCCGTCTGTGGGCGGATGCGCTGCTGGTCGGGGTCAACCCGGGGCTCGAGGAGGAGGCCGAGCGGGCGGCCCGGCGGGCGGAGGACGCGGCGCGGGCCCGGCTGCTGCGCAAGGAGGGGCTGGAGGCGTTCGTCGAGGTCTGGGAACGGCTGCCGCTGTTCGACTCGCAGCGCGCGCTCCCGCCCGCCACGCTGGCGGCGCAGCGGAGCTGGCGCCTGGCCCACGACCCCCGGCGGCTTGCCTGGGTGCTCGAGACGCTGGGGCCGGGGGCGATGCCGGACTTGTGGCCGTTGCTTTCCGGGATCGCGAAGCCCGTGCGTCTGGTGGTCGGCGAGCTGGACACCCGGTTCGTCGGTATCGCGGAGCGTGCGGCCGAGCGGCTGCCGGCGGGGTCGCTCACCGTCGTGCCGGGCGTCGGCCACAACGTGGTGCTGGAAGCTCCGGAGGCGGTGGCGCGGTTGCTCGAGGCGGGGACGGCGCGCTACCGTGGCGACCGCGGGGAGGAGGCATGAGCCTGCCGGTGTGGACATCGAAAGCCAGCTTCGAGGACGTCCGCTACGAGACGTGTGAGGAGGGCATCGCCAGGATCACGATCGACCGGCCGCACGTGCGCAACGCGTTCCGGCCGAAGACGGTGGACGAGCTGCAACAGGCGTTTGCCCTGGCGCGCGACGACCGCTCGGTGGGGGTCGTGATCCTCACCGGCGAGGGGCGCGAGGCGTTTTGCTCGGGTGGCGACCAGAAGGTGCGCGGCGACGGCGGCTACGTGGGCGAGGACGGGGTGCCGCGCCTCAACGTGCTGGACCTGCAGCGGCAGATCCGCACGCTCCCGAAGCCGGTCATCGCCATGGTGGCCGGCTACGCGATTGGCGGCGGGCACGTGCTGCACCTCGTCTGCGATCTCACGATCGCGGCCGACAACGCCCGCTTCGGGCAGACCGGGCCGCGGGTCGGGAGCTTCGACGGCGGCTATGGCGCCTCGTACATGGCCCGCGTCATCGGCCAGAAGCGCGCCCGCGAGGTGTGGTTCCTGTGCCGGCAGTACGACGCCCGCACCGCGCTGGAGTGGGGGCTCGTCAACGCCGTGGTGCCGGTGGAACGGTTGGAGGAGGAGACCGTGGCGTGGTGCCGGGAGATCCTGGCCAACAGCCCGACCGCGATCCGCCTGCTCAAGGCCGCGCTCAACGCCGATTGCGACGGCCAGGCGGGGCTGCAGCAGCTGGCCGGCGACGCCACGCTGTTGTTTTACCTCACCGAGGAGGCGAAAGAAGGCAAGCGGGCGTTCGTCGAGAAGCGCAAGCCCGACTTCTCGAAGTTCCCGCGCTTTCCGTGAGGAGACCGACATCGGCGGGGCGGGGCCGGCACGTGGAGGCGGTGTGAAGCCAGGCCGGGTGGGACGGTGGGTCATGGCGGCGCGTCCCAGGACGCTGCCGGCGGCGGCGGCGCCGGTACTGCTGGGGACCGCGTGCGCGGGTGCGGCGGGGGGGGTCCGGGCCGGTCCTGCCGTGGCGGCGCTCGCCGGTGCGCTGGCGCTGCAGGTGGCGGCGAACTTCGTCAACGACGTGGCGGATTTCGAGCAAGGGACCGACACGGCGGAACGGCTCGGGCCGGTGCGGGCGACCGCGGCGGGGTGGCTGACCCCCCGGCAGGTGTGGCGCGGGGCGGCGGCGGCGATTGGCGTGGCGGTGCTGGTCGGTTCGTACCTCACGTGGGTCGCCGGATGGCCGGTCGTGGCCATGGGCAGCGCGGCCGTGCTGGCGGCGGTCGCCTACTCCGCCGGGCCGTTCCCGCTCACCAGGCTGGGGGTCGGAGAGCCTTTCGTGATGGTGTTCTTCGGCTTCGTGGCGACGTGCGGGACGGCCTGGGTGCAGGCCGGGCAGGTGCCGCCGGCGGCGTGGTGGGGCGGGCTCGTGTGCGGCGCGCTCGCCACCGCCATCCTGGTCGTCAACAACACTCGCGACCACGCCACCGATCGAGCCGCCGGGCGGCGCACGCTGCCGGCGCGGCTCGGCAGGCGCGCCGGCGTCGTCGAGCTGGCCGCGTTCCTGCTGCTCGCCTACGCGGGCACGGTGGGAGCGGTGCTTTCCGGGGCCGCTTCCGGCTGGGTGCTGGTCGCGCTTGCAACCGCGCCGCTGGCCGTGCGGCTCGTGCGGCGGGTGGCCGCGTTCGAAGACGGTCCCTCGCTCAATCGCGAGCTGGCCCGGGCCGGGCAGCTCCTGCTCCTGCACAGCCTGCTCATGGGCGCCGGGCTGCTGCTGTGACGGGGGCGGCCTCGGGAGGACGGTGATCGAGCTTTCGGTGTTCGCTGCGGCCCGCGCCGCCTGGCGGCAGCCGGCCGTGCTGTGGCCGGGAGGGGGCTGGAGCTGGGCGGAGCTGGCGCGGCGCGTGAACGCGGAAATGCTCGCCCTCGGGCGGCTCGGCCTCGGCAAGCCGGGCGGGCCGCCGCGGGTCCGCCTCACGGCCCGGGCGACGCCGGAGCTGGTGGTGCGCTTCTGGGCGCTCGCGCAGCTCGGCATCACGATGGTGCTCCTGCATCCCCGCTGGACCCCCACGGAGCGGGCCGAGGTGGCGGGGCTGGATCGGTCCGCCTGGGATCTCGACAGCATCCCGGTCACCCCGCGGACCGGCAGGATCGTGCCGCTGGTCTCGGGGGTGCGCATCCCGCCCGAGCGCCCGCTCGCGGTCGTCTTCACGTCCGGCTCCACGGCGGGGCCGAAGGGCGTGATCCTCAGCCGGGGGGCGTTCGTGGCCTCGGCCGCGGCGAGCGCGGCGCGGCTCGGCTGGCGAGAGCAGGATCGCTGGCTGCTGGCGCTGCCGCCGGCGCACGTCGGCGGGCTGTCCATCCTCACCCGCTGCCTGCTCGCGAGGCGGCCCGTGGTGCTGGGGGAAGGACTCGATCCCGCCGGCACCCACGGTCTCATGCGGGAAGCCGGCGTGACGCTCCTGTCGCTGGTGCCGCCGCAGCTCCAGCGGCTGCTCGACGCGGGCCCCCCCCCGCCCGCGCTGCGCGCGGTGCTGGTGGGCGGTGGCCCGTGTCCGGCCCCGCTCTTGCGCCGGGCCAGAAAAGAAGGGTGGCCGGTGCTGGCAACCTACGGGCTGACCGAGACCTGCTCGCAAGTGGCCACCGAGGACCCGGCCGAGGTGTGGGAGGGGGACGACGAGGCGCGAGCGGCCGTGCTGCCGGGCGTGGAGGTGCGCGTGGTCGACGGCCGGATCCAGGTGCGCGGGGAGATGCTGATGAACGGTTACTACCCCCGTGGGCGCCACCCGGAGCCGTTTGCGGCCGACGGCTTTTTCGACACCGGCGATTGCGGGGCGCTCGACGAGAGAGGTCGCCTGCAGGTGCTCGGGAGGGCCGACGACGTCATCGTCACCGGCGGCGAGAAGGTTTTCCCCGGCGAGGTGGAGCAGGCGCTGCTGCGGTGCCCGGGGGTGGCGGCGGCGCTGGTGCTCGGGGTGGAGGCCGGGGCGTGGGGCCAGGTCGTGGCAGCGCTCCTGGTCGCCGCGCCCGGCGCGGTCCCGCCCCCGGCGTGGCCCGCCGACTGGCTGTCCGGGCTCGCCCCCTACAAGCGACCGCGTCTGGTCGCCTGGGTGAAGGAGCTGCCGCTCGGCCCTACCGGCAAGCCCGACCGCCGCCGGGCGCTGGCGGAGCATCGAGCCAACCTGCAACCGCGTGCCGGGGCGCCAGCAGCAGACCGCCTGGGGTGAGGACGCGCTCGACCGCCACGCCGAACACGCGCGCCACGAGGTCGGGCGAGAGGACCTCGTGGGGCGGGCCAGAGGCGGCAATCGTGCCGCCGTGGAGCACGAGGGCCGTGTCGGCGAGGCGGCAGGCGAGGTTCCAGTCGTGGAGCACGATCGCAGCACCGACGCCGCGCTCGACGAGCCGCCTCACCGTGTCCACGAGCTGGAGCTGATGGCGCACGTCGAGCCCGGTGGCCGGCTCGTCCAGCAGCAGCAGCCGCGGCTCGCCGGCCAGTGCCCGGGCCAGCAGCACGAGCTGGCGCTCGCCCCCCGACAGCGTGTGCACGGGTGTGTCGCGGTGGGCACCGAGGCCGAGATCCCGCATGGCGGCCTCCACGGCTGCCTCGTCCGCCAGCCCGGCGGGCCGCCACGGCCCCAGGCGGGGCGTCCGCCCCTGCGAGACCATCTCGTGCACGGTGAGGGGAAAGGCGAGCGCCAGCGCCTGCGGCACGAAGCCGACGAGGCAGGCCACCTCGCGCCGCCGCATTGCGGCAATGTCCCGACCGAGCAGCTCGACCATGCCGGCAGACGGGCGCAGGATTCCCGCCAGCAGACGCAAGAGCGTGCTCTTGCCGGCGCCGTTGGGGCCGAGCACGGCGGTGCAGCTGCCGGCGGCGATGTCCACGTCGACCGGGCCCACAACGCGCCGCGCCCCGTAACCGCCGCACAGCCCGCGGGCAGAAAGCGCGGTCACGCCGATCTCCTCAGCAGCGCCACGAAGAACGGCACGCCGAGCAGCGCCGTGATCACGCCCACGGGCAGCTCGGCGCCGGGCACGAGCCTCCGGGCCAGCGTGTCGCCCGCGGCGGTGAGAGCGGCGCCGAGCACCGCCGATCGCACGAGCAGCCGGCGCGGTGCCTGCCCCCAGACGAGCCGGCAAAGATGCGGCGTCACCAGCCCCACGAAGCCGATGACGCCGGCAAACGCCACTGCCCCGCCGCACAGCGCTGCCGCCGCCAGGAAGACCCGCCGGCGCACCGCGGGGACGTCGACCCCCAGCCCGGCCGCAGACTCCTCGCCGGTACCCAGCAGCCCCAGGTCGCGCCCGTGGTGCAGCAGCACCGCCGCCGCCCCGAGGGTGTACGGCAGCAGCCACCACGCGCGGGCAGCCGACGCCCCGGCAAGCGAGCCCATCGTGACAGCGAGGGCGCCGGGCAGGCGGCTGCCGGACGCAAAGGCCAGCACCAGCAGGATCACCGCCGAGGCGGCAGCGTTGACCGCCACCCCGGCGAGGATGAGGCGCGTCGAGGAGGCGCCGAGAGGACCCCTGGCCAACCACCAGACGAGACCGGTGGCAAGCGCGGCCCCGCCCATCCCGGCAAGTGGTACCAGCCCCAGCAGCACCGCGGGCAACGCCACGACGGCCAGCGTCGCCGCCGCCGCCCCGCCGCCCGAAATGCCGAGCAGAAAGGGGTCGGCCAGGGGGTTGGCGAGCAGCGACTGGAGCGCCGCCCCGGCCAGCGCGAGGCTGGCGCCGACCAGCAGCGCGAGCCCCAGGCGAGGCAGACGCAGCGACAGCACCACGACTCGCGCCGTGTCTTCGCCGCCGCCCACGAGGGCGGTGCCGACCTCGAGCGGTGTCAGCGCCACGCTGCCGGTCAGCAGCGAGGCCAGCGCTGCGCCGACCAGCGCCAGGGCCAGGAGCGGGTCGGCAGCCCGCCTCACCGGCCGCCTCCCCGGGCTTCGACCAGCGCCTCCAGGGCATCCACGAGGCGGGGGCCGGGCCGGCTGGCAGGGTCGGCGGGGAGCCAGATGACCTCGACGGCCCCCCGCGCCAGCCGGGCACCCTCGGCGCGACCCAGGAGCGACTGGAACATGGCTCGCAAGGGGGGCTCATCGGGTGCGACCACGACCTCGAGGCGGGGATCCAGGAGCAGCTCGGTGCTAGTGCGGGGGTAGCGGCCGGCACCCTCGGGCGCGAGGTTGGCTAGACCGGCCAGCCGCAGCAAATCGTGATGAAATGTGCCGGGGGCGGCGACGATCAGCGGCTCCCACCAGACGACGTACAGAGCGCGTTGCGTCGGCCGGGCCGCGGCGCGCTCGGTGGCGGCGCGGACGCGCCGCGCGAGGCCCGACGCCAGCGCCTCGCCGCTTTCGGGGCGACCGAGCAGCGCTCCGAGCAGCCGGCACGCCTCCCCCAGCCTTTCGAAAGTGGTCACGTCGATCGTCGCGACCTCGACGCCGAGTTCCCGCAGCCGCTCGACGAGGCGGGGGTCGGTTCCGGCAGTGGTGGCCACCACGAGGTCCGGGCGCCGGGCAAGGATGGCCTCGGGGTCCTGCTCGTCGAATCGGGGCAGCCGGGCAACCTCGGGGGGGAAGTCGGCCGAGCGGGGGACGGCCGGGACGGCGGCACCGGCACCGAGGGCGAACACCAGCTCGGTGACGTCCGGAGCCAACGCAAGCACCCGCGCCACCGGCCGCCCCGCCAAGGGGCGCCCGAGCTGGTCGGCGAGCGGCGGCGAGCCGGCCAGGGCGGCAGCGGCGGCTGCGAGAGCGAGAGCAAAAGGCCCACACCAGGTGGTGTGGGCCCGCGGCGCCGAGATGCGCGGGAACCTCAGCTCACTCGCTCCCGCTCTCCTCGAGGTCGTTGGGGATGCCGAGGCGCTGGCAGGCGGCGTCGTACATCTGGCGGGCCGCCTTCTGCGCGTTCTGCAGCTCGGCGATCCGCTGCTTGACGCGCTGGAGCTCTTCCTGGATCTGGTTCTCCAGGTCGGAGATCTCCTGCTTGGTCACCCGGCGAGTTTCCTCGTAGAACTTCCGCTGTTGCTCGTTTAGCACCGCCATGTCGGCTCCTCCCTTAGGGACTGAAAGTGATGGTCTGCGTCGTATGAACCTTGACCCGCACCCCGTTCTTGGTGGCGGGCTTGAAACGCCAGGCGCGCACCGCCTCCACGGCGGCGTTGTCGAAGATCTGGGAGCGCATGCCGCGCAGAACCTTGACATCCGCAACAGCCCCGTTTTCGTCGACGAGGACGTCGAGAATCACGACGCCCCGGGGCGGGATCGACTGCCGCCGGGCCACGGGGGGATACGGCGGCATGGGCCTGCTCAGCGCCTCGGGCGGGGTGACGTCGGGTGTCAGCTCGACGAGATCGCCGGTCCGCACGGTGGGTTGTTCCGCCGCCAGCGGCGGGCGGGTGGCGACCGGTGCCGGGGTCGGCACGACCTCGGGAACGGGGGTCGGGGTGGGCGGCGTGACCGGCGTGGCCGTGGGCGGAGGCGGCGCAGCCTGGGTCGGCGGCGGGGCCTCGGTCGGCGCCGCAGCCGGAGCTCGGGTCGCCACTGCCGGTGCGGGGGTGGGCACCACGGCCACCGGGACCGCCCGGGTGGGGGCCGGCGGCGGGGTCGGCTGCTCCGGCTCGGCCGCCGGGGTGGGCGTGAGTTGCATGCTGCTGATCGCCTCCTGGACGACCTGCGAGACGTCCGGCGCCGGGGCCGGCTTGCGTTCGCGGGACAGGAAGAGGACCGCCAGGACCACGGCAATCACGACCACGGCCGCGCCGGCGACGAGGCCCACCGGGATCCGGCGCTGCGGCGCCACGACCTGCGAGATCTCGAGGCTCGGCACGCGCGGCGCCGCAGGGGCGGCCGGCGCGGGCGCCGGTTTGGGCTTGGCCGCCGGGGCCGCCGGGGGTGCCGGCGGAGGCGGCTGCGGCACGGCCGCCGGGCGCGGGGCAGGCGCCACCACGCCAGTGGTGGCCCTCTCCCGGCCCTGGAGCTCGGCCAGGAACGCCCCCAGCTCGCTGGCGCCCGGGGCGGGGCGGATCGACTGCAAGATGTTGTTGAGGTCCGCTGCCAGCTCACCGGCGGTCTGGTAGCGCTCCTCGCGGTTTTCCTTGAGCGCCTTCATGACCACGCGTTCGACTTCCGGCGGGATCGCCGGGTCGATGTCGCGCGGCGGGGTGATGCGGGGCGACCTGACCTGTTCGAGGATCGAAAGCTCGGAGTCTCCCGCGAACGCCTTGCGGCCGGTCAACATCTCGTACAGCACGAGGCCGAGCGAGAAGATGTCCGAGCGCAGGTCGAGATCCTTTCCCCAGGCCTGCTCCGGCGACATGTACTGCAGCTTGCCCTTGAGCGCGCCGGCGCGGGTGTGGGAAGCCTTGGAAGCGGCCTTGGCGATGCCGAAATCGCAGAGCTTGATGTCGCCGTCGTAGGAGATGAGGACGTTTTGCGGCGACACGTCGCGGTGCACCAGCACCATGTCGCGCCCCTGCAGGTCGCGCTTGCGGTGGGCGTAGTCGAGCGCCGCAGCGAGGCGGGAGGCGATGAACAACGCCAGGCCGAGGGGGAGGCGCCGCTCCTTCTCCTCGAGCATGCGGAGGATCGAGCGGAGATCGCGGCCGTCGATGTACTCCATCGCGATGTAGTACGACCGCTCCAGCTTGCCGAGGTCGTAAATGTGGATGATGTTGGGGTGCTGGAGCTGGGCCGCCAGCTTGGCCTCGTCGATGAACATCGTGACGAACTCGTCGTTGTCCGTCAGGTGCGGCAGGATCCGCTTGATCGCCACGATCTTCTGGAACCCCTCGACGCCGCGCATGCGGGCCTTGAAGACCTCGGCCATCCCGCCGGTGGCGATCGGCTCGATGAGGTCGTACTGTCCGAACGGGGTTCCGACCCTCTCCGGCGGGACCGCTTCCGGCGGCGCAACAGGGGGCTTGACCGGGGCGGGCGGTGCCGGTTTCGCCGGCTGGGGCGGCTTCGGGGGTGCGGCCTTGGGCGCCGGCCTGGGCTCGGGCACCGGCGCCGGCGGCGGGGGCGCGGGCTTGGGCGCCTGCGGAACCCTCACGTCGAGCCCTGACAGGGTCTGCGAGAGCAGGGCGTCGACCGAGGCACCGTTCGTGTCCTCGCGCACCTTGCTCTTGGTGGGCTGGGTCCGCACATCCGCCAACGTGGTCTCGAGCACGCGCTCCACGGCGGTGTCGGGCTCGATAGGCTTCGGCGCTCGAGCGGCGGGGGCGGCCGGCGGGGCTGCCGCCCTCACCGTGGCTGCCGGCGCCGGCTGCGATGGCTTGACGGCAGGTGTGACCGTGATGCGCTGTGTATCGGCCGGCCCCGGCTCGCCCTCGTCGGCGATGAGGTCGCCGAACAGCTCCTCGGAGGTCACGGTACCGCTGTCCCTGGTGAGGCCGGCACTGCGGCGCAACGCCTCCAGCACGTCGGCGCGAGTGTCGGGGCTCACGCCGCCCCCCTCGCTCCTGGCCCGCTGGAGAAGCGCCTTGACCTTGGAGAGCAGCTGCTCGTTGGAGAAGGGCTTGCCGATGATGTCCTGAGCGCCGAGCCGAGCCGCGTCGGCCGCGGCGTCCTGGCCGCTGTACCCGCTCATCAGCACGAGAAACGGCGTGCTCCGAAGGCCTGCGCGGGCGCGGAGCTGGGTGATCGCGTCCTCGACCTTCAACCGAGGCAGCACCGAGGTGATGAGAACGACCTTGGGTTCTTGCTTGGCGCAGGCGTTGACGGCCGCGTCGACGTCCTTGGCGGTCACCAGTTCGTAGCCGAGGGGAGCCAGGGACTCGGTGACCCTGGCCACCGTTCGCGGTTCGTAGTCAAGAAGGAGTAAGGTCTGGCTCATACCTCCGCCGGGTCCTGCCGAAGCATCATCGCCATTGTGGTGGGAGCGTCCCGTCAAGTCAATAGTCCGGGTGCGGCGCTCCCGGATCGAGACCGCCGCCTGCGGTGCGCGCGCCTTGCCGCAGCCGCAACCGCGGGCGCTGTCGGCGGTGTACAATTCGCTCCGGCGGAGCGCCACGCGCCGTCGGGGGTCATGCATGTCCGGTCACAACAAGTGGAGCACCATCAAGCACAAGAAGGGCAAGCTCGACGCCAAGCGAGGCAAGCTCTTCACCAAGATCATCCGCGAGCTCACGACCGCGGCGCGCGAGGGTGGGGGCGACCCGACCTCCAACGCCCGGTTGCGCACCGCGATCGCCGCCGCGAAGGCCGCCAACATGCCCGGCGACACCATGCAGAAGGCCATCCAGCGGGGCACCGGCGAGCTGCCCGGCGTGTCGTACGAGGAGGTCTACTACGAGGGTTACGGGCCGGGCGGCGTGGCGGTGATGCTCCAGGTGCTGACGGACAACCGCAATCGCACGACTGCGGAGCTCAGGCACCTGTTCACCAAGCACGGCGGCAACCTCGGGGAGACCGGCTGCGTGGGCTTCCTTTTCAAGAAACAGGGCTATCTGATCGTGCCGAAGTCAGCCGGGAGCGAGGACGCGGTCATGGAGGCGGCCCTCGAGGCCGGTGCGGAGGACTTTTTCGCCGACGACCCAGAACTGTTCGAGATCTACACCGCGCCCGAGGAGCTCCATGCGGTGAAGTCGGCGCTCGAGGCCCGCGGCTTTGCGGTCGAGCAGGCCAAGATCGAGATGGTTCCAACCACGCAGGTGCGGCTCGAAGACAAGCGGGCGGAGCAGATGATCCGCCTCATGGAGGTCTTCGAGGACCACGACGACGTCCAGAACGTCTGGGCCAACTTCGACATCGACGCATCCATGCTCGAGGCCGGGTAGTTGCGGGTGCTGGGCCTGGACCCCGGCTCCCGGACCACCGGCTGGGGGTTTCTGGACGGCGACGCGCGGGTGCTGCGCGCGGCCTCCTGGGGGTGTATCCATGGTCGCCGGGGGGCTGCACGGTCGCAGGTCCTGGCGGGACTCGCGGTCGAACTCGAGGCGCTCCTGGCAGCGCTGCAGCCCGACGTGGTGGCGGTCGAGACGCCGTTCGCGGCACGGTTCCCGAAGGCTGCGCTGGCGCTCGCCGAGACCCGGGGCGCGCTGCTCGCCACCCTGGGGCGCTGGGGCGGCCCGGTCGTCGACTACGAGCCGGCGCGAGTGAAGGCGGCGATCGTCGGCCACGGGCGGGCCGAGAAGCGGCAGGTGGCCTATGTCGTGAGCCGGCACCTCGGGGCGTCCACGCCTCCGCCGGCCGATGCGGCCGACGCCCTGGCCGTGGCGCTCTGCCACCTGCGCTCCGGCGGCGTCGTGGCTTGACGCTGCGGTGGGCGCTGTGTAAGCTGTGCGGCGTCAAGCCGGAGCCGGAGCTTGCGAAGCGAGCACGCAGAAACGAGGGGACGGGGGGCCTTGGATGGCAGGCAAAGCCGGGGAAACCCGTTTTCACGGCAGGCGGGGGGCGGGCGGCCTTCCCCCCGGCGGGTGGTGTGCGATACAGTTGACGGCGGAGCAGGAAGACTGAACGACCATGGCACTTCAAGGTTCGCTCGCTGACATCGCTCTCCCGGACGTCATCCAGCTGGTGAGCGTCTCGGGCAAGACCGGTGTGTTCACCCTGTCCGCCGAGGGCTCCGACGGCAAGATCTTCCTGCGTGACGGCCAGATCACCGACGCCATCGCCGGCCGGCTGCGCGGCGAGTACGCCATTTACGAGATGGCGACCTGGCGGCGGGGGCAGTTCATC
This sequence comes from Thermoanaerobaculaceae bacterium, assembly GCA_035384965.1. Classification (GTDB taxonomy): domain Bacteria; phylum Acidobacteriota; class Thermoanaerobaculia; order Thermoanaerobaculales; family Thermoanaerobaculaceae; genus JAAYVZ01. The sequence continues at coordinate 71,346 of DAOOJE010000007.1, forward strand.
TTCACCGCCAACGTCGAGTCGGATCAGGTCACGATCAACAAGTCGAACACGAGCCTCATGATGGAAGCCGCGCGCCGGATGGACGAGTGGCGCGTGCTGCAGCGCAAGATCCCCTCGATGGAGATGGTGCCGTACTTCCTGCCGCGCGAGCCGGGCCACGACCAGATCACGCTCTCGCCGCAGGAGTGGACGATCGTCACCAAGATCGACGGCCAGACGAGCATCAAGAAGCTCGAGGAACTGACCGCGCTGTCCGCGTTCGACGTCTGCAAGGTCCTGTACGGGCTCGTCACCTCGGGCCTGATCGGGCTGCGGTCGCCGGAGGAGAAGGCGGCGCCGGTCCAGGCCGCGCCGGCCGGGCCGTCGCTCCGCACCCTCGTGGCGTTGGCCGACAACATCCGCAAGGTGGCCGACGAGTGTGTCGGCCTGACCGGCTCGCTCGCGGTCGAGAAGCAGTACCGGCAGACGCGGTCCGAGCTCGAGGCGGGACGCGGCCTGGAATCGATCCAGGGGCTCGTGGACCGGCTGGCGCGGGCGATCTCCTTGCTCGAGGGCGGCGACAAGGCCGGCGAGTTCCTGCGCCGCGTCACGCCCATGATCCAGTCCTGACCCCTTCTGGGGCAGCACACGCCGTCAGGGCTCGCGAGGGATGGCGACCAGCCCGAGCGCCGCGCCACCGGCTCCTGCGGCCGCTCCGACCAGCGGCATGGCCGCCAGCACCCACGCCTCCGGAGCGATGGCGGGCAGCACCGATCGCAGCGACATCTCGAGGATCGCCAGCGCCAGCACGCCGAGCAGTCCGCCCGTGCAGCCCAGGACCAGCCCCAGCGTCACGTACGGAAGGCGAATGTCGCGCTCCCTCGCCCCGATCAGGCGCATGATGGCGATCTCGTCGGCGTGGTCGAGCACCAGCAGCCGAACCACCAGCAGCACCACGAGGAAGCAGCCGGCGAGCAGCACCGACGCGAGCACGAAGCCGACCGCGACCACCCTTCCCAGCGCCTGCTCAACCCGGGCCTGCCACTGCGCCGAACTCTGCACGACGGCCACCTCGCGCCGGGCCGCCAGCCACGCGACGAGTTCCCCGGCCGCGGCCGGGTCGGCCTCGATCTTCAGCAGCGCCGGGAAGCTGGGTTCGTCGAGAGCGAGCAGGACCGTGGCCAGTTCGGGAAACCACTCCGCCAGCTCCTGCCGCACCGTGGCGGGTCGGGCGAGCGTCCAGCGGAGCGTGCCCGGGCGCGCCGCGAGCGCGCTGGCGAGCGAGTCGGCCTGATCCGGCGCGCGGAGCACCGCCACCACGCTCGAGTTCTGGCGGCGGCCGAGGAGGTCGTGCTCGACCCAGCGATGCACGGTCAGGAGGAGGCCGCCCCATGCCGTGGCGACGGCCACCATGAGGATGGCAACGCCGCCGGGAGCGCCCGACTCCCGGACCTGCCGCTGCACCTCCCGCCAGCCGTGCCGGTTCACGGCGTCAATCCCCAGGCGTCGCGGACGAGCGCGCCGCGATCGAGCACGAGCGTACGGGCCGGGTGAGCCTCGATGAGTCCGCGGTCGTGGGTGGCGACCAGCACCGTGGTGCCCTGGTAGTTGATCGACTTGAGCAGCTCCATGAGTTCGTGGCCGCGCTCCGTGTCGAGGTTGCCGCTGGGCTCGTCGGCCAGGATGAGGTCGGGCTGGAGGACGAGGGCGCGGGCGATGGCCACCCGCTGCTGCTCTCCTCCGGACAGCTCGTCGGGCAGGGCGCCGAGGCGGTTCTGCAACCCCATTTGCTTGAGGGCGAGGTAGGCGCGTCGCTGTTGCTCGCGCTCCGGGAGATCCAGCAACGACAGCACGAAAGAGATGTTCTCGCCCACCGTCCGCCGGCGCAGCAGCTTGAAGTCCTGGAAGATGACACCGAGGCGGCGCCGGAAGTCGGGGATCTGGCGGCGCGGCATTTCGGCGAGGTCGAAGCCGTCGACGACGATGCGCCCGGCGTCGGGCAGCTCGGCCCGATACAGGAGGCGCAGGAACGTGCTCTTGCCCGCGCCCGAGGGACCGGTCAGGAAGACGAACTCGCTGCGCTCGATGTGGGTGGTGATCCCGCGCAACGCCGGGCGGCCGTGGTACGACTTGACCACGGCCTCCATCCGGATCACACCCTCCTCCCCGCGGGCAGGGGGGAACCACACCCCCTCCCGGCGCCCGGCGCGGCGCGCCAACGACCGGCAGGGGCCTGTCTAACACCCACGACCACTTGCAGTTTCAAGCATCCTCCGGGAGGAGAGTGTAGCATGGCGCATGGACACGACGATGCCCGAAGGTCTCTTGTTCAGGCGAGCGGGGGAGGCGCTGATCTGCTTCGCGGACGCCCGCGCCTCGCGGCCGGGCGCGAGCGAGCTGGAACTTGCAGAAGCGGCGCGCCTGGCGCTCGGAGAGGCGCTGGGGCGGGAGGTGGCGGCGCTGTACGCGATGCAGCAGCACGGCTCACTCACCTACCTGTATTCCGGCTCCGGCGCGCCACCTGGCAGCTCGCGCTGCGTAGGTACCTGCGACGGCCTCATCACGGCCGAAGCGGACGTCGCGCTGGTCGTGCGCAACGCCGACTGCCTGCCGGTGGCGCTGGCCGGAGGCGGTGCGGTCGCGATGCTGCACGCTGGCTGGCGCGGCCTCGCCGCGGACATCCTGGGACGGGCCGTGGGTCGGCTCGCCAACGAGCTGGGGGTCGCCCCCCGGGAGCTCGTGGCGTTCATCGGCCCCGGGGTGGGACCGTGCCATTACGAGGTCGGGAGCGAGGTCACGACCGCCCTCGCCCGGCTGGTGGAGGCGGGGCCGCCGTGGTGCGTCGAGAGGCGAGTGGACCTTGCCGCCTTTGCGGCCGCCCGGCTGCGCAACCTCGGGGTGGAAACCGTCGAGGTGCTCGGGCCGTGCACGGCGTGCTCCCCGCACCACTACTCGTATCGCCGCGACCGCACCGAGGCCGGCCGCATGTGGAGCGCGGCCGTCATGGCCCGGCAGTGAGGAGCCGGCCGCGAAGCTGGCCGCAGGCCGCACCCACCTCGCGGCCCCTGCTCCAGCGCACGGTCACGTTGAGGTGGGCCGCCGCGAGCTGAGCGGCGAAGGCATCGATCCGCTCCTCGCCGGGGGGCCGCAAGTCGGCGAGGTACGTGTCATCGGAGTTGAGCGGAATGAGGTTGACCTTCACCGGGAGACCTCGCAGCAGAACCGGCAGCCGGCGGGCGTCCTCGAGCGAGTCGTTGATCCCGTCGATGAGCACGTACTCGATCGTGATGCGGCGGCCTCTCTCGAGCGGGTAGGCGCGCAGTGCCGCCAGCAGCTCGGACAGCGGCCAGCGCGCCGCCCCGGGCATGAGCCGGCGCCGCTGCTCCTGAGTCGTGGCGTTGAGGGAGACCGCCAGGTTCGGCCGGCGAGCGAGGCGCCCCAGGCGCTCGAGCCCGGGGACGATGCCGCTCGACGAGACCGTGATCCGCCGCGGGCTCACGGTCTCGGCCAGCAGCTCGAGCGACCTCGTGAGCCCGTCGAGGTTGAGCATCGGTTCGCCCATGCCCATGAACACGACGTTGAGCGGACGCCCGCCCAGCGAGGCGTGGCGCACGATCGCCCGGTACTGGCCGAAGATCTCGCCTCCGGTCAGGTTGCGGCCGGCGCCGAGGGCCCCGGTGACGCAGAACCTGCACCCCACGGCGCAGCCGGTCTGCGACGACAGACACACCGTGGCATGGCCCTCCATGGGCATCACCACCGCCTCGACGATCGCCCCGTCGTCGAAAGCCAGCGCCAGCTTCACCGTGCCGTCCGGGGCCTCGATCGAGTCGACGACGGCAGGGTCCCACACCGCGAGCCGGGCCGCGAGCGACGCTCGCAGCGACTTTGGCAGGTCGGTCATGTCGTCGAGCGAGGCGGCAAGACGGCGCGTCACCCACTGGTACACCTGCTCGGCCCGGTACGGCCGCGGATCGATGTCCGCGAGCCATGCCGCGATCTCGGAGCGAGTCGCTCCGACCAGGTTGTGGAGACGGTCGGCAGACCGGCCCATGGTCGACTCCCCCGCCCGACACGCCGGGCCAGGCGATTCTCCCAGGCAACCCGTGGCGCGGCAAGTCGCTATAATGCCTGCGGGAGGCCGCCTTCATGCTCGGTTCCTTTGGCTTCCAGGAGCTCTTGCTCATCTTGCTGATCGTCGTCATCATCTTCGGCGCCAGCAAGCTTCCTCAGCTCGGTCGCGGCATCGGGGAGGGGATCAGGAACTTTCGGGACTCGCTGCGCAGCGCGTCGGGGAAGAAAGACGACGACTCACAGGCGCCGTGAGTCCACCACCCGCGGGTGACGGGCCGGCATCGGCCGGCCGGCCAGCCGCTCGTACGCCTCGGCAACTCTCGAGATGAAACGGCGAGTTTCGCGGTAGGGCGGCAGCGTTCCCCAGCGGCGGACCGCTGCCGGCCCGGCGTTGTAGGCGGCCAGCGCCAGCTGCACGTCGCCTCCGAAGCCGTCGAGGAGCCAGGCGAGGAACCGGCAGCCGATTTCGATGTTGATGGCCGGGTCGGCGACGTGCGGCAGCGCCGCCCAAGCTGCCACCTCGGGGCGAATCTGCATCAGCCCCACCGCCCCGCGCGGCGAGACGAGACCGGGCTGGTGGCCCGACTCCGCCTCGATCAAGGCGAGGACCAGCAGCGGATCGAGGCTGTTGCGGGCAGCGGCAGCCAGCACGAGTTCCTCGTGGTCCGGCGGCGTGTGAGCCCGCTGGTGATCGACGAGATCCCGCCAGCCGCCGAAAACGGGATCCGCAGCCTCGGGCTGTCGTGGGGGCGGCGAGCTGGCGAGCCACACCAGGGTCATGCCCAGTACGAACGCCGCCCACAGGGCGACTCCGGCGCGTCGATCCGCCATCAACGGGCGCGGCGGCCGTTGCGTTGCAGCTTCGAGCGCAGCGTGTTGCGGTGAATGCCGAGCTCGGCCGCGGCGCGAGACAGGTTGCCCGCGTGCCTCTGCACCGCGGCCTGCAGAAACCGCAGCTCGAAGGCGTCCACCGCTTCCTGGAGGAGCACGCCGCGATCGAGGAGCGCGCCGGCGATGCGCGTCAGCGCATCACCGAGCTCGCGGAGCTCCCCTGCGCGAGCCGCCGGGGCGGGCTCGGCGCTCACTTCAGCTCGATTCGATCACCGACGCGGAGCGGTCCCGTCGACGACAGGATCTTGCCGGTCGCCCAGTGGTCGCCGGTGAGGAGCACCGCCAGCTCGCCGAGGAGCAAGCGGGGAGCGCCCTCCACCTTGTTCTCGCGGAAGATGGTGAAGATCGTTCCGGGCTCCACCTGGTCGGCTTCACCCAGGTCGATGAGGACCATGTGGTCGGCGGCAAAGCTCTCGGCGTCGTCGCGGGCGTAAATGACCGCACCCTTGGTCTTGTCGCTGGGCGGGTCGCAGCGCTGCGTGGGCGCCGTCAGCACGGCCATCGGCAGCGGGTACGGCTCGTACGGCGCCAGCCAGGCGCCGAGCGGGATGGCGTCGCAGGAGGCCAGGACCTCGGCCGTCGAGGTGTGCTCCTGGGTGCACAGGATTCTCACTCGGCCGAGCTGGCGCATCACCAGGCCCAGCGTGGCCCGCGTGTGGGGATGGCGCAGCTTGCGCACGGGGACGTTCACGAAGTACTCCTGCCCGGCCTTCACGCCCTCGGCCTCGCCGCCCGACACGTAAACGATGTCGCCGGTCGAGAAGTCCTCCTGGAAGTCGATTTGCTCGGCCGAGAAGATCGTCAAGGTGGGCTTGGCGTTCTCGGCCTCGAGGTAGGCGAAGCAGTAGACGTCGTCTTCCGTGCCGATCGTCACGAGCTTGCCGCCCAGGCCGGTCGTCTCGTCCTCGAGGGGGATCTCCGCCTCCTCGCCGCCGCCCGGCTCGCCCCAGGGGGTCGGCTCCGCGGCCCCGCCCGCGCCGCCGGTCGTCGGGACGGGCTCGGCCGGCGGGGCGACCTCGCTTTTGACGCCGACGATCAGCGGATCGCCCGGGTAGATCCAGTGCGCGTCCCGGATGTAGGTGTTCTTTTCCCACAGCTGGGGCCACAGGTAGGGGTCGCCGAGGAACTGCTTGGCCAGCGCCCAGAGCGTGTCACCAGGCTGAATGATGTAGACCTGGGCGTCGGCGGGCAGCTCCGTCGGCGGCTCGTATGGAGTCCAGTGATCTCCAATCTTGTGGAGAGGACGCGGCGGTGGATTCACCGCTCCCTGAGCCGCAGCCCAGCCGACACACAGCGTGACCAGGATCGCGATCATTGCAGAGCGCATGGCAGCTCTCCCCTTCGGCATCGGTGTGCTTACTCCATCCCCAAAATAGCGCATCACACACATGCACGTCAATGCTTGCAGCGGCAGGTGGTTGTGCGGTGCGTCACCGCGGGTCAGGCGCCGGTGTCGGTTCGGCCGTCGCCGGGTTCGCGGCCGGCTCCTCGCCGCGGATCCGCCTGGCCTCGGCCAGCAGCGGTTCGGCCTCGCGCGCCGCGAGGGTCTCGGGGTACGTCGCGAGGAGGTAGGTGAGCCGCTGCCAGGCGCCTTCCCAGGCCTGCACGCGGGCGTGGAAGCGCGCCACCTCGAGTTCGTGCGCGGCCAGGTCCTCGCGGCAGCGCTGATACAGCTCGGCGGCTTCCCTGGCTTCCGGCGAGTCCGGAAACAGCTCCATCACCAACCTGAACGAGGCGGCCGCCTCGCGCACCGGCCCGAGATCGCGCTGTGGGCCGCGGTGCTGCTGGAAGCTGCACTTGCCGAGCATCAGGAGGGCGTACGCCCGGGCCGGGTCGGAGGGGAAGCGGTTGGAGAAGTCCCGGTAGCGGAGCTGCGCCTCGGTGAGGCTCTCGAGATCCCTCTGGGCGAAGAAGGTGTCGGCCACCTTGAGGGCGGCGCGCCGCCCGAGGGGGTCGTTGGGGAACGAGTCGGCAAGGAAGGAGTAGTGCTTGCGCGCCTCCTCCCACCGCCGCTTTTCCGCCAGCGCGTCGCCCTTGGCGAGGAGCTCCTCCTTGGTGAGCTGGCTGACCTTCTCGAAGAACTCCTGCTCGGGGTTGCGGGTGCTCTTGCAGCTCGCCAGCGCCAGCACGAGCGCCAGCCACACGAATCGTCTCATCGGCTCTCTCCCCGCAGTGCCGCAATGGCACTTCGCCGGTCGCTCTGGCCGAACACGGCGGTGCCGGCGACCAGCACATCGGCACCCAGCTCGCGCAACCGCGCGGCGTTGGCGGCCTCGACCCCGCCGTCGACCGCGATCTCCCCGGGCCAGCCGTGCTCCCGGGCCAGCCGGTGCAGCCGCGCGAGCTTGTCGAGGCAGGCCGGGATGAGGCTCTGGCCGCCGAAGCCGGGGTTCACGGTCATCAGCAGAACGAAGTCGATCCACGGCCACAGCTCGTCCAGGACGGCCAGCGGCGTGGCCGGGTTGAGGGCCACCCCCGGCCTGACCCCGAGTCCCCTGACGCGCGCCAGTGTCCGCTGGAGATGGGTGACGGTCTCGACGTGGACCGACAGGAGGTCGGCGCCGGCGGCGGCGAACGGCTCGATGAGCGGGTCGGGATCTGCGACCATCAGGTGCACGTCGAGCGGCAGCGAGGTGTGGCGACGGACCGCCGCGCACAGCCCGGGCCCGAACGTCAGGTTGCGCACGAACACGCCGTCCATGACGTCGAAATGCAGCCTGTCGGCTCCGGCCTGGACGACGTCGCGGACCTCCTCGGCCACCCGCGCGAGGTCGCACGCAAGCAGCGAAGGGGCGACCAGCACCGCGCTCACCGGCTCACCCACAAGGCGACCACGGCGGCCTCCGCCGCCGCCTCGCCGGCCGGCGGGCTCTGTCGCAGCACGATGCCGGCCGGCACGCCCGGGTAGGGGACCGGCTGGACGGCAGCGAGCTGGAACCCCAGCGCCCGCACCACTCGCGAGGCGGCTTCCTCGCTGGCGCCGTAAAGGTCAGGCATGACGAAACGACGTTGCCGCGGGATGCGGTTGACGAGCAGCGTCACGCCTGATCCCGATGCAACCTGCGTGCCAGCGGCGGGCGAGAGCCCGATCACTGTCACGCTGTCGCTCTCGCCCTCGATCTCGCAAAGGCGGTCGATGGACAGGCCGACACTTTCGAGTTCGGCCTGGGCGAGCGTGAGGGGAAGCCCGCGCAAGTCCGGCACGCGCCGCACCTCCTCGCCGAGCGACGGGTAGAGCAGGACGGACGCGCCACGCTTGAGCTGCAGCCCGGGGCCGGGGCGCTGCACGGCGATCCGGCCGATCCCCATCTCCGGGCTGAAGACACCGTCCTGCACGCGCGCGACTAGCCCGACGCTCGCGAGGGTGGCCGCGGCCGTACCGAGGTCCTGGCCCACCACCGAGGGCACCCGGACGGCCGAGGAGCGCAGGCTGATCCACAGCACCACCCAGACGGCGAGCGCGGCGCCCACGGCGAACCCCACGATGCCGGCGCACCCCTGCAACAGGCGAGCTGCCTTCACGGCCGGGGAGGGTACCATACCTGCCGTGATGAAGCTGGGCGCGCACCTTTCGGCGGCGGGAGGCGTGTGGCGGGCGGCGGAGGCCGCGCCTTCGGCGACCTGCGAGGCGCTCCAGGTCTTCCTGCGCCCTCCCGGGCGATGGGCCGCTACCGCCGCCGACCCCGGCGAGGCCGAGCGGTTCGCGCGGGCCAGTGCGGCAGCGGGCCTCGACGGGCGCTGCTTCGCCCACGCCCCGTACCTGCTCAACCTGGCGGCCGAGGACGAGGAGCTGCGCGAGCGCTCGCGCCGGGTCCTGGTCGAGGAGCTGCAGCGAGCGGGGCGTCTCGGCCTGGCAGGTGTCGTGCTGCACCCCGGCTCGGCCGGGGTGGGCGGAGATCGTGAGGCTGCGGTCAGCCGGTGCCGTGATGCTCTCGCGGCGGCGGTCGAGCAGGCGGGCAGCGGCGCGGCCCGGGTCCTCGTCGAGGGAGCCGCCGGCGCCGGAGGCCAGGTCGGCACCACCCCCGGCGAGCTGGCCCGGCTCGCCGCCGGGTGCCGGCCCGAGAGCGTCGGCCTGTGCCTCGACCTCGCCCACATGTGGGCGGCTGGCTACGACCTGCGGGGCGACGGATGGCCGCGGTTGCTCGACGAGGTGGGCGAGACCTGGGCGCGGCCGGCGCCGCACCTCTGGCACGGCAACGACACCCCGAGTGAGCTGGGCAGCCGGCGGGACCGCCACGCCGCTCCGGGCGAAGGCCGGCTCGGGGAGCGTTTCTTCAGGGAATTCCTCGCCGACGAGCGGGCCGCCGCGGCGCCGCTGGTTGTCGAGATTCCTCCCGGCGACGACAACGCGAACGTGCGCGAGGCCCTCAGCCGCCTCCGCGGCTGGCAGCCCTGCGCCGGGCAGCGTCGGCGGAAGCGGTGAGGTCCGCGCCTGGCTTCTGCGCCCGGCCCGCCGGTCACTGACCTGGGGCGGGGGTGGCGGTGGGGGTGGCGCGGGCGCGCCCCGGGAGCCAGCCGTCCCACCCCATGTTCTTGGCCAGGTCGTTGTAGAGCACCACCACCATGAGCCCGACGATGAGCCAGAAACCGACGGTGAGGATGCGTTCCTTGGCGCGGATCGAGAGGTCCCGGCGGATCCCGGTCTCGAACGCCGTGATCGCCAGGTGTCCCCCGTCCAGGACCGGGATCGGCAGCAAGTTGAAGATCGCGAGCTGCAGGGAAATCATGCCCAGCAGCCAGATGAACTGCTCGACGCCCCGGCGGGCCGCCTGCCCGGAAAAGCGCGCAATCTCGATCGGCCCCGACATCTGCTTGAGAGAGGCGCGGCCCGAGATCATGCGGCCGAGGACGATGAACGTCTCGCGCGTGATGCGGACGCTCTCGCGCCCCGCCTCGGCGAGCGCGGCGAGCGGCCCCAGGCGGCGGACCACCGTGGGGTCGGGAGCCGGGATGCCGAGCTTGCCCTGGCCGTCCATGTCGCGCGGGGTGGCCCTGATTTCGAGGCGCTGGCCGCCGCGCTCGACGCCGAGGGTGATTTCACGCCCCGGGCTCGCACTCACGTACTTGAGGAGATCGTAAAAGTGCCGCACCGGCACTCCGTCCACCGAGACGATGCGGTCGCCGACGCGCAGCCCGGCCTGCTCGGCGGCGCTGCCCGGCATGAGGGAGTGGATCTCGGCCGGCAGTGGCGGCGCGATCCCCGAGTACCCCAGCTCGTAGCTGGTGATCGAGCGCGGCGTGAGCGAGACGCTGTGCTCCTCGCCGCCGCGCAGGAAGCGCACGGTGAGGGCGCGGCCGGGCGAGGTCCAGGTCGACAACTCCAGCTCGCGCCAGGTCTTGACCGGCCGGCCGTCCACCTCGACGACCACGTCGCCCGCCAGCAGGCCCGCCTGCGCCGCTGGCGAGGAGGGATCGACCCAGGCGATTTCCGGCCTCGTGTCCTGCCACGCCGGGACCGGCACCCCGATGACGTAGGCGAGGGTCAGGAAAAGAACGGCAGAGACGAGGTTGGCGGCGGGCCCGGCGAGCAGGATGGCGGCCCGGTGCGGCCTGGGCAGCAGCGGTTCCGGCGCGGCCTCGGCCCCCACCACGTCCGACTCGTCCGGCCCCAGCCCGTGGATGCGCACGTACCCCCCGAGCGGGATGAGGCTGACCCGGTAGTCGGTGCCGCCGCGCGAGAAGCCGAACAGGCGCTTGCCGAAGCCGAGCGAAAAGACGCTGACGCGGGCGCGCACCGCCCGCGCGGCGAGGAAGTGCCCGCCCTCGTGCAGGAAGACCAGCACGCCGAGCACCACGATGAGCGAGAGACCGTTGATCACGTAAGACATGAGCCCACCTGCACCGTCTTGGGTCAACCCGCGGCGGGCGGCCGCCATTTCGCGACCACCCGCGCCGCCAGCTCTCGCCCCTCGGCATCGGCGGCGAGGGCGTCGTCGAGAGTGCCCAGGACGTGGCGTCCCGACGCGGATTTCGCCATGACTTCCTCCACCACCCGTGCGATGTCGGCAAAGCGCAACCGGCGGGCGAGGAACGCCTCGACCGCCACCTCGTTGGCGGCGTTCATGACCGCCGGCATGCCGCCGCCAGCGCGCAACGCCTCGCGGGCCAGGCGCAGGGCCGGAAAGCGGCGCTCGTCGGCGCGCTCGAACGTCAGCGCTCCCACCTCCACGAGATCCAGAAAGCCGATCGGCGACGGCAGGCGCTCGGGGTAGGCCAGGGCGTAGAGGATCGGGAACCGCATGTCGTTGACCGAGAGCTGGGCGATGAGCGTGCCGTCCACGAACTCGACCAGCGAATGAACGCGGCTTTCGGGGTGGACGATGACCTCGATGCGCTCCTCGCCGACGCTGAAGAGGTGGTGCGCCTCGATGATCTCCAGCCCCTTGTTCATCATCGTCGCCGAGTCGATGGTGATCTTGGAGCCCATCCGCCAGGTCGGGTGAGCGAGCGCCTGTTCCACTGTCACCCGCTCCAGCTCCGCCGCCGGGACGGTGCGGAACGGCCCGCCCGAGGCCGTCAGGACGAGGCGGCGCACCGCCTCGGGCGCAGCGGCGCGGAGCGCCTGGTGGAGAGCGTTGTGTTCGGAGTCGATCGGCAGGATGCGGGCCCCGGTGCGGCGGGCCAGGTCCATCACCAGCGCGCCCGCCACCACGAGCGTTTCCTTGTTGGCGAGCAGCACATCCCTGCCGAGTTCGAGGGCGTGCCAGGTCGGGACCAGGCCGAGCGCGCCGACGAGCGCGCCCACCACCGCCGTGACGTCCGGGTGCGTGGCGACTGCCACCCGCCCGGCCTCGCCGGCCAGCACATCGAGGCCGGGCAGCTCGGCTCGCAGCCAGCGGGCGCCGTCCTCGTCGGCGGTGGCCACGAGGCGCGGGCGGAAGCGTCTGGCCTGCTCGGCGAGCAGCTCGAGGTTCCGTCCGGCCGCCAGCGCCACCACCTCGAAGCGGTCGGGAAAGCGCGCCACCACGTCGAGCGTGGAGGTGCCGATCGACCCGGTCGAGCCCAGGACGGCGAGGCGCTTCACCGCGGAAGCCCTGCCACGAGGAAGAGAGCGAGGACGAGCGGTGCGGCGAAGAACAGGGAGTCGGAGCGATCCAGGAAGCCGCCGTGCCCGGGAATGAGAGTGGAGGAATCCTTGGTGCCGGCGTCACGCTTGAGGAGCGACTCCACGAGGTCGCCGAGAGGAACCGCCACCGACAGCACCACGGCGAGCAGCAGCCCCAGCCGCCACGGCAGCTCGGGGAAGAACACCGTCCGGCAGAACCAGACGCCGAAAAAGGTGAGGGCGATCCCGCCGGCGAACCCCTCCCAGGTCTTCTTGGGGCTCACCACGGGGGCCATGCGATGTCGGCCGAACGCGCGCCCCACGTAGTAGGCCCCGCTGTCGCCCCCCCACACGACGAGGCAGTGCAGGAGCACGATCCTGGAGCCGAGCTGGGGATCCACGGCGGTGCGCAGCAGCCCCATGGCGCCCCCGGTGACGAGGAAGTACACGGCCGCGAAGACCGAGATGGCCATGGCGCTCGCTGCCCCCGGGACCGGGAAGCGCCCGAGCAGGTAGACGGTGGGCAGTACCAGCACCACCGCCGCCACCAGGGGACCGGCAGCAGGAAGCCCCTGCCACCACAGCACGGGCAGCGCCACGCCGAGCGCCACCAGGGTCGGCACCCGCGGCACCGACAGCTCGGGCCGGCGCAGCATGCCGACGAGCTCGGCGGCGGCGGCCAGGGAAACGAGCCAGATGAGGGCGAGGTAGACCCAGAACGGGAGCAGCCAGATCGCGCCCAGCGCCAGGGGCAGGGCGACGGCGGCAAAGGCCTCCCGGGCGCCCACTCAGCCCTCGTCGTCGTCGGGCTCGCCGCCCGGCTCCAGCACGCCACCGAAGCGTCGCTCCCGGCGCGCGTAGTCGGCGACCGCCTGGATCAGGTCGGCGGCCCGGAAGTCGGGCCACAGGACGGGCGTGAAGAACAGCTCGGTGTAGGCGACTTGCCACAGGAGGAAGTTCGAGATGCGAAGCTCGCCGGAGGTCCGGATCAGCAGGTCGGGGTCCGGCACCCCCGCCGTGGCGAGCTGGCCAGCGATCCACCTCTCGTCGATCCGCTCGGGGGCGAGCCGGCCCTCCGCCGCCTGGCGGGCCGCGGCGCGGAACGCGTCTTCGAGCTCGGCCCTCCCCGAGTAGTTGAGGGCCACCTGCAGCGTCAGACCGGTGCCGGCGCGCGTGGCCTCGACAGCCCGCGCCAGTCCTTCCCGGATGTCGGGCTCGAGGGCGTCCAGTCGGCCGATCGGGCGCAGGCGGATGCCGTGGTCGACCAGGATGTCGAGCTCGCGCTGCAAATACTCGCGCAGCAGCCCCATGAGGGTGCGGACCTCCCAGCTCGGCCGCTTCCAGTTCTCGGTCGAGAAGGCGTACAGCGTGAGCACCTCGAGTTCCAGCCGGGCAGCGGTCTCGGCGGCCTCGCGCACCGCCTTGATGCCGGCCCGATGGCCCTCGACGCGCGGGAGCCCCCGCTGCCGCGCCCAGCGCCCGTTGCCGTCCATGATGATGGCCACGTGCCGGGGCATTCGTGCGAGGTCGAGACCGTCGAGGATGGCACGTTCGGGAGTGCCGGGCGGAGCGAGCCGGTCGAGCTCCTTCATGGCCGCGGAAGTCTAGCATGTGCCTGCGCACGCCCCGGGCCGTACAGCACCTTCTCGAGCGTGAGCCCGCAAGCCGGCGCCGTGGGGGCCGGCGGGCCGTCGGCCGGCCCCGCCAGGAGACCCGAAAACCACTCTTCCGACCGGGCGCCGCGCCCCACCTCCACGAGCGCGCCCACCACCCTCCGCACCATGCCGCGCAGGAATCCGTCCCCCTCCAGCACGACGCTGGCACGGCGGCCTCGCGCCCGCAGGACGGCGGCCGTGATCGTGCGGGTCGTGCCGCGGCGGCCGTGCCCGCTGTGGCCGGCCAGCGCGAACGCCGCGAAGTCGTGGGTGCCGCGGACGCGCTCGAGGCAGGCCAGGAGTGCGTGCAGGTCGGGGCGGCAAGGCAGCAGCCAGCATCGCAGCGCCTCCCAGGGGGGGAGCGGCGCTCCCCACGCCAGCCGGTAGCAGTATCGCTTGCCGACAGCGCTGGCGCGGGCGTGGAAGCTCGGTGGCACCCGGCGCGCCGCCACGACGCGCAGGTCTGGCGGCAGGAAGGTATTGAGCGCCGCCTGCACCCCGGCCGGCGGGATCGCCGGCGGCACGTCGACGTGAGCCACCTGCGCCGCGGCGTGCACCCCGGCGTCGGTCCGGCCCGCGCCGGTGGCACGGATCTCACGGCCGTACAGGCGGGCCAGCGCCGCCTCGAGTTCACCCTGCACGGTGCGCCCCCGGGGCTGGCGCTGCCAGCCGCAGAAGCCCCCTCCGAGATAGGAAAGAGCGAGTGCCAGTCTCACGTTCTCTGCCATGCCGGTATTATGGCGGCGCTTGCCTCCTTGTCGTCACTGGCCGGGGAACGTAGAATCGCTGCCAGAGTGCCCGGGGGGACGCACAGACATGAAGACCTTGCGAGATCTGTTCGAGTACGTGGTTTCGTCGTTTCCGCCCCACCGGGAGCTGCAGCGCATGCGGGCGGGCCAGCTCTGGCGGACCGTCACGGTGCGCGAGTTCGAGGCGGCCACCCGGGCCTGCGCGGCGCGCCTCGCCGAGCAGCAGGTGCGGCCGGGGGACCGGGTCGCGCTGTTCTCGGAGAACCGCCCCGAGTGGCACGTCGTGGACTTCGCCTGTCACCTCCTGGGGGCGGTCCTCGTGCCCCTGTACTCCACCTTGCCCGCCTCGCAGGTGCGTTACATCGTGGCCGACTCCGGCTCGAAGCTGCTGCTGGTGTCGGGCAAGGAGCGCGCCCGGATCGCGGTCGAGGCCGCTGAAGGGCTCGGGGGGGTGCGGGTCGTGGGCCTCGATGCCGGCCTCCACCCTGGCGTTCCGGCGCTCGCCGATCTCCCCCTGCCTCCGACCGCCTTCGTCCCCCCGCCGCTCGGCGAGGACGACCTCGCGAGCCTCATCTACACCTCGGGCACCACCGGCGAGCCGAAGGGTGTGATGCTGACCCACCGCAACTTCATTTCCCAGGTGGAGTCGGCGACCCCGCTGTTCCCGATCACCGATGCCGACGTCGTGATGTCGTTCCTGCCGCTGTCGCACGTGTACGAGCGAACAGTGGACTACGTGTTCTTCCGTGCCGGGGCGCAGATCAACTACGTGGAGTCGATCGAGCGCGTGCCCACCCAGCTCCCGGAAATCCGCCCGACCATCATCGCCTCGGTGCCCCGCCTGTTCGAGCGCTCCTACATCAAGATCATCAGCAAGGTGAAGCAGGAAGGCGGGGCCCGGCGCCGGCTGTTCGAGTGGGCGCTGCGGGTGGGGCGGCAGGTGCGCGAGGCCGAATGGCAGGGAGGGCGGGCCTCGGCGTTCGCGCGCGGCCAGCTCAAGGTCGCCCGGGCGCGGATCTTCTCGAAGGTCCTGGAGCGGCTGGGGGGGCGGCTGCGGTTCTCGATCTCGGGCGGCGCGCCGCTGGCGCGCGAGGTCGCCGAGTTCTTCGACGTCATCGGGCTGCCGATCCTGCAGGGGTACGGGCTCACGGAGTCGGCTCCGATCATCGCGACGAACCTCCTGCATCGCAACCGGATCGGTTCGGTCGGGCCGGTCCTGCCGGGGGTGGAGGTGCGGATCGCGTCGGACGGCGAGATCCTGGCCCGCGGCCCCAACATCATGCGCGGCTACTGGAACCTCCCGCAGGCCACCGCCGAGGCGATCGACGGCGAGGGGTGGCTGCACACCGGGGACATCGGGTACCTCGACGCTGACGGGTTCCTGTTCATCACCGACCGCAAGAAGGACATCATCGTGACCTCCGGGGGGAAAAACGTGGCGCCGCAGCCGCTCGAGGCACGGCTCGGCACCACCCCCCTTGTCGCTCAGGCGGTGCTCATCGGCGACAAGTTCCCCTACCTCGTGGCGCTCATCGTGCCGAACTTCGAGAACCTCGAGCAGCACCTGCTGGAGCAGGGGGTCAAGGGGCTCGACCGCCTGGGGATGGCCGAGCACCCCCGCACCCAGGCGGCAATCGGCGCGGTCATCAAGGCCCTCAACGCCGAGGTACCGATGCACGAGCGCATCCGCCGCTTCTCGGTGCTGGCGCGCGAGTTCTCGCTCGAGGAGGGCGAGCTGACGCCGACCATGAAGGTTCGGCGCCGGGTCATTGCCGAGCGCTACCACGACCGCATCGAGGCGATGTACCTCAAGACCCAGCGCGCCGGCGAACACGAGCTCGACGACTGACGCTCGCCTCGCCGCCCACCGCTCAGTGCAGGACGCCGTGCGCCTTGGCGACCTCGACGAACGCGTCCACGGCGCGGTCGAGCTCCTCGCGGGTGTGGGCAGCAGAAATCTGGGCCCGCAGCCGGGCCTGGCCCTGCGGCACCACCGGGTAGCCGAACCCCGAGACGTACACGCCGCGCGCCAGCAGGTCCTTTCCCATGGCCAGGGCGAGGGCGGTGTCGCCCACGATCACCGGCACGATCGGGTGGATCCCGTGGGGGATGCGGAAGCCCGAGCGGGTCATGCGCTGACGGAAGTAGCGGGCGTTGTCCTGCACCTGACGGGTGCGGGAGGCGTCCTCGAGCACCATGCGGAACGCCTCGAGCGCCGCGCCCACGACGGCGGGCGGCAGGGAGTTGGAAAACAGGTAGGGGCGGGAGCGCTGGCGGAGGATCTCCACCACCGGCTTCGGCCCGGTGACGTAGCCGCCCATCGCCGAGCCCATCGCCTTGCCGAGGGTCCCGGTATGGATCGGCACCTTGCCCCACACCCCCAGCTCCTCGGCCGTGCCCCGCCCCCGGGCGCCGAGGATGCCGGTGGCGTGCGAGTCGTCGACGATGAGCACCGCCTCGTAGCGCTCGCAAATGTCGATGATGGCCGGCAGCGGTGCCAGCTCCCCCTCCATCGAGAAGACGCCGTCGGTGATGACGAGAATGAAGCGGGCGCCTTCCTGGCGGGCCTGCGCGAGCTTCGACTCGAGGTCGGCCATGTCGTTGTGCTTGTAGACGTAGCGCTCGGCCTTGGAGAGCCTGATGCCGTCGATGATCGAGGCGTGGTTGAGCTCGTCAGAGACGATCGCGTCGTAGCCGCCGGTGAGGGTCGAGAACACCGCCTCGTTGGCGTTCCAGCACGAGCTGTAGAGGATCGTGTCCTCCGTCTCGTAAAACTCGGAAATCGTGCTCTCGAGCTGCTTGTGCAGGAGCTGGGTGCCGCAGATGAAGCGCACCGAGCCCATTCCGGCGCCCCACTGCTCGAGCGCCGCCGCGGCGGCGGCCCGCACGCGCGGGTGGTTCGCGAGGCCGAGGTAGTTGTTGGAGGTGAGCATGACCACCGGGTGCCCGTCCACCGTCACCTCGTGGTCCTGGGGCCCCTCGAGCGGCACCTCGACCTTGAACGTGCGGGCGGCCTGGAGCTTGTCGATTTCGTTCTGCAGGTGGTTGAGGAACTCGTGCATGGTGTCTCCTTTCCGGGCCGGAGAGCCCGAGGTCAGTCTGCGGGGCGGCCCGACCGGCCGTCGAGCAGCGCCGGCAGGGCGGCGGGGTCGGCGAGCGAGACGAGGAGCGCGTCCGGCGCCAGCTCGCGGAGAGCCTCGAGCGAGGTGCCGCCGGTGGCTACCGCGACGGCGCGGGCGTGGCCGGCGCGGGCACAGCGGATGTCGGCCTCGGCGTCGCCGACGACCACCGTCCGCCGCCCCTCGAAGGCGTCGCCCCAGCGCGCCGCCGCCCGCGCCCGTCCCACCGGCACGAGGCGGTCGCGGTCCTCCTCGTCGGAGCCGTAGGCGCCGACGGCGAAAAACCCCGCCAGCCCGGCGCGCTCCAGCTTCAGAGCGGCCCCCTTCTCGACGTTGCCGGTGAGCAGGCCCAGCCGGACGTCGTCTCGTCGCGCCAGGGTGTCGAGCAGCTCACGCACCCCCGGCAACACCTCGACGTGTTCGGCCGGCAGCGCCAGATCCAGCCGCGCGAGGTAGCGGTCCAGGAGCGCGTCCAGCCGTGGGGCCACGCGCTCGCGCGTCCAGCCGCACATCGCCATCAGCTCGAGGACGATCTGGGGGTCGGTCTTGCCCGACAGCCGGTAGCCCTCGATCGGCGCCACGACGCCGAAGACGTCCTGGATCGCTCCCGCGAGGGCCCGCCCCGCCCGGCCACCGGTCCTGATGAGGGTGCCGTCGACGTCGAACAGGATGAGCCGAGGGTCGTTCGCCCGCACCGGCGGAGTCTAGCACCCCACCCGCCCGGTCGAGAGTCGGGTCGAAGGCTTTCCGCTCCTCCCGCCACAGCCCGCGATCCCCGTCCACGGCGAAAATTGACAGCGCCGGGTCGTTCCCGTAGCATCGCCGCTGGCGGAGGCCGAGTGCTGACCGGGTACAACTCCGAGGTCGAGTGGGACGGCGTGGTTTACCACGTGCAGACCGAGGACCGCGGCGCCGGAAACCCGCTCATCGAGTCGCTGGTCTATGTGCGGGGCGAGATCCTGGCCACCCGCCGCACCGAGTATCGCGAGCTTCTGGACGCCGGGGCGGACCGCAATGCGATCCAGACCCTGATGGAGCGCCAGCACCGCGTGATCGTCGAGAGCATCCGGCAGGGAAGGATCGACCTTCTCACCGAGCCGCCGGTGGGCGCCGAGGGCGACACCACGGTGACGCGTAAGGTCCCGGTCCCCACAGCGCGCCTGAGCGCGAGCGCGATCGAGGCCGCCAAGCAGGCCTCGCGCAGCCTCGACGAGGTGATTTCCGACTGGCTGGCCGAGCAGCAGCGGGATGAGCGGGTGCGGCTGCAGGTGGTGGGGGCCGACGACCTGCACTTCGGGTCGGCGATCGACCTGCGGGTGCGGGTGGCCGTCACCCCGGGTGATGCCCCGCTCGCCGGCGGCCGGGTCAAGATCCGCTTCGTGACCAGTGCCGCCAAGCCCGTGGAGCTGGCGGCCGGAGAGAGCGACCAAGACGGGACGGTGAGGCTGGCCGCCACGATCCCACAGGTCGACAAGGGGCAGGCGCTGCTCATCGTCTCGGTCCAGCATCCGCGCGGC
The DNA here is from genome assembly GCA_035384965.1 of Thermoanaerobaculaceae bacterium. GTDB lineage: Bacteria > Acidobacteriota > Thermoanaerobaculia > Thermoanaerobaculales > Thermoanaerobaculaceae > JAAYVZ01. The sequence goes on from DAOOJE010000007.1 coordinate 90,375, forward strand.
AACGACGAGGTGAAGTTCCTGATCACGAAGTAGCCCCCGCCTTCCCGGTCGAAGGTCGAGGGGCGGGAGCGGGCGTGGGCTTCATGCTCACGACGGGGCGTTCGCCTCGCTGCTCCCCGCCATCGGCCGCTGGCCTTCGACTCTCGACCCGGCGCGGGGGCGTTCCTTGACACCCGGGAGGGCCGATGCTACAAGCCGCGCATCGCCCCGGACGCGACGCGGGTGCTCGGAGGTCAACCATCGCCGGAACATGCAGGCTCGAGGCCAGGCGCGCATGATCGCGGGCGTCGGCGTGGACGTCGTTGCCATCGACCGGCTCGGGCGCCGGCTGGAGGGGGACCGGGGGTTTCTGGCGGCGTTCCTGACGCCGGCCGAGGGGGCGGTGGTCGAGGCGTCGGCCGCTCCTGCCGAGGTGGCAGCGCGGCTTTTCGCCGCCAAGGAAGCAATCGTCAAGTTGTTGCGGGTCGACGGCAGCGACGGGCTGCTGCTGAAGGACATCGAACTCGCCGGCCCCGCCGGCGCCCCCCGGGCTCGTCTCGTCGGGCGGGCGCGCGTGGCGGCGCGGGCGGCGGGCGTGGAACGGGTCCTGGTGGCCACCTGTGCCGCCGGGGGGAAGGCGTTGGCGGTGGCCGCGGCCGAGCGGCCAGCCGGGGAGAAGGAGAGGGCATGAGCAACATCGGCAGCTACGAGGAGCGGGTGCAAGGCTTCGACTGGTCGATCTCGGAACGGGAACTCGACTACACCCCGGGCGGGTTCATCAACATCGGGTGGTATTGTTCCGACCGCATCTGCAAGCTCGGGCTCGGGAACAAGCACGCCCTGCTGTGGGAGGACGCCCAGGGCAACGAGAAGAAGTACACCTACGACGATCTCCGGCGCTGCTCGAACACGATCGCCACGTTCTTGCAGGGGCTCGGCATCCAGCCCGGCGAGCGGGTTTGCCTGTTCATGGACCGGGTGCCTGAGCTGTACATCGGGTTCGTGGCCATCCTCAAGATGGGGGCGGTGGCCCAGCCCTTGTTCTCCGCGTTCGGTGACGAGTCGCTGTTCACGCGGCTGGAGAACGCGCAGACCACCGCGATCATCACCCAGCGCAAGCACGTGCTGAAGGTCCGCAAGATCAAGGACAAGCTGCCGCACCTCGAGCACGTCATCGTCGTCGACGCGCCGCAGGCGGCGCTCAAGGAGGGCGAGATCTCGTTCAACCTCGACGAGGCGCCGAAGGTAGACACCTTCGAGGTGTACCCCTCCACCGCCGAGACCCCCTCGGTGCTGCACTACACCTCCGGGACCACGGGGCAGCCGAAGGGCGCCCAGCACGTGCACTACTCCCTCGTCTCGCAGTACCTCACAGCCAAGTGGGTGCTCGACCTGCAGCCGGACGACATTTACTGGTGCAACGCCGATCCCGGATGGGTGACAGGCACCTCGTACGGGATCATCGGCCCCTGGTCCAACGGCATCACCCAGGCGGTGCTCGACTCGGGGTTCGGCACCGAGCGCTGGTACGCCTTCATCCAGAAGTACCGGGTCACGGTCTGGTACTCGGCGCCCACGGCGATCCGCCTGCTCATGCGGGAAGGCACCGAGGTGGCGCGCAAGTACGACCTGTCCTCGTTGCGCCACCTGGCGAGCGTGGGGGAGCCGCTCAACGCCGAGGCGGTGATCTGGTCCCAGGAGGCGTACGGGCTGCAGTTTCACGACACGTTCTGGCAGACCGAGACCGGCTGCATCGTCATCTCGAACTACCCCGGGATGCCGATCAAGCCGGGCTCGATGGGGAAGCCGTTCCCGGGGATCGTGGCCACGGTCCTCAATCCGCGCACGTTCGAGCCGGTGGACCGGCCCGGCGTGGTCGGGCTCATCGCGCTGCGCCCGGGGTGGCCGTCGATGATCCGCGGCTACTGGAACAACCCCACGGGCTACGCCAACAAGTTCGCGAACGGCTGGTACCTGTGCGGCGACCGCGCCTCGATCGACAGCGACGGCTACTTCTGGTTCGTCGGGCGCGACGACGACGTCATCAACACCGGCGGGCACCTCGTGGGACCGTTCGAGATCGAGTCGGCGCTGCTCGAACATCCGGCCGTCGCGGAGTCGGCGGCGGTGGCCAAGCCCGATCCGGTGAACATGGAGGTGGTGAAGGCGTTCATCACGCTCAAGCCCGGGTTCGAGCCCTCCGACGAGCTCGAGCTCGACATCATGAACTTCGTGCGCAAGCGGCTCTCGCCGCTGGCCATGCCGCAGGAGATCGAGTTCACCCAGGGGCTGCCGAAAACCCGCTCGGGCAAGATCATGCGGCGGGTGCTCCGGGCGCAGGAGTTCGGCGAGCCGGTGGGCGACATCTCGACGCTGATGGACGAATGATGATGACGTTGAAGGTCGAGGGCCGAAAGTCGGGACTCCAGTGGGAGCATCTTCGGGCTTTGACCCCCGACCTGTCTTACCCAGCCGTGGTCAGCAACCCGAAACCCGAAGGAGGGCGAGCAAATGGATGAGTTGATGAAGACCATCAGGGAGTACGTGATCCGGGAGTACATCGAGGAAGGGGACGACCGCGAGGTGACCGACACCACGCCGCTCATCTCCGGAGGTATCGTCGACTCGTTCTCGATGGTGTCGCTCAAGCGCTTCCTGGAGCGCAAGTACCAGATCCAGATCCCGGACGCGCAGGCGACGCCGGAGGCGTTCGACTCGGTGACCAAGATCGCCGAGCTGGTGCGGCGCTTCAAGCCCGACGCGTGAGGAGGGTGGCATGGCCTACAGTGCAAAGGCCCGCGAGTCGTACCAGAAGGAGCTGCAGGCGCTGCGCGACGCCGGGCTCTTCAAGGAGGAGCGGTACATCCACGCGCCCCAGGGCGCCGACATCGAGGTGGAGTTCCCGGTTGGCCAGGGCGTGCCCCCGAGGAAGGTGATCAACATGTGCGCCAACAACTACCTCGGGCTGTCGAGCCACCCCGAGGTGATCGCCGCGGCGCACGCGGGGCTCGATCACCGCGGCTACGGGGTCTCCTCGGTGCGCTTCATCTGCGGCACCCAGGACATCCACCGCGAACTCGAAGTCAAGCTCACCGAGTTCCTGGGCACCGAGGACACGCTGCTTTTCCCCTCCTGCATGGATGCCAACGCCGGCGTGTTCGAGGCCGTGCTTTCGGACCAGGACGTCATGATTTCGGACCGGCTGGTGCACGCCTCGATCGTGGACGGCATGCGGCTGTGCAAGGCCATGCAGGACACCTTCAAGCACTCCGACATGGGTCACCTCGAGGAGAAGCTGCAGGAGCACCAGGACAAGCGCTACCGGATGATCATCACCGACGGCGTCTTTTCGATGGACGGCGACCTCGCCAGGCTCGACGTCATCGTCGAGCTGGCCGAGAAATACGACGCCATGGTGTTCGTGGACGACTCGCACGCGACCGGCTTCATCGGCAAGACCGGGCGGGGTGTCCACGAGCACTGCGGGGTGATGGGCAAGATCGACATCATCACCACGACGCTCGGCAAGGCGCTGGGTGGAGCGTCCGGCGGCTGCGTGTCCGGGCGGAGGGAGCTCGTCGAGATGTGCCGGCAGCGGGCGCGGCCGTACCTGTTTTCCAACTCGGTGGCGCCCGTCATCGTGGCCGGGGCGCTCAAGGTCATGGAGCTCGTGACCCGTTCCACCGAGCGCCGCGACAAGCTGGAGGCGAACACGGTGTTCTGGCGCCGGGGCCTGAAGGGGATCGGTCTCGACATCAAGGACGGCGACAGCCCGATCGTCCCGGTCATGCTCTACAACGCCAAGCTGGCGCAGGACTTTGCCCGTGACCTGTTCGGCGAGGGGATTTACGCGGTGGGGTTCTTCTTCCCCGTCGTGCCGAAGGCACAGGCGCGCATCCGCACCCAGCTTTCGGCGGCGCACGAGCGGCACCACCTCGAGAAGGCGCTGGAGGCGTTCCGCAAGGTGGGCGAGAAGTACGGAATCCTCGGCCTCGGGAAGAACCAGATCATCGAGAAGTACGGGCTCTGACGGTCCACCCGCCCGATCGAGACTCAAGAGTTCGCAGTGCAAGGTCCCCCGCCCACCCGTCGGGCGGGGGAGCCGCCTTTTCACTCTCGACTACTGACTCCTGACGGGGAGGGTGACTGGGGCGGTCAGGTCTCCAGCCGGCCGCGCAGGAACGCCTCGAGGCCGGCGCGCACGATCGTGGGGTTTTCGCGCAAGCGGCGCACCGAGTACGGGTACCAGTGGGTGCCGAACGGGACGTACACCCGCAGCGTGTGGCCACCAGCGAGGATGATCCGACGCAGCGCGGGATCCACGCCGAGCAGCATCTGGAACTCGTAGCGATCGGGCGCCAGCCCCAGCTCGGCGATGACGTCGAGCGAGCGCTCGACGAGCCACTCGTCGTGGGTGGCGATGCCCACGTACGAGCCGGCGCGCAGCAGTACCCGCAAGGCGGACACGAAGGCGTTGCGGATGATGTCGCGCTCCTCGTAGGCGACGGCGCGGGGCTCGAGGTAGATGCCCTTGCAGAGGCGGATGTTGGCCCTTTCGGCGCCGAGCGCGGCGGCGTCGGCGAGGGTGCGGCGGAGCCGGGCCTGCAGGACCACCCCGACGCGACCGGGGTGACGCGAGACGATGTCCCGGTACACCCGCAGCGTCGCATCGGTGGTCGGCGAGTCCTCCATGTCGATGCGCACGAAGCCGCCGAGGCCGGCAGCCTTCTCGACGATGCGGGCGACGTTGTCGCAGCAGAAACGCTCGTCGATGGCGAGACCGAGCTGTGTCGGCTTGAGCGAGACGTTGGGCTCGAGGCCCTCCTCGCGGATCGCGTCGAGCAGCTTCAGGTACTCGTCGCGCGCCGCCTCGGCTTGGGCGGGCTGGGTGACGCTCTCCCCCAGGATGTCGAGGGTGGTCCGGCAACCCTGGGCGCGCAGCCTGAGGACCGTGGTCACGGCCTGGTCGACCGTGGTCCCGGCCACATAGCGACGGGCGAAAAAGCGGATCACCGGTCGCGGCGCGACCGGCAGACTCAGGCGAATGAGAGAGTTGAGCAAGCTCACGCGAGACTCCTCGGGTCGGGCGTGCGGGCCAGGGCCAGCACTCTGACCTCGGTGGCGCCGGCGTGCCGCAGCGCGCGGGTGCACGCGGCGGCGGTCGCCCCGGTGGTGACAACGTCGTCGACGAGCAAAATGCTCCCGCCGGCGCGGCGGGCGACCGCGAACCGGCGCGAGGACAGGCGTAGCCTCTCGCTGCGTGCCTGTCCGACCTGCGGTGCGCCGGCGCCCCGGCGCAGCGGACTCCGAACCGGCGCGCCGAGACGCGCGGCCAGCTCCCGGGCCAGCAGCTCGGCCTGGTTGAAACCGCGTTGCAACCGGCGCCACCAGTGCATCGGCACCCCCACCACGAAGGCCGGGAGCGGCCAGCCGGCGGCGCGGAAGGCGTCCTCCAGCAGCGCGGCGAGCGGCGCGGCCAACTCGTCCCGGCGGCCCTGCTTGAGCAGCAGCACCAGGTCGCGGAGGATACCGGCGTACGGGCCGACACTGGCGGCGGCGTCCCACGGCGGCGGGGCGTCGCGGCAGGCCAGGCACGGCCCGGGGACGGCGAGGTCGGGCCGCCCGCAGCGCGGGCACGGCTCGCCCTCGTGCTGCACGACTGCCTGCCAGCAGGCCGCGCAGACACCCCCCGCCGCGCCGGCGCCCAGCGGCTCGCCGCAGCGCCCGCAGGCGGCGGGGAGGAACGTGCTGGCCAGCGCCGAAGCCAGGCTCGCCACGCGGCAAGTCTACCCTGCGGTCCGCTCGCGAGGCGGGCCGGCCAACGGTCGCGCCGACGCCGCCGTATACTCTGCGCAGGAGGGCTCCATGAGGGTGGTGCTGGCAGTGGCGATGGCAACGCTCGTGGTCGGGGCCGCCCAGGCCCAGGTGGCCTGGGTCGGCGCATCGGCGGGGACGAGCTTCGAGTACAAGACACCGGCCGCGCCGGACCGGACCTGGAAGCACCGCAACGACCCGACGCCGTCGCTACTGGTCGTGCTGCCGCTCGAGGAGGGCGTGCGGTTTCGCCTGTCGGCGGGCGACATCCCCTACGAGCTGCAGCTGCTCACCGGCCGGGCGAAGTGCACGCTGCGGCGCTACACGCTCGGCATCGACTACACGTTCGACGGAAGGTCGGGGGAGACCGTGATTCTGGCCGGCCTGGGCGGCTACCGACTCGACGCCGACACGGGACGTGTTCCCAGTTCGATGGAGGCCACCAAGCTCGGCTACTACGTCGGGGTCGGCGAGTGGTACACGCTGTCGCGGCGCTGGCGGCTGATCGGCGAGGTGGCGATGCACCGCTCCGAAAACGAGGGCAGGCCGACCATCGTGACCGCCACGGCTGGCCTGGCGTTCAGTTTCTGAGATGCCGCACGTCATTCGCGCTGGCAGGGCCGACCTCGCCGCCGCCTGGAAGGGGCTGCCCGAGGGGCCGTGGCGCTGGGGCCATGCGGTGGCGAAGCTCGAGGGTTGCTTCCTGGCTCGGGACGAGCGGTCCCTGCTGCTGGTCGGCGTGGTGGTGGAGTTCGGCCGCCCCCTGCACGTGCTGGTCCTGGTTTCCGTGCGAGAGAACGAGACGGCGGTCCGACTGTGGCCAGCGCTCCCGGTCGAGCGTACGGAGGCGGTGAAGCGGCTCGTGGCCCGCGTCGCCTCGGAGCTGCAGGCCTTCGGCGCCGGCGAGATTCGCACCACGAACCTCGCGCCGGGCGCCGGCGAATGAGCCGGCCGCCGGCCGGAGCAGGTCACTCGGGGCTGCGCTCGGTCTCGAGCTGGCGCTGGCGGCTCGAACTCTGGATGTTCTGGATCTGGTCGCGGATGCCGGTGACGGCGTCGGGCGGGCGGTTGGTGACGGCCGTCCTGGCCGCGCTGTCGAGGTGCCGCCTGGCCGCGAGCCGGTGGGCGTCGTCCCCGCCCGGCCCGGCCGCCAGCAGCTCCACCGCGGCGCTCCTCAGACTGGTGGCGACATGGTGCTCGGCGGTCCCGGGGCGGGTTCCGGCGGTCCAGGAGGCGGCGGTCTCGGCGGCCTGGCGGAGCTCGCCGGCGGGGAGGGAGGGTGCCTCGAGGAGGCTGCGGAGCCGGTCGATCATCGCCCGCGCCGCGTCGGGGTCGAACGCCCTGGCCTCGACGTTTTCCGTGTTCGCCAGGGTCACGGTGCGCACCGCCTGCATGTCCTCCTTGGCGTGGTGGCTGAAGAGATAGACGACGATCGCGACGGCGATCAGCAGGCTCACGAGACCGAGCGTTCCCCGCATGCCCACCTCCGCGCTCAGCTTACACCTTCCGGTGCCGGTCGACACCGCCCGGGGCGCGGGGTGTCCTCCAGGAAGGACGATGCGGGGCGCGGCCGCGGGGTGCAGGCCGCGGGGTCCCTGGCACGGTGGTTGCTTGTGTTGAGAACAGGAGGTGTGTCATGGCTCGCAAGTTCGCAACTCTGGTAATGGCGGTGCTGGCAGCGGGAGCGGTCCAGGCGCGGGAGCTGACCTGGAGCTACGTGATTCCGGCGGCAGCCAACAAGGCGGGCCTGAACGGCACTGACTGGCACACCGACCTGACGATTTACAACCCGCAGAATCACACGCTGCCCATCGTCATGCAGTTCATGCCGGCGGGGCGCGACAACTCGGGCCGGCTGCCGACCATCGAGTTCGACGTCTACGCCTGGGAGACCCTCAACCTCTGGGACGTGCTGGGTCCGAAGGGGTTCAACCAGCGCGGCCAGACCGGGGCGATCTGGGTGCGCGTGGACGAGCTGAAGCGCAGTTGCTCCGGCACTGCCGTGGAGTGCCATTTCGCGCTCACCTCGCGAACCTACACCCTCAACCCGAGCGGCGGGGCCGGGGAGTACGGGCAGGCCACGCCGGGGTTCCCGACCAACCTGCCGATGGTCGACGGCTACATGACCTACCTGCCGCAGCTCATGGACGACAAGGACTTCCGCACCAACGCCGGGCTCGTGTCGTTGACCGACGGCTTCGTGACCGTGCGCTTCGACCTGCAGAAGCCCAACGGCGACATCATCCACACCCGCGACGTGCTGGTGCCGCCGTACGGGCAGACGCAGTGGCGCCTCGACCGGTCGGTCACGGGCGGGACGCTCGCGGCCTACATCGTGGGGGGCCCCAGCACCGCCGCCGTCGTGCCCTATGCCTCGGTGGTCAACAACGTCACGGGCGATGCGGTTTACGTCGAGGCGCACATGACCACGGTCGGCTACCCGACCCCGGCTGCTCAGGTCGCCTCTGCTGCAACCCGAGGCGTGAGCGAGTTCCCCGGACGCGAGATCGTGCCCGGTACGGTGGTCGAGCGGCAGCAGCGCGAGCGGGCTCTCACCGCGCCCAGCCTGGATTGACGCGCGCGGGGGCCACCCCAGCGCTGAAGGAAAGCGATGCGTGGCCATTCGCGGCGGGTTGTCGCACTGTGTGGTGGATTGTTGTTGGCCGCTGCGGGGTCCGCGGCGCCGGCGCCGGAACGCGGACCGCTGGTGCAAAAGCTGCTCGATCTACCGCTCACCTTCGAGGAGAATCGGGGACAAACGGAAAGTGAAGTGAGGTTCATCGCGCGCGGCCCCGCCTGCTCGGTGCTGGCGGGGGCAGGGGGCATGACGTTCGTGATGAGGGAGGCGGGTGAAGCTGGGCTGCCCGATCCGGCAGCCCAGGACGGCGCAGCGCCCTCCCCTCGGGCGAGCCGGGTCGACGGCGACCGGTGGCGGATGGTGCAGATGCGGTGGCTGGGCGGTGGTCAGGCCGGGGGGTTCGAGGCCCTCGATCAGCGCCCGTCCCGCAGCCACTATCTGCGCGGCAACGACTCCTCGGCGTGGGTCACAGACGCGCCGCAGTCCGCGCGCACGCGCCTGCTCGGCGTCTGGCCCGGTGTGGACGTGGAGCTGTACGGCAACGGGCGCCATCTCGAGTTCGACCTCGTCGTGGATCCCGGAGCAGAAACCTCCGGGCTCGGTGTCGAGCTCGTCGGGGTGGAGGGCGTAGAGCTCGATGCCGGAAGCGGTGACGCGGTCGTGCGCTTCGGTGCGAGCGAGCTCCGACTTCGCAAGCCGATCGCGTGGGAGGAGCTGGACGGCGACAGGCGCCGGCTGGCCGTCGACTACGACCTCACGGGGCGGCAGGTACGCTTCGTGGTGGCCGGGCGCAACGAGAGGGCGCGGCTGGTCATCGACCCGGCGGTCGAGCTTTCGACGTACCTCGGGGGCACGGGCGAAGACGCGGTGACCGGATTGGCTCTCGACGCTGCGGGCGCGATCTACGTGACCGGCTACACGGTCGCCACCGACTTCCCGCTCGCGAACGCCATGCAAGCCGAGCGGCGAGTGGACTCGGACGTCTTCGTGACCAAGCTGTCACCCGCCGGAGACGCGTTGGTCTACTCCACGTACCTCGGGGGGAGCGCGCCGACTGGGGGAACGGGATCGCCGTGGACGGCGCGGGCTCGGCGTACGTGACCGGGACCACGAGATCTCGCGACTTCCCGCTGCACAACTCTCTCCAGGGTGCATCCGCCGGTGGCGCGGATGCGTTCGTGGTCAAGCTCACACCGGCCGGGGACGCGCTGGCCTACTCGACGTTGCTCGGTGGCAGCCGGGATGACGGGAGGAATGCGATCGCCGTGGATGCCGCTGGAGCGGCGTACGTGGTCGGCGTGACCTGGTCGCGCGATTTTCCTTTGCAGCGTCCGTTGCAGGCCACGTTTGGCGGCCGCACCGATGCCTTCGCGGCCAAGCTCGCACCGGCCGGCGACACCCTCGTCTATGCGAGCTATCTCGGCGACCGCCACCACGAGCGCGCACGAGGCGTTGCGGTTGACGCGGACGGGGCGGCGTACGTGACCGGCAGAGCCGAGTCCCGGAGTTTTCCCTTCCAGGTGATCATCGACAAACTGCGACTCACCCACTACGCGGTGCCCGTGGTCAAGCTGACGCCGGACGGAAGCGTCCTCGTCCACTTCACCGCTCTCAGGGGCGACAGGCCCGACCGCGGCAACGCCATTGCCGTGGACAGCACCGGTGCTGCATATGTGGCCGGAGTCGCGCTCGTTCGCTTCCAACTCCTCAATGCCGAGGATTCCGGCCCGATTCGTAGCACGACTTTTGCCGCCTTTGTCGCCAAGCTCAAGCCGGCGGGCGATGAGCTGGCCTACCTGACGCATCTGGATGGCCGGGACGACGAGACGGCGATGGCGGTTGCCGTCGACGCCGCCGGGGTGGCTCACGTCGGGGGCACCACGTCGTCGTGGGACTTCCCGCTCGCCAAGCCGCTCCAGAACCGGCAGCGCAGCGTGCGGGAGGGTTTCGTGGCGAGGATCGTCGGCCCGGCGGCGGAAAAGCCAGAGCTTGCGGTCGCGGCATCTACCTCTGCCGGGCCCTGAAGCACAGCGCCGAGGTGGGTGTGCGCCGGCCGTGCCGGGGTGAGCACGGCTGGCGCCATTCCCGAACACCTGCTTTGCTAAGATACGGTCATGTTGTGCGCGGTGGGGCCGACCGGCAAGCGGGCGCTCGTGGCGGTCGTGGATCTGCAAGTGCGGGCACAGGTCGAGGCTGTTCTCGGCCCGTACTTCGACGCCGCGTCGCTGCTCGCTGTCCAGCCACCTGCGGACCTGCTGGAGGGCGTGATCGCGGCGGCGCCGGACCTGGCGTTCGTGGATGCCGACTTCCCCGGTTTCGGCGTCGAGGCGCTGGAGCAACTGCGCACCCGACCGGAGCTCGAGGGGTTGTATCTCGTGGTGCTGGCGGCGCCGGCGCGGCTGGCACCGCTCCTCGAACACTCGCTCTACTGCGCCGACGACCTGCTCCTGGTGCCTGTGCAGGACATCGAGCTGGCGGCGCGGGTGCGCATGGCGGTCAGCCGCGTGCTGGCGCGCTACGAGCGGCGGCAGCAGGTGCGGGCGCTGGAGGACCTCCAGCAGCGGCAGCGCGAGTTCCTGTCGGTGGTTTCCCACGAGATCCGCACTCCGCTGTCGGCGATCATGTCCTCGGCCAACATCCTGCGGCGTTACGGACGGGAGCGCCCGGACTCCGTGGAGAAGTTCTCGACCGTCATCCAGCAGGAGGGGAAGCGGCTCACCCGCCTCATCAACAACCTCCTCGACCTGGCCAAGATCGAGGCCGGCGAGGTGGAGTGGAGGTTCGTCCCCACCGCGCTCGCGGAGGTTCTCTCGCTGGTCCGCGACTCGTTCGCGGCGCTGGTCGGGGAGCGGCATCTCGAGCTGGCCGTCGAGCCCGCGAGCGCTCCTGAGACGGTGGAGCTGGACCGCGACAAGATCATTCAAGTGCTGGTCAACTTGCTGTCCAACGCCGTCAAGCACTCGCCGGAAGGCTCGACCGTGACGCTGCGCTGCGAGACGCGCGAGGGCGGGGGGGTACGCTTCGAGGTCGAGGACCAGGGGTCGGGAATCCCGCCGGGGCAGGAGGAGCGCATCTTCGAGCGTTTCCAGCAGCTCGAGGTGGGCGACGAGCGGACCGGCACGGGGCTCGGGTTGACCATCTCGCGGCACATCGTGGAGCGACACGGAGGCCGCATTTGGGCAACTTCGGCACCGGGCGGCGGCGCGCTGTTCATCGTCGAGCTGCCGGCGGCACCGCCGGCGGGGGCGGACAATGGTCCAGTTTGACAACCAGTACCGGCAGGTCAAGCTCAAGATCGTCTACTACGGTCCCGGGCTGTGCGGCAAGACGACCTGCCTGCAGTACATCCACCGCGTCACCGACCCGCAGCGCCGGACCAAGCTGTACGCCCTCAACACCGCCTCCGACCGCACCTTGTTCTTCGACTTGCTTTCGCTCGACCTCGGCCGGGTCCGCGGCTACCGGGTGGCGCTGCAGCTGTACACGGTGCCGGGCCAGGTGCAGTACAACGCGACCCGGCGGGCGGTCCTGGCGGGCGCGGACGGGGTGGTCTTCGTGGCCGACTCGCAGCGCTCGAAGGCGAGGGAGAACGAGGAAAGCCTCGCCAACCTGTTGGATAACCTGAAGGCGAACGGGCTGGATGCGGACACGCTCCCGATCGTGCTGCACTACAACAAGCGCGACCTGCCGGAGGTGCTGTCGCGGGCCGAGCTCGACCGGCTCGTCAACCCGAAGGGGTGGAGAGTGTTCGAGACCGTCGCGACGCTCGGCGGCGGGGTGATGGAGGGGTTCGCGGCCATCACCGAGGCGACGGTGATGTCGGTGGCGGACCGGCTGGGGCTGTCCGGGCAGCCGGAAACGATCAAACGCCTGGCCGGCAACGTGCGCACCGCCCTGCAACCGCTGCTGCCCCGCGCGACGGCGCAGGCCGTGGAGGCGCCGGTCGTGATCCGTCCGGCGGGGAAGGCCGACGCCCTCACCCCGGACGAGCTGGTGGCCGACGCAGTGCGCGCCAACGTCGCCATGGGCGAACTCTCGACCCGCCTCGACACCCTCTCGGGCGAGCTCGCCCGCAGGGTCAAGGCGCTCCACTCCGTCGCCGAGTTCGGCCACCTCATGTCGCTGGCTCGCGAACCGGAAGACGTGACTGTGGCGTTCTTCGAGCGCTTCCAGCGGGAGCTGCGGGTCAACGCCGGCACGCTCATGGTGATGCGCGAGGAGGGCGAGCTGCTCGAGGTCATGCGCAAGGGGCTGGCCGCCGACCCCATGAGCCAGCCCGACGCGCGGGGCGAGGTGCCGGCCCGCATGGTGATCGCGTCGCGCCAGCCCGTCCTGGCTCAGCTCGAGGAGCTGGAGCCGGCCCAGGTCCTGGCCTCGCCGTGGCTCGACGAGGCCCGCTCGCTGGGGTTCGTGTCCGCGCTCGCGGTGCCGTTGATCGCCCAGGATCGCCCGGTGGGGCTGGTCACCGCGTACGCCGACTCGACCCGCGGGCAGATCGAGGACGAGGAGCTGGAGCTCGCGACGGTGCTGGCCGCCAGCGCCGCGGTGGCGCTCGCCAACGCGCGGGCCTGGCGGTCGCTCGAGCAGATCAACCGCAGCCTCGAAGGGGCGGTGGCGGAGCGCACGCGCGAACTCGAGGCCGCGCTGGGGCGCGTGCAGGCGCTGGCCAACCAGCTCGAGGATCGCAACCTCGAGCTCGAAGGGGCCAACCGGCAGCTGCGCGACCTCGAGCGGCTCAAGGGCGACCTGCTGAGTCGCATCGCGCACGAACTCAACACGCCGGTCACCGCCATCCAGACCGCGGCGCGCATCCTGGGACGCTACGGCGAGGTGCCGCCGGACAAGGCCGCCAAGTTCGTGGAGATCATCAGCCAGGAGTCAGGGAGGCTGGCGGAGCTCATCGCCTCGGCGCTGCAGGCGGCGGTGCTCGGGGTCGGAGAGGGACGGCCGCAGGCGCAGGCGATCCCGCTCGCCGACCTGCTCAAGCGCGTGCTCGCCCCCCTGCGCGGCGAAATCGCCGAGCGCAAGCTGACACTGCAAGTCAAGATCGCGGCCGGGCTCGAAAAGCTGTGGGGCGAAGCGGAACAGCTCGAGGCGGCGCTGCGGGCGATCGTCAAGAACGCGGTGGAGTTCAACCGCGAGGGCGGAAGCGTGACGATCATCGCCCGCCCGGTGCGGCGGAGCGGGCCGGCGATGGTCGAGCTGCGGGTCGAGGACACCGGCGTCGGCATCTCGCCCGAGGACCTGCCCCACCTCACCGAGGTGTTCTGGCAAGGCGGCAACGTCCTGACGAGCAAGCCGAGAGGGCTGGGGCTCGGGCTCGCCGTGGCCCGGCGGGTGGTGGACAACCACAGGGGCGTGCTGGACATCACGTCCGAGCCGGGGAAGGGCACGGTGGCGAGCCTGCTGCTGCCGGCCGCCGAGGTGTAGGGCGTGGCCGCCGGAGCCGGCGCGGCGCCGCCGCTGGTGCTGCTGGTGGACGACGAACCCAACATTCGCGAGACGCTGTCGTTCATGCTCGAGATGGAAGGCTTTGCCGTGGCAACGGCGGAAGACGGTCGGCGGGGGCTCGAGCTGGCGCAGCGCCTGCGGCCGCCGGTCATGCTGCTGGACGCGATGCTGCCCGAGCTGGACGGGTTTTCGGTGTGCCGCCAGCTCAAGGCCGACGAGGGCACGGCGGCGACGCGCGTCATCATGCTGACCGCGCTCGGACAGCGGACCGACCGCGAGCGCGCCCTCGCGGCGGGGGCCGACTTCTACGTGTCGAAGCCGTTCGACGAGGACGAGCTGCTGGCTCTCTTGCGGCGCCTCGTCGCGGCCCGGGAAACGTGAGCCGATGCGGCTCGCGGTTCTCACCGCCCGGCCCGAGCTGGCCATCCACGCCGAGCTCGTCGAGGCGGCGCACCGGCAGGGCCACGAGCTGGCGGTGGTGGACGCCCTGGGCGTGGCGGCGGCGATCTGCCCGGCGGCGTTGTGGCACGGGAGCGAGCCGCTCGACACCCGGGCCTGGAGCGCGGTTTTGCCGCGCGTCGGCAACTGGCGGCCCGACAGCGTGCTGGCGGTGCTCGAAGCGCTCGCCGCGGCGGGCGTGCCGTCGCTCAACGCGCCGGCGGCGGTCCGCAGCGGGCGGGATCACTGGCTGACCGTGGCGGGGCTGGCCGGGGCGGGGCTGCCGCACCCCGAGACCGTGGCGGGGGCCGAGCCCGAGAGCCTGGCGGCCGCGGCAGGGGCGGTGCTGGGCTTTCCGTGCGTGGTCAAGCAGCGGCGCTCGCGCCAGGGGGTGGGGGTCATCCGGTGCGGCAGCCAGGCCGAGCTGGAGGCGGTGCTCGACTCCCTGTGGCGGGTGGGCGACGAGGTGGTGGTGCAGCGCTTCTGTCCGCCCGGCGGGGTGAGCCGGCGGGTGCTGGTCCTGGAGGGCGAGGTGCTCGGCGCCACCGAGCACCGGGCCGTCCCGGGGGAGTTTCGCTCCAACGCGGCGCGGGGCGGCGCGGTCTCGGCGGTCGAGCTCCCCGCGCCCCAGGCCGAGCTGGCGAGGGCGGCGGCGGCGGCGGTGGGGCTCGGATTCGCCGGGGTCGACCTGCTGCCCGACGGCGACCGCTGGGTCGTGGGAGAGGTCAACCCCTCCCCCGGCTGGACGCACTTCGCCGCCGCGACCGGCGTGCCGGTGGCGGCGCGCGTCGTGGCGGCGCTGGCGCGGCGAGGCGGGGCGAGGTGAGCGACCCGTTCGCTCTCGCCGGGCGGGTCGTGCTCAAGCCGGGCCGCGAGCGGTCGGTGCTGCGGCGGCATCCCTGGGTGTACCGCGGCGCCCTGGCCGGCGCGCCGCCGAAAGGCGGGCCGGTGGAGGTTCTGGACAGCCGGGGCGGGCGCCTCGGGGTCGCGCTCCCAGGTAGCTCCGGCGGGTCGCTCGCGCTGCGCATGCTGGTGCTCGGTGCCGGCTCGTGGGACGAGGCCGAGCTCCAGGCTCGGATGGAGGCAGCGCTGGCGTTGCGGCGGCGCCTCGGCATCGCGAGCGACGCCTGGCGGCTCGTGCACGCCGAAGGCGACCACCTGCCGGGACTGGTCATCGACCGCTACGGACAGGCGGCGGTGATCGAGACGTTCGAGCCGTTCTGGGAGCCGTACCTGCCCTGGCTGGCGGCGTTCCTCACCCGCCAGCTCGGCGCGACGGTGGTGCTCCACCGCGGCGGCACGGTGCGGGGAAGCCCCGTGCGGGCGCTGGTGGGCGAGATCCCCGCCGAGCCGGTCACGATCCGCGAGGGCAGCGTCCTCCACGCCGTGGACCTGCGCGGCGGGCAAAAGACTGGGTTCTTCCTCGACCAGAGGGACAACCGGGCGAGGGTCGCCGCTCTTGCGGCGGGGCGGTCGCTGCTCAACCTCTTTTCCTACAGCGGTGGCTTTGCGGTGGCCGCCCTGATGGCGGGGGCGCGGCAGGCCGTCAACGTCGACGAGTCGGCCTCCGCCCTGGCGCTGGCGCGGGCGAGCTACCGCCTCAACGGCCTCGTTGCCGAGGAGACAGGGTTCGTGTGCGCCGACGCCTTCGCCGAAACCCGCCGGATGGTGGTGGCCGGGGCGCGGTTCGACCTCGTGGTCGTGGACCCGCCGGCGTTCGTGCGGCGGCGAGAAGACCTCGCAGCCGGCCTGCGTGGCTACCGCGACATCAACCTCCAGGCACTGCGGCTTTCCGCGCCCGGTGGGCTGCTGCTGAGCTGCTCGTGCTCCGCCCTCGTCGACGAGGCGGGCCTGCTGGGGGCGCTGCAGGCCGCAGCGCTCGACGTCGGCCGGCGGGTCCGCGTGCTCGAGCGGCGCGGGGCGGCGCCCGACCACCCCCTCTCCCTGCACTGCCTGGAGAGCCGCCACCTCCAGGCCTGGCTCTGTGCGGTAGAATGAGGGTGTCGCAGCGCGGAGGGAAGGCAGGAGTGGGCTCTCGCCGAGCGGGCCACCCCGCCGACCCGGCCGGAAGGGGTGTTCCCGAATGTCGCAGCCCCCGCGTCGTGCGGCAGGGGAGGCAGCATGGAGCGGAGTCGATCTCCTGCAAGTACAGTCGAAATAGAACGTTGCGAGTCTGGCAGAAGTCTTGCAAAAGGAGTGCGCGTGTGTGGTGCGTCCGGCGTCCGATGGGGGTCCAGGCAGGCGGGTTTCACCGTCGCCGAAGCTCTCATTGCGGTCATGCTCATCGGGCTTATCGCAACGATGTTCATACCCTACGTCGTCCAGTACTCGCAGCGCGCGCGAGCCGAGGGGAGCGCTCACGAGATCAGGAACTTCATTGTGCAGGCGCAGCCGCTCATGCTGGGCACGAGCAGCAGGGTCACTGTCGCCGTCAGGCAGGAATCGGGGCGGTGGGTCGTGACCATGACCTCCGACGTGCCGCCCGCCGCCGGCTCGCCGCTGGCGGAGATGCCGAAGCGGTTCGAGCTGCCGGAGTACATGGTGCTCGACGGGCTTTCCCTGGGGGCCGGCGACTGGCCGCAGCAGGGCGGCAGCTACGTGCTGGTGTGCGACACGCTCGGCCGCACCCTCGACCCGACCCAGGCGCCGCCGGCCATGATCGCCTCCCAGAGGACCTTGCGCTTCACCCACCGCAGAACCGTCGAGGGTTACCTGCAGCCCCGGAACGTGTGGGAGATCCGCGTGAGCCCGCTGTGGAACGTCTCCGTCGAGCGAAGGAGGGTGCCGTGACCTTGCCGATGCTGCTGCCGTCCCGACGGGGCCGGCGCCGGAGAACGAAGGGCGCCCAGCGCGGCCTGACGTTGGCCGAGATCCTCGTCGCGTTCTTTCTGCTGTTCGTCGTGACACTGTCGGTGCTCGAGATGCTCTCGCTGGCGTACGCGGTCAACCGCGGCGCCGAGATGCGCACCGAGCTGACGTACAAGGCGCAGCAGGTGGTGGAGCAAATCCAGATGCAGCGAGCCATGGGCGTCGCGCACGCGTGCTGTCCCATCGCGTCCGGAACCGATTTCACGCTGCCCGGCCCGACAGCGGGCTGTGACGTGTACTGGGGGCGGGGCGGCGCCAACATCGTCAGCTCCGACGACCGGTTCGAGATCCGCTACCGCGTGGATCCGGGCGGCGAGGGCCGCCTGACGCTGACGGTGGAGGCCGCTCCGCGGCAGACCTCAGGACGGCGCTACCTGGCGGATGTGGGCGGGGTGGCGGCAGGAAGGGTGGTGCGGTATGTGGCGCGCATCTGAACGCAACGCCCGCCCGCCGGCGGCAGCGGCCGGGTTCTCGCTGGTCGAGCTGCTGGTCGTGCTGATGATGCTGGGGATGATCCTCATGGTGGTGGGGCAGCTCTTCTTCCCCATGCGCACCGCCGCGGAGCGTCAGCGGCTCGATGTCGAGGCGCGGCAGACCGCTCGCGCCGCGGCCGACTACCTCGCCTTCTCGCTGCGGGGGGCCACCGACGCCAACCCTCTCTCCACCGTCCGAAACCCGATGGCGGTGCTGACCTGGGTCGTGGGCAAGAAACCGGGCAACAGAGACTTCCCCGGATGCCCGGGCGATGGCGATTGCGTCCAGGTGTCGTTCAACAACGTGGCCAACCCGGCGCTGGCGGACCTCGGCACCGACATCATCACCGTGGGCCAACTCGACGAGCCGTTCGCGTCGCTCAGCGCCCGCTGGCCGGGCTTCACGAGCGGTGCCAACGCCCATTTCTTTTTCGACCTGGGGTGCCCGTCCGACGACGACAACCTCGCGCGGTTCAAGCAGCTCACGGGCTTCGACGCAGGCACGGGCTGGTCCAAGCCGATCCTTTTTGTCGACGAGGACGGAAACAGTGTCTTCGGCCAAATCACCGATTACAAGGACGGCCAGAACGCCACCTCGTGCTCGGCGCCGGATCCCACCAAGTGCGAGGATGTCGATCACAACATCCGGCCGTGCTTGTGGATTGTTTTTTCCCCCAACGATCAAACGGTCAACATCCCCGGAGGACACCGCGATTTGTGCTCGGCGACCGACTGCGACAAGTACCTCCTTGGAGGAGTGACGTTCCGCTCCTTCCGGGTGTGCGACGGGTGGCTGCAGCAGAAAAACGGCATCTTCGACCCGGTCGCCGACGCCAACTGCGGCGGCAACACCGCGGGCTGGACCTCGCTGCTGCCCAACGTCGAGGACCTGCAGGTCGCGTACGTCTTCACGAACGGCCAGATCATGAACACGGCGACGGACAGCCTGGCGGCGCAACCAGCGGCAGGCGGCTGCGTCACCGACCCCTCGGGCGTGCCGTGCCAGGGCCTTCACAACGACGCCGCGGCGGCGTTCGACGTGACCAGAATCATCGGGTTCCGCATCACGGTCGTCGGACGCTCCGGGGCCGAGCTGCCGCTGGCGGTCGCGCGGGTCGGCCGGCTTCCGGCCGAGGACCACGTCAATCTCACCGAGTCGCGAGTCAACGTCCCGGCGTCGCCCGACCGCCACCTCCGCTACCTCGTGTCGGCCAACGCGTTGCTCCGGAACCGGATTCCGGACGGGTTCTAGGGGGGGCAGGAATGAGAATCCGAAAGCGGGCACAGCAAGGTGTGGCGCTGGTCACGGTCGTGCTCCTGCTCCTCGTCCTGACTGTGCTGGGAGTCGTCGCGACATACCTCATGACCCAGGAAGACCGGCTCTCCTCCCGCCAGGAGCTGAGCAAGGAGGCGTTCTACGCCGCCGAGGCCGGGCTTCGCCACGGCGAGAGGGTTCTCGGCGGGTTTGGGGTCCCGACTGCCCAGCAAGTCACGACGTGGCTCCAGAACCAGAGCACCGTGAGCTGTCCGGCTACAAGTCCGCCGATCCCGGTGCATCCGCCGGTCGGGCGCGACCCGAACAACTGGACGACCGCGACGCTCGGGACCTATCTCCAGGACGGCGGTCTGGAGGTCGCCAACCGCGAGCTGCCGCTCGCGGTTCCCTCCGGTATCAATCCGAACCGGAGGGTGTACTACTCGCTGTATGTTCGGAACAACCCCGAGGATCTCGGCAACCTCACCGACCCGGTCACGAACCAGGCGCCGGACCTGCGCATACGGCTGGTCTCGGTGGGGTTCGTCACCGACGGCGAGGGCGTGGCCGGGGGCCGGGCGAGCGTGCTGGCGGTGCGGATGCTCGAGGAAGAGCTGTCGTGGGGCACCTCGCTCCGGGATCGCAGCTCGCAGGTCATCAAGGATTCCGGAGGCACCGGCTCCGGGTTGTGGAGCGGGATCCGGTGAGGCAGGACGGCGGGGAAGAGGCGGTGTTTCGGGCCGTGCTCCCCGCCCCGAGGAGGTTGGCATGAAACCGAGAGGCACGAAGTGGTTGCGCATCGCGGCGGGGCTCCCCGTCGCCGCCTCGCTGGCCGTTGCGACGTGGGTCGCGGCGGCGATCCAGCCCAACGAGAAGTACGACCTCATGCGCCAGATCACGACCCAGCAGGTGAAGCCGAACCTCCTCATCGTGCTCGACATCTCCGGCTCGATGATCCAGGACGTCTACGGCTCGCCGGTGGGCGTGGACAGCACCGGCACCCAGCCCGTCGCGAGGTGGGAGATGAGCCGGGCGCAGTGCGAGTGCGGCACCGCGGGCGACGGCCTTCTCGGCATGTACTACAAGGCCGGCGGCAGCCGACCCGAGCCGTTCGGAGGGGCGCCGCTGGGGGTGCGCAAGACCACTGCCGAAAGCGGCCCCACCTGGCTCGGGACCGGCCTCCACTATAACTGGGGCACCGGCTACCCGTCCGGCGTCGGGCTGACCGGCCCCGACGGGTGGGCGGTGCGTTGGGAGGGGTTCATCGAGCCGATCTACGCCGGCACCTACAGGCTGCGCACCGATTCCGACGACGGCATGCGTATCTTCATGAAGATCCCTTACGACTCCCCGACCTGGACGCAGGTGAGCAACGCCTGGATCGACTCCGGCAGTGCGGTCGGCGAGACGGGCGACCTCCTCCTCGAGAGCTGCGTCCAGTACCCGATCCGCGTCGAATACTACGAGAACGGCGGCAACGCCTTCGCCAAGTTGAGCTGGTGGACGCCGGATGCGACGAGCTGGGAGGTCGTGCCCAACGACCGCCTCTTCGCGATCTCGCCCCCGCCCACCGCCACCCCGACGCCGACCCCGACGGCCACGCCCACCCCGACACAGACCCCGACGTTCACGCAGACGCCCACCCGGACCCAAACTCCGACCAGGACGGCGACCAGGACCAGGACGGCGACCAGGACCAGGACGGCGACCAGGACCAGGACGGCGACCCGGACGATCACTCCAACGCGCACGATCACTCCAACGCGCACGATCACCCGCACGCCCACGATCACCCGCACGCCCACGATCACCCGGACGCCCACGATCACCCGGACACCCACGATCACCCGGACGCCCACCATCACCCCGACGCGGACCAACACCCAGCCGACCCCCACCCGGACCCGAACCGGGACGCCCACCAGCACCCGGACGATCACCCGGACCCCGACGCGGACCAACACCCAGCCGACTCCCACCCGGACCCGAACCGGGACGCCCACCAGCACCCGGACGATCACCCCGACGTCGCCGCCAACCGCCACCCGCACACGGACCCCCACTCCGCCTCCGACCGCGACGCCGACCGTGACGCGCACGCCGACCGCGACCAGAACCGCGACTTCGACCGCCACCGCGACGCCGACCGCGACTCGCACTCCCACCCCGACGCGGACCAAGGCCACGTACGGGCTCTCCAACGCGGGCGTGCTGCTTGCGGCCCCCGGAAGCTTCGGCTGCAAGCGGTGGACCTACACGCTGACCGTCGAGCAGCACCTGCCCAGCCGGATGGCCGTGGTGAAGAACGTGCTGGGCAGCGACCTCGAGGTCATCACCCCGTGGGAGCCGCCGGCGACGCTGGGGCCGTTGAGCGCCAGCTGGTCGGCCGGCACGGTGAGCGTCACGCCGTGGCAGCGCGTGGCGGTGCCGGACGGGACCGAGCCGGCCGGCTTCTACTGGCAGGGAGAGACCATCTACAAGCAGCGGTGGACCAAGACCTGGACCCTGGAGACCGCGACGGCGGTACCAGATCCCGGGCCTCCGCTCGCCGATCCGGTGATCGACGCTTCCGGCCGCCCGCTCATCGGCAGCGGGGCGGAGACGCTGCAGCCGTTCCGGGTCATCGAGGACACCAGGGAGGAGATCAACTGGGGGCTCGTCGCTTACTCGACCAACATCATCGTCGACGACGCGAGGACGGTCCAGCTCGTGCAGGTGTGTGACACCACGGATTCCGACGACGTCACGAAGATCCTCGCCTTCCTCCGGCCGCGGGCGGCCGGAGGGTCCGACGCCTACGAGGCTACGCCTTCCAAGAACGGCCTCGAGTTCGCGAACGGTCTCATGAAGGCCACGGCAGTCGGGACGGCGGCCTCTACGGTTGGCGATTTCATCCCCTACCCGCTCGACGGGTCGACCTCGCTGACGCTCCCCCCCGACAGCAAACTGTTTTGCAATCGCATCTACGGCAACATCCTGGTGACCGACGGCGTGTCGAACGTCGGTAACCGAGACAACAAGAACTGGAAGGACCCCTGTCTGCCGTGCGTCGTGAACAGGGATCCCGGCTGTCCGGATGCCGGGCCCTCGCTCGACAGCTGCCCGGACAACTTCCGTCAGTATCCGGCGGGCGCGGCGGCCGAAGGCTGGGCGATGAAGGTGGGAACCGACAACTACCACCTCAAGCTGCGCACCTGGGTCATCGGCATCTCCGAACTCGTGAGCCCGTGCGAGCTCAACCACACCGCGTACCGGGGCCGGACCGACGCGGCGGCGATCGACAGCGGGATGGACACGGCCGCCGACGAACGCCTGCCGGATCCCACCTTGAGCGACGAGGACGCCGCCGCCGCGGCTCGTCCGTTCGACAACGCCGCCGACCCGACCAATCCGTACTGCGAGCGCGGACCCGATGCCTGCGCCGACGGCGGGAGGCGGCCGTGCCGGGGCCACTACGCCTACTTCGCGCAGAGCGCGGTGGCGCTTGCGGAAGCCTTGAAGACCATCGCGAGGAACACCGCCCCCGGCGACTACACGACCTCCGGCCCGACGATCGGCACCGTTTCCGGGCTCTCGGCAGGCGTGGGACTGATCGCCTCCTCCCAGTTCCCGGGGTGGTACGGACACGTGTATGCCTACGACGTGGCGAAACCCAACAAGTGCGAAAGCGACGCCGACTGCAGCAACGGCGCCGTGTGCGAGCCGCTCGACCCGGCGAGCGGCATGACCGACAGGCTCTGTGGCCCGCCCGACACCTACCCGCTGCTGTGGGATGCGGGCGAGGTCCTCCTCACGGGCAAGGACGCCAGGGGGCCGAACAACGGCTTCGCCCGCCGAATCTACACCTGGGATCCGAGCGGCACCGGGCCGTTCGATCCGATTCCGATCGAGGTCTCCAAACTCTCCGATCTCAACGCCTTGTGCAACAATTGCGGTCTCACCGCCGAGATCATCGATTTCATCCACGGCGGGACCGGCGACACGTCGAGTTCGGCGCTGCGGCCCTGGCTCCTTGGCGCGGTGATCAACTCGACTCCGGCCATCGTGGCGGCCCCCGACAAGTGGGAAGCCGGTCTCGGACACCAGACGTTCGAGCAGACCTATGGGCGCCGTCACACCCTGGCCTGGCTCGGGGCTTCGGACGGCATGCTCCACGCGTTCGACATGCGAGACGGGGCGGAAATCCTGGCCCTGATTCCCCCGGACCTCCTCGAGAACCAGGTTCGCTTGTACCAACAGTACACGGCGGAACCGGAGAAGCGCCCGACGGGCCAGGACCTCGACACCGAAAACCACCTGTACGGCGTGGCCAGCTCGCCGCGCTTCGCCGACGTCTACGACAGCGATCTCGGGGACTTCAGAACCGTGCTCTACATCGGGCTCGGTCCCGGCGGCAGGTCGCTGCACGCCATCGACATCACGCATCCGAGCCCGGCGCGCGACGTGGACGGCGACGGCAACACCACTGGTGACGGTGAGCAGGCCGACCCCAACTACGGCTACGGCGCCACGGCGGATCCCCCGCCAGTCAAGGTGCTGTGGAGCCGGACCGGCACGGCGGTCACGGCCCCGGCGGTCCAGAAGATCCCGCTGCTGGCGACGCTCGGCGAGACCTGGAACATCCCGGCGCTCGGAGTGTCGTCCCGCCAGAAGGACTTCGAACTGGTGGCCGGCAACGGCTATGTCCCGTACGCGCCGGGCACCGAGAACCAGGATGCCTACTTCTACCGGCTCGATCCGCTGACCGGTAATCTGAAAAAGAACAACACCAATACCGAGGCGCCGTACACCCTCACCCACATCAGCTCGCCGGCGCCGTTCGTGCGCAACCAGGCGTTCGCGCCCTCCACGATCTGGGACCGTGCCTCCGAGAGCTTCATGCCGGACAACATCGTCGACGAGGCACTGCAACCGGATCTGCACGGGCAGCTCTGGATCATCCGGCCCGCAAACGCCGGCCGCTGGGACATCTCGAAGCTGCCCGACCCCGAAAACAAGCTCGTGGGCCAGCCGTTCTACTTCAACACGCCGATCGCGGGCTACCCCGTGACGACCGCCGAGTACAACCTCATGGCCCTTATTTCCGGCTCGTTCTACGAGAAGAGCAGCAACGTCTCGGGTCCGAACATCGGCACCGAGGGCAACTTCGTCCCCCGCATCTTCCTCGTGAGCCGGCCGATGTCGGGCGACACCGGGACGACCTCGGGTCCGGCGTCGATCCACTCGTTCCCGCTCGGCGGACTGGCGTACAAGGACGCCGAGGGCAACACGATCCGGACGCTGGGGCTGCGCACGCAAGCGACCGCGTACCCGCTGATCTTCACGCCGACGCAAAACCCGACCGGTCCGGCCGTGGCGGCGTTCCTGGTCTTCGACCCCGACCCGATCGAGGGCGAGTGCATCGGCCACGCGTACGTGGTGTACGTGTACTTCAACCCGTCGACGCTCAACGCGCCCGAAATCGAGATCGCGGACGCCGGCCAGGGTGCGGCCTCGGGTCTGGCCGTGGGCGGGGACGTGCCGCTGGCGGCGCATTCCTTCGCCGGCGCCAACGGGCGGGCACACTTCGTGCGCACGAACCTCCGGATGCCCATCGAAACCTCCACGCCGGTGAACGTCCAGTGGTGGCGCGAGCTCTTGTAGGCTCGGTGCACTGCAGGCAATTTCGGGGCGGGCCGCAAGGCCCGCCCCGCTGTTTGGGTGCAGGGCTCCGTCACCGTGACTGGAAGGCTGAGCGTTAGGAGCGTGATAGG